>NZ_JBVJNK010000007.1:0-525861 GCF_055583745.1 Streptomyces sp. NPDC104381
TTCACCGGGGCCCTCCGGGCGCTTCCCTTCGTTCTTGCGTTTCCGACTCTATCAGACTCTTTCGTGTCCGATTCCCGGCCGAAGCGGGTTCCTGCTGATTCGCTTTCCAGTTCTTCGCTTTCGCGTTTCCCTTTCCGGCGAGTCCGACTCTATCAGATCCTTTCGGGCCTGATTCCCAGTCAGCGGGGTTTGCCATCCCGGCCGTTGGGCCGTTCCGACGAGTGAGACTTTAGCGGAATCCTGGGCTCCGACGCTAATCGGGGCACCTTCGAAGCATCTTCGAACGCTGATTCCTCATTTCGCACGTGTGCACGTAAAAACGCACGACAGACGTCGCTCGTTTCGAGTGGTCACTGCGGAATGGCTGTCCGGGGACCGACCGGGGTCGGCGCTCACGTCGGACAACTCGGAGCACACTACGGACCTGCCCGGGGCGTGTCAACCCACCTCTTGGCCCGCCCTTGTCGCGGGGGGCCGGCCTGTAGTCGCGCGGGCTCCGGACATGCCGGCCCGGGCGGCGAGCCCGGGCCTCGTGCGCGGTTCGGCCGGACGGGTCATCGCATGGGCGCGGGCCTCCGCCGGTGCGTCCGCGTGACGGTCGGCGCGGGGCGTGGGGTGCTCGGTGAACTGCGCCCGGGTCCCGTACGGAACGGAGCGGTGACCATCGAACGCGCGATCGTGGCCGCCGCCCCGGCTCCGTGAGTGGGCAGCGGCCCGACCGGTCAGCCGTTGCCGGTCGCCAGTTCGCGGCTGCGGTCCCGGGCGGCTTCGAGTGCGGCGATGAGGGCCGCCCGTACGCCGTGGTTCTCCAGCTCGCGGATGGCGCTGATGGTGGTGCCGGCCGGGCTGGTGACGGCCTCGCGGAGCTTGACCGGGTGTTCGCCGCTGTCCCGGAGCATGACCGCCGCACCGATGGCGGCCTGGACGATCAGGTCGTGGGCCTGGGCGCGGGGCAGCCCGAGCAGGATGCCGGCGTCGGTCATCGCCTCGACGAGGAAGTAGAAGTACGCGGGTCCCGAGCCGGAGAGCGCGGTGGCCGCGTCCTGCTGGGACTCGGGGACCCGGAGGGTCTTGCCGACGCCGCCGAAGATCGACTCGGCGTGGTCGAGGTGCTCGGCGGTGGCGTGGCTGCCCGCGGAGATGACGGACATGCCCTCGTCCACCAGGACGGGGGTGTTCGGCATGACGCGTACGACCGGGGTGCCGACGGTGAGGCGCTCCTCGATGAAAGCGGTGGTGATGCCGGCGGCGGCGCTGATGACGAGGCGGTCGGCGGTGACGTGCGGGGCCAGTTCGTCGAGGAGCCGGCCCATATCCTGCGGCTTGACCGCCAGGATGAGGATGTCGGCGCTCTTGGCGGCCTCGGCGTTGGTGACGGCCTCGACGCCGTAGCGGGCGCGTAGCTTCTCGGCCCGCTCGGCGCGGCGGGTGGTCACCAGCAGGTCACCGGCGCGCCAGCCGGCCCGGATCATGCCGCTGAGCAGGGCCTCGCCGATCTTTCCGGTACCGAGGACTGCGACTGTCTGGGTCATGCGGTTCATCCTCCGGGTGGCGGTGCGCGGTACGTGGCGCTGATCGTCGTGCCCATCCTCGCACCGCGCCCTCAGGTGGTGCGGCGCCGGAGGGTTGCGGCGCCCAGGCAGAGGACGAGCAGGGCGCTGCCGGCGACGATCAGGACGTCGCGGTAGAAGTCGGCGGTGACGTCGGTGTGCGTGAGGACCTGGTTCATCCCGTCGACGGCGTACGACATGGGCAGGACGTCGGAGATGGCTTCGAGTACGGGGTGCATCCGGTCGCGCGGGGTGAACAGTCCGCAGAGCAGCAGCTGCGGGAAGATCACGGCGGGCATGAACTGGACCGCCTGGAACTCCGATGCGGCGAAGGCCGAGACGAACAGGCCGAGCGCCGTGCCGAGCAGGGCGTCGAGCAGGGCGACCAGGAGCAGCAGCCAAGGGGATCCGACGACGTCCAGCCCGAGGACCCAGACGGACATCGCGGTGGCCAGGAGCGACTGGGCGACGGCGACGGCGCCGAAGGCCAGCGCGTAGCCGGCGATCAGGTCGCCCTTTCCGAGAGGGAGGGCGAGGAGGCGTTCGAGGGTGCCCGAGGTGCGTTCGCGGAGGGTGGCGATCGAGGTCACCAGGAACATCGTGATCAGCGGGAAGATGCCGAGCAGCGAGGCGCCGATGGCGTCGAAGGTCTCCGGGGTGGCGTCGAAGACGTAGCGCAGCAGCGTGATCATCAGGACCGGGACGATCAGCAGGAGTGCGATCGTGCGGGGGTCGTGGCGGAGCTGGCGCAGGACCCGGCCGGCGGTGGCGAAGGTCCGGGCCGGGGACAGTGCGGGGGCGGCGTCGGTGCTCATCGGGTCGTCTCCTGGCGGGCGGTGGCCTCGTCCGCGGCGGCCTCGTCCACGAGGTGGAGGAAGGCCTCCTCGACGGTGGCGGAGCCGGTACGGGTGCGGAGGGCGTCGGGGGTGTCGTCGGCGAGGATCGTGCCCTCGCGCATGAGCAGCAGCCGGTGGCAGCGTTCGGCCTCGTCCATGACGTGGGAGGAGACGAGGACCGTGGTGCCCCGGTCGGCGGCGAGGGAGTGGAAGAGGTCCCACAGGTCGCGGCGCAGTACGGGGTCGAGGCCGACGGTCGGCTCGTCGAGCACCAGGAGTTCGGGGGTGCCGAGCAGGGCGACTGCGAGCGAGACGCGGCTGCGCTGGCCGCCGGAGAGGGCGCCGGCGAGGGAGTCGGCGTGGCTGGTGAGGTCGACGTCGCCGATGGCGCGGGTGACGGCCTCCTCGCGTTCTCCCCGGCGGGCGCGGCCCGGCAGGAGCACGGCCGCGAAGTAGTCCAGGTTCTGACGCACGGTGAGGTCCGTGTAGACCGACGGTGCCTGGGTGACGTAGCCGACGCGGGGCCGCAGGGACGGGTGGCCGGCCGGGCGGCCGAGGACGTCGAGGGTGCCCGTGACCTTGGCCTGGGTGCCGACGACGGCCCGCATCAGCGTGGACTTGCCGCAGCCCGACGGGCCCAGGAGGCCGGTGATCCTGCCCGGCTCGACCGTGAAGCCGAGACCGCGCAGGACGGTGCGGTCCCCTCGTACGACGGTGAGGGCGTGTGCCTCGACGGCCCCCGCGTTCGTGGGACGCAGAGAATTCATCATGTGATGAATATTGGTCCTGCCGGAGGGGCCGAGTCAAGGGACGCGGGGCCCCGTTCGGCGGCCGTCACGGAGCGTTCAGAGGACCAGTACGGCGAGTTCGACCACGTAGCGCTCCTCGACCATGCCGTCCGGGAACTCGGCGGTCAGGTGTGCGCGCTCCTCGTCCATGAACCGGCGGGTGGACCGCTCGCCGTCCACACCCCGCACGAGGAAGGCGGAGTGGGTGGCGAGGTTGGCGAGGTGCAGGTCGACCGGGACCGTCCGGGACCACGGCACCAGCCGTTGCGCGAAGTCGCCGCCGGAGAGCCGCGCGAGGTTCCGGGAGTCGGCCGGTGAGCCGTGGGCGCTGCTGCCCGCGCCGAGATGGCGGCGCAGCCGGGTGTCCTGGCCGGCGATCCAGGGGGCGGAGTGGTCGGAGACGTTCCACCAGAGGGCCAGCGCCCCGCCGGTGCGCAGGACCCGGCGCGCCTCGGGGAGGGCCAGGTCCGGGTCGGTCCAGTGCCAGGACTGGGCGTAGGTGACCAGGTCGGCCGCCCCGGTGGCCAGGGGGAGGCGGTTGCCGTCGCCCCGGACCACGGGGACGTGCGGCAGTGACCGGTGCAGCTCCGCCGCCATGCCGGGGCCCGGCTCGACTGCGGTGACCAGGGCGCCGCGGGCGTCCAGCAGCCGGGTGGCGATGCCCGTCCCCGCGCCGACGTCGACCGTACGGGCCCCCCTCAGGGGGCGGTCGGCCAGTTCCTCGACGGCGTCCAGGAGCGCGGGCGGGTATCCGGGGCGCGCGGCGGCGTACTCGGCGGCGGCGCTGTCGAACGAGAGGGCGCGGGACGTGGGAGCGGTCATGGATTCATCGTGCACGCACTACGGCGCGCGCGAGCCCGGAACCACGGGTTCTACCTGCGCCCGGAGCGCTTCCCCTTGGCTCCCTTACGGGCGGCCGGGTTGCCCGTGCGCGAGGAGCGGCGCTTCGCGTACTGGGCGAGCGCCGTCTCGTACTCCGTACGCCGCAGCTTCTCCCCCGGGGCCTCGGTGAAGGAGCGGACGAAGTAGGCGAGCAGCGAGCCGATGAAGCCGATCGCCTTGAGGCCGCGCAGCCTGTCCTCGTGGGCCGGGTCGGCGGGGCGGCGGGTGAAGCCCTCCCAGGTCTTGCGGAAGGCGATGGCGCTGCAGACGGCGAACATCAGCACCACCAGGGTCCCGACGAGGCTGCCCACCTCGGCGATCTCCAGGCCCTGGTAGGCGAAGCGCAGGACGAAGCACGCGGCGACGGCCGCCGCGAGCGAGCCGACGGTGGCGCCCACGCGCCGCAGCCCGTACCCCCCGTCATGGTCGACCCAGGTCGTACCGAAGAAACGGAGAGGTTCGGGCCGCGGCCCTGGTGCGGTGGAGCCCGGAGGCACGGCCGAGGGCGTTCCGGAGGCTTCGCTGTTCTCGCTCACGGAACCGATTATCCCCGGCCGAGTCCCGCTTCCGTCAGTCGCAGCGCGGTGCGATGTAGCCGTCACTGCCCGTGTGGACATAGGCGTCCGACACGAACTGGCCGTTGGCGATGTTGTCCCAGAGGTTCGACGTGCCGTACGGGCCGGTGACCCGCTCCCCCGGCTTCTGGCAGTGGACCGGGACGCTCATCCCGTACGGCAGCGTCCGGACGATCCCGTACTGCGTGCCGGGTCCCCTGCGGACGTTGACGCGGTAGCCGGGAGCGATCGGGTAGACGACGGCGCCCGCGGCGAGCGTCGTCACCTCCTCCATGACGACCGCCTCCGCGACGACCGCCTCCGTGACCGTGTCCGTCGCGCCCGTGACGTCCGTGGTCACCGTGCCGACGCTCTTCTCCTCAACACCCATGAGTGCCTCCCCCGTTGAAAGCGATGCGGTGTGACGCGCAGGCTAACAAGCCCCACGCTGCTCGCACGCACCATCGACTAGGCTCCGTGCGTCGCGCTTGCGCACGAACACACGGGGGTGGGCGATGCCGCCGCTGCGAGGGACCGGTTCACATCCGGAAGCGGAGCATCCTGAGTACGCCGGGCAGTATCGGCTGGAGGCATGTCTCGGAGCGGGCGGCATGGGTGTCGTGCACCTGGCGCGCTCCGCCTCGGGGTTGCAGCTCGCGGTGAAGGTGGTGCACCGCCAGCACGCGGACGATCCGGAGTTCAGGGCGCGTTTCCGGCAGGAGGTCGCGGCCGCCCGGCGGGTCAGCGGGGCGTTCACCGCGCCCGTCGTGGACGCCGATCCGGCGGCCGGGCTGCCCTGGATGGCCACCCTGTACGTCCCCGGCCCGACGCTCGCCGCGCAGGTGAAGCGGAACGGGCCGATGAGCCCCGCCGAGCTGCGCAGGCTCACGGCCGGGCTCGCCGAGGCGCTGCGCGACATCCACCGCGCCGGAGTCATCCACCGGGATCTCAAGCCGAGCAACGTGCTGCTGCCCGACACCGGCCCCAAGGTCATCGACTTCGGGATCTCCCGGCCGTACGACAGTGATCTCCGTACGGAGACGGGGAAGCTGATCGGCTCACCGCCCTACATGGCGCCCGAACAGTTCCAGCGGCCCCGCGAGGTCGGTCCGGCGGCGGACGTGTTCGCGCTCGGGGCGGTGCTGGTGCACGCGGCGACCGGGCGGGGGCCCTTCGACTCGGACAGCCCGTACCTCGTGGCCTACCAGGTGGTGCACGACGAGGCGGACCTGGCCGGGGTGCCGCCGGATCTGGCGCCCCTGGTCGGGCGGTGCCTCGCCAAGGACCCCGGGGACCGGCCCACGCCCGACGAGATCATGGCCGCGCTGCACCCTCCGTCGTACGAGGCGGCCGCCTTCATTCCCGTCCAGCGCAGGCCGGTCGCGGCGGAGTCCGTGGTGCCGGCGGGGACGGCACAGGGGGACGCCGACGAGGAGCCCACGCATGTACGGGTGGCCGACGGGCTGCCCTCCGGGCCCGGGGCGGTGAGGCGCCGCCGCACCCGCCGGCTCGCGGCCGTCGCCGTGGCGGTGGTCCTGGTGGCCGGCGGCCTCTGGGCGGCCGGAGCGTGGGGCGGGCCCGGGGAGCCGGAGCCGGAGCCCGCGCCGAGGAAGAGCACGGCGGCGGCCTTCACGCCCTGGCGGACGCCGCCGGCGGAGCGGGGCGGCTCGGCCCCGTCCTGCTCCCCGGGGACCGCCGGTACGCACCCCGCGCTGTACTGCGTCTCCGCCGCTTCCGGCGCCGCCCGGCTGGACCCCTCGGACGGCCACCCCGTCTGGTCGCGGCGCGAGGGCTCGTCGGAGGGTTCCGAGGGGCCGGGCCCCGTGGGCGCGGTCGCCGGGAGCGTGGCGTACACCGTCGTGACGGGCGGGGAGGCCCGGGCGTACTCCCCGGGCGAGGGCACGGAGCTCTGGCACAAGGACCTCTCCGCGTACCTCGACTCCCCCTTCCCGGCGGGCGACACCCTGCTGGTGGTGCGCCAGGACGGGACGCTCCAGGCACTCGACGCGGCGACCGGCACCTCCCGGTGGCGGCGCGCCGTCCCGGGACACGTGAGCCCGGGCTTCGCGCTGTACGAGCCGGCGACCGGGCTCGCGTACGCCTTCGAGAGCTCGGCCCGGGGGACGACCACCCTGGTCACGGCCGTCGAGGCGAGCACCGGGAGGACGGCCTGGCAGCGCAGGCTGGACGGGATGCTCACCCCCGCGGGTACCTCCGGCGGGGCGCTCCTGCTGACCTCGATGGACCAGAAGGCGCAGACCACCGCGCTCGTCCGCTACGACCCCGGTCCGCGCCGTACGACCCGGATCCCGCTGCCCTTCCGGATGAACGGGCCGGAGGCCGTGGTGGACGGGGACACCGCCCTGCTCCTGGAGCGCGGCGGCACCCTGCTGGCCGTCGACGTCCGCCCGGGGGCCGCGCGGGCCGAGCGGTGGCGGCTGGAGACGGCGGTCAGCACGACCTCGGCCCCGGTCGTCGGGGCGGGCGGCCGGCTGTACTTCTCGGCCGCCGACGGACGGCTGCTCGCCGTCGACACGGAGCACGGGACGCTGCTCGGCCAGACACGTCCCCGGCTGCGGGAGGGGAAGCTCGGCCACGCCTCGTCGCTGCCCTCGCCCGTCGTCCTGGGCCGCAGCGTCATCGGCACCGCGCCCGACGGGTCCGTCTTCGCCGTGGACGCGGACGACCCCGCCCACTGGTGAGACCAGGGACGGGGCCGTACGGGAAGGCGTCGGGTCAGCCGAGCCTGGAGACGTCGCGGACCGCGCCCTTGTCCGCGCTGGTCGCCATCGCCGCGTACGCGCGCAGCGCCTGGGAGACCTTGCGGTCGCGGTTCTTGGGTGCGTACACGCCGTTCAGCGCCTCGCGTCGGGTGGCCAGCTCCTCGTCGGACACCAGGAGCTCGATCGTGCGGCTCGGGATGTCGATCGCGATCCTGTCGCCGTCCTCGACCAGGGCGATGGTGCCGCCGGACGCCGCCTCGGGGGAGGCGTGGCCGATGGACAGGCCCGAGGTGCCGCCGGAGAAGCGGCCGTCGGTGACGAGGGCGCAGCTCTTGCCGAGGCCGCGGCCCTTCAGGAACGACGTCGGGTAGAGCATCTCCTGCATGCCGGGGCCGCCCTTGGGGCCCTCGTAGCGGATGACGACGACGTCGCCCTCCTTGATCTCCTTGCGGAGGATCTTGTCGACGGCCTCCTCCTGCGACTCGCAGACGACGGCCGGGCCCTCGAAGGTCCAGATCGACTCGTCGACGCCGGCCGTCTTCACGACGCAGCCGTCGACGGCCAGGTTGCCCTTGAGGACCGCGAGCCCGCCGTCCTTGGAGTAGGCGTGCTCGACCGAGTGGATGCAGCCGCCGGCCGCGTCCGTGTCGAGGCTGTCCCAGCGCTCCGACTGGGAGAAGGCGGTCGCCGAGCGCTTGCACCCGGGGGCCGCGTACCAGAGGTCGAGCGACTCGGCGGAGGGCGAACCGCCGCGCACGTCCCAGGTCTTGAGCCACTCGTCGAGGGAGGCCGCGTGCACGCTGTGGACGTTCTCGTTGAGCAGACCGCCCCGGTGCAGCTCGCCGAGGATGGCGGGGATGCCGCCCGCGCGGTGGACGTCCTCCATGTAGTACGTGCCGCCGGGCGCCACGTTGGGGGCGACCTTCGCGAGGCAGGGGACCCGCCGGGAGATCTCGTCCATCTCCGCGAGGCCGAAGTCCAGCTCCGCCTCCTGCGCGGCGGCCAGCAGGTGGAGGATCGTGTTGGTGGAGCCGCCCATGGCGATGTCGAGCGCCATGGCGTTCTCGAACGCCTCGCGGCTGGCGATGTTGCGGGGCAGGACGGAGTCGTCGTCCTCCCCGTAGTAGCGCTCGGTGATCTCGACGACCGTGCGGGCGGCGTTCTCGTACAGCGCCTTGCGGGCGGTGTGGGTGGCGAGGACCGAGCCGTTGCCCGGGAGCGCCAGGCCGATGGCCTCGGCGAGGCAGTTCATCGAGTTGGCGGTGAACATGCCGGAACAGCTGCCGCAGGTCGGGCAGGCGTTCTCCTCGATGCGGAGGATGTCCGCGTCGGAGATCTTGTCGTTGACGGCGTCCGAGATCGCGTCGACGAGGTCGAGGGTGCGGACCGTGCCGTCGACGAGGGTGGCCTTGCCGGCCTCCATCGGACCGCCGGAGACGAAGACCGTGGGGATGTTGAGGCGCAGCGCGGCCATCAGCATCCCGGGGGTGATCTTGTCGCAGTTGGAGATGCAGATCAGGGCGTCGGCGCAGTGGGCCTCGACCATGTACTCGACGCTGTCCGCGATGAGGTCGCGGGAGGGCAGGCTGTAGAGCATGCCGCCGTGGCCCATGGCGATGCCGTCGTCCACCGCGATGGTGTTGAACTCGCGGGGCACCGCGCCGGCGGCCTTGATCGCCTCGGAGACGATCCGGCCGACCGGGGCGAGGTGCGTGTGGCCCGGGACGAACTCGGTGAAGGAGTTGGCGACCGCGATGATGGGCTTACCGATGTCCTCACTGGCTACGCCGGACGCCCGCATAAGGGCGCGGGCGCCCGCCATGTTGCGGCCGTGGGTGACAGTGCGGGACCTCAGCTGGGGCATCGTCTCTCGCTCCTTCGACAGAAAAGACTGTCTCCGAGCGTACGCCTCCCGTGCCAAGATCTGGACACAGTGTCCGGAATGCGGGATGTGATGCTCAACGGGTGGGCGGGGCCGGGGAGTGACGCAGGCCCCGTGCCGCCGCCCCCGGGTCACACCGCCGGCAGCGCGAACAGCCGCTCGGCGTGCAGGGCGGCCAGCCGCTTGTCGTCGCCGGGGACCACGTACCACTGCTCCAGCGAGCCCCCGCCGTCGTTGAAGGTCCAGCGGAGCTTCCCGTCCCGCGCGTCGTACGCCTGCACGCCGCCGTTCTTGTCGAACTCCGTCGCCCCGTACAGGGTCTCCCCCACCTTGGCGAACTGGAGCGGCACCGAGACCTCGCGCAGATCCTCCGTGTTGTGCCAGCGCTGCTTGCCCGTGCCGGGGTCGACGGCCCACAGGGAGTGGGCGCTGTCCGAGGCGTAGAGCACCCCGTCGACGACGGTCGGCCCGTTGAACGTGTCGAACTCCTCGGTCGGCAGCGACCAGCGCTCGGCGCCGTCGTCCAGGGCGAAGGAGCGCAGGTGACGGCCGTCGGAGACGATCACCGCTCCCTCGTGGACGGCGATCCGCTCGAAGTTGGCCCTGCTGATCTTCTTCGTCCAGAGCTGGCGTCCGGTCGTGGTGTCGCGGACGGTCAGGTTCTTGCGGAGGTCGGTGTAGACCAGGCGCTCACCGCTCACCGCGGAGGTGAGACCGGACTCGTCGGTCCCGGTGTCCCGCTTCTCGCTCCAGACCGCCTTGCCCGTACGGATGTCGATGGCGGCGATCACGTTGGTGCGGGAGCTGAGGTCCTTCTCCAGGATGCCCGCGATCACATACACGCGTTCGGTGTCGGCTCCGACGGGCCGGGGCTGCGCGTAGCGCCCCTCCAGCCGGCTGCGCCAGGTTTCCTTGCCGGTGGCAGGGTCCAGGCCCACGAGGTCACCGTCGTACGTCCCGCTGGCCAGGTAGAGCGTGTCCCCGCCCATGATCAGCCGCGCGCCGGGCTGGGCGGCGTCCTTCAGCGACCACAGCTTCTTCCCCGTGGTGAGGGACCGGCCCACCAGGGGATCACCGGCGACCAGCACCACGTCCCCCACGACGGCGAGCACCTCGTGGTTGCCGAGGGTGCCCACCGCGGTCGTCTCCTGCCACAGGGCGCGCGGCGCGGTCCCGGCGGGCGGTGTCGTGAACGCGTCCCCGCCCGCGCCGCCGGGCTTCGGGTCGCCGGTGCCGCCGCCGGAGGCGTCGGCCTCCTCGGGCCCGCACGCGGTCACCGCTCCCGCCAGCGCGAGGCCGAGACTCGCGCCGGCCAGCCGCAGCAGCCGCCTGCGCGACACGGCGGCGCTCCCGCCGCCCGGTCCCTGCCCGGCTCCGGTCGTCACACGCATGTTCGTCTCCCCCACCTTGTCCACGCCGTACGTCGGCCCACCCGGTCCGGGACAGCCAACCTCAGATTCCGGCCACGGCCGGTGTCCGGTACCGACTCGCGACACCGTTGTGATCCCACCGGCACAGCCGTCACACGGGCCGGACCCGGATCACCCGTCGCTCAGATACCGCTGGAGCGTGGGCGCCACCATGGCGATGATCTTCTCGGGATCCGTGGAGGCCAGCGGTTCCGCCCGGATGACGTACCTCAGCATCGCGATCCCGATCATGTGCGAGGCCGCCAGCTCGGCGCGGAAGGTCGGGTCCGGCACGTCCAGCTCCGCCGCGATCCGCTCCAGCAGCCGGCGCAGCACGAAGCCGCGCAGCACCTTCGCCGCCGCCTCGTGCGTGAGCGCGGACCGGAGGATCGCCAGCAGCGGCGCGCGGGACGCCGGGTTCTCCCATACGCCGATGAAGTACCGGGCCAGCCGCTCCCCCAGGTCCTCCGGGTGCCCGCCGAGGACCTGGGGCAGGACGAGGGCGGGCTCGAAGGAGAGCTCGATGGCGGCGGCGAAGACCTCGTCCTTCGTACCGAAGTAGTGGTGGACCAGGGCGGCGTCGACACCGGCGGCCCTGGCGATGCCCCGCACGGACGTCTTGTCGTAGCCGCGCTCGGCGAACTCGCTGCGGGCCGCCTCCAGGATCCGGGTCCTGGCGTCGGGGCCGGTGGCGCCCGCCGTGCGGGCGGGGCGCCCCCTGCGCCGCGGGGACGGGTCGTCGGCGCCGGGGGTCACGTGCGGGGCGTCCGCGCCGACGACGCCAGGTGCAGCCGGGTGAAGGCGAGCGCCTCCGCGAGGTCGGCCTCGCGTTCGGCCGACGACATGGCGCGGCGGGTGTTGACCTCGATGACCACATGGCCGTCGAAGCCCGTACGGGCCAGGCGCTCCAGCAGTTCCGCGCACGGCTGGTCGCCCCGGCCGGGCACCAGGTGCTCGTCCTTGCCGGAGCCCTTGCCGTCGGCGAGGTGGACATGGGCGAGCCGGTCGCCCATCCGGTCCACCATGGCCAGGCTGTCGGTGCGGGCGGTCGAGGTGTGCGAGAGGTCCACGGTGAAGTGCCGGTAGTCGTCGTTGCTGACGTCCCAGGCGGGGGCGTACGCGAGCATCTCGCGGTCCCGGTAGCGCCACGGGTACATGTTCTCCACGGCGAAGCGCACATCGGTCTCGTCCGCCATGCGCCAGATGCCGGAGACGAAGTCCCGGGCGTAGTTGCGCTGCCACCGGAACGGCGGGTGGACGACCACCGTCGACGCGCCGAGCTTCTCCGCCGCGGCTCTCGCCCGCTGGAGCTTCACCCACGGGTCGGTCGACCAGACCCGCTGGGTGATCAGGAGACAGGGCGCGTGCACGGCGAGGATCGGGACCTGGTGATAGTCCGACAGCCGCCGCAGCGCCTCGACGTCCTGGCTGACGGGGTCGGTCCAGACCATGACCTCGACACCGTCGTAGCCCAGGCGCGCCGCGATCTCGAAGGCCGTCGCCGTCGACTCCGGATAGACGGAAGCCGTCGACAGGGCGACCTTCGCATCCGGGATGCGCACCACTGGTTCTGCCACGTGGACAGGGTACGGGCAGCGGTGTGCGAGTCCGAGGGAGCCCGGCTGAAAGTGAGAAGGCCCATGAGGGCGCCCGCGAGGACGGGACCGGGGCGCCCACGGGGATCAGGCCAGGGCGGCCTGCTGCGCGGGCAGGTGGTCGAGGCGGCGGAGAATGACTCCCTCGCGCAGCGCCCAGGGGCAGATCTCCAGCTCCTCGACCCCGAACAGGTCCATCGCGCCCTCGGCGACGAGCGCCCCCGCCAGGAGCTGCGCGGCGCGCCCCTCGGTGACGCCGGGCAGATTCCCCCGCTGCTCGACGGTCATCGTCGACAGCTTCGGCACCCACTCCTCCAGCGCCTTGCGGGTGAGGACGCGCTGCACGTACAGCCCCTCGGCGGACCGGGCGGCGCCCGTGATCCTGGCGAGCTGGCGGAACGTCTTGGAGGTGCCCACCACATGGTCGGGCGGTCCCAGCCGGGTGAACTCGCCGACCGTACGGGCGATGCCGGCGCGGACATGGCGGCGCAGCGCGCGTACGTCGGTGGGGTCCGGCGGGTCGCCGGGGAGCCAGGCGGCCGTGAGCCGGCCGGCGCCGAACGGCAGCGACACGGCGGCGTCGGGCTCCTCGTCCATCCCGTAGCCGACCTCCAGCGAACCGCCGCCGATGTCGAGGACCAGCAGCTTCCCCGCCGACCAGCCGAACCAGCGGCGGGCGGCCAGGAAGGTCAGCCGGGCCTCCTCCTCGCCGCTGAGGACGGCGAGGGTGACCCCGGTCTCGTCGCGCACCCGGGCCAGCACCTGGTCCGCGTTGCCCGCGTCACGCACGGCGGAGGTGGCGAAGGCCAGCACGTCCTCGCAGCCCTTGTCCTCGGCGGCCTGGAGGGCGTCGGCGACCGTCGTCACGAGGCGGTCGACGCCCTCGGGGCCGATCGCCCCGTCCCGGTCGAGGAGTTCGGCGAGCCGTAGTTCCGCCTTGTGCGAGTGGGCCGGCAGCGGGCGGGCGCCGGGATGCGCGTCGACCACCAGCAGATGCACCGTGTTCGACCCCACGTCGAGGACTCCGAGTCTCATACGGGAACGCTACTGCGGCTTACTCTGGGCACGTGCCAAAGACGAAAAAGGCGAAGCCGGACAAAGCCACGAAGAAGCAGCAGAAGACGAAGCAGGAGATGCGGCAGGCGGAAGCCACCGGGCCGGACGGGCCCGACGAGAAGGGGCTCGACTTCGCGCGGGCCTGGGTCGAATTCCCCGACCCCGCCGACGACGAGCAGGTCTTCCGCTGCGATCTGACCTGGCTGACCTCCAGGTGGACCTGCATCTTCGGCAGCGGCTGCCAGGGGATCCAGGCGGGCCGCGCCGACGACGGCTGCTGCACGCTGGGCGCGCACTTCTCGGACAAGGACGACGAGAAGCGGGTGGCCGGTCACGTGGCGCGGCTCACACCGGAGCTGTGGCAGTTCCACGACGTGGGCACCAAGACCGGCTGGGTCGGGGTCGACGAGGACGGCGAACGCCAGACGCGGCGCTGGGAGGGCTCCTGCATCTTCCAGAACCGCCCCGGGTTCGCCGGCGGCATGGGCTGCTCCCTGCACATCCTGGCCCTGAAGGAGGGCAGGGAGCCGCTGGAGACCAAGCCCGACGTGTGCTGGCAGCTGCCGGTCCGCCGTACGTACGACTGGATCGAACGGCCCGACGACACGCGCGTGCTCCAGATCTCCATCGGGGAGTACGACCGCCGGGGCTGGGGCCCGGGCGGTCACGACCTGCACTGGTGGTGCACCTCGGCGACGTCCGCGCACGGCGCCGGTGAGCCGGTCTACGTGTCGTACCGTCCCGAGCTCATCGAACTGATGGGCAAGGAGGCGTACGACCGGCTGACCGAGCTGTGCGAGCAGCGGCTGGCGTCGCTGCTGCCGATGGCGCCGCACCCGGCCGACCCGGCCTGAGACACGCCCGTCGGGGCGGCCCCCGCGGCTCCTCGGCCTCTCCGACGGCGTCCGGGCGCGCGGCGCGCAAACGTTCCGCCGTGCACCCGGGCGCCGTTCCTCCATGTCAGCCCCCGGATCCGGACGGCCCGCCGGGGTCCCCGGTGGTGTCCGAGGTCGGGGTGGGCGCGGTGGTGCCGTCGGAGGGCGACGGGGTGGGAGAGCCGGGGTCGTCCGTCGGCGGGTCCGTCGGCGAGGGTGTCGGGTCCGGCGACCCGGTCGGATCCGTGGGGTCCGGGGTGGGGTCCGTCGACGGGGGCGGCGACGTCGGGGTGGGGTCCGGGGTCCCGGCCGACGGGTCCGGGGACGGCTGCGGACTTCCGGGGCGCGGGCTCGTGGCGCCGTGGCCGGTGATCGCGACCGCGGAACCGGACGGGGTGAGCAGGACGCGGGCGCTCCACGGGCCCCTGGGCTCGGCCGCGTGGTCCACGAAGACGTGCAGGGTGACGCTCCGGCCGGGGGCGACCGTGCCTGCCGTCCGGCTGAGGCGGAGCCACGGGGCGTCCGTCCTGGCCGACCAGACCACGGTCGTGTCGCCGGTCGCGGTCAGCGTGATCGTCGTACGGCCGCCGGACGAGCGGGCCGCGACCGCGAGGGAGGACGCTCCGGCCGGGCCGGAGCCGACGCTGACGACCTCGGCGGAGACGTCCGCGCCCCGCCCGCCGTCGGCGAACGCGTCGCCCTCCTCGGGGCGGGCGTTGCCGGCGTTCTCGTAGTGGTCGTACGGATCGTCCGTCCCGGACCCGCCGTCCACGTCGGACGCCGTGACCGAGGTGTCCCTGCCCTCGCCGGTCAGCGGCGCGCCCCGGTAGGCGGCCCACAGGGCGATCACCGGGGCCGCGACGACCGTCGCCACCACCGTCGTCGTCAGGACCCGGGCGCGCAGCCGGTCGCGGCGCGCGGCGTGGTCCTTGGGGTCCAGCGGGAAGCCGGTCCGGCCGAAGCGCGGGGCGCCGGACCTGGACCGCCGGGCGTGGGCCAGGGCGACGTGCACCGAGGGGCGGGGCGCCTCGACGACCGGCAGCGCGGCGGCGGCCGGGGTGACGGCCGCACCGGGCCAGGGCCCGGCCGCTCCGGCCCGCTCGGCGGCGCGGCGGCAGCGGGGGCAGTCGTCGACGTGCCGGACGAGCTCGCGGCGCAGGGCCGCCGAGAGCAGCACCTGGTGGGCGCCGGTGAGCCGCGCGACGGCGGGGCAGTCGCCCTTCTCGACCACGGCGAGGGCGGCGCGGGTGCGCTCCACCTCGCAGGCGGCTCCCGCCAGGAGCTCCCGGGCGCTGCCGGGGTCGAGGCCGAGGACGGCGGCGACGGCGCGCGGGGTGAGCCCGTGGCGCACGGCGAGCTCCAGCGCCTCGCGCTGCTCGGGGGTGGTGCCCGCGGCCTCGGGCCAGGCCAGCTGGGCGAGTTCACGCCGGTGCGCCTCGGCCGCCGGGGACTCCGCGGGACAGCTGGCCTCCTCCTGGGGGGCGTGCCGGCGCGGGGCGCGGACGCCCTCGCGGGGTGCGGCCCTCCGGGAGGCGGGCGCCCTCCGGTGCGCCTGACGGCCCCGCCCCTGCTCGGTGAGCGCGCGCAGGCACGTCCATCTGGCCAGGGCGTACAGCCAGGATTTACGTTCCTCCTCGGCCGCGGGGCACCGGCCGTCCTGCCGCTCGGCGATCGCCAGGACCGAGCCGAGCGCCTCGGTGGCCGCCTCGTGGTCGCAGAGCACGGAGAGGCAGTAGGTGAACAGGCCGTCGAGATACGGCTCGTGGCGTGCGGACGAGCGCTGCGCGGAGGGGCGGGCCTCGCGGCGGTGCGCCCGGTGTGCGCCGGTGGTGTGTGTGGGGGTCTCCAGCCTGGCTCTCGTCACGTGGCGACCGTAGGCAGATACGCACGGAACCCTGACAGCACTTTCCGACATTTAATCCTTACGAGTGACGGTCTCCCTCGAAAGAGGACAGGAATCCCTGATTCCACCGGAAATACCGCATCGGGCGCATGTTCGGCTCCCGTGCCCACGACCGGCACTGTCGGACCCCACCTATACGGTGACGTCCATGGCTGCCCGTACGAAATCCGCGAAGGACCGCCCGTCCTACCGCTGCACCGAATGCGGCTGGACGACGGCCAAATGGCTCGGCCGCTGCCCGGAGTGCCAGGCCTGGGGGACGGTCGAGGAGTTCGGCGGCGCCCCCGCGGTCCGCACGACGGCCGCGGGGCGGGTCTCCTCCGCCGCCGTGCCCATCGGCCAGGTGGACAGCCGGCAGGCCGCCGCCCGCTCGACCGGGGTCGGCGAGCTGGACCGCGTGCTCGGCGGCGGGCTCGTGCCCGGCGCCGTCGTGCTGCTCGCGGGCGAGCCGGGCGTGGGCAAGTCGACGCTGCTGCTGGACGTGGCCGCCAAGGCGGCGAGCGACGACCACCGCACCCTCTACGTCACGGCCGAGGAGTCCGCGAGCCAGGTGCGGATGCGGGCCGACCGGATCCGGGCGATCAACGACCACCTCTATCTGGCCGCCGAGACCGACCTCTCCGCCGTCCTGGGGCACCTGGACGCGGTCAAGCCGTCGCTCCTCGTCCTGGACTCCGTGCAGACCGTCGCCTCACCGGAGATCGAGGGCGCGCCCGGCGGCATGGCACAGGTCCGCGAGGTCGCCGGCGCCCTCATCCGGGCCTCGAAGGAGCGCGGCATGTCGACGCTCCTGGTGGGCCATGTGACCAAGGAGGGCGCGATCGCCGGGCCCCGCCTCCTGGAGCATCTCGTGGACGTGGTGCTCTCCTTCGAGGGCGACCGGCACGCCCGCCTCCGGCTCGTGCGAGGCGTCAAGAACAGGTACGGCGCCACGGACGAGGTCGGCTGCTTCGAGCTGCACGACGAGGGCATCACCGGCCTGGCCGACCCCTCCGGGCTCTTCCTCACCCGCCGTGACGAACCGGTCCCCGGCACGTGTCTGACGGTCACCCTGGAGGGCAAGCGGCCGCTCGTCGCCGAGGTGCAGGCGCTGACGGTGGACTCACAGATCCCCTCGCCCCGGCGCACCACCTCGGGCCTGGAGACCTCCCGGGTCTCGATGATGCTGGCCGTCCTGGAACAGCGCGGCCGGATCACCGCCCTCGGCAAGCGGGACATCTACAGCGCGACCGTGGGCGGCGTGAAGCTCACCGAGCCGGCCGCGGATCTCGCCGTCGCCCTCGCCCTGGCCAGCGCGGCCAGCGACACACCGCTGCCGAAGAACCTGGTCGCGATCGGTGAGGTGGGGCTCGCCGGGGAGGTCAGGAGGGTCACGGGGGTCCAGCGCAGGCTGGCGGAGGCGTACCGTCTCGGGTTCAAGCACGCCCTGGTCCCGAGGGACCCGGGGCAGGTCCCGGCCGGTATGAAGGTCACAGAAGTGGCCGACATGGGCGACGCCCTGAGAGTCCTTCCCCGCCGCTCTCGGGCGGACGGACCACAGGAGGACGGCGCACGCCGGTAGACTTTGCCCTGGTCTCGCCCGCCCGTACGAACGGTACGAGGGACGCAAGGGCACCGCCGACCTGTGACCGGAGGAGTGCAGTGGCAGCCAACGACCGGGCAGCATCGCCCGGAAAGTCCGGCCAAGGCACGGGGAACGAGGCGCTGATGCGCGCCTCGTTGAGCGCGGTCGCGCCCGGGACGGCCCTCCGCGACGGCCTGGAGCGCATCCTCCGCGGCAACACCGGCGGACTGATCGTCCTCGGCATGGACAGAACCGTCGAATCCATGTGTACGGGCGGTTTCGTGCTCGACGTGGACTTCGCCGCGACGCGCCTGCGCGAACTGTGCAAGCTGGACGGCGCGATGATCCTCGACAAGGACATGACGAAGATCCTCCGGGCCGGTGTGCAGCTGGTCCCGGACGCCTCCATCCCCACCGAGGAGACGGGCACCCGGCACCGCACGGCGGACCGGGTCTCCAAGGCGTGCGGCTTCCCGGTCGTCTCGGTCTCCCAGTCGATGCGCCTCATCGCGCTGTACGTGGACGGGGAGCGGCGGGTCCTGGAGGAGTCCTCCGCGATCCTGTCCCGGGCCAACCAGGCGCTCGCCACGCTCGAGCGGTACAAGCTCAGGCTGGACGAGGTCGCCGGGACGCTCTCCGCGCTGGAGATCGAGGACCTGGTGACCGTCCGGGACGTGACGGCGGTCTCGCAGCGGCTGGAGATGGTCCGCCGCATCGCGACGGAGATCGCCGAGTACGTGGTGGAGCTGGGCACCGACGGCCGTCTTCTGGCCCTCCAGCTGGACGAGTTGATCGCGGGCGTGGAGCCGGAGCGGGAGCTGGTCGTCCGCGACTACGTCCCCGAGCCCACCGCGAAGCGGTCCCGTACGGTCGACGAGGCGCTGGCCGAGCTGGACACGCTCACCCACACCGAGCTGCTCGAACTCCCCGTGGTGGCACGCGCCCTGGGCTACAGCGGCTCCCCGGAGACCCTGGACTCGGCGGTCTCCCCGCGCGGCTTCCGGCTGCTGGCGAAGGTGCCGAGGCTCCCCGGGGCGATCATCGAGCGGCTGGTCGAGCACTTCGGCGGCCTGCAGAAGCTGCTCGCCGCCAGCGTGGACGACCTCCAGGCCGTGGACGGGGTCGGCGAGGCACGGGCCCGCAGCGTCCGGGAGGGGCTCTCGCGGCTGGCGGAGTCCTCGATCCTGGAGCGGTACGTCTAGAACTCCCGAACGAACGCCGAAGGGCCCCGCACGGTGTGCGGGGCCCTTCGGCGTTCGTTCCCGGTGCGGATCCGCCCGCGCCGTCAGTCCTTCGCCAGCACGAACGAGGCGCGCTGGACGCTCCCGCCCTGGACCTTCGCCTCCAGCAGGTACGTCCCCGGGGCCGCGCTCCGGACCGGCGGTGTCGCGCACGAGGGCGCGCTCCCCTTGCGGTCCCACTTCACGACGTGGACGACCGTCGCTCCCGCCGGGACCCTCAGGAACAGGGCACCGGCCTTCGGGCAGTCCTTCGAGGACCACACCTGCTCGTCCTCCTCGCCGGCCTCGGTGATCGTGAGTACGGCGCTCTTCGGGCCGAAGTCGGCCTTGCAGTCGGTGGCCGAGGTGTTCCTGGCGCTCAGCCTGAACTCCGGCTTGTCGTCGGGCCCGTAGCTGAGCTCCGTCTTCAGGCTCAACCGGAGCACGGCGGGTGTGCAGTCGGGGAGCGACGATCCGGCCGGGACCTGCTCGCCGCCCGTGCTGCCGCCGGTCCCCGCGCCCGTACCCGCCGCTGTGGAGCCGCTCGCTCCCGTGGAGTCCGATCCCGCCGCGCCGCCCGTCCCCGTACCGGTGTCGCCGCTGCCTCCCGCGGAGCCCGAGCTCCCGCCGGTGCTCCCACCGGTGTCGTCCGACTCGTCGCGTCCGCCGGGGGGTTGGCCGGTGACGGGGCCCGAACTCGAAGGTCCCGGGGTGATCGACGGGGCGGGGCCGGAGCCTCCGGGCTTCCCGTCGTCCTGTCCGCCGCCGCCGCTGCCGCCACCCGTGGTGACGGCCCACGCGACCAGCGCCGCGAGCAGCGCGATCACCAGCACCGCTACTGCTCTCCGACGCCAGTAGATGCTGGAGGGAAGCGGCCCGACCGGATTGCGCATAGAACCCACGGACCGAACTGTACGAGAGATCCGGGCCGACTCCGGCCCCAACCGCCGCCTGATCCACAAGTTTTCCGGATCATCATCACGGAGCGACGGCTCCCGGGGCGCTTCATCCGCTTTGCCCCACCCGGGGCCCCGTCCGCCCCGCGCGAGGGGTCAGAACGGGTGGCGTTATCACCCCGTGGACGCACGGCGGGCCCGACACCCCCGTAGCCGTCCCCGATGCCCCGCCTTCCGTGCCAGGATCGTAGGTGCGATGACTGCCACGACTTCGACACAGACGCCCCCCGCCTCCCTCCATACCCCCGTCATCGGGTGGTTCGAGCAGCACGCCCGCGATCTGCCCTGGCGCCGCCCCGATGCGGGCGCCTGGGGTGTGATGGTGAGCGAATTCATGCTGCAGCAGACCCCGGTGAACCGGGTCCTCCCGGTGTACGAGCAGTGGATGGCCCGCTGGCCCCGCCCCGCCGACCTGGCCGCCGACGCACCGGGCGAAGCCGTCCGTGCCTGGGGCCGGCTCGGCTACCCGCGCCGCGCGCTGCGGCTGCACGGGGCCGCGCAGGCGATAACGGAACGCCACGGGGGCGACGTGCCGAGCGAGCACGGCCAGTTGCTCGCACTGCCCGGGATCGGGGAGTACACGGCCGCGGCCGTGGCCTCGTTCGCCTACGGGCAGCGTCATGCCGTGCTGGACACCAATGTCCGCAGGGTGTTCGCCCGGGCCGCGACCGGCATCCAGTACCCGCCGAACGCGACCACCGCGGCCGAGCGCAAGCTCGCCCGCGCACTGCTCCCCGAGGAGGACGAGCGCGCCGCCCGCTGGGCGGCGGCCACGATGGAGCTCGGCGCACTCGTGTGCACCGCGAAGAACGAGGACTGCACGCGCTGCCCGATCGCCGGACAGTGCGCCTGGCGGCTGGCGGGGAAGCCCGCCCACCAGGGCCCGCCGCGCCGCGGCCAGACCTACGCCGGTACGGACCGCCAGGTGCGGGGCCGGCTGCTCGCGGTGCTGCGGGACGCCGTCACACCGGTGCCGCAGTCGGCGCTGGACGCGGTATGGGAGGAGCCCGTGCAGCGGGCGCGCGCCCTGGACGGGCTGGTCTCCGACGGCCTCGTCGAGCCCCTGGCGAACGGCCGGTACCGGCTCCCTCTGACCTGACCGTGCTCCGGCGGACCGGGGCTGTCCAGCGGCTGTTACACAACCGATGGACAGCCGTGCGTCCGCCTACGGCTGCTCCGCACAGCCTCGTGACAACGCCTCCGTAACGTCTCCGGACGTCGGCGAACGGACCATCCCGCCGACGGCGGTACACGGGGATCGACGGGGACGGAGGCGGTTGTAATGGCGCAGGGCGAGGTGCTCGGATTCGAGGAGTACGTACGGACCCGGCAGGACGCGCTGCTGCGCAGTGCTCGCCGGCTCGTACCCGATCCGGTGGACGCGCAGGACCTGCTGCAGACCGCCCTGGTCCGCACCTTCGGCCGCTGGGACGGCATCGCCGACAAGTCCCTCGCCGACGCCTACCTCCGCCGCGTCATGATCAACACGCGTACGGAGTGGTGGCGGGCCCGCAAGCTCGACGAGGTCCCCACCGAGCAGCTCCCCGACGCGAGCGTCGACGACGGGGCCGACCAGCGCGCCGACCGCGCCCTGCTCATGGACGTCCTCGGGGTGCTGGCTCCGAAGCAGCGCAGCGTCGTCGTGCTGCGACACTGGGAGCAGATGAGCACGGAGGAGACGGCCGCGGCACTGGGTATGTCCGCCGGCACGGTGAAGAGCACGCTGCACCGCGCCCTGGCACGCCTGCGCCAGGAGCTGGAGGACCGTGCCGCCCGGAGCCGTGAGGCCGAGGAGACACCGGTGCGGATACCCGCGCAGCGGAACAGGCGTCATGACGAGCGGGGGCGGGAGCGGTGCGCGGCCTGACAGGCAGCAGCGGGGAGAGCACGACGGCCGGCCGCGGAGGACTCCGGGCCGGTCTGGTGGCGGGGAGCACGGCGGTGGCCGGGCTCGCCGCCTTCGGGCTGTTGTGCGCCGGGTGTTCCACCGGGGGCACGGGCACCCGTGACGAGGGCCCGGCGAGCGCCCAGCAGGCCACCCGGGCCACACCGACGAGCGCGGTTCCCAGCGGGACGGCCGAGCCGTCGCCGCGGGTCGACGCCGTACGGCTGGTCAAGAGCGACCCGAAGGTGAGCCGGCAGCTCAGGGACGACCTGAAGCCCTGCACCGGGAACGAGTACCCGGTCGACACCTCGTACGGCAAGCTCACCGGCGGCCCGGCGACGGATGTCGTGGTCAACGTGATGACCTGCGGCGACTCGGTGGGGGTCGGCACGTACGTCTACCAGCGGCGGGCCGACGGTTCGTACGGGAACGTCTTCGCCGCCGAGGTACCCGCCGTCTACGGCACCATCGACCGGGGCGACCTGGTGGTGACGACCCAGGTGTACGGGTCGAAGGACTCGGTCGCGTACCCCTCGGGCGAGGACGTCGTCACCTATCACTGGACCGCCGGCCGGTTCACCGAGACCGACCGGGTGCACAACGACTTCAACCGGGCCGTCGGCGCCGGGGAGGGCGACCTTCCCGCACCGCAGCCGACGCAGAACTGAGAGCCGCTCGCATGGCCGAGACCCATGTCCTCTTCGTCGAGGACGACGACGTCATCCGTGAGGCCACCCAGCTCGCGCTGGAGCGGGTCGGTTTCACGGTCACCGCGGTGCCCGACGGCCTGCTGGGCCTGGAGGCCTTCCGGGCGGACCGTCCGGACATCGCGCTGCTGGATGTGATGGTGCCGGGCCTGGACGGGGTCAGCCTGTGCCGGCGCATCCGCGACGAGTCGACGGTGCCCGTGATCATGCTGTCGGCGCGGGCCGACGCGATCGACGTGGTGCTCGGCCTGGAGGCCGGGGCCGACGACTACGTCACCAAGCCGTTCGACGGGGCGGTCCTCGTCGCCCGCATCCGTGCGGTGCTGCGGCGCTTCGGCCACGCGGCCGGTGCGGGCGGGGCGCCCGACGGGCCCGGCGGCGCGGACGACGAGGCGAGCGGTGTGCTGGTCTTCGGCGACGTGGAGATCGACACGGAGGGCATGGAGGTGCGCCGGCAGGGCGCGCACGTCGGGCTGACCCCGACGGAGATGCGGCTGCTGCTGGAGTTCTCCTCGGCGCCCGGCACCGTCCTCTCCCGGGACAGGCTCCTGGAGCGGGTCTGGGACTACGGCTGGGGCGGGGACACCCGCGTCGTCGACGTCCATGTGCAGCGGCTGCGCACCAAGATCGGGCAGGACCGCATCGAGACGGTCCGCGGCTTCGGCTACAAGCTGCGCGCATGAGGCGGCTGGCGCTGCGGACCGGGGTCCGCTGGAAGATCAGCATCGCCATCGCGGCGGTCGGGGCGCTCATCGCGCTGGCGCTGAGCCTCGTCGTCCACAACGCGGCCCGTGTCTCGATGCTGGAGAACGCGCGCGAGGTGCAGCTGGAGCGGCTGCTGTTCGCCCAGCGGCTGTACGAGGCGACGAACACGACGAAGCCGTCGCCGAAGTTCGGCGCCAAGATCAACGACCCCTCGCTGCCGAAGAGCCTGCGCGAGCAGATACGGGACAACCGGCGCGCCACCCATGTCGACGAGTACGGCAACGGCGCGCCCGACGTCTGGGCGGCGGTGCCGCTGGCCAACGGCGACGTCCTGTCCCTGCACACCCGCTTCGCCGACCGCAGCGCCACGATCATGGGCGACCTGGACAGGGCCCTGATCATCGGCTCGGTCTCGGTCGTCTTCGGCGGCTGCGCCCTGGGCGTGCTGATCGGCGGCCAGCTGTCCCGGAGGCTGCGCAAGGCGGCGGCAGCGGCCGGCAAGGTCGCGCAGGGCAACACGGAGGTACGCGTACGGGAGGCCGTCGGCGGCGTCGTACGGGACGAGACCGACGAGCTGGCCCGGGCCGTGGACGCGCTGACGGACGCGCTGAACGAGCGGATCGAGGCGGAGCGCCGGGTCACCGCCGACATCGCCCACGAGCTGCGCACCCCGGTCACGGGTCTGCTCACCGCGGCGGAGCTGCTCCCGCCGGGGCGCCCCACGGAGCTCGTACGGGACCGGGCTCAGGCGATGCGGACCCTGGTCGAGGACGTCCTGGAGGTGGCCCGGCTGGACAGCGCGTCGGAGCGGGCCGAATTGCAGGAGCTCCAGCTCGGCGAGTTCGTCAGCCGGCGGATCCGGGTGCTGGATCCGGAGATCCCGGTCCGAGTGGTGCACGAGTCCTGGGTGTCCACGGATCCGCGCCGACTGGAGCGCATCCTGGGCAATCTGCTGGGGAACGCCGCCAAGCACGGGGCCGGGCCGGTGGAGGTCACGGTCGAGGGCCGGGTCGTACGGGTCCGCGACCACGGGCCGGGTTTTCCGGAGGCGCTGCTGCGGGAGGGGCCGAGCCGGTTCCGTACCGGGAGCAGTGACCGGTCGGGGCGGGGCCACGGCCTGGGGCTGACCATCGCCGCGGGGCAGGCCCGGGTGCTGGGAGCCAGGCTGACGTTCCGCAACGCGGGGCCCCTCGGGGCCACGGACTCCGGCGGTACGGGCGGGGCGGTCGCCGTGCTGTGGCTGCCCGAGCACGCCCCGACGAACACCGGAAGCTTCCCCGTGCTGCGGCAGACGGAGACGGGCTGAGAGGAAAAGGGGCGGGCCCCGGAGACCGGTGGTCTCCGGGGCCCGCACTCTCAGGGGCCCGCACTCTCCGGGGCCCGGGCTCCCAGGGGGCTGTTGCTCCCAGGGGCTGTTGCTCCGGGCGCCGCTGCTCAGGCGTTCTGCGACTGCTTGGCGGCCGCGAGCCCGCCGGGCGCCGTCCCGTCGGCGTCCGAGGCCACCGCCTCCGGCTTCGCCGAGCCGCGCAGCGGGACCTCCTTGACGAAGAGCGCCGCCACCAGGGCCAGCACCGCGACGGAGCCGCCCACCAGGAAGGCGATGTGGGTGCCGGAGGCCACCGCGTACTCGTACGCCTCGCGGACCTGGTCCGGCAGCTTCGCCAGGCTCGCCGCGTCCAGCTGGGCGGACCGCTCGGTGGCTCCGCCACCGCCGCGCGACGTCATCTCGTCCTGCACCCGGCCGGTGAAGAGCGCGCCCATGATCGCGACTCCGAAGGAGCTGCCGAGCGTACGGAAGAGGGTGGTCGTGGACGAGGCGACGCCCATGTCCTTCAGCTCGACGCTGTTCTGGGCGACGAGCATCGTGATCTGCATCAGGAAGCCCATGCCCGCACCGAGCACCGCCATGTAGATGCCGGACGTCAGGCGGCTGGTGCCGGTGTCCATCGCGGCGAGGAGGAACAGGCCGGCGACCATCAGGACGCTGCCCACGATCGGGAAGACCTTGTACTTGCCGGTGCTGGTGGTGATCCGCCCCGCGACCAGCGAGACGATCATCATCGCGAGCAGCATGGGCAGGAGGAGCAGTCCGGAGTTGGTCGCGGACGCCCCCTGGACCGACTGCTGGAACAGCGGCAGGAAGAGCACCGCGCCGAACATCACGAAGCCCGCCATGAAGCCGACCACGGACATGAGGGTGAAGTTGCGGTTGCGGAAGATGTGGAGCGGCACGATCGGTTCGGCGGCCTTCGTCTCGACGAAGACGAAGCCGACGAGGGAGGCGACGCCGAGGGCGATGAGCTCCATGATCACGGCCGAGCCCCAGGCGTACTCCGTACCGCCCCAGGTGGTGACCAGCACGATCGCGGTGATGCCGACGGTGAGGAGCGCGGCGCCGAGGTAGTCGACCTTCGCCTTCGTACGCTCCTTGCGGGGCAGGTGCAGCACGGCGGTGACCATGGCCAGCGCGACGGCGCCGAGCGGCAGGTTGATGTAGAAGCTCCAGCGCCAGCCCAGGTGGTCGGTGATGGTGCCGCCGACCAGCGGTCCGCCGATCATGGCGATGGCCATCACGCCGGCCATCATGCCCTGGTACTTACCGCGCTCCCGGGGCGGGACCAGGTCGCCGATGATGGCCATGACGCCGACCATCAGACCACCGGCGCCGAGGCCCTGGACGGCCCGGAATCCGATGAGCTGGCCCATGTCCTGGGACATTCCGCTCAGCACCGAGCCGATCAGGAAGATCACGATCGATGTGAGGAAGATGCTCTTGCGGCCGTACAGGTCGCCGAGCTTGCCCCAGATGGGGGTGGAGGCCGCGGTGGCGAGGGTGTAGGCCGTGACCACCCAGGACAGATGCTCCAGGCCGCCCAGGTCGCCGACGATGGTGGGCATCGCCGTACCGACGATCAGGTTGTCGAGCATGGCGAGCAGCATCGCGATCATCAGCGCGAGCACCACCACCCGGACGCTGCGTGCCGGCGGTTCCGCTTTCCCGTCCGACGCCGCTTTCTTGAGTTCTGTCATGCCGTCCGCTCCCCTGATCCCCTGATGCCGGTCTGCCGCATATCCGGCACTTACTTGCCGCCCGGCTAGTTGGCTACACTGAGGAAAGTAGACCCGTAACTAGCCGGGCGTCAAGTAAGTTCTTGGGAGAGTCGCATGGGCAGCACGCCGCAGCCGCGCCGGGGCAACACCCGTCAGCGCATTCAGGACGTCGCCCTGAAACTCTTCGCCGAGCAGGGGTACGAGAAGACCTCGCTCCGCGAGATCGCCGAGCAGTTGCAGGTCACCAAGGCGGCGCTGTACTACCACTTCAAGACGAAGGAAGACATCCTCGTCAGCATCTTCGAGGACCTGAACAAGCCGGTCGAGGAGATCGTCGCCTGGGGCCAGGGCCAGCCGCGCACCCTGGAGACGAAGAAGGAGATCCTCTTCCGCTACAGCGAGGCGCTCAAGGCGGCGGCCCCGCTCTTCGTCTTCATGCAGGAGAACCAGGCGACGGTGCGCGAGCTCAGCATCGGCCACACCATGAAGGACCGGATCCACGCCCTGGTGGACCTGATCAAGGACCCGGACGCGCCGCTCACCGACCAGGTCCGCTGCTTCACCGCGCTCTTCGCGATGCACGCCGGGATGATGGCCCTCAAGGACGCCGAAGGCGACCCCGATGAGAAGCGCAAGGCTGCTCTCGAGGTCGCCGTCGAACTGGTGACCAAGGCCCATGACCCGGGGCCCGCCGCCTAGGACCTCCCGTTCAGGAGACCCCGGCGGCTACGGGGTGGTGCGCGTCAGACCTGGACGTGCACGGACTTCAGGTACGAGACCGGGTCGAGCGCGGAACCGTAGTTGGGCGAGGTCCGGATCTCGAAGTGCAGGTGCGGACCGCTGGAGTTACCGGTGTTGCCGGACTTGGCGATCTCGTCGCCGGTCTTCACACGGTCGCCGACCTTGACCTCGATCTTCGACAGGTGCGCGTACTGCGAGTACTTGCCGTTGGCGTGCTTGATCACGATGGCGTTGCCGTACGCGGGACCGTCGCCGCCACCGTTGGGGCCCGCCTTGACGACGCGGCCGGTGTGCGCGGCCTCGACCTTGGTGCCGATCGGCACGGCGAAGTCCTGACCGGAGTGCTTGTGGGCCCAGCGGTCACCGCCGGTGCCGTAGGTGGCGCTCAGCTCGTAGTGGCTGACCGGGGTCTCCCACGAGGCGGCCTTCTTCTTGGCAGCGGCCTTCTTCTTCGCGGCCGCCTTCTTCTCGGCGTCGGCCTTCTCGGCCTTGTCGGCCTTCGCCTTGGCGGCGGCCTTGCTCTGGGCGGTCGCCTGCTGGGCGACGGAGTCGGCGGTGGCCGCGCCGGCGAGGGCCGCGGAGTCCGCGGTGCCCGTCGTGCCGGACGCGAACGCCGCGCCCGCGCCGAACACCATCGACGCACCCAGGCCGGCGGCCACGACGGCGCCACTGACGCGGGACATGGACGGGCGGCGGGAGTGCTGGAACGTAACGCGCTTCGACATGCGGGGAGAACCTCCGGGGTGACTGAACCCGGCCGGTCGACCGGGCTTGCTCCACCTTGGTAACCCGCACCCCCCAGAACACTCAAACACCCCATCTACGATCAAAAGCCGTAGCCGGCGGGCCGGGAATTCATCGCGGCCACCGGCCCGGCGACAGCGGACGATCTTCCGCACAAATGGCGCGAAGCGGGTTTAACCCCAGTTCCCGAGGTGCCCTTGCGGGACATGGGCGCGAAATCCGGTCATATTCACCCAAACGCCGAAAGCCTCCTCCGGGGCGGGCCGAAGGTCCCACGGCCGGTCACCCCGACTTCTCCTAGGGCGGCTAGTAGGCCTCCGAGGGGCTGTGCGCCTTGTCACCGCCGGTGGGCCGGAAGCCTGCCCGTTTCGGGACCTTCGGCCCCGGGCCGCCCACGCGGTCCGACTGCGCCGTCGAGGCGGGCTGCCGGTCCCCACGGGGAGGTGCTGCCCGGGATCACCGCCAGGCCTCCCGGCGACAGCACGGCAGCCGTCCCCGAGGCCGCCCCCCTCCGACCCCGTACCGACGGGGGCGTACCCCTCCCGGGCCCGTACCGACGGCGAGAACGCGTACGGCCTGCCCGGACCCGCCTGCCCGGACCCGCCTGCCCGCACCCCGCATGCCTGGGCCCGCCCGTCCGGGCCCGCCTGGGCGGCCCGTCTGGATCCGCCCGCCCGGGCCCGCCTGAGCGACCGCCCGCCCGTGCCTGCCCGTCCGGGCCCACTTGCCCGGACCCGCCCGCCCGGGCTTGCCGCTCCCGGCCTGAAGAGGCGCAGCCCCGGTGCCGGACGCTCCCCGGCACGGCGCCACGGTCCGTCGGCTCTCAGCCGTCGGCCGTCAGCCGTGGAAGCGGGCCGGCTCGACGGGCAAGGGCTCCGAGCGCCGAAAAGGGGCTGCCCCGGACCGAAACCGGTCCGGGGCAGCCCCTGGGAACGCTCAGGCGCTACGCGCCCTACGCCTCCTTCGTCAGGTTCGGGCCGCCGCCCGCTGCCTGCTCGATCGGCGGGACGTCGGGCAGTGCCGACTTCTCCTCGCCTCGGAACGAGAACTTCTTCTCGTCCCCTTCGCCCTCGGTGCCCACGACCACGATGTGACCGGGACGCAGCTCGCCGAAGAGGATCTTCTCGGAGAGGACGTCCTCGATCTCGCGCTGGATCGTCCGGCGCAGCGGCCGGGCGCCCATCACGGGGTCGTAGCCCTTCTTCGCGAGGAGCGACTTGGCCTCGGCACTGAGCTCGATGCCCATGTCGCGGTCCTTCAGACGCTCATCCACCTTGGCGACCATCAGGTCGACGATCTGGATGATGTCTTCCTCGGTGAGCTGGTGGAAGACCACCGTGTCGTCGACACGGTTGAGGAACTCAGGCCGGAAATGCTGCTTGAGCTCGTCGTTGACCTTGACCTTCATCCGCTCGTAGTTCGTCTTGACGTCACCCTGGGCGGCGAAGCCCAGGTTGAAGCCCTTCGAGATGTCCCTGGTCCCGAGGTTGGTCGTCATGATGATGACCGTGTTCTTGAAGTCCACGACCCGGCCCTGGGAGTCGGTCAGACGACCGTCTTCCAGAATCTGGAGCAGGGAATTGAAGATATCGGGGTGGGCCTTCTCGACCTCGTCGAAGAGGACGACGGAGAACGGCTTGCGGCGCACCTTCTCGGTGAGCTGGCCGCCCTCTTCGTAGCCCACGTAACCGGGGGGCGAACCGAAGAGACGGGAAACCGTGTGCTTCTCGCTGAACTCCGACATGTCGAGGGAGATCAGCGCGTCCTCGTCACCGAAGAGGAATTCGGCGAGCGTCTTGGAGAGCTCCGTCTTACCGACACCGGACGGGCCGGCGAAGATGAACGAGCCACCGGGGCGCTTGGGGTCCTTCAGACCCGCTCGCGTACGGCGGATCGCCTGCGACAGGGCCTTGATGGCGTCCTTCTGGCCGATGACGCGCTTGTGGAGCTCGTCCTCCATGCGCAGCAGACGCGAGGACTCCTCCTCGGTCAGCTTGAAGACCGGGATGCCGGTGGCGGTCGCCAGGACCTCGGCGATCAGCTCGCCGTCGACCTCGGCGACGACGTCCATGTCGCCGGCCTTCCACTCCTTCTCCCGCTTGGTCTTCGCCGCCAGCAGCTGCTTCTCCTTGTCGCGGAGCGAAGCTGCCTTCTCGAAGTCCTGGGAGTCGATCGCCGACTCCTTGTCGCGGCGGACACCCGCGATCTTCTCGTCGAACTCGCGGAGGTCCGGCGGCGCGGTCATCCGGCGGATGCGCATCCGCGAGCCGGCCTCGTCGATCAGGTCGATCGCCTTGTCCGGCAGGAAGCGGTCCGAGATGTAGCGGTCGGCCAGGGTGGCGGCCTGGACCAGCGCCTCGTCCGTGATGGAGACCCTGTGGTGGGCCTCGTAACGGTCGCGCAGACCCTTGAGGATCTCGATGGTGTGCGGCAGCGAAGGCTCCGCGACCTGGATGGGCTGGAAGCGGCGCTCGAGCGCGGCGTCCTTCTCCAGGTGCTTGCGGTACTCGTCCAGCGTCGTGGCACCGATGGTCTGGAGCTCGCCTCGCGCCAGCATCGGCTTGAGGATGCTCGCGGCGTCGATCGCGCCCTCGGCGGCGCCCGCACCCACCAGGGTGTGGAGCTCGTCGATGAACAGGATGATGTCGCCGCGGGTGCGGATCTCCTTGAGGACCTTCTTCAGGCGCTCCTCGAAGTCACCGCGGTAGCGGGAACCCGCCACCAGGGCGCCGAGGTCCAGGGTGTAGAGGTGCTTGTCCTTGAGGGTCTCGGGCACCTCGCCCTTGACGATGGCCTGCGCCAGGCCCTCGACGACCGCCGTCTTGCCGACGCCGGGCTCGCCGATGAGAACCGGGTTGTTCTTGGTACGGCGGGACAGCACCTGCATGACCCGCTCGATCTCCTTCTCGCGCCCGATGACCGGGTCGAGCTTGGACTCACGAGCGGCCTGGGTGAGATTCCGGCCGAACTGGTCGAGCACCAGGGACGTGGAGGGCGTGCCCTCCGCGGGGCCGCCCGCTGTGGCCGCCTCCTTGCCTCCCGAGTACCCGGAGAGCAGCTGGATGACCTGCTGCCGCACCCGGTTCAGGTCGGCGCCCAGCTTCACGAGAACCTGGGCTGCGACGCCCTCGCCCTCGCGGATCAGGCCGAGCAGGATGTGCTCCGTGCCGATGTAGTTGTGGCCGAGCTGAAGTGCCTCACGGAGCGACAGCTCCAGGACCTTCTTCGCCCGGGGGGTGAAGGGGATGTGCCCGGACGGGGCCTGCTGGCCCTGACCGATGATCTCCTCCACCTGCTGGCGGACCGCCTCGAGCGAAATCCCGAGGCTCTCCAGGGCCTTAGCGGCGACACCCTCACCCTCGTGGATCAGGCCCAGGAGGATGTGCTCGGTGCCGATGTAGTTGTGGTTGAGCATCCGGGCTTCTTCCTGAGCCAGGACGACAACCCGCCGCGCGCGGTCGGTGAACCTCTCGAACATCGTTAATCGCTCCTCAGAGCGGTCAGGCAGTAAGGGGTCGGTCCCCTCCCTGTCCTTCCGCAGCTTAGTCCCGCAAGCGGGGACCGCTCATTTCAACTGCCGACACCCGGCCCTGCTTCCTGGCGGATACCCCGCCCCGAACGCCGACAACTGCTCCAACCCGATGGTGCGAGACGATGTTCCCGCAGGCCAGGCAGATAGCCCTTTCGCCAGTACGCCGATGGCGAACGTGAGACGTTTTTGCCCGCGTGTCGCCCCTTCCCACTAGGGATGTCTTACCCGCACCCACTGACAGTCCATGCGGCGCACCCCCGTTTACTCCGCTACGGGCGAACAACAACGCGCCGCCGAAGGCCTCCACGCGCCCCCGTGGCGGACACACAGCGCAGTCGATCATGCGCGTCGCGTAACTCCGGGGCCGGTTCGGCGGTTCATCGGGCATGGCTTCCCTCGTCCCGCCTCCCCGCTCGTCGCCGGAGCGCGACACCGCGCAGTGGTACGTCCGCGAACTCGACTGGGCCACGGAGGGCACGGCACCGGTGCGGCTGCTGACGGGGCTGCGCTTCGACGTCCTGGAGCTGCCGGCCGCGGCAGGTCACGCGGCGCTGCGCAGGATCGGGCGTACCGGTCCGGTGGCGCTGGCGGGGCGGCGGATGCGGCTGCTGGTGGCCGCGGGCGGCGCGGACGAGCTGCCGGGGCTGCTCGACTGGCTGGAGTGGGGCGGCATCGCCCTCGATCTGACCGCCATCGGCGCCGGCGGGCACATCACGGCCCCGGTGCCGCCGGGTGGTGCGGCGGGCCCGCCGGGGACCGCGGTCTGGCTGCGGCCCCCCGGATCGCGCCAGGAGGTGGAACCTTCACTCCCGGCCCTCGGCGGCCTCGGGAGCAGGGGTGGGGGTGCTCCCGATCTCGTACGACTCGTGGACGCGGCGGCGACGGAATGCCACCGGGCCAGGCTCACTCACGCCCGGACACACCTGTGGGCCCATCGGCCGACAGGTCAGCCGTTCGCCTTCTCGTAGGCCTCACGGATCTCGGCGGGGACACGGCCGCGGTCGTTCACGTTGTGGCCGTTCTCGCGGGCCCACCGACGGATCTCGGCGGTGTCCTTGTTTCCACCGGTGACGGCGCGGCCCTTGCCACGGCCGGTCGCGGCACGGCCGCCGGTGCGGCGTCCGCTCTTGGTGTACGGCTCGAGAAGACCACGGAGCTTGTCCGCGTTGCTCGTGGTGAGGTCGATCTCGTACGTCTTGCCATCCAGGGCGAACGTGACGGTCTCGTCCGCCTCGCCACCGTCGAGGTCATCAACAAGAAGGACCTGAACCTTCTGTGCCACCGGATTTCCTTTCATCGAAAATGCAGTACGCGGAAAGGAAACCGCTTTTCACCGGAAAACACAAACCCCTGGGAGAGGTTCAGGAGCGCAAGAGCACGGGAAACATGCGCGATTCGGACATAGGGTTCCGGCAACTTCCGCCGTTCACAGGTGCAGAAGCATCCGGCTGTTGCCCAAGGTGTTCGGCTTCACTCGTTCGAGGCCCAGGAACTCGGCGACACCCTCGTCATAGGAACGCAGCAGCTCGCTGTAGACATCTCCGTCGACCGGCGTCTCTCCGATCTCGGTGAAGCCGTGCGCGGCGAAGAAGTCGACTTCGAACGTGAGACAGAAAACCCGGCGGACACCGAGCCAGCGCGCGGTCTGCAGGAGCTTGTCCAGGACCTGGTGTCCGACACCGGCGCCCTTGATGGCGTGGTCGACGGCGAGAGTACGGACTTCGGCGAGGTCTTCCCACATCACGTGCAGTGCGCCGCAGCCGATGACACGGGCGTCCTCGTCGCGTTCGGCGACCCAGAACTCCTGGATGTCCTCGTAAAGGGTGACGGTCGCTTTGTCGAGCAGGATGCCTTCGGAGACGTAGCCGTCAAGGAGGCCGCGGACCGACGCCACATCGCTCGTCCTGGCACGGCGGACGGTGATGGCCGGCTTATTTACCGACGGGCCGGTATGAAGTTCTGAGGGAGATCCGGTTTCCGCACCGGTATGCGCCCCGGTTTGCGACTCGGTGCGGTGCTCGGTTTGCGGTTGCTCTGAGGACATCCCCCGACGCTATCGCCCGCTCTCCGGCGGCGCTTCATCGGCCGCACCCCTGTCATCGGGCGGGCTCCCGTCCGGTTCGGGGAAGGCGGGCGCGACGACGCGCATCGCATCACGGAGAGCCTCGCGCTGCTCGGCGGACATCATGCCGAAGAAGGCGACCAGTGCGGCCGCGGGGTTGTCACTCTGCGACCAGGCTTCGTTCATCAGTGCGGCCGAGTATGCGGCGCGGGTGGAGACCGCCGTATATCGATATGCCCGGCCATCCACTTCCCGGCGGACCCAGCCCTTCTGATGGAGATTGTCCATTACCGTCATGACGGTCGTGTACGCGATGGACCGTTCCTGTTGAAGGTCCTCGAGAACTTCCCGCACGGTGACCGGGCGGTTCCATTGCCAGACCCGTGTCATCACGGTGTCTTCCAGCTCTCCCAATTGGCGGGGCACACCGTCACCTTAGTGCTAGATGTCCGGAATGGGATAATTCTGGGACGGGAAAAGGGCGCACGACTCCGGGGAGTCGTGCGCCCTTCGTGCTCGGGTCCGGGTCAGGCGCCCTCGGGCCTCGGAGCCTGCCGGGCCGATTCGGCGCGGGCGAGGGCCGCGTCCACCGCGGCGTCCTCCTTGGCCTTGTTCGGGCCGCCCTGGCTCTTGATGATCGTCCTGACGAGGCCGATGAAGAAGACGGCCATCACCACGGGGGGAACGAGCGCGGATACGTAGTCCATGCCGTCCAGGGTAGCGAGCCCGGCATTCCGGCCACTCCCGGGCACCCCTCCGGCGCGCCGGTCCGCTCAGGACACCGCGCGCTCCTCCGGCGGCGGCGCCGGAACCGGCCGGCGACGGGGCGGGAAGACCTCCGACGGCTTCGGCATCGGACGCTCCCCCGGAGCCGGCTGACGGGCGGGCTCGGCGGGCCGCAACGGGGTACGGGGCCGCTCGGGCTCCTTCGCCGCCGCCAGGCCACCGCGCAGGGCCAGCAGCCGTCCGCGCGGCGCGGGTGGCGTCACGGGCGCCGCACGACCGGCCAGGCGCGCCCGCACCGAGCGCTCCGCGAGCACCTGGCAGCGCTCCAGCAGGGCCGCGGCGACCGGTCCGGCGCGCAGGGCGCGCAGGGCCGCGAGGTCGTCCGGGCGCGGGTCGTAGCCGGCCGCGAGGGCGTCCTGGAGGAGTTCCAGGTAGCCGCTGAGCGAGCCGGGGAGCGCGTCGCGGTAACGGGCGAGATCGGCGAGGAGGAAGGCGCGGAGCCGGCCCGCCTCGCTCACCACCTCGTCCACCGCGCCCGCGAGGCGCAGGCAGTCCTGGACATCCTCTTCGGGCAGGGGCGTGGGGTGGAGGGCGTTGGCGAGAGCACGTCGGAGCACCCGGAGCTCGTCCGCGCTGAACGCCATGCCGCCGCGTGATCCGTAGGGCGTGGGCATGCCGCGACAATACGTGCTAAATGGACAAAATCGGCTTAACCAACTGCTCGGCGGCGCGGCGTCGTGCCCCGCGCCGCCGGGTCGTTCCCGCAGGTGACCGCAGGCGCGTCCTACATCCGGGCGATGTTGCGCTCGTACACGAGGCGCAGCCCGATGAGCGTCAGCCAGGGCTCGTGCTCGTCGATGACGGAGGACTCACCCAACACCATCGGAGCAAGGCCGCCGGTCGCGATGACGGTGACCTCGTCGGGGTCGGCCGCCAGCTCCTTCTTCATGCGCTCGACCACGCCGTCGATCTGGCCGGCGAAGCCGTACACGATGCCGGACTGCATGGCCTCGACGGTGTTCTTGCCGATGACGCTGCGGGGACGGGCCAGCTCGATCTTGCGGAGCTGGGCGCCCTTCACGCCGAGGGCCTCCACGGAGATCTCGATGCCCGGGGCGATCACCCCGCCCGTGTACTCGCCCCGCGCGGAGACCGCGTCGAACGTCGTGGCCGTGCCGAGGTCGACGACGATGGCCGGGCCGCCGTAGAGCTCGACCGCGGCGACCGCGTTGATGATGCGGTCCGCGCCGACCTCCTTGGGGTTGTCCGTGAGGACCGGGACGCCGGTCTTCACCCCCGGCTCCACGAGGACCGCCGGGACGTCGCCGTAGTAGCGGCGGGTGACCTCGCGGAGCTCGTGGAGAACGGCCGGGACGGTCGAGCAGATCGCGATGCCCTCGATGCCGTCGCCCAGCTCGACCCCGAGCAGCGGGTGCATCCCCATCAGCCCCTGGAGCAGGACGGCGAGTTCGTCGGCGGTGCGCCGGGCGTCGGTGGAGATCCGCCAGTGCTCGACGATCTCCTCGCCGTCGAACAGCCCGAGCACGGTGTGGGAGTTGCCCACGTCGATGGTGAGCAGCATCAGGCGTCGGCCCCGTCGGTCGCCGCCGCGTCGCGGAAGTCCAGGCCGATGTCGAGGATCGGCGAGGAGTGCGTGAGCGCGCCGACGGCCAGGTAGTCGACCCCGGCCTCGGCGTAGGCGCGGGCCGAGTCGAGGGTGAGCCGGCCCGAGGACTCCAGCACCGCGCGGCCGCCGACGAGGGCGACGGCCTCGGCGGTTCCGGCCGGGGTGAAGTTGTCCAGCAGGATCAGGTCGGCCCCTGCGGCGATGACCTCGCGGACCTGCTCCAGGGTGTCGACCTCGACCTCGATCGCGAGCTCCGGGAACGCCTTCCTGACCCGCTGGAACGCCTCCGCGACGCCCCCCGCCGCGATCACGTGGTTGTCCTTGACCAGCGCCGCGTCCACGAGCGACATGCGGTGGTTGACCCCGCCGCCGCAGCGCACCGCGTACTTCTCCAGCGCGCGCAGCCCCGGAGTGGTCTTGCGGGTGTCGCGGACCTTCGCCTTCGTACCGTCGAGCACGTCGGCCCAGGCGCGGGTCGCGGTCGCGATGCCGGAGAGCCGGCACAGCAGGTTGAGCGCGCTGCGCTCGCCGGTGAGCAGGTCGCGGGTGCGGGTGGTCACCGTGAGCAGCTTCTGGCCGGGGACGACGCGGTCGCCGTCCTCCACGTGGCGCTCGACCTCGAACTCATCGGTACAGACGATGGAGAGGACGGCCTCGGCCACGCGCAGACCCGCGACGACGCCGGCCTCACGCGCGGTGAAGTCGCCGGTGGCGACGGCGTCCTCCGGGACGGTCGCCACGGTGGTGACGTCCTCGCCGCCGTCGAGGTCCTCCTCGATCGCGACGTGGGCGATGTCCTCGACCTGGACGGGGTCCAGTCCGGCGTCCGCCAGGAGCTGGGCCAGCGCGGGGTCGAGACCGCACTCCAGGCCGTCGGGGTCGTAGCCGTCACCGCAGCCGCAGCCGTCGCCGCAGCCCCCACCGGACTCGGCGGGTGCGCCGATGTGGATCAGCGGTACGTCCACAGGTGTGGGGCGCGGATTCTCTTCGGGCGTGCTCACGGTTACGGCTCCTCGGGGGCGTCGGCGGGCTGGTTCTGGAGGCGGTGGGGGTCGGGCGGTGCGGTGTCCGGCGCATCCGCGGGGGCCGACGGACGTACGGGCGGGAACGCGGCGCCGTCCGTCGTACGGACGGCGGGCCGCCCGTCCGGGGTGACGCGGACGACGAGGTGGCGGCGCCAGGCGGTGTCGTCGCGGTCGGGGTGGTCCTCGCGCCAGTGGCAGCCGCGGGTCTCCTCGCGCTGCTGTGCGGCGGCGACCAGGACCCGGGAGACGAGCAGCAGGTTCGTGGCCTCCCACGCCTCCACCCCCGGTACGGCGTCCTTCGGGCCGTCCTCCTCGGTGGTGGCGGTACGCCCGAGCGCCTCCAGTTCCCCGGCGGCGGTGGCGAGGCTGCCGGCGGAGCGGATCACCCCGGCGCCCCGGGTCATGATGCGCTGGATCGTGGTCCGCGACTCCGCGGTGAGCAGCGGCACGGTGGGGGCCGCCGGGCCGGGGCCGGCCTCGGGGGCGGGCCGGGCGGCGTCACCGGAACCGGCCCGCCGTCCGTCCGCCGCGTCGGCGATCCCGGCCGCGATGCGCTCGGCGAAGACGAGCCCCTCCAGGAGGGAGTTGGACGCCAGCCGGTTCGCGCCGTGCACCCCCGTGCAGGCGACCTCGCCGCAGGCGTACAGGCCGGGGACGGTCGTACGGCCGCGGAGGTCCGTACGCACCCCGCCCGAGGCGTAGTGCGCGGCGGGGGCCACCGGGATCGGCTGCGTGACGGGGTCGATCCCGTGCGCGCGGCAGGCGGCGAGGATCGTCGGGAAGCGCCGCTCCCACATCTCGGCGCCGAAGTGCCGGGCGTCGAGATACATGTGCTCGGTGCCCTGGAGGAGCATCTGGCGGGTGATGGCCTTGGCGACGATGTCGCGGGGCGCCAGCTCCGCCAGCTCGTGCTGCCCGAGCATGAAGCGGGTCCCCGAGGCGTCGACGAGGTGGGCGCCCTCGCCCCGTACGGCCTCGGACACCAGGGGCTGCTGGCCCTCGGAGTCGGCGCCGAGAAACAGGACGGTCGGATGGAACTGGACGAATTCCAGGTCCGACACCTCGGCGCCCGCGCGCAGCGCCAGCGCCACCCCGTCACCCGTGGAGACCGGCGGGTTGGTGGTGGCGGAGAAGACCTGGCCCATGCCGCCGGTGGCGAGGACCACGGCCGGGGCGCGGACCGCCCCGACACCGTCGTGCTGGCCCTCGCCCATGACGTGCAGGGTGACGCCCTCCGTACGGCCTTCGGCGTCGGTGAGCAGATCCAGGACCAGCGCGTTCTCGATGGTGTGCAGGGCTGCGGAGCGGACCGCCCCGACCAGGGCGCGGGAGATCTCGGCGCCCGTGGCGTCGCCCCCCGCGTGCGCGATGCGGCGGCGGTGGTGGCCGCCCTCGCGGGTCAGGGCGATCGCGCCGGTGTCGGTGGTGTCGAAGTGCGCGCCGGTCTCGATCAGCCGGCGGACGGCGCCGGGGCCCTCGGTGACCAGGGCGCGCACCGCCGCCTCGTCGCAGAGGCCGACCCCGGCGACCAGGGTGTCGTCGAGGTGCTGCTCGGGGGTGTCCCCCTCGCCGAGCGCGGCGGCGATGCCGCCCTGCGCCCAGCGGGTGGAGCCGTCGTCGAGGCGGGCCTTGGTGACGACCACGGTCGCCAGGCCGGCCGCGGCGCAGCGCAGTGCGGTGGTGAGACCGGCCACGCCGGAGCCGACCACGACGACGTCCGCGTCGATGGCCCAGCCGGGGGCGGGGGCGGTCAGCCGTATTCCGGTCACGTGAGCGCTCCGAGGGTCAGCGGGATGTTGTCGATCAGGCGGGTGGCCCCCACCCGCGCGGCGACGGCGAGGACCGCCTCGCCGCTGACACGGTCGTCGGGGACGTCGGTGAAGTCCGCCGGGTCCACGAGGGCCACGTAGTCCAGGGTGAGGGGTGCCTCGTCCTCGGCCGCCTCGTCCAGGACCGCGCGTGCGGCGTCCAGCACCGCGGCGGGCGCGACGGTCGGCCGGGCCAGCGCCACGGCCTGGGTGTCGGCGGCCGCGCGGGCCTCGCCGAGCCGGTTCAGCGCGTCGGCCCGGCCGTCGCGCTCGGGGAGCGTACGGGCGCGGGCGTGCAGCGTCTGCTGGGCGACCAGCCGGTCCCGGGCCGCGAACAGGGCCCTGGGCAGGGCCAGCGCGGTCCGGCGCTCCTCGGCGGAGAGGAAGCGGTTACGGCTGGAGAGCGCGAGGCCGTCGGGGTCGCGGACGGTCGGCACCGCCACGATGTCGATGCCGAAGTTGAGGTCACGCACCATGCGGCGGACGAGCGCCAGCTGCTGGGCGTCCTTCTGCCCGAAGAACGCGGCGTCCGGCCGGGTCAGGTGCAGGAGCTTGGCGACGACGGTGAGCATCCCGTCGAAGTGCCCGGGGCGGGCGGCGCCTTCGAGCCGCTCGCCCATGGGCCCCGCGGTGATCCTGACCTGCGGCTCACCGCCGGGATAGACCTCGTCGACGGAGGGGGCGAAGACCGCGTCGGCACCGGCTCCGGAGGCGACGGCGAGGTCGGCGTCCAGCGTGCGCGGATAGCGGTCGAGGTCGGCGGCCTCACCGAACTGGAGCGGGTTGACGAAGACGGTGACCACGACCTGGCCTTCGGGCCCCGTGGCCTCGCGCGCCGCGCGGATCAGGGTGGCGTGGCCGTCGTGGAGCGCGCCCATCGTCATGACGACGGCGCGGCGTGCCCCGGAGGGCCGGCGGAGGGCCTCCAGCTCGGCGGCCGAGCGCAGCAGGGTGGCGGGTGCGGTGTTCATCGCTTCTCCCCCGGTCCGGATCCGTCCGGTCCGTGTGTTCCGTTCGTGCCGTTCACGGCGTTGCTGTCGGACAGGACGCCGAGGAGGTCCTCGGCGAACTCCGGCTTGAGCAGGCCGTGGTCGAGGGCGCGGTCCGCCGTGGCACGCGCCATGGCGAGGTATCCGGCGACCGTCTGCGGCGCGTGGGCGCGCAGCTCGCGGATGTGCGCGGACACCGTCCCGGCGTCGCCCCGGGCGACGGGGCCGGTCAGCGCCGCGTCACCGGAGCGCAGGGCGTTGTCGAGGGCGGCCCCGAGGAGGGGGCCGAGCATCCGGTCGGGCGCGCCCACCCCGGCCTTGCGGAGCAGGTCCATGGACTGTGCGACGAGGGTGACCAGGTGGTTCGCCCCGAGGGCGAGGGCCGCGTGGTAGAGCGGCCGGGACTCCTCGGCGATCCACTCGGGCTCGCCGCCCATCTCGATGACGAGCGCCTCGGCGGCGAGCCTGAGCTCCTCGGGGGCGGTCACCCCGAAGGAACAGCCCGCCAGCCGCTGGACGTCGACGGAGGTGCCGGTGAAGGTCATCGCCGGATGCAGGGCGAGCGGGAGGGCGCCGGCCCGCAGCGCGGGGTCGAGCACCTTCGTCCCGTACCGACCGGAGGTGTGGACGAGCAGCTGGCCCGGCCGTACGGCGCCGGTCTCGGCGAGGCCCTCGACCAGGCCGGGCAGCGCGTCGTCGGGGACGGTCAGCAGCACGAGCTCGGCCCGTGCGAGGACCTCGGCCGGGGTCACCAGAGGGACGTCGGGGAGCAGCGCGGCGGCCCGGCGCACGGATGCGTCGGAGACGCCCGACACGGCGACCGGGCGGTGCCCGGCGAGCTGCAGCGATGCGGCGAGGGCGGGGCCGACCCGGCCCGCGCCGACGACGCCGACGGTGAGACGGGCGGGGCGGTCCCTCGCGTCGAGGGATTCCTTGGAAACTGATGCGTTCACGCGGCGGTGGCCTTCCGTTCCAGTCCGCGGGGGGTACCGGACGATTCCTCTGCATGCTACGCCAGCGTTTCGTACCGCACACCGATCATCCACAGCCTGTGGATAACTTTTGGCGACGGAGAACCCGGAATGGGCGGCACCGGCGGCCCGGGTGATGATCGTCCCATGGGAGACACCGACGAGCAGGAGCAGCGACACCGCAGGCTGACCGCGTGGCAGCGGTCGGGAAGGGTGCTGGCCCGGATGTCCGCGGACCACACGCTGGCCGGACGGCTGGCCGCGCTGGCCGCCGACGCCGGCACGGTCCACGACCTGGGCGGGTGGACGGATGTGTACGGCGGCGGGGTCGTCGCCGAGGTCGAGCGGCGCACCGCCGATCTGCTGGGCATGGAGGCCGCCGCGTTCTTCCCGACCGGGACGATGGCCCAGCAGGTGGCGCTGCGGTGCTGGGCGGGGCGTACGGGCAATCCGACGGTGGCGCTGCACCCCCTGGCCCACCCGGAGGTGCACGAACGCGGCGCGCTGGCCGCCGTGAGCGGGCTGCGCACGGTGCATCCGACGACCGCGCCCCGCCCGGCCACGGCGGACGAGATCCGGGACCTCCCCGAGCCGTTCGGCACGCTGATGCTGGAGCTGCCGCTGCGCGACGCGGGCTTCGTCCTGCCCACCTGGGAGGAGTTGCGGGCCGTCGTGGCCGCCGCCCGGGAGCGGGACGCCGTGGTGCACCTGGACGGGGCGCGCCTGTGGGAGTGCACGGCGCACCTCGGGCGGGGCCTGCCGGAGATCGCGGCGCTCGCCGACAGTGTGTACGTGTCCTTCTACAAGTCCCTGGACGGTCTGTCCGGAGCCGTGCTCGCCGGCCCCGAGTCCCTGGTCGAGGAGGCGAGGACCTGGCGCCACCGGTACGGCGGCCAGGTCTTCCAGCAGTATCCGGCGGCGCTCTCCGCCCTGCTGGGCCTGGAGCGTGAGCTGCCGAGGCTGCCGTCGTACGTGGCCCACGCGAAGGTGGTCGCGGGCGCCCTGGCGGAGGGCCTCGCCGGATCGGCGGTGCCGTGGTTCCGGGTGCATCCCGAGCCGCCGCACACGCACCAGTTCCAGGTCTGGCTGCCGTACGCCGCGGACGTGCTGGACGAGGCGTCGGTGCGGCAGGCCGAGGAGACGGGCGTGACGCTCTTCCGACGCTGGTTCGCCGCTCCGGCGGGGCCGCCCGGACTCTCGTTCACGGAGGTCACGGTGGCGGCGCCGGGGCTGGAGTGGACGGCCGGCGACGTACGGGCGGCGGTGACGGATTTCGTGACGCGCCTCCAGGAGGAAGAGGAGGAAGCGACGCGGCCTCAGGAGGCACCGGCGCGGCCTCAGGCGTAGGGCGCCGAGGGAAAGCGCGCGGCCTCAGGCGTAGGGCGGCCGGTGCGCGGCCGCCCAGGCGCGGATACGCCTGCGGAGGCCGCGCAGCACCTCCCGGTCGTGCGTGCCGGGCACCGGCGGCGGTGCCTCACCGTGCCGCGCGGCGCGCCAGCTGTCGAGCATGTGCTGCTGAACGATGTCCATGGATCCAGCCTGGCTCCGCCCCGGCGGCCCCGCCCGTGGATTGACGGCCGTCGTCAAGTGGCGACGGTCTGCGCCCCCGCACCCCGCACCATGGAGGGGTGAGCGTGCACATCGACATCGCCGGCCTGCCTCCCGAGCGCATCGTTTTCGAGACGTCCCCCCTCGCCGAGCTGGGGCTGGCCCTCCACGCGCTCTCCGAGCCCGGTCACCATCCCGGCCTGCACGGCTGGGCGACCGCGACCTCCGCGGCCCTGGAGCCGGACCTCGCGGACCGGCTGCACGAGGCGGAGTTCCTGTGGCGGAACACCTTCTCCGACGTCTTCATGCCCTTCGCCGGGGTCCGCGGCGGCGACGGCAGGACCGGCGCGACCCTCGCCGAGGACCTGGACATCCTGGACAAGCTCGACGACGAGCGGTTCGTCTCGGCCGCCCTGGAGTTCACCTGCGCGAGCCTGTACGGAACGGGCGCGCCCTCACCCCTCACCGACACCTGGATGCGGACCCGCGCGCTCGACATGGCGGCGGCCCGGGGGCCGAAGCAGCTGGACTTCACCCGGCAGCTGCTGGCCGACCCCGGCTCCGTACGCGGCTGGGTCAGGCGTCTCCTGGAGGACTGCGACCGCGCCTTCTTCGCCGACACCTGGCGGCGGGTCCAGGTCCAGCTGGTCGCCGACGCCCGGCACAAGACCGAGGTGCTGCGGCACAAGGGCGTCGGCGCGGCCCTGGGTGCCGTCTCCGCGGCCCTGTCGCTGGACGAGGAGACCGGCAGGATCAGCGCCGACAAGCTGACCACGGGCCGGGCCGAGGCCACCGGATCGGAGGCCGGCAGCGGCCTCACCCTCATCCCGACGAGCTTCGGCTGGCCGCATCTGATGGTGCTGCACGCCCCCGGCTGGCGCCCGGTGATCCACTACCCGGTGCACCGCCCCGAACTGCCCTCCCCCGCCTCCGTCGAGCTGCTCCAGCTCCGGATGGAGGCGCTGGCCCACCCCATGCGGATGCGGCTCTGCCGCAACCTGGCCCGGTCCCCGTCCACCACCGGTGAACTCGCCGACGCGCACGGCATCACGCCTCCCGAGGTCTCCCGCCACCTGGCGGTGCTCAAGAAGGCCGGGCTGGTCACCACACGGCGGCGCGGCCGGTACGTCCTGCACTCGCTGGACCTGACGGTCGTGGCCCGCCTGGGCAGCGACTTCCTGGAGGGCGTGCTGCGCTGACGGCGCCCCGCCCGAGCGGCGGTCAGCCCGCCTGGCCGCCGGCCCTGACGAGACCCGTCTCGTACGCGAGGACGACGACCTGGACGCGGTCGCGCAGCCCCAGCTTGGTGAGGATGCGGCCCACATGGGTCTTCACGGTCGCCTCGGACAGCACCAGCCGGGCCGCGATCTCGCCGTTCGACAGCCCCTGCGCGACCAGCAGCATCACCTCGCGCTCGCGCTCGGTGAGCTTCTCGACGTGCTTGTGCTGCGGCTCCTTCCGTCCGCTGGGCAGCATCGGCGAGAACCGGTCGAGGAGCCTGCGGGTCGTGGACGGCGCCACCACCGCGTCGCCGCTGTGCACCGAGCGGATGGCGGAGAGCAGTTCGCCCGGCGGCACGTCCTTGAGCATGAACCCGCTGGCGCCCGCCTTCAGACCGGAGAACGCGTACTCGTCCAGGTCGAACGTGGTCAGGATCAGCACCTTCGGCGGCTCGGTCGCCGCGCAGATGCGCCGGGTCGCCTCGACGCCGTCCAGCCGTGGCATGCGTACGTCCATCAGCACGACGTCGACGGCCGTGGACCGCAGGAGCTCGATCGCCTCGACGCCGTCACCCGCCTCGGCGACGACCTCCATGTCCGGCTGGGCGGCTAGCACCATCCGGAAGCCGGTGCGCAGCAGCGCCTGGTCGTCGACGAGCATCACGCGGATCGCCATCAGGGGTCCTGTCCTCACTGTCACTGGTTGGCCGGCTTGAGGGGGAGCAGGGCGCTGATCCGGAAGCCGCCGCCCTGGCGCGGGCCCGCGTCCAGCGTGCCGCCGACCATGCCGACCCGCTCCCGCATGCCGATCATTCCCTGTCCCGCGCCGTCGGCTCCGCCGTCCTCGTACAGCTCGTGCGGGGCGCCGCGGCCGTCGTCCTCGACCAGCAGGCCCAGCCCGTCGTCGAAGTAGACCAGCCGCACGCTCGCCCCGGCGTCGGGGCCTCCGTGCTTACGGGTGTTGGTGAGCGCCTCCTGCACGATGCGGTACGCGGTCAGCTCGACCCCGCTCGGCAGCGGACGCGGGGTGCCCTCGATCTTGAAGTCCACCGCGAGGCCGGTCTCCCTGACCTTGCCGACGAGCTCCTCGATCTGCTGGACGTCGGGCTGGGGGACGTACTCCCCGCTCTCCTCGGAGTCACCGGTCCTCAGCACCCCGAGCAGCCGCCGCATCTCGGCGAGCGCCTGCCGGCCGGTCCCGGAGATGGTCTCCAGCGCCTGCCGGGCCTGGTCGGGGGACGAGTCCATGACATATGCGGCGCCGTCCGCCTGGACGACCATCACCGAGACGTTGTGCGCGACGACATCGTGCAGTTCGCGGGCGATACGGGCGCGTTCGGCGGCCACGGCCACCTTCGACTGCGCCTCGCGCTCCCGCTCCAGCCGGGCGGCCCGCTCCTCCAACTGGCTGAAGTAGGCCCGCCGGGTGCGTATCGAGTCACCGAGCACCCAGGCCAGGACGAAGGGCACGGTCATCGTGACGGTGTAGGCCAGCGACTGCGCCCAGCCGCCGTACGGCGCGTCGTCGGGCCAGCGCAGCCTCGAGATCCCGGCCGCCACCAGGCTGCACCCGAGGGCCAGCCGGGACGCCCAGCGCTCCCCCACCGTGGCCACCGTGTACGTGATCACCAGCATGGCGAAGTCCGCCACGTCCGGCCGCACCCCGAACACCAGCTGGGCGATCCCCATCAGGATCGCGAGCAGCAGCATCTTCTCCGGCAGACGGCGGCGCAGGGCGACCACGACGGACAGCCCGACGGAGATCGGCACGGCGGCGACGCGCTCCGGGCCGCCACCGACCTGGCCGGCCACGATGGACACGCCGGAGAACCCGAGGAGGAGGACAGCCCAGAGGATGTCGACGCCCGTCGGGTGTCTGCGGATGAAATCGTAGAAGCGCTGCACGTTACCCAGCGTAGGGACAGCTGATCGGTGCCCGGGTCAGCCGAAGGGCCGATCCGGGTCCTGGGACCGTACTCCCCAAGGTGGAGACTTGCCCATGTGACGGATGACTGGTGCCGCTGGCGGGAAGCCGCCGAGACCGCTTTGTACGGGGACGAGGGTTTCTACCGGCGCCCGGAGGGCCCCGCGGGCCATTTCCGCACCTCGGTGCACGCCTCCCCGCTCTTCGCCACCGCCGTGGCCCGGCTGCTCGCCGCCACGGCACGGGAGCTGGGCACGGACACCGTGGACCTGGTGGATGTGGGCGCGGGCCGCGGCGAGCTGCTGACCGGGGTGCTCGCGGCGCTGCGGGACGGCGCGCTCGCCCCCGGCCTCACCGTACGGGCGTACGCCGTCGAGCTCGCCCCGCGCCCGCCGGGCACGGACCCGTCCGTCGAGTGGGGCGCCGAACTCCCGCAGGGCAGACGGGGGCTGCTGTTCGCCAACGAGTGGCTGGACAACGTGCCCACGGACATCGCGGAGGCCGACGCCGACGGGGTGCCCCGCTACGTCCTCGTCCGCAGGAGCGACGGCACCGAGCGGCTCGGCGACCCGGTGGCCGGGGAGGACGCCCGCTGGCTGGACCGCTGGTGGCCGCTGTCCCGGCCCGGCGACCGCGCGGAGATCGGCAGACCCCGCGACGAGGCCTGGGCCCGCGCCGTCGGATCGCTGGCCGGCGGGACCGCGGTGGCGGTGGACTACGCGCATGTACGGGCGTCGAGGCCGCCGTTCGGGACGCTCACCGGATTCCGGGAAGGGCGCGAGGTGGAGCCCGTGCCGGACGGGAGCCGCGACCTGACCTCGCACGTGGCGCTGGACGCCTGCGCGGCGGCGGCGGGAGGCGCGGCCGAGCTCCTGGACCAGCGGACGGCTCTGCGGGAGCTGGGCATCAGCGGCGAACGCCCGCCGCTGGCGCGGGCGTCGGCCGACCCCGCGGGTTATGTGCGGGCGCTCGCGGCGGCCGGGGAGGCGGCGGAGCTGACGGCGCGGGGCGGGCTGGGCGACTTCGGCTGGCTCCGGCACCGGGTCCCGGACCGCGAGGAGGGGTAGCGGGGGCCACGGCGGCAGAAGGGGCGCAGGAGGGATACTGTCCCGCATGACGGAGACGACGATCGGCATCGGCGGCGCGGCGGAGAGCACCGACATGGTGCTGAACATCGGTCCGCAGCACCCCTCCACCCACGGTGTGCTCCGGCTGCGGCTCGTCCTGGACGGCGAGCGGATCCAGCAGGCCGAGCCCGTCATCGGCTACATGCACCGGGGCGCCGAGAAGCTCTTCGAGGCCAGGGACTACCGGCAGATCATCATGCTCGCCAACCGCCACGACTGGCTGTCGGCGTTCTCCAACGAGCTCGGCGTGGTCATGGCCGTCGAGCGGATGCTCGGCATGGAGGTCCCGGAGCGCGCCGTCTGGACGAGGACGCTGCTGGCGGAGCTGAACCGGGTCCTCAACCACCTGATGTTCCTCGGCTCCTACCCCCTCGAACTCGGCGGGATCACCCCGGTGTTCCACGCCTTCCGGGAGCGCGAGGAGCTCCAGGCCGTGATGGAGGAGGTCTCCGGCGGCCGGATGCACTACATGTTCAACCGGGTCGGCGGCCTCAAGGAGGACCTGCCCGCGGGCTGGCTAGGCCGGGCCAGGGACGCCGTGGCGTCCGTACGGTCACGGATGGACGTGTACGACCGTCTGGTCCTCGGCAACGAGATCTTCCGGGGCCGTACCCGCGGGGTCGGCGTGCTCTCCGCCGAGGCCGTGCACGCCTACGGGGTGTCGGGCCCGATCGCCCGGGCCTCCGGCGTCGACTTCGACCTGCGGCGCGACGAGCCGTATCTCGCGTACGGGGAGCTGCAGGAGACTCTCGAGGTCGTCACCCGGACCGAGGGCGACTGCCTGGCCCGCTTCGAGTGCCTGCTGGAGCAGACGCACAACGCGCTGGACCTCGCCGACGCGTGCCTGGACCGGATGGACGGCCTGCCGCCCGGGCCGATCAACCAGCGGCTGCCCAAGGTGCTGAAGGCCCCGGAGGGCCACACCTACGCCTGGACCGAGAACCCGCTGGGCATCAACGGCTACTACCTGGTGTCCACGGGCGAGAAGACCCCGTACCGGCTGAAGCTGCGCTCCGCCTCGTTCAACAACATCCAGGCGCTGACCGAACTGCTGCCGGGCACGCTCGTCGCCGACATGGTGGCGATCCTGGGCTCGCTCTTCTTCGTCGTCGGGGACATCGACAAGTAGCCCGGCCGCACGGGCCGCTCGGGCATCTCGGCTGCTGTTACGGCCGCCGCGCTCGCTACGAGGAGATCGCGCTGCGCAGTTCGACGACGTCCAGCTGCTCGGTCTCGTCGTGCGCCGTCAGGTCGATGACCTTGCCGACGGCACGGTTCTCGGCCGCGCCCGTACGGTGCGCCGCCAGCGCCTCCTCGCCCACCACGTCCGCGAGGTCCTCGTTCTGCACGGACTCGATCGCGGCGCCGGCCTTCTGCGTACCGAAGAAGTCGAAGCTCCCCTGCGGCACGAGATGGCGCCGCGCGGCCGCGTACGGGACGACGGCGGACGCCGCCGGAACGGCCCGGGGCGGGCGCACGGGGGCGGGCGACAGCTTCGGTGCGGGGAGGGCGGCCTGGGCGCGGCGGTGCTGGGGGTCACCCGCTCCGGAGCCCGCCGCGTGCTTCCCCTTCGGGCCGTCACCGTCCGAGTCCCGCTCGGCGGAACGCTCGGCGATGTCGCGCTGCCGGGCCAGCTCGGCCGTCCGGCGCGCCTCCTGGAGCGCGGCGTTGCGGGGCAGGTCCTGGAGTGCCTGGGCGGCACGCAGATAGGCGCCCGGCGTCGGCGTGGACCGGGCGGGCAGGAGCTCGCGCGGCGACGACGCCTCGATGGCGAGCTGCCTGCGGCCCTCCAGCGCGCTGGCCCGCTCCGTCTCGGCGTTGGCGTACCGGCGCAGCAGCGCGGCGTGTTCGCCCCGCAGCCCGGCGAGCTCCACGCGCTTCCGGCGCAGCTTGGTCTCCAGCCGGGTGCGCAGCTCCCTCGACTCCTCGAGGTCCGCCTCGAGCTCGGCTATCCGCTCCTCGGTCTTCCACTCGTCGCTGGCCCGCGCCCGGGTCAGCTCCGCGACACGCAGCCCCGCGGCCCGGTCCCAGCCGCGCATCATGCAGGCACCGGTGACGGCGGCGGCCGCCGTCACGGCCACCAGGGCGCGCAGCGGCAGGGGTTCCGAGAGGAGCCAGGCGCCGGCGGCGCAGACGACCGGCACTCCGGCCAGCACGGCGGGGGGCAGGATTCTGTGGAGGGGCGGCGAATGGCGGTGGCGTCCTCGTGGCATGGCCCGAAATTTACCGTGCGTACGAGTCACTTGGGAGACCGCCCGGCAATCTGTTCCCCGCCGGTTACCAAAGATCTCCCAAGTGACCCCGCACGTACGCCTTTTTACTTCTTGATCAGACCCTTCGACCGGAGATAGTCCCCGGCGGCGTCCTCGGGCTTGGCGCGCTCCGCGTCGACCTTGCGGTTCAGTTCCGCGAGGTCCTCGGTGGTGAGTACGTCGGTGAGCTTCCCGAGCGCCTCCGCGATCTCCGGGTCGCCCGCGTCCTTGGCATTGAGAACCGGAAGGACGTTGTCCGCGTTCTGCAGCTTCTTGTCGTCCTCCAGGAAGACCAGCCCGTAGGAGTCGAGCACGGCGTCCGTGGTGGTCGTGAGGACCAGTTGGTCCTTGCCGTCCTTGACGGCCTGCTTGGACTGCGGCGTGCCGACGCCCTTGGGGTCGATCCCGGTGACGTCGATGCCGTACGTCTTCTTCAGCCCGGGTGCGCAGAAGGGGCGGACCTCGCACTCGTCGCCCGCAGCGATCCTGACCTTGATCTTCGAGCTGCCGAGATCGGAAAGGGTCGTGAGGCTGTTCTTCTCGGCGAATTCCTTCGACACCGCGAAGGCGTTCTGGTCGACCGCCTTGCCCGCCGGAAGGACCTTCAGTCCGAGCGGGGTGGCGAGCTTCTCCAGTGCCGCGACGGTCGCCGCCACGTCACCCGAGGCGACCGGCTTCTTCTCCGCCTCCTTCGCGCCGTTGACCTTGGCGTTGAGGAATTCCGCGATCGTCGCCGCGTATTCCGGTACGACGTCGATCTCGCCCTTCTCCAGGGAGGGTTCGTACAGCTCGCGGTTCTTCACCGTGGTGATGGAGGTGTCGTATCCGGCGCCGCCCAGGACCTGGGCGTAGAGCTCGGCGAGCACCTTGGACTCGGTGAAGCCGGCGGCGCCCACGACGAGCGAGCCCTTCTTGGAGCCGGAGCCGGCGCCCGTGTCCGAACCGCTCTTCTCCTTCTCCAGGCTGTCGCCGCCGCAGGCCGCGAGCGACCCTGCCAGCGCGACCACTCCGACGACCGCACCCGCTATGCGCGAGGTCCTGCTCATGTTGTTCTCCGTCCGCGAAAAATGGTGTGCACAGTCCGAAAACCCGGCGCGCTCATACGGTCCGGCGCCGGCGCAGCGGCGACAGCAGCCGGTCCAGCGCCACGAGGACGCCCTCCACCACCAGGGCCAGCAGGGCGACCAGCACGGCGCCCGCGAAGACCTGCGCGGTGTCGTAGGTGTTGAAGCCGGCGGTGATGATCCTGCCCAGGCCGCCGAGACCGACCATCGCCGCGATGGAGGCGGTGGCGATCACCTGGACGGCGGCGGACCGGAGGCCGGTCATGATCATGGGGTACGCGAGCGGCAGCTCGACCCGGACGAAGAGCTGCCCGCCGGACATCCCCATGCCCCGCGCGGCCTCCACCACCGACCGGTCGACCTCCGTCATCCCGACGTAGGCGTTGGTCAGCAGCGGGGGCACCGCGAACAGCACCAGGGCGATGACCGTGGGCAGATAGCCGGAGTTGCGCAGGGGCGTCATCATGAACAGCGCCAGCACCGCGAACACCGGGACGGCGCGCCCCACGTTGGAGACGTTGACGGCGAGCGAGCCGCCCTTGCCCACGTGGCCGAGGTACAGCGCGACCGGCAGGGCGATGACGCAGGCCACCGCGAGGGCGATCCCGCTGACGTACAGGTGCTCGGCCAGCCGGTGTCCCGCCCCGCCGTCCCCCGACCAGTTGGCGCCGGTGGTCAGCCAGGTCCACGCCTCCCCGATGACTCCCATGGGTCAGACCGCCTCCGTCTTCGCGATGCCCGCCCCGGCGGACGCCCCGGCGGGCGTGCGTATCCGGGTCCAGGGTGTGAGCAGGCGCTGCACGCCGAGCAGCAGGAGGTCCGCGGCCACCGCGAGGAGCACGCAGAGCACGGACGCGGTGAGCACCTGCGCCTTGAAGAAGCTGGGCAGCGCGTCCTCGATGAGATTGCCCAGGCCGCCCTTGCCGACGAGCGAGCCGACCGTGGTCAGCGCGACCGTCGACACCGTGGCGATGCGGAGGCCGGCCATCAGCGCGGGCAGCGCGAGGGGGAGTTCGACCTCCCAGAGGAGCCGGACGGGGCCGTACCCCATGCCCTCGGCGGCCTCCCTGGCCTCCTGCGGGACCGCTTCGAGCCCCGCGAGGATGTTCCGTACGAGAATGGTCAGCGAATAGAGCACCAGGCCGGTGACGACGAGCGCCGCGGACAGGCCGAAGAACGGCAGCAGCAGCGAGAACATCGCCAGCGACGGCACGGTGTAGAGCACGGTGGTCAGGCCCAGCACGGGCGCGGCGAAATGCCGGCCCCTGCGGGCGAGCAGCGCGAGCGGGAATGCCACCGCGAGCCCTATCAGCACGGAAGCCACCGTGATCCAGATGTGCTGGACGGTCGCCTCGGCCAACTCATGGCTGCGGGAGCGCAGATACTCTCCGCAGATCCAGTCGTTCGCCACCAGGCAGTTCTGCTCGGCCATCCGCCCCCACCTCCTGTTTGCCCTCGCGATGCCGCCCCGGGTCCGGTCCTGGGTGACCCTATCCTCGACCACCGACAATCGCCGAGGCTGTCTTATTCCGGCAACATGGCCTTCACAGAACCCGCGTCACAATGGGGAATCATGATCCGATTCGAGCACGTCACCAAGCGGTACGCGGACGGCACCACCGCCGTCGACGACCTTTCCTTCGAGGTCGCCGAGGGTGAACTGGTCACGCTCGTCGGGCCTTCCGGCTGCGGCAAGACGACCACGATGAAAATGGTGAACCGTCTGACCGAACCGACCGACGGCCGGATATTCCTCGACGGGGACGACATATCCGCCATCGACCCCGTCCAGCTCCGCCGGCGTATCGGCTATGTCATCCAGCAGGTCGGCCTCTTCCCGCACAAGACGATCCTGGAGAACACGGCGACCGTTCCCCATCTCCTCGGCTGGGGCAGGGAAAAGGGCAGGCGCCGCGCCGCCGAACTGCTCGATCTCGTCGGACTCGATCCCTCCGTTTATGGCGGCCGCTATCCCGAGCAGCTTTCCGGCGGCCAGCGCCAACGCGTGGGAGTGGCACGCGCCCTGGCGGCCGACCCGCCGGTTCTGCTGATGGACGAGCCTTTCGGGGCGGTCGACCCGGTCGTACGGGAAAGGCTGCAGAACGAATTCCTGAAGCTGCAGGCGCAGGTCCGCAAGACCGTGCTGTTCGTCACCCACGACATCGAGGAAGCGGTCCGCCTCGGTGACCGGATCGCCGTGTACGGGGCCGGGCGCATCGAGCAGTTCGACACCCCGGCCACGGTCCTCGGGGCACCGGCGACCCCGTACGTGGCCGACTTCGTCGGGGCGGACCGCGGTCTGAAGCGGCTCTCCGTCACGCCCATCGAGGAGAGCGACCTGGACCAGCCGCCGGTCGTGCACCTCGACGATCCGCTGGCGGGGGCGACCGAGCGGCTGCGGGCCGAGGGCGCCCGCTGGGCGGTCGTCCTCGACGGCCAGGACAATCTGCACGGCTGGATCCCGGCGGGCGAGGGCGCGGCGGCCAAGGGCACCGTCCGCGAGCACGCCCGGCGTATGGAGGCGTGGCTTCCGCTCGGGGCGCCGCTCAAGCAGGCCTTCGCCACGATGCTGCAGCACGACGCCGGCTGGATCGCCGTCATCGACGAGGAGGCCACCGGCCGTTTCCTGGGGGTGCTCACCCCGGCCCGGCTCCATGAGGCCCTGCGGCGCTCGATCGACGCGGACGCACAGGACGTGCCGCGCGCCGACGTCGCCGTGGAGACCGTGGCGGGCGTCGCCTCCCGGTGAGGGGAGCGCGGCGCCTCCCGGCGAGGGGCGGGCGACGGCGGCCGGGCAGGACCCCGCGGACACGGCCTAGGCTGGGCCCATGAGTACGTTGCGAGGGCGAGGCACGGTGCGGGGTCTCCCGGAGTGGGACCGCTGTGCGGTCATGGGGGTCGTCAATGTGACGCCCGACTCCTTCTCCGACGGGGGACGCTGGTTCGACACCACGGCGGCGATCAAGCACGGCCTCGAACTGGCGGCCGAAGGGGCGGATCTGATCGACGTCGGCGGCGAGTCGACCCGCCCGGGCGCGAGCCGGGTGGACGAGGCCGAGGAGCTGCGCCGGGTGATCCCCGTCGTGCGGGGCCTGGCCTCCGAGGGGATCACCGTCTCCGTGGACACCATGCGGGCCGGCGTCGCCGAACGGTCCGTCGCCGCCGGTGCGGTCCTGGTCAACGACGTGAGCGGCGGCCTCGCCGACCCGGACATGATCCCGGTCGTCGCCGCCGCCGGAGTGCCGTTCGTCGTCATGCACTGGCGCGGCTTCAGCGAATCGATGAACAGCCGCGCCGTGTACGGGGACGTCGTCGCCGAGGTCGTCGCGGAGCTCCGGGAGCGCGTGGAGGCCGTGGTCGAGGGCGGCGTGGACCCCGCGAAGCTGGTGATCGACCCGGGGCTCGGCTTCGCCAAGGACGCCGCCCAGGACCTCGCGCTGGTCGCCCACCTCGAACGGCTGCACGAGCTGGGCAGGCCCCTGCTGGTCGCCGCCTCCCGCAAGCGGTTCCTCGGCCACGTCCTGGCCGGCGAGGACGGGACCCCGCCGCCCGCCCGTGAACGGGACGCGGCGACAGCCGCGATCTCCGCGCTCTCCGCCGCTGCCGGCGCCTGGGCGGTCCGGGTGCACGCGGTACGCCCGACGGCCGACGCGGTACGGGTCGCCCGCGCCGTCGAGGGAGCCGCGTGAGCGCCGCGCGCGACGAGCACGAGGAGGCCGCGGCCGACATCGCGGCGGTCGAGCAGGCCAACACCGCCTTCTACGAGGCGATGGAACGCGGCGACCTGGACGAGCTCTCCGGCCTGTGGCTGCCCGGCGAGGACCTCACCCTGTCCTGTGTCCACCCGGGCTGGCCGGTGCTCACGGGGCGCGGAGAGGTGCTGCGGAGCTACGCGCTGATCATGGCGAACACCGAGTACATCCAGTTCTTCCTCACCGATGTCGGCGTCTCGATGACCGGCGACACCGCCCTGGTCACCTGCACCGAGAACATCCTCAGCGGGGGCCCAGCGGAGGAGGGCAACGCCCTCGGGCCCCTCGTCGGCCAGCTCGTCGTCGCCACCAACGTGTTCCGGCGCACACCGGAGGGCTGGAAGCTCTGGTCCCACCACGGCTCGCCCGTACTGGCCGAAACCGGTGAGGAAGAGGACGAGGAACCGACCGTCTGAGCGGCTGGAGCCGACGGCGGGGATTGAGCCCCCGGATCACGGGGTATACGCCGACACCAACCCCCGTGCCGGGCCGGTCCGCGCCCCCGCGGGCAGGCGTTGTCGGTGCTCGCGGGTAGATTCGGAAGACGGCACCGCACCGCCCGCACGCGGCCAGGTGCCTCCAGAGACGACGAACAGCAGGAGTGATTCGCGTGGATCGTGTCGCGCTGCGCGGCCTCAAGGCCCGTGGGCACCACGGTGTCTTCCCCCGGGAACGGGAGGAGGGCCAGACCTTCATCGTGGATCTGGTGCTCGGCCTCGACACCCGCCCCGCGGCAGCCGCCGACGACCTGTCGAAGACCGTTCACTACGGCGTGGTCGCGGAAGAGGTCGTCGACGTCGTCAAGGGTGAGCCCGTCGATCTGATCGAGACCCTCGCCGAGCGCATCGCGCAGCAGTGCCTCAAGCACGAGGGGGTCGAGGAGGTCGAGGTCGTCGTCCACAAGCCGGACGCCCCGATCACCGTCCCCTTCGACGACGTGACCATCACCATCACCCGGAGCCGAGCATGACTGCATTTTCCACCGAGGGGCAGAGCGACCCGACCGTACAGCCGGTCCCCGCCGCAGTGGTCGAGCAGGTCGACGCGGCGGACGTCACCCTCTCCAACCCCAAACGGGCCGTGATCTCCCTCGGCTCCAACCTCGGCAACCGTCTGGAGACGATCCAGGGCGCCATCGACGCCCTGGAGGACACCCCCGGCCTCCGGGTCAAAGCGGTCTCCCCGGTCTACGAGACGGAGCCCTGGGGCGTCGAGCCGGGCACCCAGCCCTCGTACTTCAACGCGGTGGTCGTCGTGAAGACGACGCTGCCCCCGTCCTCGCTGCTGGAGCGCGGCCAGGCCATCGAGGAGGCCTTCGACCGGGTCCGTGACGAGCGCTGGGGACCGCGCACCATCGACGTCGACATCGTGTCGTACGCCGAGGTGGTCTCCGACGACCCGCTGCTGACCCTGCCGCATCCGCGCGCCCGTGAGCGCGCCTTCGTCCTCGCCCCCTGGCACGACGTGGACCCGGAGGCCCAGCTCCCCGGCGCGGGGCCGGTCGCCGACCTGCTGGCCGGTGTCGGCCGCGACGGAGTGCTCCCCCGGCCCGACCTGGAACTCCGTCTCCCCGAGTAGTCGTTAGGCTCAAGGACGACCGGTTCACGGACGGCCGCCCCCGGGGCGGCCGGTCCCCGGGCGTTCGGCACGGGCGGACGACACGCGCAACGCGGCGACGAAGGGCGGCACTCTCGGTGAAGCAACTACGGCTCGGCCTCCTGGTCGGACTCCTCGCCGGAGCCGGCGTGCTGTCCTGGGGCGCGGCCCGCCTCTGGGACGCCCTGGGGACCCTGCCGAGCGTGCCGCTCGCCGCGCCGATCGTGCTGGCCGTGATCGCCGTCGTCCTGCTGGCCACGGCGCTGTCGATCAGGGCGCGGCTGCGGGCGCAGCGCGAGCGCCGCCCCGGGGCGAAGGGCGTCGAGCCGATGATGGCGGCCCGCGCCGTGGTCTTCGGCCAGGCGAGCGCGCTCGTCGCCGCTCTCGTCGCCGGGCTGTACGGCGGCACGGGCGTCTTCCTGCTCGGCTACCTCGACATCCCGCCCCGGCGCGATCAGGCCATCTACGCGGGCGCCGCCGTCGTGGCCGGCATCGCGGTCATCGCCGCGGCCTTCTTCCTCGAGCGCGTCTGCAAGCTCCCGGAGGACGGGGACAACGACTCGCACACGGCCCAGGCCGCCTGAGGGTCCCCCGCCCGTCCAGGAGCCGCCCCGGGCCCCTCCGCGGCTAGCGCGCCATGATGAGGCTCATCGCCTCGGCGCGCGTGGCCGGGTCGCGCAGCTGACCGCGGACCGCGGAGGTGATCGTCTTCGCCCCCGGCTTACGGATGCCGCGCATCGACATGCACATGTGCTCGCACTCGACCACGACGATGACCCCGCGCGGCTCCAGGATCGCCATCAGGGAGTCGGCGATCTGCGTGGTGAGGCGCTCCTGGACCTGCGGCCGGCGGGCGTAGACGTCGACCAGCCGTGCCAGCTTGGACAGACCCGTGATCTTGCCGCTCGTCGCCGGGATGTAGCCGACGTGCGCCACCCCGTGGAACGGGACCAGGTGGTGCTCGCAGGTGCTGAACACCTCGATGTCCTTGACCAGCACCATCTCGTCGTGGCCGAGGTCGAACGTCGTCGTCAGGACGTCCTCGGGCTCCTGGTGGAGGCCTGCGAATATCTCCTTGTACGCACGCGCCACCCGGGCCGGGGTCTCGCGCAGCCCCTCACGGTCCGGGTCCTCGCCCACGGCGAGGAGGAGCTCCCGTACGGCCGACTCCGCCCGCTTCTCGTCGAATACGCCGATCGAACCCTGTCCGTCCAGCGTCACCGGGTCGGTCATCTGTGCCTCGTTCCTCTGTGCAGTCACATGCGCGGACCCGCCCGGCCCTCACGGAGAATTCGGCAGGTACGACGCAGGCATACGGAAAAGCCGCGCCCCCACAGGCTAGAACCTGGGGGGCGCGGCATCCATTCCGGGCCTGGTGGAGCCCCCGTGACAGGGGACACACCGGGTCGGGCAGGGGCTAGCTCTCGGGCCGATCCTCGGGGAGCGACTCCGTGGAGCTGCCGGTGTTCTTCGTGATGTCCGTCGGACCGATCTCCGGAGTGCCCGAACCGTTGGCGGTGCCGGTGGTGAGGGCCAGCTCCTTCGGAGAGAGCACGGGCGGACGTGTCGACGGGGTACGCCGGGCGGAACCGGTCCACGCCGGGCGGGCCGGGCGCTTCACGATCGGGGCGAAGATCTCGGCGATCTGCTCCTTGTTGAGCGTCTCCTTCTCGAGGAGCTCAAGGACCAGGGCGTCGAGGATGTCGCGGTTCTCGACGAGGATTTCCCACGCGTCGTTGTGCGCGGTCTCGATGAGCTTCTTGACCTCTTCGTCGACGAGCGCCGCGACCTCTTCCGAGTAGTCGCGCTGATGGCCCATCTCCCGGCCCACGAACGGCTCGGTGTTGTCCCCACCGAACTTGATCGCGCCCAGGCGCTCGGTCATGCCGTACTGCGTGACCATCGCGCGGGCCGTTGCGGTGGCCTTCTCGATGTCGTTCGCAGCACCGGTCGTCGGGTCGTGGAAGACCAGTTCCTCGGCCGCGCGCCCGCCCAGCATGTACGCCAGCTGGTCGAGCATCTCGTTGCGCGTCGTGGAGTACTTGTCCTCCTCCGGGAGCACCATCGTGTAACCGAGGGCACGTCCACGGGAGAGGATCGTGATCTTGTGGACCGGGTCCGACTGGGGTGAGGCCGCCGCGACCAGGGCGTGTCCGCCCTCGTGGTACGCGGTGATCTTCTTTTCCTTCTCGGACATGATCCGGGTCCGCTTCTGCGGACCCGCCACGACGCGGTCGATGGCCTCGTCGAGCATCTGGTTGTCGATCAGCTTCTTGTTGCTGCGCGCCGTGAGGAGCGCCGCTTCGTTCAGCACGTTCGACAGGTCGGCACCGGTGAAGCCGGGCGTACGACGGGCGACCGCGTTGAGGTCGACGTCCTCCGCGACCGGCTTGCCCTTCTGGTGCACCTTGAGGATCTCCAGGCGGCCCTGCATGTCCGGGCGGTCGACGGCGATCTGCCGGTCGAAGCGTCCGGGACGCAGCAGCGCCGGGTCCAGGATGTCCGGCCGGTTCGTGGCGGCGATCAGGATGACGCCGCCCTTCACGTCGAAGCCGTCCATCTCGACGAGCAGCTGGTTGAGCGTCTGCTCGCGCTCGTCGTGACCGCCGCCCATGCCGGCACCGCGGTGCCGTCCGACGGCGTCGATCTCGTCGACGAAGACGATCGCCGGGGCGTTCGCCTTGGCCTGCTCGAAGAGGTCACGCACCCGGGAGGCACCGACACCGACGAACATCTCGACGAAGTCGGAACCGGAGATCGAGTAGAACGGGACGCCCGCTTCGCCGGCGACGGCGCGAGCGAGCAGCGTCTTACCCGTACCGGGCGGCCCGTAGAGCAGGACGCCCTTGGGGATCTTGGCGCCGACGGCCTGGAACTTCGCCGGCTCCTGGAGGAATTCCTTGATCTCGTACAGTTCCTCGACGGCCTCGTCCGACCCCGCCACATCGGCGAACGTCGTCTTCGGCGTGTCCTTGGTGATCAGCTTGGCCTTGGACTTGCCGAACTGCATGACCTTGGAGCCGCCGCCCTGCATCTGATTCATCAGAAACAGGAACACGACCACGATCAGGACGAAGGGCAGCAGGGAGAGAAGGATCGAGACGAACGGGGACTGCTTCGACGGCGAGACGGTGTAACCCTTCTCGATGTCACCGCTCTCGAACTTCTTCTGCAGCGTGTCGGCGAGCTCGACACCCTGGTTGCCGATGTAGCTCGCCTGGAACTTGCTGCCGGACTCGCCCTGGAGCTTTTCCTTGTCCTTCAGCTCGATCTTCAGGATCTGTTCGTCACCGGTGGTCAGCTTGGCCTGCTCCACCTGGTTCTTGCTGATCGCCTGGATCACCTTGCCGGTGTCCACCGTCTTGTAGCCGCCGGACGAGCCGACGACCTGCATCAACACGACCACGGCGAGGACGGCCAGCACGATCCACATGACCGGCCCACGGAAGTATCGCTTCACGTCCATCCATACGGAGCGAAGTCGCCCCGTCCCTCCTGCCCGTAGGTAAATGCTGCTGTGAGAAAAGACTGTTCTTCGGACGGTACCCCAGCATTGTCACCCGTGACCGCAGGGGAGGTCCGGTAAACCCGTCTTCGAAGGCTCCAACGGCCCGATCGCCACGAGGGTTCCCGGGAGTCCGGCCGGGTTCGGCCGTGTTCCCGCGATCCGTGGTCCCGCGGTTCCGCCGGGTCCACCGGGTCCGTCGGGGACGTCGCCTCAGCCGCCGTAGACGTGAGGGGCGAGCGTACCGACGAAGGGGAGGTTGCGGTACTTCTCCGCGTAGTCCAGTCCGTAGCCGACGACGAACTCGTTGGGGATGTCGAAGCCGACCCACTTCACGTCGATCGCGACCTTCGCGGCGTCCGGCTTGCGGAGCAGCGTGCAGACCTCCAGGCTCGCGGGTTCACGCGAGCCGAGGTTGGTCAGCAGCCAGGACAGCGTCAGGCCGGAGTCGATGATGTCCTCGACGATCAGGACGTGCTTGCCCTTGATGTCGGTGTCGAGGTCCTTGAGGATCCGGACGACGCCCGAGGACTGCGTGCCCGCCCCGTACGACGAGACGGCCATCCAGTCCATGGTGACGGGGGTGGACAGCGCGCGGGCCAGGTCCGCCATGACCATCACCGCGCCCTTGAGCACGCCGACGATGAGCAGGTCCTTGCCCGCGTACTCCGCGTCGATCTTCGCTGCCAGCTCGACGAGCTTCGCGTCGATCTCTTCCTTGGTGAGGAGCACCGACTGAAGGTCGGTGCCCATGTCCTTCTCGTTCACCCGCGTCTCTTTCTCTGCCCTGCCGACCGGACTGTTCCCCGGGCCGGACCGGCGTTTCGCCTGCACTTCAGCCGCTTGCGCTTCAGCTCTGCCGAATCACCAGTCTGCCACCCTGCCGCCGTACCTCGACGCGGCCCGGCAGGTTGATGGCGCCCTGGCCCCGCCAGCCGGTGATGAGCCGGTCGACTTCCTCGATGTGGCGGGCGAAGAGCGAACCGGCGGGGGAACCGGCGTCGATCACGGCGCGGCGCAGCACCCGGCGGCGTACGGCGGGCGGCAGGACCGAGAGCTTGACGCACTCCAGGCGTCCGTCGTCGTCGCGGACGGAACCGGCGGCCTCGGCGGCCCAGGTGTCGAGGGCGTCCGCGTCGTCGCGGGAGAGCTGCGCCGTGCGCGCGAGGGCTTCCACGACTCCTTTGCCCAGCGCCTTCTCCAGGGCGGGCAGGCCCTCGTGGCGCAGCCGGGAGCGGGTGTAGGCGGGGTCGATGTTGTGGGGGTCGTCCCAGACGGGGATCGACTGGACCAGACAGGCCTTGCGGGCGGTCTGCCGGTCGAGCTGGAGGAACGGGCGGCGGTAGCGGCCGGCGGGCCCGGAGGCGGCGGCCATCCCGGAGAGCGAGCGGATACCCGATCCGCGGGCGAGGCCCAGCAGGACGGTCTCGGCCTGGTCGTCACGGGTGTGGCCGAGGAGTACGGCGGCGGCGCCGTGGCGCTCGGCTGCGGCGTCCAGTGCGGCGTAGCGGGCGTCCCTGGCGGCGGCCTCGGGTCCGCCGTCCCTGCCGACCCGCACGGCGACGGCCTCGACCGGGTCGAGCCGCATCTCGGCGAGGCGGGCGACCACCTCGTCGGCGCGGAGTCCGGAGCCGGGCTGGAGGTTGTGGTCGACGGTGATGCCGCCCGCGCGGACGGGGAGCTTGCGCGACTCGAAGGCCAGGGCGGAGGCGAGGGCCATGGAGTCGGCGCCCCCGGAGCACGCGACGAGCACCAGCGGGGTGTCCGGCCGTTCGGGAAGGGCGGATCGCCGCCCGCCCGCCCCCGCTTCGGCGAATTCGGCGTGTCCGGCCTGTTCGGTGTGGCGGTGGTGCTCGGTGACGACGTCGTGGAGTACGCGGCGGACCGCCAGGCGTATCGCCGCGACCGCAGGATGGGGACCCATGTCCGGTGCCCTTCGGAGTGAGGTTTCGGGGGGTGCCTCCGAGCGCGCGGGAACGGAGTCCCGTCACTCAGAGTGCGTCGATGGTGACAGAGCCAAGCTGTTCATCGAGCATTGCACGCCTTCCCATGCCCCTATGGTCCCTCGGATGGGTGATTGGGGAGGCAATCTTCTGCCGCCGCACCCCTCAAGATCACGAGTCTGCTTTACGGTGCACCCTCGCCACCCAGTCCGCCGGGGCGGCGATCTCGGCCTTCGTGGGCAGGGTGTTGGGGGAGGTCCACACCCGGTTGAAGCCGTCCATACCGACCTCGTCCACCACGGCCCGGACGAACTTCTCGCCGTCGCGGTACTGCCGCAGCTTGGCGTCGAGGCCCAGGAGCTTGCGCAGGGCCAGGTCCAAGCGGCTCGCGCCGCGCGCCCTGCGCTGCTGGAACTTCTCCCGGATCTCGGCGACGGAGGCCACCACATCGGGGCCCACCCCGTCCATCACGAAGTCCGCGTGGCCTTCGAGCAGGGACATCACCGCGGTGAGGCGGCCCAGGATCTCGCGCTGGGCCGGCGTCTGGACGATCTCGACGAGGCTGTGCCCGCCGTCGTCGTCGCCCCGTTCGCCCTCGGGGCGGCTGCCTCCCGAGAAGGTCTGCGCGGCCTCACGGAGGCGTTCGAGCACGGTCATGGGGTCGACGTCGGTCTCGTCGAGGAACGACTGGATCTCGCCCCGCAGATGGTCGCGGAGCCAGGGAACACCGGTGAACTGGGTGCGGTGCGTCTCCTCGTGGAGGGCGACCCAGAGCCTGAAGTCGTGCGGGTCGACCTCCAGTTCGCGTTCGACGTGGACGATGTTCGGCGCGACCAGCAGCAGCCTGCCGCCTCCCTCGGGCGACGCGGGCAGCTCCCGGGTGGCGGGGGCGAAGGTCTCGTACTGGCCGAGGACCCGGGAGGCCAGGAACGACAGCAGCATGCCCAGTTCGACACCGGTCACCTTGCCGCCGACCGCGCCGATCACGGCGTTCCCGGGGCCGCTGCCACGGCGGTCCTGCATCTTCTCGAGCAGCGGACGCAGCAGCTCACGGAAACCGGCCACGTTGGCCCTGATCCAGCCGGCCCGGTCGACGACCAGGACCGGGGTGTCCTCGGGTTCGTGCCCCTCCGGGATCATCCGGGTGAACGAACGGACGTGCTCCTCCGAGGCCTTGGCATGCCGCCGGAGCTCCGCGACGACGGCGCGGGCCTCCTCACGGCTGATCTCGGGACCCGGCCGCACGAACCGGGTCGCGGTCGCGACCGCGAGATTCCAGTCGACCATCTCGGCACCACCGATGCTCGTCATGCGTCAACCGTACGTGAGGTGGTCGCTCCATGGTGGGGTGTCAGCCGCTCACCGTCTCCCCCGCGTGAGCGCGGTGGCCAGGGTGTCGAGTGATGCCTCCGCATCGGCCGGGGACGTGGTGCCCGAGGCCAGGAAGGCGAAGGCGAGCAGCCGGCCCTCCGCGTCGACCGCGGTCCCGGCGAGGCTGTTCACCCCGGTGAGGGTGCCCGTCTTGGCCCTGATCAGGCCCGTCGCCGGGGACGTCGCGGTGTAGCGGTCGCCGAGCGTGCCGCTGAATCCGGCGACCGGCAGGCCGGTGAGGACGGGGCGCAGCTCCGGGTGATCCGGTCCCGCGGCGAGCGCGAGCAGCCGGGCCAAGAGCCCCGCCGTCACCTTGTCGGCGCGGTCGAGACCGCTGCCGTCGGCGAGCCGGGCACCGGTCATCGGCAGGCCGAGGGCCTTCAGCCGGGCGGTGACGGCGCGGCGGCTCCCGGCGAAGGAGGCCGGCTCCCCGGCCTTCAGCGCCGTCTGCCGGGCCAGCGCCTCGGCGATGTCGTTGTCGCTGTTGGTCAGGGCCCGCTCGACCAGTGCGGAGAGCGGCTTCGACAGGTGCGTCGCCACCGTCCGCGACCCGGCGGGCGCCTTCCCGGACGCGGGGTCGGACCGGACGGCGACACCGGCCTCGTCGAGGAGCTCCGCGAACGTACCCGCCGCGTCGCCCGCCGGGTCGTCCGTACGGGGTGCCGGTCCCCGGTCGCTCGCGTCGAGGCGGCCCTCGCCGGCCATGAGGGCGCTGACGGGCGCGATGTTCTCGTTGGGGCCGATGGGGTGAAGCGCGGGCCCGGAGTAGCGCGAGGTGTCGTACGCCAGCCGTACGGACCCGGTGCCGCTGTCGTGCAGGGAGCGCGCCGTGTCGGCGGCCAGGGCGCGCAGGGCCGCCTCGTCCAGGGTGGGGTCGCCGCCGCCCACGAGGGTGAGCGTCCGGGAGTCCGGGGACAGCGTGACGGTCGTCGGGATCCGGTGGGCGGGGCCGAGCGCGGACAGCGCGGCGGTCACCGTGGCGATCTTCACGGTGGACGCGGGGGTCATGGGGGTCTTCACGCCCCGCGCGTACAGCTGTTCGCCGGTGGCCGCGTCGACGACCACCCCGGTGCGTACGGAGCCGAGGGCGGGCACGTCCAGCAGAGGGGTGAGGACGGCGTCCAGGCGGTTGGCGCCCGCCGGGGCCGTGCCGGACGCGGTGCCGAGGGCGCTCAGGACGGCGGGCGCGCTGGCGGCGGGCTCCGGCGCGCCCGGGACGGTCCCTTCGTGATGTGCGCCACCTGCGCGCTGCTGGACGGCCGCCCGGTCCCGCTCGGCCTTACGCTGACCGGAGTCCCAGGGACCTGCGGCCAGGACGGCACCGGCGGCGACCACCAGGCCGAGCACCGCGGAGCCTGCGGCAAGCCCGAGGCCGTCGGATCCGTTTCCGCGCTTCAGGTACTTCGGGACTTTCCACCCGCCCCACCCGCGCCACTTGTTTTTCAACGGCTCGTCCGTCGGTCTCTCCACCGGCTCGGCCACCGTTGACCAGCCCCTTTCGCGAGCACTCATCTGCGTGAGGGACACTTAACCACCAGTCGTATGTGTTGATCATGGAGGAGCCACCCGTGGAGTTCGACGTCACCATCGAGATCCCGAAGGGTTCGCGGAACAAGTACGAGGTGGACCACGAGACCGGTCGGATCCGCCTGGACCGTCGACTCTTCACCTCGACCAGCTACCCGGCCGACTACGGGTTCGTGGAGAACACCCTCGGCGAGGACGGTGACCCGCTCGACGCGCTGGTCATCCTGGACGAGCCGACCTTCCCCGGATGCCTCATCAAGTGCCGCGCCATCGGCATGTTCCGGATGACCGACGAGGCCGGCGGCGACGACAAGCTGCTGTGCGTCCCGGCGTCCGACCCCCGGGTGGAGCACCTGCGCGACATCCACCACGTGTCGGAGTTCGACCGCCTGGAGATCCAGCACTTCTTCGAGGTCTACAAGGACCTGGAGCCCGGCAAGTCCGTCGAGGGCGCCGACTGGGTCGGCCGCGCCGAGGCCGAGGCCGAGATCGAGGCCTCCTACAAGCGCCTCGAGGCGCAGGGCGGCGCGCACTGACGTAGTCCCGGGCCCCCGCCCACGAGCGGGGGCGCGCGGATCACGGCGCACGGGGCCCGACCGGCCCAGCACCGCGTACGCATGACGGGCGGCGCACCTTCACCGGTGCGCCGCCCGTTGCGTGTGGCGGCCCATGTCCGTGCACATACTGGGCAGAAGCGCTCCCGGAACGGCAACGGGCGTCGAGGAGGAACGAGGTCGAGTGGTGGCGGAACAGGGCGGTCCGGAGGACCAGAAGCCCCAGTCCGACGAGGCACGCAGCGCCTTCGTCCCGCCGGCCGGTGTGGAGCAGCCCACGGCTCCGTCCGAGGACGACCATCCGACGTCGGAATTCGCCCTTCCGGCCGGTCTGCACACCGATCCGTCGGCGTCGCCGGGCGCGGGTTCCGGTCCGGCCGGCGGTGCGGGGTCCGACACGCTCACGTCCGCCTTCGTCCCGCCGAGCGGGTACAGCGCGCAGCACCCGCCGCCCGCCTTCACCCCCGCGCACGGCATCCCGATGGTCCGGCTGACCAAGGAAGCCCCCTGGCAGGACCGGATGCGCACGATGCTGCGCATGCCGGTGACGGAGCGCCCGGCGCCCGAGAGCGTGCAGCAGACCGACGACTCGGGCCCCGCCGTACCGCGCGTGCTCGACCTGACGCTGCGTATCGGGGAGCTGCTCCTCGCGGGCGGTGAGGGCGCCGAGGACGTCGAGGCCGCCATGTTCGCGGTGACGCGCTCGTACGGCCTGGACCGCTCCGAGCCGACGGTCACCTTCACCCTGCTGTCCATCTCGTACCAGCCGTCACTGGTCGACGACCCCATCACGGCGAGCCGTACGGTACGCCGCCGGGGCACCGACTACACCCGGCTGGCGGCCGTGTTCGGGCTGATCGACGACATCACCTCGGCGGAACACGTCGAGGTGTCGCTGGAGGAGGCCTACCGGCGCCTGGCGGAGATCCGGCGTAACCGCCACCCGTATCCGGGCTGGGTGCTGACGGCCGCCGCCGGTCTGCTCGCGGGCTCGGCATCGGTGCTGGTCGGTGGTGGTGTGCTGGTCTTCCTCGTGGCGGCGGCGGGCGCGATGCTCGGCGACCGGCTGGCCTGGCTCTGCGCCGGGCGCGGGCTGCCCGAGTTCTACCAGTTCGCGGCGGCGGCCATGCCCCCCGCCGCGATGGGCATCGCCCTGACCCTCACCCATTCGACGGATGTACGGCCCTCGGCGGTGATCACCGGTGGGCTCTTCGCGCTGCTGCCCGGGCGAGCTCTCGTCGCCGGGGTGCAGGACGGCCTGACCGGCTACTACCTCACCGCGGGAGCCCGGCTCCTGGAGGTCATGTACTTCTTCATCGGCATCGTGGCGGGCGTGCTGCTGATGCTCTATCTGGGGGTCCAGCTCGGCGCCGAACTCAATCCGGAAGCGCGCTTCGAACCCAACGACCGGCCGGTGCTCCAGATCCTGGTCTCGATGACCCTGACGCTGGCCTTCGCCATCCTGCTCCAGCAGGAGCGCTCCACCGTACTCGCGGTGACCCTCAACGGGGGCGTGGCCTGGATCATCTACGGGGCGATGGCGAACACGGGCAAGATCTCGCCGGTCGCGGCGACGGCGGTCGCGGCCGGGCTCGTGGGGCTCTTCGGCCAGTTGTTCTCGCGCTACCGGTACACCTCGTCGCTGCCGTACATCACGGCCGCGATCGGCCCTCTGCTGCCGGGTTCGGCGACCTACTTCGGTCTGCTGGGTGTCGCGCAGAACGAGGTGGACACCGGGCTCACCTCGCTCTTCACCGCTGTCGCCACGGCGCTGGCGATCGCCATCGGGGTGAATCTGGGGAGCGAGATCTCCCGGCTGTTCATGCGGGTGCCGGGCGCGGTCGAGGGCGCCTCCCGCCGGGCGGCCAAGCGGACCCGCGGCTTCTGACACACGACGGCGCCCCGGTCCCTCCCGGGGCCGGGGCGCCGTCGTGCGCGCGCGGGGTCAGCGCCTGTTCTGCCAGCCGTACTGCCCCGGGTCCTCCTCCTGGCCGTCGCCCCGGCCGGCCGCGGGGCGCTCACCGTAGGCGCCACCGTCGGTGTACGGGCCGGGCTGCCCGCCGCCGTACCGGCCGTCGTGTCCGCCGGCGTACGGGGCTGCCTGACCGTTGCCGTAGGGGGCGCCGCCCTGGTCGCCGCCGTACTGGGCGCCGCCGTACTGGCCGGGCTGCTGGGCGCCGTACGGGCCGTTCTGAGCCGCGCCGCCGTACTGGCCGGGCTGGGCGCCGTACTGGCCGGCCTGGGCGCCGCCGTCGTACTGACCGCCGTACTGGCCGCCCTGAGCCGCGCCGTACTGGCCCTGGGCGCCGTACTGGCCTCCGTACTGACCGGGCTGTCCGTTGCCGTACGGGTCGCCGCCCTGCTGGGCGCCGTACCGGGCGTCCTGGCCGCCGTACGGGTCGCCACCCTGCTGGTCGTCCTGCGCGCCGCCGTACCGGCCGGGCTGTCCGGTGCCGTACGGGGCGCTCCGGTCGCCGTACTGACCCGCCCCGCCCGTGGCTCCGCCGTACCGGTTGTCGTAGCCGCCGCCGTACGGCGCGGCCTGGGTCCGGTCCGCGGTGTACCGGTAGGCGGCCGGGCCCTGGTCCTCGCCGTCCGCCCCGCCGTGCGGGCCGCCGTCCGAGGGGCCCTGGTCGTCGCCCTGCCGCGCGGCTTCCTTCTTCGACCTGCTGCGGGCCCGCAGGAACTCGATCGCGATCGGCACCACCGAGATCAGCACGATCAGGATGAGGATCATCTCGATGTTCTCGTGCACGAAGTCGATCTTGCCGAGGGCCGCGCCCAGCAGCGTCACCCCGACGCCCCAGAGCACGCCACCGATGATGTTGAACGTGATGAACGAGCGGTAGTTCATCCGGCTCACACCGGCGATGATCGGCGTGAACGTCCGCACGATGGGCACGAAGCGGGCCAGCACCAGCGACTTCGGGCCGTACTTCTCGAAGAACTCGTGGGCCTTCTCGACGTTCTCCTGCTTGAAGAGGCGGGAGTCCGGGCGCTTGAAGAGCGCGGGTCCCACCTTTCGGCCGAAGAGATAGCCGACCTGGTCACCGATGATCGCCGCCAGGGCCACCAGGACGCAGACCAGCCACAGCGGGTACTTCAGGTCGCCCGTCGTCACCAGCAGACCCGTGGTGAACAGCAGGGAGTCGCCGGGCAGGAAGAAGCCGATCAGCAGCCCGGACTCGGCGAACACGATGAGCAGGAGGCCGGGCAGCCCGAAGGTGTTGAGCAGATAATCCGGGTCCAGCCAGCTCGGGCCGAGCGCAAGCGTATTCAAGGGTCCGGGCTCCAGGGTTGGTCGGTGTGCGCGGCTGCGTGGCCGCCCCAAGCTATCAACGCTGCGGCGGACCCCAGGGTTCCACTGGCGTAAGCAAGGATGCGCGCGGCACGAACCGGGGCAAAGCTTTCCGCAGGAGGTGCCACAACATGGGCATTGAGGACTACGGCGGCGGACAGACCTCACAGGCGGACGTCCTGGTCGTCACCACGAACGACGTACCCGGCCATCAGGTGACGCAGGTCATCGGTGAGGTGTTCGGCCTCACGGTGCGCTCCCGCCACCTCGGCAGCCAGATCGGCGCCGGTCTGAAGTCGATGATCGGCGGCGAGCTCAAGGGGCTGACCAAGACGCTCGTCGAGACCCGCAACCAGGCGATGGAACGGCTCGTCGACCAGGCCCGGGCACGCGGTGCGAACGCGGTCCTGATGATGCGGTTCGACGTGAGCGAGGCGGCGGACGTGGGCACCGAGGTCTGCGCCTACGGCACGGCGGCCGTGATCAGCCCGTCCTGACCGGCTCCCCCGACCCCCCTCTTCCCCGGTCCCCCGGAGGCCCCCTCATGCCCACACCCGTCAACGTCGCCGTCATCTACTACTCCTCCACCGGCACCGTCTCCACGATCGCGAAGGCCATCGCGAAGGACGCGGAGACCGCGGGAGCCCAGGTACGCCTGCGCAAGGTCGCCGAGCTCGCCCCGCGCGCGGCCGTCAACGCCAACCCGGCCTGGGCCGAGCACGCCGAGGCGACCGCCGACATCCCGGAGGCCACGCCCGACGACATGGTCTGGGCCGACGCGGTGATCTTCGGTACGCCCACCCGGTACGGCAACGTCAGCGCCCAGCTCAAGCAGTTCCTCGACACCCTGGGCGGTCTCTGGCAGGCGGGTCAGCTCGCCGACAAGGTCTACAGCGGCTTCACCGCCAGCAGCACCGCCCACGGCGGCCAGGAGTCCACCCTGCTGGCGCTCTACAACACGATCCACCACTTCGGCGGCGTCCTGGTCCCTCCCGGCTACACGGACGCCTCGAAGTTCGTCGACGGCAATCCGTACGGCACCTCCCATGTCTCCGGCCAGGGCGACATCCCCGTCGGCACGCAGACCCTGACCGCCGCGCGCGTCCAGACCGAACGCGTCGTGAAGTTCACCCGGGCCCTCAAGGCCGGACTCGCGGCCGAGAGCGCCGAGAACTGAGGAGTCCCCCATGCCGCTCCACCAGGGTTCGCACGGCAGGGCCGCCCCGTCCGACGAACACCGCAGACTCGCCCTCAACCCGTTCTTCGGAGAGGCCGACCCGACCGCGCCGATGGTCTCGGCGCCGCCCACGCACCGCCTCCCGGACGGACCGCTGCCGCCCTCGACGGCCTACCGGCTCGTCCACGACGAGCTGATGCTCGACGGGAACTCCCGGCTCAACCTCGCGACCTTCGTCACCACTTGGATGGAGCCCCAGGCCGGTGTGCTGATGGGCGAGTGCCGGGACAAGAACATGATCGACAAGGACGAGTACCCGCGCACCGCCGAGCTGGAGCGCCGGTGCGTGGCGATGCTCGCCGAGCTCTGGAACGCCCCCGACCCGGGGTCGGCGGTCGGCTGCTCGACCACGGGGTCCAGCGAGGCCTGCATGCTGGCGGGGATGGCGCTGAAGCGCCGCTGGTCCAACCGGAACGCCGACCGCTATCCCGGGTCCGCCAAGCCCAATCTGGTGATGGGCGTCAATGTGCAGGTCTGCTGGGAGAAGTTCTGCACGTTCTGGGAGGTGGAGCCCCGGCAGGTCCCGATGGAGGGCGAGCGTTTCCATCTGGACCCGCAGGCGGCGGCCGAGCTGTGCGACGAGAACACCATCGGTGTGGTCGGGATCCTCGGCTCCACGTTCGACGGGTCCTACGAGCCGATCGCGGAGCTGTGCGCGGCGCTGGACGACCTCCAGGAGCGCACCGGCCTCGACATCCCCGTGCATGTGGACGGGGCGTCCGGGGGGATGGTCGCCCCGTTCCTCGACCCGGACCTGGTGTGGGACTTCCGGCTCCCCCGGGTCTCCTCGATCAACACCTCCGGGCACAAGTACGGCCTGGTCTACCCGGGAGTGGGCTGGGCGCTGTGGCGCTCACCGTCGGAGCTGCCGGAGGAGCTGGTCTTCCGGGTCAACTACCTGGGCGGCGACATGCCCACCTTCGCGCTGAACTTCTCCCGGCCCGGCGCGCAGGTGGTCGCGCAGTACTACACGTTCCTGCGGCTGGGCCGGGAGGGTTACCGGGCCGTCCAGCAGGCCTCCCGGGACATCGCGGGGCGGCTGGCCACGGGATTCGAGTCCCTGGAGGACTTCCGGCTGCTGACCCGGGGCGACGAGCTCCCGGTGTTCGCGCTGACGACGACGCCCGAGGTGAAGGCGTACGACGTCTTCGACGTGTCGAGGCGGCTGCGGGAGCGCGGCTGGCTGGTGCCCGCCTACACCTTCCCCGCCAACCGCCAGGACCTCTCGGTGCTGCGGGTCGTCTGCCGTAACGGCTTCTCCTCGGACCTCGCGGAGCTGCTGCTGGAGGACCTGCGCGGGCTGCTCCCCGAACTCCGCTCGCAGGCGCACCCGTTGCACCGTGACCGGGCGGTCCAGACGGCCTTCCACCACTGAGGGGCCGCCGGGGCCGGTGGTCAGCGGCTGAGGCGCGCGAACCTCCTTACCGCCAGCGGGAGGAACACCGCGGTCAGCGCCACCGGCCAGAGCACCGCGAGCAGTTCGGCGTGTTCGGCGGCCCAGGTGCCGGTGCTCCCGCCCGGGTTGCCGAACAGCCCGCGTACCGCCGTCGCCGTGGCCGACATCGGGTTCCACTCGACGACCGCGCCCAGCCAGCCCGGCATGGACTCCGGGGAGGCGAACACGTTGGAGAGGAAGCCCACCGGCCAGACCAGGATCTGGACGGCCTGCACCATCTCCGGCCTGCCCGCCACCATCGCGAGCTGGATGCCGGCCCACAGCATCGCGAACCGCAGCAGGAGCAGCAGTCCCAGCGCGGCCAGTGCGGCGGCCGTGCCGTTGTGCCAGCGCCAGCCGAGGGCGTGGCCGACCCCGGTCATCACCGCGAGTGCGGCCACCGACTGGAGCATGTCGGCGGCGTTCCGCCCGGCCAGGACCGCGCCCGAGACCATCGGCAGGGAGCGGAACCGGTCGATGACGCCCTTGTTCAGGTCCTGGGTGACGGCGAGCATCGTGCCCTCCAGGCCGAAGGCCATGGTGAGTGCGAGCATGCCGGGCACCAGGAACTCGGTGTTGTCGCCGTCGATCCCGCTGCCGCCGCCGACCAGGTAGTTGAACATCAGGAGCAGCATCACCGGGAAGACCAGGCCGACGGCCACCTGGACCGGCTGCCGTGCCCAGCGCGCCAGTTCGCGCCGGGTCATCGTCCAGGAGTCGGTCAGCGCCCAGCCGAGGCGCCCCGGCCCCGCCGTCGTCGCACTCATGCCGCCACCTCCGTGTCCAGGGGCGTGCGGGAGCCGCCGCCCGTCCCGGTGAGAGCCAGGAACACCTCGTCCAGCGTGGGGCGGCGCACCGCGATGTCCTCCGCCTCGATGCCCGCGTCCTCCAGCGTCCGCACCGTCCTGGTGAGGGCGCGCATGCGGTCCGGGGCGGGGGTGCCGAGCAGCCGCCGGTCCACGTCCACGGTCACCCCGTCGCCGAGCAGCGCGGCGGCCTCGCCGAGCCGGCCCACGTCACGGACGACCACATCGACGCGGTCACCGCCGACCATCGCCTTCAGTTCGTCGGCCGTCCCCTCCGCGATGACCCGGCCACCGTCGATCACCGAGATCCGGTCGGCCAGTTGGTCGGCCTCCTCCAGGTACTGCGTGGTCAGCAGGATGGTCGTGCCGCCCGACGCCAGGGACCGCACGGCGCTCCACACCTCGGCCCGGCCGCGCGGGTCGAGTCCGGTCGTCGGCTCGTCCAGGAAGAGCACCTCCGGGTCGGTGATGAGCGACGCGGCCAGGTCGAGGCGCCGCCGCATGCCGCCGCTGTACCGCGCGACCGCCTTGCGCCCGGTGTCGGTGAGCCCGAACCGCTCCAGCAGTTCGTCGGCCCGCAGGCCCGCCCGGCGCGCGCCCAGGTGGTGGAGCCGGCCGAACATCTCCAGGTTCTGCCGGCCGCCGAGCTCCTCGTCGACCGCCGCGTGCTGTCCGAGCAGCCCGATCCTGCGCCTGACCTCGGCGGCTTCGGACCGTACGTCGAACCCCGCCACCTCCGCCCGCCCCCCGTCGTGCCGGAGCAGGGTCGTCAGCACGCGTACGGCCGTGGTCTTGCCCGCCCCGTTGGGGCCGAGCACCCCGTGGACCGTTCCGCCTCGCACGGCCAGATCGAGGCCGTCCAGGGCGCGCTTGTCCCCGTACCGCTTGTGCACTCCTTCGACGACGATCGCGTCGCTCACGGTGTCCACCAGCCCATCCCCTCATGTAGTCAAACTTGACTAGCGGGCCAAAGGTAAACCCCTCGATGCCATTAGTCAAACTTGATCAGTCGGTGTCCCCGGGGTCGGCGACCCCGGTGGCGTACGGGTTCTCCTGCCCTTCGGAGAGCACACCGACGAACGGCTCCCCCTCACCCGCGAAGGTGTACGCCCCCGCCTCGATCCGCGCGATCAGGCCGAGGGTCCACTCGGCCCCCGCGTCGGCGGAGTGCACCCACATGTTCATGATCTCGCCGATGTGACCGAGCGACTCGGGGCCGTCCGCCGGGGTGTAGTGCTCGGTGACCGAGGCCCGCCAGCCCTCGATGGCGGCGACACGGTCCCGCAGGAGCGCCACCGCCTCGGCCCGCTCCAGGTCGACGATGAAGCCGAGGGCGGCCGAGAGCACGTCCACGCTCTGGTCGTACGAGGTCAGCGAGGACCGCAGCAGGGTGTAGTACTCCTCGGTGCCGCGACCGGTGATCTCGTACTCGGTGCGGGGCGGGCCGCCCGCCGTGGACGGGGCGACCTCATGGGCGAGGAGCAGTCCCTGCTTCGCCATCTGCTTGAGCGCGTGGTAGATCGACCCCGGCTTGGCGTTCGACCATTCGTCGGCGCCCCAGTACTCCAGGTCGTTGCGCACCTGGTAGCCGTGCGCACGTCCGTGCTGGCGCACGGCGCCGAGGACCAGGAGACGGATCGCCGACATGCCACTCACCCTTTGTAGTCAACTTTGACCAGGGTAGCCCGCGCCGGAATCCGCGCGTCAGCCGGAACCCGCGCGTCAGAAGGGGAAGACCGTCCGCCCGTGCTGCACCGAGATCCACTTGCGGGTGGTGAACGCCTCCACGGCGGCCTCGCCGTTCAGCCGTCCCATCCCGGACCTCTTCTCGCCGCCGAACGCGACCGCCGGATCGTCCTGCACGGTGGCGCCGTTGACGTGGAACATCCCGCCCTTGATGCGCCGGGCGAACCGCACGCCCCGCTCGGCGTCCGCCGTGTGGACGGCGCCACTCAGCCCGTAGGGGCTGTCGTTGACGATGCGTACGGCGTCGTCCTCGCCGTCGAACGGCACCAGCAGGGCGACGGGCCCGAAGATCTCCTGCTCCAGCAGGGGCGAATCCTCCGGCAGCCCCGTCAGCACGGTCGGCTCGACGAGGTTGCCGCGCGTCCGGCCCCGCACGAGCGCGGTGGCGCCGGCCTCGACCGCCCCGTCGACCAGCGCGGTGAGCGCCTCCGCCTGGAAGGCGCTGACGACCGGCCCGATCTGCGTCTCAGGGTCGCGCGGGTCCCCGGACACGAGGGCGGACACCGCGGCGGTGAACCTCGCGGTGAACTCCTCCTCCACGGCCCGGTCCACCAGGATCCGGTTGGCGGCCATGCCGACCTGCCCCTGGAACAGGAAGCGGCTGTAGGCGGCCGCCCGCACCGCGTGGTCCAGGTCGGCGTCCTCCAGCACGACCAGAGCGCTGTTGCCGCTCAGTTCGAGGATGGTCCTCTTGAACAGCCCGGCGGCGACGGCGGCGACATGACGGCCGACCCGGTCGGAGCCGGTGAACGAGATCACCTTGGGCACGGGGTGCTCGATGAAGGAGTCGCCGATCTCGGCGCTGTCGGTGATCAGGACGTTGAGGAGGCCCGCGGGCAGCCCCGCGTCCTCGAAGATCCTGGCGACCAGGCTCCCGCCGGCGATCGGGGCGTTCTGATGGGGCTTCACCACGGCCGCGTTGCCGAGCGCCAGCGCGGGGGCGACGGTCTTCATCGTCACCAGGAAAGGGAAATTGAAGGCGCTGATCACGCCGATGACCCCGACGGGCAGCCGGTAGACCCGGTTCTCCTTGCCCTCCGCGAGCGACGGCAGCAGTTCGGCCGAGAGGCGCACCGTCCGGCCCGCGGCCTCACGGAGGAACTCCTGGGCGGCCCGCACCTCGAATTCGGCCCTCGCCCTGGTGCCCCCGAGTTCATCGATGATCAGCTCGGTGATTTCCCCGGCACGCTCCCCGACGAGCCGCACGGCGTTCTCCAGAACGGCCCGCCGCCGATAAGCACCGGCGGCCGCCCATTCCCGCTGTGCGCGTTCGGCGGCACGGTAGGCCAGATCGACTTCCGCCGCGGTCGCCACGGTGATGGAGCAGAGTTTTTCGCCGTTGTAGGGATTGAAATCAATGATGTCCCACGCACCGTTGCCGGTCAGCCACTCGCCGTCTATGTACTGGCAGGCCAGTTCACTGGGGAAGGACATGCAATCCCTTACTGCAGGCGCAGACTCCTGTCGGTCAGCCATCGTACTGGCGAATCACGTCAGTTGAAGGAGACCCCGGAGAAGATCCCGGCTCTCCTCGGGGCCCGGACTGTCCTCGTGGAGCCGGACCATGGCCCTTTCGTACTGGGCGACTTCTTCCGCCTTGTCCAGATAGAGCGCACTTGTCAGCTGCTCCAGATAGACGATGTCCGACAGATCGGATTCCGGAAAACGCAGCATCGTGAATGCCCCGCTCTCACCGGCATGGCCACCGAAGCTGAAGGGCATCACCTGAAGAGTGATATTCGGCTGCTCCGACATGTCGATCAGGTGCCGCAGTTGCGCACGCATCACCTCGCGCCCGCCGTACGGGCGGCGCAGCGCCGCCTCGTCGAGCACCGCGTGGAAGCGGGGGGCGCGCTCCGAGACGAGGGCCTTCTGCCGTGCGAGGCGCAGCGCGACCCTGCGGTCGACCTCGGCCGCCGGGGCCCCGGGCATACCGCGCGCGACCACCGCATGGGCGTACGCCTCGGTCTGCAACAGCCCGTGGACGAACTGGACTTCGTAGATCCGGATGAGCGAGGCCGCTCCCTCCAGACCGATATACGTCTGGAACCAGCCGGGCAGCACATCGCCGTAACTGTGCCACCAGCCCGCCACATTGGCCTCACGGGCCAGGCCGAGGAGTGAATCCCGCTCCGCCTCGTCCGTGACTCCGTACAGCGTGAGCAGGTCCTCGACGTCCCTGGCCTTGAAGCTCACCCGTCCCAACTCCATGCGGCTGATCTTCGATTCGGAGGCGCGGATGGAGTAGCCGGCCGCCTCACGGGTGATGCCGCGCGACTCGCGCAGACGCCTGAGCTGTGAACCCAGCAGGATGCGCCGCACCACAGAACCACTCGACTCGCCTGCCGACACCGGCTTTCCCAACCCTCCCCATCGCTTCCCGTGCTTCGGGGTCCCCCCGAACCCCGGAGGCGGATTCTGCCACCAAAACGCTTCAGCCCGTACTCATTCGATTACAGAGATGGCAAGACTTTCCGAAAGCTTCAAAACTGTGAAGCGGAAGAAATCGCTCGAACCGTCACGCTACCGGGCAGACCTCGCGCGTGCACGTGCATCTGCCCTTGCATCTGCCCTGCGCATTCGGAACCATGGTCCCCGCGCACCTGCGTGCTCGTTCGTGTTGTGCCGCTGTACCCCCGCAGTGCCCGCTAGAAGCAGTGCCGCTACAGCCGCGAATCCCGGGAGTGCCTCGTATGGGGACGAATGGATCGACGATGCTCGAGCCGTTACGGCAGGGGCTTCCGCCCATCGACCCCTCGGCGGTCGCCGGCACGGCTACCTGCACGCTGCCGGCCCGGTACGAGGCGGTGGGCGGGGCGCGCAGGTTCACCCGTACGACGCTGACCTCCTGGGATCTGGACGGCCGCTTCGACGATGTCGCCCTGGTCGTGTCCGAGCTGGTCACCAACGCGCTGCGGCACGCCCTTCCGGCCGAGCCCGCACGGGAGCGCCAGGACTGTTCCGTACGGCTGCATCTGATGCGCTGGTCCTCGCGGCTGGTGTGCGCCGTGCGCGACCCCAGCCAGAAGGGGCCCGTCGCGGGCGAGGCGCCGGATTCCGCCGAGTCCGGCCGGGGGCTGTTCCTCGTGGAGTCGTTCAGCGACTGCTGGGGCTGGCACCCCTCGCCCGTACCGGCCGGGGACACTCCCCCGGACGGAGGGCTGGGCAAGGTGGTGTGGGCCCTGTTCCGGCTGACGGAGCACCCCGGGCACTCCGCGCCCGAACGCCTGGTGCCCGTCGACGCGTTCCCCGACAGCCTGTGACGGCAGCCGCCGGTTCCCTGCCCCACCGGCGGCGCACATCAGTACGTGACGGCGCGCGCATCGGCGCGCCGGCGTGCGGCCGGGGCGGTGGTGCGCCGCTCAGGCGCCCGCGGCCAGGTGGTCGAACTCCCCGTCCTTGACGCCCAGCAGCAGCGCCTCGATCTCGGCCGGTGTATAGACCAGCGCGGGCCCGTCCGGGTGGCGCGAGTTCCGCATCGCCACATTTCCGCCGGGCAGTTTCGCGAACTCCACGCACGATCCTTGTGAGTTGCTGTGTCTGCTCTTCTGCCAGACGACCCCGAGAAGCTCTGTGGCCGCCATGCCGTTGTACACGTGGTGCACAGGACGCTCCCCGAGTTGCAAGGTGCAAGTGTCAACTAGCTCGGATCATAGCTGTGTTCATATGCCAATGCATGAGCAGATGCACGTGCACGCCGGGTGCGCACGTGATTACAGTTTTGGCGCTGATCCACTCCCCCGCGCCTTCACCCGTCCGCCATCTCTATGAGGAACAGACGCACGGCGCCTCAATATGGCTCCCACTTCCCCGAGTTGTTCTGTTCAGTCCTGGTAGCTTGGCGCCGTCTTCCGGCAGTGAATCCACAAGGGGGAACTCCATATGGACGCGATGGACGGGATGAACAGGCTTCCGCGCACCGGCGTCCTCGCCGCCGCCGGACTCGTCGCCGCGCTCACCCTGACCGCCTGCGGCGGCGACGAAGTCTCCGCGGACAGGACCCCGGACACCGCGACGGCCTCGGCGCCGACCACCCCACCGGTGTCCGGCGCCGAGAGCGGCGCGGCCGGTGGCGCGGACGCGGCGGCGCTGGAAGGCACCTGGACGGGCACGTCCGACGGCCTGCCCGTCGCCCTCTCGGTCACCTCGGGCAAGGTGGCGCTCTCGGCCGGACGGCACATCTGCCAGGGCGAGGTGAAGGACATGGGCGAGGTGATGCTGGCGCTGAAGTGCCACGACGGCGACACCGCCCGCACCATGGGATCCATCGGCTCCAACGACGGCGAGAAGCTCGTCATCTCCTGGGCCGCGGGGGCCGAGGACACCCTGAAGAAGGCCGACGCCTCAGGGCTGCCGACGGATCTGCCGGAGCTCCCCGCCCCCTGACGAGCCCCCCCCTCACGCCCGCCCGCTGCTGATCTCCAGCGCCCGCGAGAAGTCCTCCAGGGCGTGCAGCAGCAGGGTGGCCCCGTTGCGTACGAAGGAGTCGGGCGGCGGCCCCTCGGCGGCGTCCCTGCGGGCCAGCGCCTCCCTGACCGGGCCCCAGTCCGGGATCCGGCGCTCCCGTACCGCCTTGGCGCCCTCCTCGGTGGCCCTGCGCAGCGCGTCGGCCAGCCCGACGGCCTCGGGGACGGGGTTGGCGGAGGCGGCGGGCAGGTGGGCCTCCATGAGCATCGCGACCCGGCCGAACTGGGCGAGCGCGTCCTCGGCGTCCGCGGCGGAGGTCCGGGAGATGCCCCGGTGGCGTACGGGCTCGTGCCGGGCCGTCTCCAGCGCCTCCTGCCAGGTGACGCGGGCCTCCCGGGTGGTGAGCAGCGCGGTGCGCACGTCGTCCAGGCTCCTGGAGGCGGGATCGGCGTACCGGTCGAGGACCGTGGCTGCGTAGCGCCCGTCCGTGACCAGCCACTTGGCCAGCCGGTCCCGCAGCCGTGGGGTCTCCCAGGCCGGGTAGACGGCGTACGCCAGCATCGCGAGCAGTCCGCCCATGAGGGTCAGCACGACCCGCTCGGGCACGGTCTGCGACCAGTCGTCGCCCGCCATCCCGAGCAGGAAGACGACGTAGGCGGAGACACATGCCTGGCTCACCGCGTATCCGGTGCGCATCAGCAGGTACATCAGCGCGGCGCTGACGACCGCGAGCACGGCGGAGAGCTCCGCGTTCGGGTGGGCGGCCTGCACGATGCCGGTGGCGACGGCCACGCCGATCACGGTGCCCAGGAAGCGGGCCACGGACCGCGAGTACGTCTGGGTGAACTCGGGGCGCATCACCATCACCGCGGTCATCGGCGCCCAGTATCCGTGGCCGAACGGCAGCACCGCGCCGATGAGGTAGCCCGAGGCGGCCACCGCGGAGACCCGGATCGCATGGCGCAGGATCGTCGAACCTCGGCGCATCTCACGGCGCATCGAGCCGTAGACGACGGGGACCAGGCGCAGCAGGGTGGGCCTGCGGCGGTGCGGGACGAGCGGCTCGCCGGGCGTCCGGTCGTCCGTGCCGGTCCCCTCGGCGATCTCGATGACGTCGGCGAGCAGGGAGGCGAGCCGGTCCGCGGCCCTGCGGGGCGGGCCGGTGAGGATCACCTCCGTGTCGGGGGACTTCAGTACGGAGAGCGCCGTCTCGTCCAGCTGCACCGGGTCGCCGAGGCGGATGGCCCGGGCCGCCGAGTCGAGCAGTGATCCGGCGGCGCCGAGGATCTCCCAGGTCCAGTAGCGTTCCGGGCCCTCGGGCGGCACCCCCAGGGCCGGATCCGCCAGCGAGGCGAGGACGGGCCGCAGCCGTTCGGCGACCCCGCGCGCGCCGTGCAGGTCGGCGGGGCGGCGCCGGGCCTGGCGCGGGGTGACGGCGGCGGCGTTGCGCGCGGTCATCAGCGGCACGGGGTCGAAGGGCGCCACCGGGTCGTCCCGCAGCCGGCGGGCGTAGTCGGCCACACCGGTCAGGGCGTCGGCGAGCGCGTCGCGCTGGGCGCCCCATCGGCGGATCGGGAACAGCACGATCAGCGCCGCCTGGACGAGTCCCCCGACCGCCATCATCGCGGCGTGGGCGGCGGCGTCGGCGACCGAGGTGGGCAGCGTGATCGTCACCAGCATGATCGCGACGTTGGAGCCCGCGATGATGCCGCCCGTCGGGCCTGCCGCCCAGGCCATCCCCGCGGCGAACGTCCAGAGGATCAGCAGGGCCAGGAACAGCACGGTGTGCGACACGGTGACGTAGCCGACGAACGTCGACACGGCGAGACTCGCCCCGGAGACCAGCGCGAGCACCGGCCTGGGGCGCCAGCTGCGCTGGAAGGTGGCGATGGCCGCCTGGTACGCGCCGAACGCGGAGCCCGCGGCGATCACCGGGCCGAAGAGGAACAGGCTCATGCCGACGACGAGGGCGAGACCGGCCGCGCCGCGCAGCGCGATGAGCGGTTCGAGACGCTGCCGCTCGATCGACAGCCCCGAGCGGGCCGTCTCTCTCAGCGCCCGGAGCCAGCTCATGGGGTGAGCCTAGCGGGACCACCGGACAAACCCGACTTATGCCGCTCTTCCGGTCCGGCCGGGACGTACCGGCCCTCCTAACGGCGGATTTCCGGCCCTCCCCGGCCCACCCTGGCCCGGTCGGCCGCGGCCGTGCCATGGGTCCAGCCCTCGGCGTCCGTCGCCCCGCGCAGCCGGGTCGTGGTGGTCCGGGGGAACATCTGCTCCGCGGTGTCGGTGACGGCGACGTCCCGGGCCGCCAGGACCGGCAGGAGCGCCCCGGTGTCGCCCCGGTCCCCGGCACCGGGCTCCGCGCCGGCCGCGGCGGTGACCCGCTCGGTGTCCGCCGCGAGACGGCTGCCGAGGCGCTGGGCGTACGCCATCAGGAACGACTGCCGGAAGGTTTTGGTCCGCTTGCGCCCTCCGGCGCGCTGCCCGGCCTCCGCCTTGGTCATCGCGGCGGTGCCCTGCACCAGGAGGGAGGTGAAGAGCAGCTCCACGGCCTCCAGGTCCGGCTCAAAACCCACGACCGTGGTGAAGCCGAGCTCGCTGTTCCACACGGCACGGCAGCGGTTCGCGACGGCGACCGAGTCCAGCAGGACGGCCTTCGCGCTCTCGTACGGGGCGTCGACTCCGATGCGTACGGCCCCCGGGGTGTCGGCGCTGTGCGTACGGGCGGCGAGGAGCGCCTCGTCGATGCTGTGCCGGGCCATCAGCTCCTGCGCCTTGGTGGTGAGCGCCTCGGCCTCCTCCGGGAAGCCGGTCGCCTCCGCCTTGGCCAGCAGCGCCCTGATCCTGGTCAGCATCCGGGGCTCGCCGTGGACCGGCGGCCGGTGCGGGGCGTCGGCCGCCGTACCGGGCACCGGGCCCACCGGCTCGATGACGGGGAGCCGCAGCAGCAGCCGGTAGAGCTCCAGGAGTGCGGAGGCGTACGTGAAGCGGTCGGGCCGGTTGCGCGGCGCCGGGGCGGGCAGGGCCGCGAGCTGGTCGGCCCAGCGCGGGGGCAGCGCGCCGTAGCCCGCCGTCTCCCCGGTGATCAGGGCGGAGACCAGTGCGGCCCCGGGCTCGTCCAGCTCGCGCCGGACGGTCCGTACGACGTCGGCGGGCTGCCAGCCGCGTGTCCAGGCCCGCCGGACGAACTCGTGGCCCCGGCGGTGCAGCTCCTCGTCGGCGGAGGGGTCCGCGGCGAGGAGGGAGGCACCGGTGTCCAGGCCCGCGTCGCCGTCCGAGTACAGGGCCGCGGCGCACGCCCGGTCGATCACCGATTCCATCCGTCCAGCGTAGGCGGCGGCCGGGGGGCCAGGTCACCGCTCCCCGGGCGGCACTCGGTGCCCCGGGACGTTCGGTTCCCCCCGGGGCGCTCAGTGCTCCCCGGGGAGCAGGACGAGCTTGCCGCGTACGTGTCCCGCCTCGCTCAGCTCCTGCGCCCGCGCCGCGTCGCCCAGCGCGAACGTCTGCTCGACGGGGATCCGCAGGCCGCCGACCGACGCCGCCTCCGCGTACTCCGCGAGCCGCCTGCCCTCGTCAGGACCGCTCCCGCCGCCCGCCGAGAAGGCCACCCCGTAGTGGGCCGCGTCCGGGTCGGCGATCGTGACGACCCGGTCCGGCGTGCCGCCGCGCAGCTCCACCGAGTCCGCCAGCGCCCCCTTGCCCGCCACGTCGAACACCGCGTCCACACCCTGCGGAGCGGCCTCCCGCACCCGGTGCACCAGCCCCTCCCCGTACGCCACCGGGACGGCGCCGAGCACCCGCAGATAGTCGTGGTTGGCCGGTGAGGCGGTCCCGATGACGGTGGCGCCCCGGGCGGCGGCCAGCTGGACGGCGGCGGAGCCGACCGCCCCGGCCGCCCCGTGCACCAGCAGCGTCTCGCCCGCGGAGACCGCGAGCTCGTCGAGCACCCGGGTGGCGGTGGCGGTGGCCATGGGCAGCGCGGCCGCCTCCGCCCAGCCGAGGCCCTCCGGCTTCGGCGCGACGGCTCCCACGTCGGCGAGGACGTACTCCGCGTACGCACCGGTCGCGCTCCGGCCCAGGACCTCGTCCCCGACCGCGTACTCCGTCACGCCCTCGCCGGTCTCGTCGACGACCCCGGCGAACTCGCTGCCGGGTGTGGCGGGCAGCGGGGTGGGGAACGCGGCCTCCATCCAGCCGTTGCGGATCTTGTGGTCGACCGGGTTCACCCCGGCGGCCCTGACCCGCACCCGGATCTGCCCGGGGCCGGCGTGGACGTCCTCGACCCGGGTCAGGCGCAGGACCTCGGGGCCGCCGAACTCCTCGTACACGATCGCTTCCATCACCGTCTCCTCCGCCGCCTGCCGTGTTCCCGGTACGCGCGGCGCGCACCGCACCTCCGATCCTCGCGGCAGTCGGACGTGCCCGCCCGGTGAGCCGGGGCCCGCTGTCAGTGCCGGGTGCAAGACTCGGCCCATGACCGAACGTTGGGCTCTGGCCACCGCGGAAGGAGGCGGCGCACTCCTCGCGCCGCTGACGCGCGACGGCCTGCCCGCCGGTCCCGTGCTGGCCGAGCCCGACCTCGTGGAGTCCGTTCGCTCCCGCCCCGAGGTGGCCCGCTGGGTCTGGCGCTCGACCGCCGGGATCTACCCCCGGCTGCTCGCCGCTGGCGTGCGGGTCGAGCGCTGCTACGACATCGAGTGCGCCGAGCTGCTGCTGCTCGGCCACGAGGGCCGGCTCGGGGAGCCCCGCTCGGCCGCGGCGGCCTGGGCCCGGCTGCGCAACGCCCCGGTGCCGCCCGACCCGCCGCCGCGCTCGGCGGAGCCCGGCTCCCAGTCCTCCCTCTTCGAGGCGCACTCCGGCACCGACCTGCCGTTCGAAGCGCTGCTCCAGGTCTACGCCGAGCAGCTGCGCCGCCATGACGCGGCGGAGCACCCCGGCAGGATGCGGCTGCTCACCGCCGCCGAGTCCGCGGGCATGCTGGTCGCCGCCGAGATGAACAGATCGGGCCTGCCCTGGCGCGCCGATGTGCACCGCGAGGTGCTCGACGGCCTGCTCGGCGAGCGGTACGCGGGTGGTGGCGAGCCCCGCAGACTGGCCGAGGCGGCGGACGAGGTCTCGGCGGCGTTCGGCAGACGCGTGCGGCCCGATCTGCCCGCCGATGTGGTGAAGGCGTTCGCGCAGGCCGGCATCAAGGTGAAGTCGACCCGGCGGTGGGAGCTGGAGGGGCTCGGGCACCCGGCGGTGGAGCCCCTCATCCGCTACAAGAAGCTGTACCGCGTCTGGACGGCCCACGGCTGGAGCTGGCTCCAGGACTGGGTGCGCGAGGGCCGCTTCCGCCCCGAGTACCAGCCGGGAGGCACGGTCAGCGGGCGCTGGACGACCAACGGCGGCGGGGCTCTGCAGATCCCCAAGGTGATACGCCAGGCGGTCGTCGCCGACGACGGCTGGCGGCTGGTCGTGGCGGACGCCGACCAGATGGAGCCGCGCGTGCTGGCCGCGATCTCCCGCGACCGGGGTCTGATGGAGGTGGCCGGGCACGAGGGCGACCTCTACAAGGCCCTGTCCGACCGGGCGTTCCACGGCGACCGCGACCACGCCAAGATCGCGCTGCTGGGCGCGATCTACGGGCAGACCTCCGGTGACGGCCTGAAGAACCTGGCGGCACTGCGGCGCCGCTTCCCGCTCGCCGTGGCGTACGTCGACGACGCGGCGAAGGCCGGCGAGGAGGGCCGTCTCGTCCGCACCTGGCTGGGGCGCACGAGCCCGCCGGCGGCCGGGGCGGGCGAGGACGGCGAGGCGGGCATCCCGCAGGAGAGCGAGGAACCGACGGCCGGGGAGGACACCGGCACCTACGGCTTCACCCCGGGTTACGCCTCGTCGAACGCCCGGGCGCGGGGCCGCTTCACCCGTAACTTCGTGGTCCAGGGCAGTGCGGCGGACTGGGCGCTGCTGCTCCTGGCGGCGCTGCGTCGCACGCTCGCCTCCGGAGGGATGCGCGCGGAGCTGGTGTTCTTCCAGCACGACGAGGTGATCGTGCACTGCCCCGCCGAGGAGGCGCCCGCGGTCGTGGCGGCCATCCGCGAGGCGGGGGACCTCGCCGGACGGATCGCGTTCGGGGAGACGCCGGTGCGGTTCCCGTTCAGTACGGCGGTCGTGGAGCGCTACTCGGACGCCAAGTAGCCCTGGCCGACGGGCAGTGCGCGCCCGGGCCGGGACGGGGCCAGGACCGGGCGCGCGCTGCCGCCTCCGACTACGGAGGACCGTCAGATCCGCTGCCAGAGGGCGGGCACGTTCGGCGGCTGCCAGCCGGGCTGGGCCTGGTGCCCCTGGAGGCAGCGGTAGCTCGCCCCGCCGTACGTCACCACCGCGCCCGCGGCGTACGTCGTGCCCGCGGCCCAGGTGCCGCCCGGCTCGGTCGGCGGGTCGGTCGGGTCGGTGGGCGGGTCGGTCGGCGTACCGCTGGTGACGAGGGTCAGGCCGTAGGCGGCCAGCGCGGGGTTGACCGGCTGGTAGTACGTCGTACCGCCCTGGGAGCAGTTCCCGGAGCCGCCGGAGGTGACGCCCTGCGCCTGGCTGCCCGAGATGAACGAGCCTCCGGAATCGCCGGGTTCGGCGCAGACGCTGGTGCGGGTCACCCCGGAGATGGTGCCTTCCGGGTAGGTGACGCTGCTGTTGTGCTGCTGGATCGTGCCGCAGTGCCAGCCCGTCGTGGAACCGGAGCGGCAGACCGAGGAGCCCACCACCGCCTGGGTGGACCCGGTGACCGTCACATCGCCGTTGCCGTATCCGTTGACCAGGGCGCGGGGCGTCCAGTTGGCGTTGGTCGCGACCCAGGCGTAGTCACGGCCGGGGAAGGTGGATCCCTGGAAGGAGCCCTGCGCCTGCTGGTTGGCGCCGGTGGTGGTGACGCCCGGCGTTCCGCAGTGCCCGGCGGTGACGAAGCCGTTCTGGGTGCCGCGCCTGACGGGGAAGCCGATGGAACAGCGGCCCGTACCGTTCATGTAGTACGCGTCGCCACCGCGCAGGTCCGCGTAGGCCCGGGGCTGTTCCGAGGAGAGGCCGACCCGCACCAGGCCGCGGGGTATCCCGGCTTCGGCGATGAAGCCGTCCGCCGCCGCCGTACGGGCCGCGTTGACGACCAGGCGGTTGGCGCGCACGTCGACGTACCACGAGGGCACGTCCTTCGGTGCCTTCACCGACGCCATCGCGTCCAGCGCCGCTTTGGCGGCGTCGAGGCGGTCCAGGCTGTGGCGGACGACCTCGGCGCGGGCTCCCGCGGCCGTGATCCGGGCGATGTCGGCCCGGTCGGTGGTGGCGACGGTGAGGACGGCGGAGCCGTCGCCCAGCCGGGCCCCGGCGAAGTCCGCGCCGAGGGACTTCTCCAGGGCGGCCGCGACGGCCGCCGCGCGGTTCTCTTCCGCGATCCGGGCCCTGGCCTCACCGGCGTCGAGGCCGAGGTCACGGCTCATGGCGTCGAGCAGTCCCGGCGACAGCTCTGCGGCGGCGGGTACGGCGCTGCCGGCCTGGCCTGCCGAGGCGATGCCGGTCCCGCCGGCCAGGGCGAGCGTGCCCACCGCCACGGCGGCGGCTCCTGCGGCGAACACGCGTCTGCGGAGCAAGGTCGTCTCCACGTCGGTCTCCTTGGGTTCGGGGGGCCGGGCTCCGGGGGAGCGGAACCCGGGGCGGACTGCCGGAAACGTAGCCGCGCGCGGACCCTCCGCAGGAGATCCCGTCCACCCCCTCCCACCGCGTTATGGGGCACGCCCCGAGCCGTGCCCGGGCGGGGCAGCGTGCCGCCTATAGGCTCCGGTCATGGCGACGCACGAGCACGAGATCACCGAGCCCGTCGACCTCTGTCTGCCCGACGGCAGTCTCGATCCGGCGGCGATCGGCTGGTCGCGGAAGCCGCTGCACCGGGCCAATCTGCGGGGCTGGGGCCGGACGAAGCGGTGGGAGTACTGGTGCGTGACCACGCCCACCCATCTGGTGGCCCTCACCGTGAGCGACCTCGACTTCCTGGCGCTGAACGCGGTGTACGTCCTCGAATTCGGCCCGGGCGGCCGCGAGTTCGAGCGCTCCTCGATCGTCCCCGTCGGCCGTGGAGTGCACCTCCCCGACACCATCGCCGGGGCGCCGGGCTCGGAGGACGTCGTCGTCGGCCCCGCCCGCCCGACCGGGGGCAAGGTGCGCATCGAGATCCGCGACGAGAACGCCGGCACGAGGCTGCGCGCCCGCTGTCTGACCCCGGAGCGACTGCCCCTGGAGGTCGACATCCTGGTGCAACGGCCCGAGGGGCACGAGTCGCTCTCGGTGGTCGTCCCGTGGAGCGAACAGCGCTTCCAGTACACGTCCAAGCACACCGCGCTCCCCGCCACCGGCCGGGTGCGCATCGGGCGGGAGATCCTCACGTTCGGCAAGGAGCCCGACCAGACCTGGGCCGTCCTGGACCACGGCCGTGGCCGCTGGCCCCGTACGGTCGACTGGAACTGGGGCGCGGCGTCCGGGCGTACGGACGGGCACACGGTCGGCCTCCAGTTCGGCGGGCGCTGGACCGAGGGCACCGGCTCCACCGAGAACGCCCTCTGTGTGGACGGCCGGCTCACCAAGATCGGTGAGGAGCTGGACTGGCGGTGGTCGGTCTCCGACGCGCTGGCGCCCTGGACCCTCCGTACGCCCTCGACCGGGCAGGTGGACCTGACGTTCACCCCGTTCCACAACCGGGCCGTGCACACGGACGTCGGTCTGATCGCCAACCGCACCGACCAGCGCTTCGGCCACTACGACGGCCGGATCCGCACCGACGACGGCGAGGAGATCGCCGTGGAACACCTGCTGGGCTGGGCCGAGGACGTCCACATGCGCTGGTGAACTCCCCAGGGCGGGACGGCGCGGGTAGGTTGCCCCCATGCATATAGGCCCGCTCATGGGCTCGGGACGCACCGCCGACGTGTACGCACTCGACGGCCCCTGGGTCCTGCGCCGCTACCGCGACGGCATCGACGCCGCCGGTGAACTGGCCGTGATGTCGTACCTCGCGGCCTCGGGCTTCCCCGTCCCGCGCATCGGGCCCCCGGCCGAGGACGCGCGGCCCACGGACCTGGTGATGCGCCGGCTGACCGGCCCGACGCTGGCCGAGGCGCTGGTGGCCGGCACGACCACCGAGGCGGAGGGGGCGGAGCTCCTGGCGCGGCTCCTGCGGGAGCTGCACGCGATCCCTCCGAGGCTCTCCCAGGACCCCGAGGACCGGATCCTCCACCTGGACCTGCACCCGGAGAACGTGATCCTGGCCCCCGGGGGCGCCGTGGTGATCGACTGGCTGACGGCCTCCGAGGGGCCGCCCGCGCTGGACCGGGCCATGAGCGCGCTCATCCTGGCCCAGGCGGCCCTCGACCCGTCGTTCCCCGCCCGCGCCGAGGCCAGGGGCCTGCTGGCGGCCCTGCGCCCGGCGTTCGCGGACGACGGCGGGGTGCCCGCCGAGGCGCTCGCCCGTGCCACCGCCCTGCGCGCCGACGACCCTCGGCTCACCGCGGACGAGAAGGCGGTGCTGGACGAGGCGGCGGAGCTGGTCGCCTCACTGACGGGCTGACGGGCCGCGTCCAGTCCGGCGGGGCGCTCCCGGGGGCGCGGGCACGCCCGGGGGCTTGGGCACGCCCGGGGGGGCACCCCCCGCAGCCCGGCTCACTTCCTCAGATAGGCGAGTACGGCCAGGACCCGGCGGTTCGTCGCGTCGGTCAGGGAGAGGTCGAGCTTGGTGAGGATCGAGCCGAAGTGCTTGCTGACCGTTCCCTCACTGACCGTCAGCGCCTCGGCGACCGACGCGTTCGAGCGCCCCTCGGCCATCAGGGCCAGCACCTCCCGCTCGCGCGCGGTCAGCCGCGACAGCGGGTCGCGGCGGTGCCTCAGGAGCTGGCGTACGACTTCCGGGTCGACGACCGTGCCTCCCTCGGCGACCCGCTGGAGCGCGTCGACGAACTCCTCGACCTTCCCGACACGTTCCTTGAGGAGGTACCCCACTCCCTCTCCGTCGCCGGAGTCGAGCAACTCCTCGGCGTACGCCCGCTGGACGTACTGGCTGAGGACCAGCACCGGCAGCCGGGGCCGGGTCTCGCGCAGGGCCACCACGGCCCTGAGCCCCTCGTCGGAGAAGCCGGGCGGCATCCGTACATCCGTCAGCACGATGTCCGGGGCGTGTGCGTCGACGGCGGCGGTCAGTTCGCCGGCCGTACCGACGGCGGCCACCACCCGGTGGCCGAACCTCTCCAGCAGGCCGACGAGGCCCTCCCTCAGGAGCACACTGTCCTCGGCCAGCACGACGCGCAGCATCCAACCCTCATTCGACCAGGTGAGCGGGGACCCGGGGGACGTCCAGCCGGAGCACGGTCGGCCCCCCGGGCGGGCTGGACAGTAGCAGCCGGCCGTCCAGCACGGAGAGCCGGTCGGCCACCCCCTGGAGCCCGGTGCCCCCTGTCGTCGCCGCGCCGCCCGCCCCGTCGTCCCGCACCTCGACGGTCAGCCGCTCCCCGTCGTCCCGGCCCGTCACCCACGCCCGGCTCGCCCCGCTGTGCCTCGCCACATTGGCCAGCGCCTCGCAGAGGGCGAAGTACACGGCGGTCTCCACCGGCTGCGGCAGCCGGTCCGGCAGGTCGAGGTCCACCTCGACGGGTACGACGGAGCGGTCGGCGACGTCCTCGACCGCCGCGGCCAGGCCCCGGTCCGTGAGGACCCGGGGGTGGATGCCCCGGATGAGCTCCCTGATCTCCACCAGCGCCTCGCCCGCCTCCTCGTGCGCCTTGGCCAGCAGCCCGCCGAGCGGCTCGGCAGGGCTCTCCAGCCTGGCCAGGCCGAGCGTCATCGAGAGGGCGACGAGCCGCTGCTGCGCCCCGTCGTGCAGATCGCGCTCGATCCGGCGGCGCTCCGCCTCGAAGGCGTCCACCAGCCGCACCCGGGAGCGGCCCAGCTCCTCGATGCGGGCGTCGCGTCCGTCGGGCGCCGACGGGAGCAGCGCCCGGGTGAGGGCCGCGCGCGCCACCGCGGCCCAGCCGAGCGGATAGGCGAACAGCGGCAGCAGCACAACACCCAGCAGCGCCGCGGCGAAGGCCTGCGGGTACGAGTCGGCGAGGTACAGCTTCAGCACCCGCACCTCCTCGCCGCCGGTGACGGCCGCCATGACCACCGGGGTCGCCGACAGTCCGCCGCATACCGCCAGTACACCTCCGACGAGCAGGGCCTCCAGGGGCCACAGCACCCCGGCGCACAGCAGCGCGTACCCGAACTCCCGCCAGGTCGCCTGCTCCTGGAGCCGCGTACGCAGCCAGGCCCCGAGTCCGGCGCGCTCCGGGGCCCGGTGCGGGTCCCCGAGGGGCACCGGGTCGACCATCCGCAGCCTGCGCCGCTCGACGGCCGCCACCGGGATGCCCACGAGGGCGAGCACCAGCAGGAGCGGCAGGCCGACGAGCACCACGGCCAGCGCACCGCCCACCACGGCGAGCAGCAGGACGGCGACGAGGATCGCCGCCCCCGTCAGGACTCCGCTCAGCAGATACAGCGCCGCACGCCACGGCCAGACGCCGAGGAGATAACGGCGCCGTACGAGGGCCTGCCGGAGGGTGAGTGGGCTCATGGGCCGCACGCTATGCAGCGCGGACCGGTCGCCACCACCCTGGGGGCGGGGGTGCGGAGGGTGGAGCTGGCTCCACCCCAGGACTCCCCCTCGCTGCGATGTGGCCGCCGCGCGGCGGCGGTTGGGTGGAGACCATGAATCCACGACCCGCAGCCGTACGGCTCGACACCGTCACCCGGTCCTTCGGAAAGCACGCCGACGCGGTCACCGCGCTGGACGGAGTGAGCCTCACCATCCCCCGGGGCTCCTTCACCGCGGTCATGGGACCGTCCGGTTCGGGCAAGTCGACGCTCCTCCAGTGCACGGCAGGCCTCGACCGCCCCACGTCCGGCCGGGTGTTCCTCGGGGACACGGAGATGACCGGGCTGAGCGAGCGGAGGCTCACCCTGCTGCGCCGCGAACGGATCGGGTTCGTCTTCCAGGCCTTCAACCTGCTGCCCGCCCTCACCGCCGAGCAGAACGTGGCGCTCCCCCTGCGCCTCGCGGGCCGCAGACCCCGGCGTACGGAGGTACGCGAGGTGCTGGAGCGGGTCGGCCTGGGCTCGCGGGCCCGCCACCGGCCGACCGAGCTCTCCGGCGGCCAGCAGCAACGCGTGGCTCTGGCGCGGGCGTTGGTCACCCGCCCCGAGGTGCTGTTCGGCGACGAGCCGACCGGGGCGCTCGATTCCCGTACCGGCCGGGAGGTCCTGGAGCTGCTGCGGTCGATGGCGGACGCCGGCCAGACCGTGATCATGGTGACGCACGACCCGGTCGCCGCCTCCTACGCGGACCGGGTGCTGTTCCTGGCCGACGGATCGGTACGGGACGAGCTGCACGACCCGGCCGCCGGAGAGATCGCCGCGCGCATGACCGCCCTGGCGGTGGTCCCGTGCTGACCTCGGCACTGCGCTCGATGCGGACCCGCTGGGTCACCTTCGTCGGCTCGTTCGTCGCGCTCACCCTGGGCGCCGGGCTGATCGCCATGACGGGCCTGGCGCTCGCGGCCACCTTCGACGCGCCCGGGCGCGCCCCGGAGCGCTTCGCCGCGGCACCGGTCGTGGTGGCACCGTCGGACACCCTCCGGGTCGCCACCCCCGCCGGGGAGCGTACGGCCCGGCTCACCGATCCCCGCCCGGTGCCGCGGGACCTGGCCGACGGGCTCTCCGCGCTGGGGCCGGCGGCCGAGGACCGTACGTTCCCCTTGCGTGCGGCCGGGTCCGACGCCGTGGGACATCCCTGGTCCATCGCCGCCGCCACCCCGTACCGCCTGCTGTCCGGCCGCCCCCCGGCCGGGGCCGGCGAGGTCGTCGTGACGGCGGACGCGGGCCCGGGGCGTGGCCTGCGGGCGGGCGACCGGCTCCGGATCACCGTCCCCGGCGTCCCGTCCGCGACGGGCCCGCGAACGGTCGTCGGGACGGTGGCCGCCACGGATTTCGAGACGGCGGTGTTCTTCGACGACGCCGAGGCCGCCCGTGTCCACCCGGCCGTCGACGCGGTGGCCGTGCGCGCCGACGCGGCGGCGGTACGGCGGCTGACCCGGGCGTTCCCCGGCATCAGCGTCCTGACCGGGGACGACCGGCGCCGGGCCGACCCCGATCCCGACCGGGACGCCGAGGCCCTGACCGCCGTCAACGCGCTGCTCGGCACCGCGGCCGGCATCACCGGGTTCGTCTCGGTCTTCGTCGTCGCGTCGACGTTCTCCTTCGCCGTGGCCCAGCGCAGGCGGGAGTTCGGGCTGCTGCGCACGGCGGGCGCCACGCCCGGGCAGGTGCGGCGCACGGTCGTCGTGGAGGCTCTCGTGATCGGCGCCCTGGCATCGGCCGCCGGCTGTCTGCTGGGCGCGGCAGCCGCACCCGTGCTGGCCCGGCGGCTGGTCCACGAGGGCCTCGCCCCGGCCTGGTTCGCCATCGGCGACGCGAACTGGCCGCTGCACACCGCCTTCTGGACCGGCCTGGCCGTGGCGCTCGCCGGGGCCGCCGTCTCCGCCCACCGCGCGGGCCGGATCCGCCCCGTGGAGGCGCTGCGGGACGCGGCCGTGGACGACGGGACGATGCCGGCGAGCCGGATCCTGCTGGGCGCGGCCGTCCTGCTGACCGGTCTCGGGCTGCTGGGCTGGTCCCTGCTCACCGACCCCGGGGACGTACTCAAGCGGAAGGCGTACATCCTGCAACCGATGTGGGTCATCGTCGGCTGCGCGCTGCTCGCGCCCCTCCTCGTGGGCCCGCTGACCCGACTGCTCACCTGGCTCCCCGCCCGGCTGCCGGGCGCCACCGGTCTGCTGGCCCGGCAGAACGCCTCCACCTCGGTGCGCCGCACCGCCGCGGTCGCCGCGCCCGTGCTGATCACCGTGGCTCTGGCGGGCTCGCTGCCGGGCACCGTGGCCACCCTCGACGAGGCCAGGGCCACCGAGGCTGCCGCCGTCTCCGGTGCCGACTTCGTGGCCGGCGGGGACGGTCCGCTGGACCCCCGCTTCGTCCAGCGCGTACGGAGCGTCCCGGGAGCCGTGGCCGGGGCCTCCCGCACCACCGGGGTCACCGTGCTCGAAGAGGGCACCGCGCTCATCTCGTCGGAGGCACGGGCAGCCGATCCGGCCACCCTGGCCGCGACGGCACGGCTGCCCCTGGTCGCCGGCCGGCTCACGGACCTGGACGACGGCTCCATCGTCGTCAACGAGGAGTGGGAGACACGGACGGTGGGCGAGCGCGTGCGCGTCTGGCTGGGCGACGGCCGCGCGGTGTCGCTCCGCGTCGCGGCCGTGATGCGGACCGGCACGGGGAGCAACGGGGTGTACGTGACCCCGGCGAACGCGGCCGGGGCCGCCGTCGACCGTATCGACGTCAAGGTCCTCGACGGGGCGGACCGTTCGGCCGTCCGCGCCCTCCTGGAGCGGGCCGGGCGCGACACGGGCACCCCGGTCATGACGCGTGACGCCTGGATGGCCGCTCACCATCCGCGCACCGGCGGCAGCACCCGGACGGGCCTGCTGCTCATCCTGGGCATCGCCCTGCTGTACACCGGGATCGCCCTGGCGAACACCCTGGTCATGGCCACATCGGACCGGGTGCGCGATCTGGCGGTGCTCCGCCTCACCGGGGCCACCGCACCCCAGGTGCTCCGGCTGGTGACGGTCGAGGCGCTGATGGTGGTGGCCGTGGGAGCGGTCCTGGGCGGAACGGTGGCCGCGCTGAACCTGCTGGGGGTGAGGAGCGCCCTGGCACTGCTCTCGGTGAGCTCCCCGGTGGTCGTCCCGTGGGCGCCCGTCGGCGCCGTACTGGCCGCGTGTGCCGTGGCGGCCTCGGTCTCCGCCGTACTGCCCGCGCTGGCAGCCCTGCGCACGCGGCCGGTGGAGGTGGCAGGCGCCCGCGAATGACCGGGGCCGCTCAGCCGTTGAGGGCGTACGCCAGGGTGATCACCGGGAACGGCCACACCACGACGCCGAGCAGGGCCAGCCGGTTCATCGGGACCATGCGGCGCAGCGGAGGGGAGTGGTAGAGCCCGGTCAGCACGGCGGCGCCGACCGCGACCACCCCGGCAGCGCCCAGCAGGAACGAGGCGGGGGACTCCCCGGAGGCCGCGCTCCACATCGCCACCATCAGCACCAGGAACCCGAGGAAGCTCAGCGCGGCGAGCGGCACGCACCAGATCAGGGCGACCAGGAAGACCTGGCTCGTCGTGGCGGGGCGGGGGCGGGGCGCGGGCGCCGTGGAGGCGGGGGCGGGGAGTGCGGGAAACATGCGCGGCTGCCTTTCAGCACTGCGGAGTACGTGCCTTCCAGCCTGCGGGAGGCACGTACTCCGCGGCATGCGCCCGGGTACTCAGGCCGCACGGTCCACGGCACTCATTCCCCGACCGGCTCGTTCTGGGCACCCGTGCGCAGAACGAGGCGGGGGGGGCGGCCCTAAGGGCCTGTCACGACGGGGAGTTCGGACGGAAGGCCCCATTCGCTCCACGAACCGTCGTACACCGACACCCCGGTGTATCCGGCGAGTTCGGCACCCAGCGCCAGGACGCAGGCGGTGACGCCGGATCCGCAGCTGACGACGAGGCGTTCCCGCTCGCCCAGCAACGCGCCGAACGCCGCGCGCAGTTCCGGGGCCGGGAGCATGCGGCCGTCACGCTGGATCTCCCCGAACGGCAGGTTCAGCGCCCCGGGCATGTGACCCCGCCGCAGCCCCGGACGCGGCTCGGCCACCGTGCCGGCGAAGCGTTCCCTGGAGCGCGCGTCCAGGACGGCGGCCCCCGGGTCGGCCAGGGCGGCCGCCACCGCGTCGCTGCCGACCAGCATCCCTTCGCGGGGCCGGGCGGTGAAGTCACCCGCGCGCCCGGCGCCTCCGGGGGCGGCCCTCTCCTCCGCCTCCTCCACCGGGAGCCCGGCCTCGGTCCACGCGGGCAGCCCGCCGTCGAGCACCGCGACCCGGTCGAAGCCCATGGCGCGCAGCATCCACCAGGCGCGGGCACTGGAGTAGACACCGGCGGCGTCATAGACCACGACGGTGTCCGTGCCGCCGACGCCCAGGGCACGCATCTCCTCGGTGAAACGGTGTGCGCCGGGCATCGTGTGCGGCAGCGGCACGGAGTCGTCGGACATCACCCCGTCGATGTCGAAGCGCCGCGCCCCGGGAATGCGGTACGGCGCCGCGCGGTGCGCACCCACCGAGGCGTCGAGAACCACAGTCCCTCCTGCCGCGAGCCTCGCCGCGAGCCAGGCGGGGCCGACGAGCGGCCCCGGCGGCCCCCCGGAGTCATCGGCCGTCACCGCACCGTCGGTCGTGCCGGTCGCGTGGTGGTCGGGAAGGCCGCGCGGGAGGTCGGCCGGGAAGCTGTCGTGAGGGTTCATCCGCGGCAGGGTAACGGTCCTCCGGTCTTAAGCCCGCACTAAAAGCGCCTTAAGGGATCCGGGCCGTACGGCCGCTCCGCCAAGTAACCGCAGGTCAGGGCGATTTCACCGCCGCAACGGCAGTTGGCCCGGCCGTTGCGTCTGCGTAGCATCGGGCTCCGTCGGCGGCGGACACCGCAGGACGAGAGCGCTCTCAGAACGCGCCTCCGCATGCTCTCCCGCGCGCCCCCGGCACCGCGTCCCGTCCCTTCCCCACGACCTGTTCTCCCCCACAGAAAAGGTACGTAGCCCATGGCCTCCCACCGCGCACGCAGATGGTCACCAGTCGGGCTGGTCCTCCTGGTCTCCGCCGCGCTCACCGCCGCGTTCCTGATGACCACGACCGGGCCCGCCACCCCCCGGGCCGACGCCGCCCCCGCCGCGGCGCAGACCTGGGCCGACGAGTTCGACGGAGCCGCCGGCAGCGCCCCGGATCCCTCGAAATGGACGCTGGAGAAAGGGGGTTCGGGCAACGGCAACAACGAGCTGCAGTACTACACGGACAGCACCGACAACGCGTCCCTGGACGGCAACGGGAATCTGGTCATCACCGCCCGCAAGAACAGCGACGCCGGCCTGCGGTGCTGGTACGGAACCTGCCAGTACACCTCCGCCCGGCTGAACACCGCGAAGACCTTCACGCAGGCGTACGGCCGCTACGAGGCCCGGATCAAGATCCCGCGCGGCCAGGGCATCTGGCCGGCCTTCTGGATGCTCGGCGACGACCTCGGCAGCGCGGGATGGCCGAACAGCGGCGAGATCGACATCATGGAGAACGTCGGCAAGGAGCCCGGGGCCGTGCACGGCACCATCCACGGCCCCGGCTACTCCGGTGGCGGCGGCATCGGTGCCTCCTACAGCCTGCCCGACGGCAAGGCCTTCGCCGACGACTTCCACACCTTCGCGGTCGACTGGAGCCCCGGCTCCGTGGTCTGGTCGGTCGACGGCCGGACCTACCAGACGCGCACCCCCGCCGATCTGAACGGCAGCAAGTGGGTCTTCGACCACCCCTTCTTCGTCATCCTGAACCTGGCCGTCGGCGGTGACTGGCCGGGCAGCCCGGACGGTTCCACCACCCTCCCGCAGACGATGACCGTCGACTACGTACGGGTCTCCGCCTCCTCCGAAGGACCCGGCGGCTCGGGCGGCTCAGGCGACTCAGGCACGAGCGGCCCGATCAAGGGCATCGGCGGTATGTGCGTCGACGTCGCGGGCGCGTCGGACGCCGACGGCACCCCGGTCCAGCTGCACGACTGCAACGGCGTCGCAGCCCAGAAGTGGACGGTGGCCGGTGACGGAACCGTGCGCGCCCTCGGCAAGTGCCTGGACGTGCAGGGCGGTTCCACCGCCGACGGTGCCCCCGTCCAGCTCTACACCTGCAACGGCACCGCGGCCCAGAGATGGGTCCACACCCAGGCCGGCGACCTGACCAACACCGGGGCGGACAAGTGCCTCGACGCCACGGGCGGTTCCTCGGCCGACGGCACCCGCCTCCGGATCTGGACGTGCACCGGCCGGGCCCATCAGAAGTGGACCGTCGCCTGACCGTCAGGCCCTGGACCCTCTGCCCCACCACCCCACCCACGCGTACGAAGGAAGTGCCCCCACATGACCCCTCGTCACCAGCGCGACCTCTCCCGCCGCAAGCTGCTCACCGCTCTCGCCGGAGCCGCCGTGGCCGTCCCCGCCGTCGCCGTGATCGCCCCGCACGCCCTCGCCGGGGCCGACCCGGACGACGGCGGTACGAAGGCCTCGGCCGCCGGCGCGCTCCCGCTGACGATCGTGAACAACTCCGGCTCGTTCGCCAACTCCTCGGTGTACGTCTACATCGTGGGCAACCAGGACGGTAAGCAGGTCCGGGTCACCCCTGAGGGCACCGTGGCCCCCATCGCCCTCTCCGACAACGGCGCGGACGGCTACACCGACTACGCCATCGCCCTGTCCGGCAGCGGTGAGACGAAGCTGTCGCTGCCGTACATGTCCGGACGGATCTACGTCGCCCTGGGCGACAAGCTGAAGTTCAAGGCGGTGGCGGACGGCGACGGCAACGCCGCCCTCCAGTACCCCGCGGGCTGGGTGACCTCCGACCCCAACTACGCGGTGCTGCACGACTGCGCGGAGTTCACGTACAACTCCTCGGGGATGTACTGCAACACCACCATGGTCGACATGTTCAGCGTTCCCCTGAGCATCGGGCTGACGGGATCCCAGGACCAGACCGTCGGCACCCTGCGCGACGGCGGACGCGCCCAGGCCTTCGCGGCGCTCCGCGAGATACCCGAGTTCGCGCCCCTCGTGGTGGAGGACCGGCGCATCATCGCCCCCGGCCACGGCCTGGACGCGGGGATCTTCGACAAGGACTACTTCGCCCCGTACATCGACGAGGTGTGGAGCACCTACACCGGCAAGGACCTCACCGTCACCACCAACGCGGGCACCTTCACCGGCCGGATCCGCGGCGAGAAGTTCGTGTTCGACGGCCCCGCCCCGGTCTCCTTCTCCAAGCCGACCACCCGCGACGTGCTCTTCTGCGACGGCAACCTGGCCGCCCCCAACGACGGCACGACCGGCCCCGTCGCCGCGGTCCTCGGCGCGGGCTTCAACCGCTCCACGCTGATCAGCGCCCCGGCCCAGCCGACCACCGACCCGGCGGCCTTCTACACGGCGTCGCCGCTGACCAACCACTACTCGGCGGCCGTCCACGCGGCGACAAAGGACGGCAAGGCGTACGGCTTCGCCTTCGACGACGTGGCCGACTTCGCCTCGTACATCCAGGACACCGCGCCCACCGAGGCGCGGCTGACGCTGACGCCGTTCTAGACGGCGGCCGGTGTCCGCGCCCAGCCGGCGCACGGAGAGCCCCAGGTCACAGGGGGACCTGGGGCTCTCCGCATGCGCGCCGCCCCCGTCAGCCGTCCCCGTCAGCCGCCCTCGACCGCCGCCGGGGCCGCCGCCGCGAGCCGCCTCCCTTGGACCGCTCCGCTTCCTGGGCCACTTCGAGGAGGACCCGGCTGGTGTACCGGAACTCCTCCAGGAGCCGCGTCGCCTCGGTGACGAGGATCCCGTACGGCATCGAGGGGTCGGCCAGGGACAAGGACCGCCGCCGGGTCTCCTCGACCACGTCGTCCCGGCGCGCCCCGGCGTCGTCGGTGAGCCGCTCCAGCCGTTTCGCCTGCGGCAGCAGGGTCGTCTCGTCCAGCGTCGTCAGCACCTCGGCGACCTCGGCGGCCGCCTCCAGGAACGCCGCGTACCGCTGGAGGAACGGCCCGCGGGCCTCGTCCTCCTCCTCCTCGCGGGACCGGTCGAGACCGCGGGTGAGGGCGGCCACCTGGTAGAGCGTGCGTTCCAGGGCGCCCAGCACGGACTCGTAGCCCTGGAAGCCGGGGTGCCCGCGATAACGCCGCGGCAGGCGCCGGGGGTTGAGGTGCAGGCTCTCCTTGGCGGTCTCCAGGCCCCACCATGCCTGCCCGATCATCCCGCCGGTGCGCGCCGCCCTGGACCGCCACCCTCCGGTGGTGTCCTGGTCGGGCACCCCCTCGGCCAGCACGGGGTACATGTCGGCGAGCAGGTCCCTCAGGGTGTGGGCGAGGCTGCGGATGCCGTACTCGGCACCGCGGTAGCGCAGCGGCGGAGCCACGAGGACGTTGACGGCGATGCCGATCGCGCAGCCGATGAGGACCAGCAGCACGATCTCCCCCAGGGCGCGCAGCCGCTGCGCGTCCCCCGTCGTCGAGGTGTACGTCGAGAAGGCGAAGAAGGCGGCGGTGGCGACCTGCGGACCCTGGACGCCCAGGATGTGCCAGCGGCCGATCGCGAGGGCGATGATCGCGACGAGCACGAACGTCACCAGGTCAGGGCCGACGAGCAGCCCGAGGGCGGCCTGCACCACGACCCCCGCGACGACGGCCCCGACGTAGCGCAGCGACTGCACGACCGAGCGGTAGACCGTCACCTGCATGATCAGCACCGCCGAGAACGGGGCGAAGGCGGGCGAGCGGGCGTCGAGCGCGACGTAGGAGACCAGCCAGGACAGGGTGGCGGCGAGGGTGGACTTCCCGATGACCCGCAGGGTGTCGCGCTCGTCCCCGTCGTAGGCGAGAGCCCGCCGCCACCACCGCTCCACGCGGGCGAGCCACCCTTCGGCCGCCTGCTCGGTCCTCGCCGTACGACCGGTCATGGAAACCCACCCCCTCCCGCTCCGGTCACGCTGTCCTGGCACGAACTTCCGCCTCCGGCCCCCGTGTCCCGGCCGGATCGCGGTACGGGTTCCGCGAGCCGGCCCAGATGATCGCCGTACCCGCCGCGCGCACGTGCCGTCAGCCGCGCGGAGGTGAGCACCGGGAAGCGCCGGGTGCGCAGGACACGGTGGCCGCCCGTCCGCAGGGCGGCGACCAGGGCGTGGTCCTCACCGGTCTCCAGCGCCGGGTAGCCCCCGCAGCCCAGGTAGGCGTCCGCCCGTACGCCGAGGTTGGCGCCGTGGACATGCGGATGGAGGTCCGGCAGGCCTGGGTGCCGGCCGGCCGCCTCGTACTCCCGCAGGTGACGGCTGATCACGTCACCGAGCGCGGGCGGCCATCCATGGGGCCGGACGGTGCCCACCACCGCGTCCCAGCCCTGCCCGGCGCAGGCCAGCTGGTGGGCGAGCCAGCGGCGCGGGACCTCGCTGTCGGCGTCGGTGGAGGCGATCCACACGGTGCCCGGGTCCAGGCCGAGGGTACGCAGGGCGAGCGCCGCGCCGGCCGCTCTCGCCCGTCCCGGGCTGCGGGCGTCGAGCGGGGCGACCAGGGCGCCCGCCCCGTGCGCGACCGAGCGCGTCGCGTCCGTACAGGCGTCGGCGGCGACCACGACGACCAGCCGGGTGGACGCGAGGGCGGGGTGCCGGGCGGCGCGGGACACGGCCGCGAGGGCGGCGGGCAGCAGCGCCTGCTCGTTGTGCGCCGGTATCACCACGGCCATGGCCGCGATCCCCGTCATACGAGCCCCTCGAAGGCGGCGGGCGAGAGGGGCGCGGCCCCACCGGGCGTGACCCGGCTGAAGGTCTGGAGGACGAAGTCCTCCTCCCGGTGATCGGTCCGCAGCAGCAGGCCGGGTTCACGGGCGAGCCTGTCGGCCAGCTGCGCACCGGTGAAGAGGTGCTCGGGCACCGGGTGGTTCCAGTGCACGGTGACCAGGGTGCCGCCCGGTTCGAGCGAGCCGGTGGCCCGTGCCAGCAGTGCGTCCAGGCGCCTCTCGTCGAAGTAGTAGAGGAGCTCGGACAGCACGACGAGGTCGAAGCGCCCCTCGGGCCACTCCTCGGGCACCGTGAGCTGGTCAACCTCCACGTTCCCGAGGTCCTCGGTGCGCCGCCGGGTGGTGTCCACGGCCGAGGCGACCCGGTCGGCGGCGAGCAGCCGCTCGCACCGAGGGGCCAGCAGCCGCGTCAGCTGCCCGACGGAACAGGCGGGTTCGAAGGCGTTACGGAAGCGGGGTCTGGGCAGCGAGGCCAGGGTCAGCGCGTACTTGCGCTGCTCGTACCAGCGCTCCCGGAGGTGCCAGGGGTCGTCCTCACCCCGGTACATCTCCTCGAAGTATCCGGCCGGGGTGCTCACAGGAACACCACCTCGCGGGGGCGCAGATGATGGGCGAGCTCCTCCGGAGGGAGCACCGCCGCGTCCTCGGGCCCCGGCCCCAGCGGCCGGATCTGCGAGGTGAAGGCATCGACGGCGTGCCGCTTACGGGCCTGGATCCCGGCGGGCAGGGTGAGCCGCGCCGCCCGGCCCCACGGCACCCGGGGGTCATCAGGGCGCGCCCAGTGCCACATCCAGACGGGGTACTCGGCGAACCGCACACCCGCCTCGCGCGCCGCTTCCCGCCCCGCGCGGCCGGCCGCCTCGTGGTCGCTGTGCACATCGCCGGTCCACGGCGCCGCGACCAGGTCCGCCCCCGCGCACAGCGGGACGAGGGCCCGGCGCACCTCCTCCTCGTGCCGGTGCACCCCGGAGTCGGGAACGTGCAGCCGTACGATCCCGGCGTCCCCCGCACCGAGCCGTCCGAGGGCGGTCCGGGTCTCCTCGGCGCGGACCCGGACGAGCTCGGCGGGGCTCAGCACCCTGCTGTGCGGGTGCGATCCCTCCCCGTCGGTCACGGACACCACGGTGAGGCGGTGCCCGGCGTCGGCGAGCCGGGCGAGCGTGCCGCCGAGCCCCAGCACCTCGTCGTCCGGATGGGCGGCGACCACGACGATCCGGCCAGGCGGCGGCAGCGGGAACTCGGGCATGCCTTCCCAGCCGGCCCACGCCTCCCACACGCTCTCGTCGGTGCCGGGGGCCTGGATGGCGTCGGCGTACGGCGCCGTGCCGTCGGTGTGCGTGGTCACGCGTCCTCCCGGCCGCTGACCAGGGCACCGAGCTCGGCGAGGCTGCGCTCGGCGTGGTGCTGCCGGATGTAGACGGTCAGGTCGGCGACATCACGTGCGTGGCGCCGGTCGTGGCACAGCGGCCCGGCGCCGGTGGCCCGGCCCACGTGTCCCAGCGTGCGGTCGCAGACGGCCTCGACGAAGCCCCGCACCCGCAGGCTGCGCAGCCTCGCCTCACCTTTGGCGTCCAGCGGGTCGGCGTCGATGTCGGCCGCCGCGGCCTCCAGGAGCAGACCGGCCGCCCGCAGGTCGATGTCGACGGCGCCGAGGTGGGCGTCCAGGTGCTGACCGCCCCCGCGGTGGGCGGCGGCGCGCAGCACGCGGGCCACGGCGTGCGCCCCACCGAGCCAGCAGGCCGCCACCCCGATGCCTCCGTGCTGGAAGCCGGGCCGCTCCACGTACCCCTCGACGCCCCCGACCGGTTCGGCCGCCGCCGAGCGGAAGCGCACGTCCGGGGTGTCGGAACCGGCCATGCCGAGCGCCTGCCAGCTGCCCTCCACCGGCTCGCACGCGCCCTCCGCCAACGGCACGGCGAAGAGCCGCCGGCCGTCCTCGGCGCGGGCGGTGACCAGTGCGTGCGTGCAGCTGTGGGCCCCGGAGCAGTACTGCTTGAGCCCGCTGACGCTCCACCGCCCGTCGTCACCCCGGACGGCGGAGAGCCCCTCGCCCGGTGGCTCGGCCGCCCACACCCCCCAGCGCTCGCCGGGTGCCGGAGCGGGACCGTCGAGCTCGGCGAGGATCGCCGTGGCGTCGACATGGCCCTCCACCAGCCGGGCGAGGCACAGATCGTCCTCGGCCACGGCCCGCAGGGAGGCGAAGCGCTGGGCGGTGGCGCCACTGCCGGGCAGCGGGAAGCTCAGCTCCCCCGCGTCGATCGCGCCGACCGCCGCCCCGAAGCGCGCGGCGGTCTCCTCGCGCAGGGCACGGGCGTCGAAGTCATCCGCTCCACCGGAACGGGACGGGACCTCGGGCACCACGGGCCGTCGTACTGCGTTCTCTCTCATGCGCGCGTCCTTCGTCCTCCCGGCCGACCCGGGACGTCTGCCGCTCGACTGCTCCCGCACCAGTGCCCGGTGACACGCGATCGAAGCGGGACCCGTGAGAAACGCCGACGCTCAGGCCCTCGCTCACATCGCCGCGCGCCGCACGCGTGCCGACCATGACTCCACGATCGCGCCTCCGTACCCCGGGGGCATGCGGGGGCATCCAGATGGAGCGCGGGACACATCAGGCGGAGGTCTGTGCCGGGGGCGGAAGGACTACCGGCGAACGCCCCGAAGGACATCCCGGGCACGTGCCGAAGAGGCCGCCGCGCCATCCACGCAAAGCAAAAGCCCCAGGTCACGGCGAGTGAGTCCTGGGGCTTCCACAGAGCCGCCTTCGGGATTCGAACCCGAGACCTACGCATTACGAGTGCGTTGCTCTGGCCAACTGAGCTAAGGCGGCACGCTCTGTCGCACCATGGTGCGGTCAGCAGCGACGCCAAGTCTACACAGTTTCCGGGGGTGCTCCGTACCGCCCGCCCCCGTCGCCGTATCCGCAGGTCAGGTGCACTTCTTACCGTTCTTCGGCGGCGTGCCGTCCAGCAGGTAGGTGTTGATCGCCGTGTCGATGCAGTCGCTGCCCCGCCCGTACGCCGTGTGGCCGTCGCCCTCGTAGGTGAGCAAAGTGCCGGAGGAGAGCTGGTCCGCGAGGGACTCGGCCCACTTGTAGGGAGTGGCCGGGTCGCGGGTGGTGCCGACCACGACGATCGGGGCGGCGCCCTCCGCCTCGGTGCGGTGCGGGGTGCCGGTGGGCTCCACGGGCCAGGCGGCGCAGTTCAGCGCGGCCCAGGCGAAGCCCCTGCCGAAGACCGGGGAGGCCTTCTCGAATTCCGGGACCGCCTTCTCCACCTCGGCGGGGCCGTCGAAGGCGGGTTCCAGGTCGAGGCAGTTCACCGCGGCGTTGGCGAACATCAGATTGGCGTACTTCCCGCTCGGCTCGCGATCGTAATAGCTGTCGGCCAGCGAGAGGAGACCGGAGCCGTCCTTGCGCTGCGCGCCCGCGATGCCCTCGCGGAGCTGGGGCCAGGCGCCCTCGTCGTACATCGCGGCGATCACGCCCGTGGTCGCCAGGGATTCCGTCAGCTGCCGGGTCTCCCCCGTCGGCACCGGCTCGGCGTCCAGATCGGTGAAGAGCTTCTTCAGCGCGGTCGCCGCGTCCGTGGTGGAGGTGGTGCCGAGCGGGCAGCTGGTCTGCTTCACGCAGTCCGCGGCGAACGACTGGAAGGCGGCCTCGAAGCCGGCGGTCTGATCGCGGTTGATGTCGACCGCGGGGAGCGAGGGATCCATCGCCCCGTCCAGGACGAGACGCCCCACCCGGGCGGGGAACAGATCGGCGTAGGTCGCGCCGAGGAACGTCCCGTACGAGGCGCCGACGTAGTGCAGCTTCTCGTCGCCGAGCAGCGCGCGCAGGATGTCCATGTCCCGGGCCGTCTCGACCGTGGACACATGCGGGAGGATCGTGCCGGAGCGCTTCCGGCAGCCGTCGGCGAACTTCTGGAAGGACCTGTCCAGCGCGGTGATCTCGCCCTGGTCGTCCGGGGTCTGGTCCACCTGCGTGTAGGTGTCCATCTCCTTGCCGGTGAGGCACTCGACGGGCTCGCTTCGGGCCACCCCGCGCGGGTCGATGGCCACCATGTCGTAGCGCGCCCGGACCTGGGCGGGATAGCCGATGGCCGCGTACCCCTGGAGGTAGCCGACGGCCGAACCGCCGGGGCCGCCCGGGTTCACCAGGAGCGAGCCGATCCGCTTGCCCGGGCCGGTGGCCTTCTTACGGGAGACGGCCAGCTTCACGTCCCCGCCGTCGGGCTTCGCGTAGTCCAGCGGGGCCTTCATCGTGGCGCATTGGAAGCCCTCCACTCCGCAGTCCCGCCAGCGCAGCTTCTGCCCGTAGTACGGCTCGAGCTCCTCGGTGGCGGCCGAACCCGTCGCCGACGCGCTCGGCGCCGACCCTCCGCTGCTGCAGCCGGAGACGAGAAGGCCGGCAGTGCCGAGCGCGGTGGCGAAGAAACGGAGCAGGCGCCTGGTGTCCATCCCCGGAGCGTAGCCGCCGTGTGACGACTCGCCCGATTCCCTGCTCATACGGGTGAATTCACCCGCCCCCGCGCCCCCCTCGCGTGACCACGCCCCACGCACCCTGCCCGGGCCTCAGCCCGCCCGGAGCGCCACCGCCATCGCCTCCACGGCGAGCAGCGGCGCGACGTTGCGGTCGAGGGCGCGACGGCAGGCGATCACGGCCTCGATGCGGCGCAGGGTGCGCTCGGGCGTGGACGACTCGGCGATCCGGTCCAGGGCGTCCCGTACGTCGGTGTTGGCGAGGGCGATCCGCGAACCGAGCTGAAGCGCCAGCACATCGCGGTAGAAACCGGTGAGTTCACTGAGCGCGAGGTCGAGGCTGTCGCGCTGCGTACGCGTCCTGCGGCGCTTCTGCCGGTCCTCCAGCTCCTTCATCGCACCCGCCGTGCCACGCGGCATCCGGCCGCCCGCCACGCCGCCGAGCGCCGCCTTCAGGTCGTCCGTCTCCTTGACGTCGACCTCCTCGGCGACCTGCTTGGCGTCGTCCGTCGCCGTGTCGATGAGCTCCTGGGCCGCCTTCAGGCAGCCGCCGATGTCCTGGACGCGCAGCGGGAGCTTCAGCACGGCGGCCCGGCGGGCACGCGCCCGCTCGTCCGTGGCCAGGCGGCGCGCCCGGCCGATGTGCCCCTGAGTGGCACGGGCGGCGGACGCGGCCCGCTCGGGGTCGATGCCGTCGCGCCGGATCAGCACATCGGCCACGGCGTCCACCGGGGGCGTACGCAAGGTGAGGTGGCGGCAGCGGGAGCGGATCGTGGGCAGCACGTCCTCCAGGGAGGGGGCGCAGAGCAGCCACACCGTGCGGGGCGCGGGCTCCTCCACGGCCTTCAGCAGGACGTTGCCCGCGCCCTCGGTGAGGCGGTCGGCGTCCTCCATGACGATGACCTGCCAGCGGCCCACGGCAGGCGAGAGCTGGGCGCGGCGGACGAGCTCGCGGGTCTCCTTCACACCGATCGAGAGCAGATCCGTGCGGATCACCTCGACATCGGCGTGGGTCCCGATCAGCGCGGTGTGGCAGCCGTCGCAGAAGCCGCAGCCGGGGGCTCCGCCCAGCGCGCGGTCGGGGCTGGTGCACTGGAGCGCCGCGGCGAAGGCGCGGGCGGCGGTGGACCGGCCGGATCCCGGCGGTCCGGTGAACAGCCAGGCATGGGTCATCTTCGAGCCGGGGGGCACCGGCTCGCCCGCGGAGCTGGCGGTGACCAGCACATCGGCGTCCCGGGCGGCGGCACCGAGCTGCTCCTGCACCCGGTCCTGTCCGACCAGGTCGTCCCATACGGTCATGGTCACCGCCCTTCCGGTGGTGTGGTGCTGGAACGCCGGAATCCCAGCGCCTCCCTATTGTGCGGGAAGGGTCTGACAATCCCGGCGTTCCGTACCCGTACCCGTGCCCGTACGACCGGCCTGGCGGCCGTCAGCGGCGCGGCCGGCGCCCGCCCCGGCCGGAGCCGCCCTGGTCGTCGTCCTGGCCGCCGAGCAGTTCGTCGGCCAGGGACGGCAGATCGTCGAGGGGCGTCTCCTCGGCCCAGTCGGAACGCGGCCGCTTCTGGCGGGGAGCGTCCTCGGCCGCGCGCCCTGCCCGAGGGTCGTCACTGACCTGCGGCAGCTCCCGCGTGCGCTCGTTCTCGCTCTCGGGAGCGGAGGGCCGGCGCCTGTCGCGGCCGGACGGGTCCTCGTCCCGTACGGGCGGCAGGACGGCCGTCTCGTCCGCGTCGCGCACGGGCGGCAGGACCGTCGTCTCGTCCGCCTCCGGCGCCGGACGGTCCGGCCGGGCGACCGGCACGGGCTGGGTGATCTCGTTCGGGTTCACGACCGGGGTCGGAACGGTGAGCTCGTTGTCCGGAACGGACCGCCCCGTGGACCCGGAGCCGGGCCGTCCGGACTCCTGGGCCCGCTGTGCGGCAGCGGCCTCCTCCGCCCGGGCGGCCGCGTCGGCCTCGGCACGGCGGCGGGCCTCCTCGGACCTCACCAGCGCTTCCTCCGCCTTGCGCTGCTTCTCCAGGCGAAGTTCCTCGGCCTCCTTGCGGAGCCGCGCCTCCTCCTGGGCCTGCAGACGCAGCCGCTCCTGCTCGGCCTCGCGCACCCGCTCCTCGGCCTCCAGGCGGGCCCGCTCCTCCTCGGCGCGACGGCGGGCGTCCTCGGCACGCTGCCGGGCCTCCTCCGCCTGCCGCTCGGCCTCGCGCTGCCGGGCCTCTTCCTCCTCGCGGCGCCTGCGCTCCTCCTCCTCGGCGCGGAGCTTGGCGAGCTGGGCCTGCCGCTCACGCTCCAGCCGCTCCTCCTCGGCCTTGCGTGCGGCCTCCTCCTCGGCCTTGCGCCTGGCCTCCTCCTCGGCGGCCTTGCGCGCCTCCTCCTGGGCCTTGATCTCGGCCTCGGAGAGCGGGAGCAGCCGGTCGAGCCGGTGGCGTACGACGGTGGTGATCGCCTCCGGTTCCTGCCCGGCGTCCACCACCAGGTAGCGGGCCGGGTCGGCCGCCGCGAGGGTGAGGAAGCCGGACCGCACCCGGGTGTGGAATTCGGCCGGCTCGGACTCCAGCCGGTCGGGCGCCTCGGTGAAGCGTTCCCGTGCGGTCTCCGGGTCGACGTCCAGGAGCACCGTCAGATGCGGTACGAGCCCGCTCGTCGCCCAGCGCGAGATCCGGGCGATCTCGGTCGGGGCGAGGTCACGGCCGGCGCCCTGGTAGGCGACGGACGAGTCGATGTAGCGGTCGGAGATGACGATCGCGCCGCGTTCCAGCGCGGGCCGGACGACCGAGTCCACGTGCTCGGCGCGGTCGGCGGCGTACAGCAGTGCCTCGGCCCGGTTCGACAGGCCGGCCGAGGAGACGTCCAGCAGGATCGAGCGCAGCCGCTTGCCGATCGGGGTGGCCCCCGGCTCGCGGGTCACCACGACCTCGTGGCCCTTGGCGCGGATCCATTCGGCGAGCGCCTCGACCTGGGTGGTCTTGCCGGCTCCGTCGCCGCCCTCCAGGACGAGGAAGAAACCGTTCGCCGCGGGTGCGACGGCCGGGTCGCCGCCGCGCAGCGCCTCCCTCAGGTCACGGCGGAGCGGCACGCCGGAGCGGTCGTCGGTCTTCGCGAGGACGATCACCGCGACGGGCAGCAGCAGGGCGCCGATGAGCATCAGCGCGAACGCCGCCCCACCGTGCGCGAAGACGAAGTCGCCGGAACCCAGGCGGTGCCGTCCGATGGCGGCGGCGAGCAGCGGCCCGCCCACCGCGCCGAGCGCGACCAGCACCCGGACGACGGCCTGGAGGTGTTCGGTGGCCCTGGCCTGCCGGAAGGCCTCCGTCTCCTGGTCGATGACCGCGTGCCCGATGTGGGCGGCGACCCCCGCCGCGTAACCGGCGAGCAGGGCGATCAGCAGACCGGTGGCGGTGTCGGGCACCAGGCCGAGGGCGAGCAGTGCCACGCCCGTGACGGCGACCGCCAGGGCCAGCAGCCTGCGCCGCGACAGGGCGGGCAGCACCTTGCGCGCGGTACGGATGCCGAGCGCGGTGCCCCCGGTCAGGGCCAGGATCAGCAGGGCGAAGGTGGCGGGCCCGCCACCGAGGTCGGCGGCGTGCAGCACGGAGACGCCCGCGGCTGCGGCGATGGCCCCGGCGACCGCGGAGCACGCGGCGACGACCAGCGGGATGCTGCCGGTGCGGCCCTTGTCGGACCCCGTCCCGGCGGCCGGCCGGCGCAGGCCCTCCAGGGGCGAGCGCGGGCGGGGCGTCTGCGTGGCCGGGAGTTCGAGGAAGTACAGGGTCGACACGGAGGCGGAGAAGAGCCCCGCCGCGATGTAGGACCCGAGGGCGGCCTGGTGGAAGGAGAACCAGTCGAAGCCGGTGCCCAGCAGCTCACCGATCAGCGCGGCGACCACCAGCACGGCCGCGGCCGCGGGGACGGACAGGAAGTTCGTCCGCAGGGAGAGCCTGCGGAGTGCGTCGAGGTGGTCCGGCAGCGGGCGCACGGCGGCACCCTCCGGCGGCGGTGCGGGGAGCAGCGCCGGAGCCGCGCTCTCCTTGGCGACCGCCCACAGGCGTTCGCCGACACCCGCCAGGAACACGGTGATCAGGATCATCATGAGTGCCTTGTCCGGCATCCAGTCGATCCACAGCGGCGCGACGACCAGCAGGGCGAGCCGCAGCGCGTCCGCCCCGATCATCAGCCAGCGCCTGTCGACGGGGCCACCGGGCGCGGTGAGCGCCGTCAGAGGCCCCAGGAGTACGGCTCCGAAAAGCACGGTGGAAAGGATCCGGGCACCGAACACGGCGGCGACGGCGAAGGCCGCCCCGCGGTATCCGGCCCCGAAGGAGCCCTCGAGGACCGCCGCTTGCAGCGACAACAGCACAAGCACGAGTAGGGCGAGTGAATCGCCGATACTGCCGACGACCTGGGCGCTCCACAACCGCCGGAGCGGGGGAACACGCAACAGGGCTCGTACGGCGCGCTCGCGTGAGTCTGCGGCAAGTGTGTCGGAGGTGGGGCTCACGACCGGTGGCTGCTCGGCTCGCGTCATCCGCCCAGCCTATCGGGAGCGGTGCGGTGCCCGGGTGCCGCGTCCGAACATATGCCCAACGGGAACGCGGGATGCGCTCCCCGCGAACGCCGGAAGGGCCGGGTCACCCCGGCCCTTCCGATGCTCACGTACGACGTCCAAGGCGGTCGAAGCGCTGCGGTCAGCTCTCCTCGGAGGAAGCCGGAGCCGTCCGCTTCGCCGCGGTGGTCGTCTTCTTCGCCGGCGCCTTCTTGGCGGTCGTCTTCTTCGCGGCCGTCGTCTTCGTGGCGGCCGTCTTCTTGGCGGTCGTCGTCTTCTTCGCCGCCGTGGCCTTCTTGGCGGTCGTCTTCTTGGCCGGGGCCTTCTTCGCCGTCTTCTTCTTCGCCGGCCCCTTGGCCCGCTTCTCGGCGAGCAGCTCGTAGCCGCGCTCCGGCGTGATCTCCTCGACGCTGTCGCCGGTCCGCAGTGTCGCGTTGGTCTCGCCGTCGGTGACGTACGCACCGAAGCGGCCGTCCTTCACGACCACCGGAGCACCGCTCACCGGGTCCGTGCCCAGCTCCTTGAGCGGCGGCTTGGCGGCGGCCCGCCCGCGCTGCTTGGGCTGCGCGTAGATCGCGAGGGCCTCTTCGAGCGTGATGTCGAAGAGCTGGTCCTCGGACGTCAGGGAACGCGAGTCCGTGCCCTTCTTCAGGTACGGGCCGTAGCGGCCGTTCTGCGCGGTGATCTCGACGCCCTCGGCGTCCTCACCGACGACACGGGGCAGCGACATCAGCTTGAGCGCGTCCGCCAGCGTCACCGTGTCGAGCGACATGGACTTGAAGAGCGAGGCCGTCCGCGGCTTCACCGCGTTCTTGCCCGTCTTCGGCGTGCCCTCGGGCAGCACCTCGGTGACGTACGGGCCGTAGCGGCCGTCCTTCGCGATGATCTGGTTGCCGCTGACCGGGTCGGCGCCGAGCTCGAAGTCACCGCTCGGCTTGGCCAGCAGCTCCTCCGCGAGTTCCACGGACAGCTCGTCGGGCGCCAGGTCCTCCGGCACGTCCGCGCGCTGGTGGCCCTCGGAGTCCTTCTCGCCCCGCTCGATGTACGGGCCGTAGCGGCCGACGCGGAGCTTGATGTCGTTGCCGACGGGGAACGAGGAGATCTCGCGGGCGTCGATCGCGCCCAGGTCGGTCACGAGCTCCTTCAGACCGCCGAGGTGGTCCCCGTCGCCGTTGCCCGCCGCCGAGGCCGCGCCCGCGCCCGTCGAGTCGTCGCCGGTGCCGAAGTAGAAGTGGCGCAGCCACGGCACGGACTGGGCCTCGCCCCGCGCGATGCGGTCGAGGTCGTCCTCCATACGGGCGGTGAAGTCGTAGTCGACGAGCCGGCCGAAGTGCTTCTCCAGCAGGTTGACCACGGCGAACGAGAGGAACGACGGCACCAGGGCCGTGCCCTTCTTGAACACGTAGCCGCGGTCGAGGATGGTCCCGATGATCGAGGCGTACGTCGAGGGGCGGCCGATCTCGCGCTCTTCGAGCTCCTTGACCAGCGAGGCCTCGGTGTAACGGGCCGGCGGCTTGGTGGCGTGGCCGTCGACCGTGACCTCGTCGGCGGTCAGCGCGTCGCCCTCGGCGACCTGCGGCAGCCGGCGCTCACGGTCGTCCAGCTCGGCGTTCGGGTCGTCCGCGCCTTCGACGTACGCCTTCATGAAGCCGTGGAAGGTGATCGTCTTGCCGGACGCGGAGAACTCGGCGTCGCGGCCGTCGCTCGCCCGGCCGCCGATCTTCACGGTGACGGAGTTACCGGTCGCGTCCTTCATCTGGGAGGCGACGGTCCGCTTCCAGATCAGCTCGTAGAGCCGGAACTGGTCGCCGGTGAGGCCCGTCTCCGCCGGGGTGCGGAAGCGGTCGCCGGAGGGGCGGATCGCCTCGTGCGCCTCCTGCGCGTTCTTGACCTTGCCGGCGTACGTCCGCGGCTTGTCGGGCAGGTAGTTCGCCCCGTACAGCTGCGTGACCTGCGCCCGGGCCGCGGAGACCGCGGTGTCCGAGAGCGTCGTGGAGTCCGTACGCATATAGGTGATGAAGCCGTTCTCGTACAGCTTCTGCGCCACCTGCATCGTGGCCTTGGCCCCGAAGCCGAGCTTCCGGCTCGCCTCCTGCTGGAGGGTCGTCGTGCGGAAGGGGGCGTACGGCGAGCGGCGGTACGGCTTGGACTCGACCGAGCGCACCGCGAACGCGGAGTCGGCGAGCGCCGCCGCCAGGGCGCGGGCGTTCGCCTCGTCCAGGTGCAGCGTCTGTGCGGAGCCCTGCTTGAGCTGCCCGTCGGGACCGAAGTCACGGCCCTGGGCGATGCGGCGCCCGTCCACCGCGCTGAGGCGGGCGGTGAGCGTCGACGGGTCGGAGGCGTCACCGGTGCGCCCGGTGGCGAACGTGCCGGTCAGGTCCCAGTACTCGGCGGAGCGGAAGGCGATGCGCTCGCGCTCCCGCTCGACGACGAGCCTGGTGGCGACGGACTGGACGCGGCCGGCGGAGAGCCGCGGCATGACCTTCTTCCACAGGACCGGCGAGACCTCGTAGCCGTAGAGGCGGTCGAGGATACGGCGGGTCTCCTGGGCGTCGACCATGCGCTGGTTGAGCTCGCGCGGGTTGGCGACGGCGGCCCGGATCGCGTCCTTGGTGATCTCGTGGAAGACCATCCGGTGGACCGGGACCTTGGGCCTGAGGACTTCCTGCAGGTGCCACGCGATGGCTTCGCCCTCGCGGTCCTCATCGGTGGCGAGGAAGAGTTCGTCGGATTCGGCGAGGAGCTGCTTGAGCTTCCTGACCTGGGACTTCTTGTCCGCGTTGACGACATAGATCGGCTGGAAGTCGTTCTCGACGTCCACGCCGAGGCGGCGTACCTCACCGGTGTACTCGTCCGGCACCTCGGCGGCGCCGTTCGGCAGGTCGCGGATGTGCCCGACGCTCGCCTCGACGACGTATCCGGGGCCGAGATAGCCCTTGATCGTCTTCGCCTTGGCAGGCGACTCGACAATGACGAGTCGGCGGCCTGCGGTCTCGCTGGTCGGGGACAACTTCGCTCTTCTCTCCGGTCGGCACTCGTGGGCATCCGGGCAGCGCTCTGACGCTGCCCGCGGTGCTGTCGCTGCGGAGTGTGACGGTACAACCCGCCCCCGTGTCAAACGGCAAAAGCCCGCAACGGCCACTCGAACGGTAACCCGACTTCCGCCATTCCTGCCGCCCGGACCGCCCGGTCCGCTCCGCGCACCGCTGTCGCCTGCGGGTTTCGCCGTCCCGCCGGGGAACCCGCGGGACTACCGCCGGACGGCCGCCGCCCCTGCCGGAGAAGTGGATCAGAACGGGGTCCGGATGCGGGTTCAGATGCGCATGAAGCACCACACGCCGAGGACGAGGAAGAGTACGCCGAAGAGCGTGGCGAGGGCGGTGGAGGCGACGGGGCTCACACCGAGCGCGACCGGCGCGCGCTGGATGGTGCGCGCCCCCGTCCAGACGAGGAGGGCGGCGCCGAACAGCGCGAAGGCCGCACCGGCGAAGACCGCGGTGACACTCTCCATGTCGTACCCCTCACGCTCGTCCCGGCGGCTGCGGCCCGGGCGCTCGTACGCCGCCGCGCGCCACCCGTGGCTCCCCGTGCCGCCGCACTGAGCGGACGGCTCGGCAGAGGGGAGGCTGCCACGCCGGGGCGGCGCCGGCGCGAACCCCGGATGAACAGCGCGCGGCCGCCCGGGGAACGGCCGCGAGCGGAACCCGCGCACCGGTCTCGCGGTCATGGTCGACCGGGCGGGACGGCGCTGGTCAGAGGGGTGTTGAGCGCGGGCTCACCCGGCGCGGGCGCCCGGGAGCGGAGGGCGTCGGGGTGGCGGGAAACCCAGGACGCGGGGTCCTGGGGCCCGGGCACGTGGAGGACCCGCAGACCCCGGGGAACCGCAGACCCGGGGGGAACCGGGGACTCAGGGGAGCCGCAGACCCGGGGGAGCCGGGGACGCGGCGCGCGGGTCATCTCACGGGGTCCAGGAAACCTTCCTCCACCAGCAGCCGGATGGCCTGCGGGGTGCGGTCGCGCAGCAGAACCGGGTCCTCCGCCATCAACTGGGCGATGGCGTCCAGAATCCGGCCCGCGGACAGCGACCCGTCGCACACCCCCGCGAAGCCGGCCCCGACGGCGTCGACCTTCGTCGCCCGTCGCATCCCCCGGTGCTGACGCAGCACCACATGCTCGGGGTCCTCCGCACCGGGCAGCCCGACCTGCTCCTGCACGACCTCCTCGGCCAGGGTGAAGTGCGCGGCGAGCAGCGCGGCGTCGTCGTGTTCCCGCAGATAGTCCTGCCGCGCGAAGTGGGCCTCGACGGCGGATCCGAGAGGCTGCTCCACGGCGTGCGGCCACTCCTCGGCCACGATCGACGGGGACCCGGCGGCGGCCACGGCGGACTTGCGGAGCGTGATCCAGCCGAAGCCGACGGCCTTGGTGCTCCGGGCCTCGAACTCGTCCAGCCAGGCCTCGTACCGCTGGGTGTACACAGCGGGGTCGGTGCGGTGGTCGCCGCTGTCGCGCAGCCACAGCTCGGCGTACTGCGTGATGTCCTGCACCTCGCGCTGCACGATCCAGGCGTCACACCCCGCGGGCACCCAGGAGCGCACCCGGTCCTGCCATTCCTCACCCTCCACGTGCTGCCAGTTGGCGAGGAACTGCGCGTACCCGCCCTCGTTGAGCCGGTCCCCGGCCTGCTGCACGAGGGTCCGGCACAGATCGTCGCCGCCCATGCCGCCGTCGCGGTACGTCAGCCGGGCTCCGGGCGAGATGACGAAGGGCGGGTTGGACACGATCAGGTCGTACGTCTCCGTACCGACGGGTTCGAAGAGGGAACCCTCCCGCAGATCGGCGGGGGCCGCGCCGGAGAGGGCGAGGGTGAGGCGGGTGAATTCCAGGGCGCGCGGGTTGACGTCCGTGGCCGTGACCCGGGTGGCGTGCTGGGCGGCGTGCAGGGCCTGGATACCGGAGCCCGTGCCGAGGTCGAGGGCGGAGGCCACGGGCTTGCGTACGGTGATCCCGGCGAGCGTGGTGGACGCCCCGCCGACACCCAGGACGACGCCCTCCTGGTGCGAGCCGATGCCGCCGGCCCCGCCGACCGCGCACCCCAGGTCGGAGACGATGAACCAGTCCTGGCCCTCGGGCCCGCCGTAGGGCCGTACGTCGACGGTGGCCCTGACCCGGTCGTCCTCGCGGACCACCCAGCCGTCCCGGACGCACTCCTCCAGCGGAAGGGCCGCTGCGGCCGCGGCGGCGGGGACAGGGCGCTGCAGGAGGAAGAGCCGGACCAGTGTGTCGAGCGGCGAATCCCCGCGGGTGGCCCGGAGCGCCGGCACGGTCTCGCTGCGGGCCAGTGCGGCGTACGCGGGCGCGCCGAGGCGTTCGAGGAGGCCGTCGGCGGTGAAGGCGGCGGCGATCAGGGCTTCGCGGAGCCGGGGGGCACGGTCTGATGCGGGAAGGCTGGACGTACTCACCCGACCATTGTGTCCGGTCCCGCCGACAACGGCAGCGGCCCGGCGCCCACGAGGGGCGGCCGGGCTGCTGGGGGCGGTTCTTTCTCCGCTCTTCTCCGCTGCGGAGCCTTCTCCGCTACGGGCTGACGGGCTGCGCGCCGTACGCCGTACGCCGTCGGGTGTTCACGCCGTCACGCCGTCACGCCGTCACGCCGTCACGCCGTCACGCCGTCATGCCGTCACGCCTTCTCGCTCGCCGAGGCCGAAGGCGACGCGGACTTCGAGGGCGACCCGGACTCCGCGGCCGGGGCGTCCGGGGCGGAGGCCGGCGGGGCCGAGGCCGTCGGCTTCTGGCAACCCTTCTGCTTGGCCATCGCGGAGCCGACCTCACCGGACTGGAGCTTCTTCAGCGCCTGGTCACCATTGGTGCTGATCTTGTTCAGCTCGTCGGCGACGCCCTTGAGACCGTCGGCGAACTTCGCCTGGTCCTTCGTGTCGAGCGCGTCGACCTTCGTCTTCAGGTTCGCGTAGGCCACGGAGGAGGCGTTGAGCTCCTTCACGGCCTCCTTCTGCGTCGTCTCCCCGCCGTCCACGGGCGGCGCGCCTGCGGACTGCACGGCCGAGCCCAGCGCCTTGTACGCCTGCGAGATCTGCTGGAAGGCGGCCGAGTCGGTCTTCTGGACGTCGGCGGGCTTGCTGTTGTCGGCCGTCTGCTGCTGGATCGCGGCATTGGCGTTCGCGATCTTCTGCAGCTGCGGCTGGACCTGGTCGCAGACCTTCTTCGCCCAGTCGTTCACCTTGTTGTCGCTGTCGTCGCTGCAACCCGACAGCGTCAGTACGAGTACCGCACCGCCGGACAGTGCGGCTGCAAGCTTCTTGTTCACCGGATTGGGTCCCTTCCAAGGCTCTCGGCCCCGGAACTTACACGCCAAGTGGGCGACAATCTGGCGGCGGGCATCCGATATATATTCTTTTGCAGCCATTTGCACCAAGGGAAACAAGGGAGATACAACTCACCTGCCCGCCCGGACAGATGTTCAGGTACGCCCTGCCCGCGCTGCGGCACGGGGACGCACGACGGCGGACGACACGTCAGGCCGCGCCGACCGCCGACGTACTGAACGGGCGTCACATACGCACCCGCCCGGACCTCCTGTCCTCCCGGTTCACGAAACGGCCGCAGGCCCCGTGGACTTGGCGGGCCCGGCTCCGCCGCCGTCGCCGCCCGGGCCATCGCTGCCGCTGTCGCCCACGGCAATCCCCCGCCGTTTGGACACGTAGACCGCGCCGATGATGACGACGACGGCGATGACGGCGATCAGAGCCCGTACACCGGCGCTCGCGTCGTCCCCGTAACTGAACTGCACCACCGCGGGGGCGATGAGCAGTGCCACGAGATTCATCACCTTGAGAAGTGGGTTGATGGCGGGGCCCGCCGTGTCCTTGAAGGGGTCGCCCACCGTGTCGCCGATGACCGTCGCGGCGTGGGCCTCGCTGCCCTTGCCTCCGTGATGTCCGTCCTCGACGAGCTTCTTGGCGTTGTCCCACGCCCCACCGGAGTTGGCGAGGAAGACGGCCATCAGGGTGCCGGTGGCGATCGCGCCGGCGAGATACGAGCCGAGGGCACCGACGCCCAGGGTGAATCCCACCGCGATCGGCGCCAGGACCGCGAGAAGCCCGGGCGTGGCGAGCTCGCGCAGCGCGTCCTTGGTGCAGATGTCGACGACCCGGCCGTACTCGGGCTTCTCCGTGTAGTCCATGATCCCGGGGCGCTCGCGGAACTGCTGCCGCACCTCCAGGACCACGGCTCCCGCCGAACGGGAGACCGCGTTGATGGCGAGCCCGGAGAAGAGGAAGACGACCGCGGCCCCCAGGATCAGGCCGACCAGGTTGTTCGGCTGCGAGATGTCCAGGCTCAGCCCGAGCTCACCCGCCCGGGCTCCCACATCGTCGACCGCCGTGGCGATGGCGTCCCGGTACGAGCCGAAGAGCGCGGACGCGGCCAGGACCGCTGTGGCGATCGCGATGCCCTTGGTGATGGCCTTGGTGGTGTTGCCGACGGCGTCCAGGTCCGTGAGGACCTGCGCCCCCGCACCCGTGACGTCCCCGGACATCTCGGCGATCCCCTGGGCGTTGTCGGAGACCGGGCCGAAGGTGTCCATCGCCACGATGACACCCACGGTGGTCAGCAGACCGGTCCCGGCCAGGGCCACCGCGAAGAGCGCCAGCATGATCGACGTACCGCCGAGCAGGAACGCGCCGTAGACGCCCAGCCCGATCAGGAGCGCGGTGTAGACGGCCGACTCCAGGCCGATGGAGATGCCCGCGAGCACCACGGTGGCCGGGCCGGTCAGCGAGGACTTCCCGATGTCCCGGACGGGCCGCCGGCTGGTCTCGGTGAAGTAGCCGGTGAGCTGCTGGATCAGGGCGGCGAGCACGATCCCGACGGCCACCGCGACCAGGGCGAAGACGCGTGGGTCTCCACCGTGCGAGGTGATGGCGCCGTCGGTGACGCCGTCCAGCTCGGCGTACGACGAGGGCAGATGGACGAAGACGGCGACGGCCACGAGGACGAGCGAGATCACGGCGGAGACGAAGAATCCCCGGTTGATGGCGCTCATGCCGCTGCGGTCGGCGCGCCGGGGAGCGACGGCGAAGATCCCGATCATCGCGGTGACCACCCCGATGGCCGGGACGATCAGCGGAAAGGCGAGTCCCGCGTCGCCGAAGGCGGCCTTGCCGAGGATGAGCGCGGCCACGAGCGTCACCGCGTACGACTCGAAGAGGTCGGCTGCCATACCCGCGCAGTCACCGACGTTGTCGCCCACGTTGTCGGCGATGGTGGCGGCGTTACGCGGATCGTCCTCGGGGATGCCCTGCTCGACCTTGCCCACGAGGTCGGCACCCACGTCGGCGGCCTTGGTGAAGATGCCGCCCCCGACCCTCATGAACATGGCGATCAGCGCGGCACCGAGGCCGAACCCCTCCAGCACCTTGGGCGCGTCGGCGGCATAGACGAGTACGACGCAGGAGGCGCCGAGCAGGCCGAGGCCGACCGTGATCATTCCGACCACTCCGCCGGTACGAAAAGCGATCTTCATCGCTCGGTGCGAAACGGTGGTGAGATCCTTTTCCGGCTCGCCTTCCGCCGGAGTCGCCTCACGTGCGGCAGCGGCGACCCGCACATTGCTGCGGACCGCGAGCCGCATACCGATGTATCCGGTGGCCGCCGAGAAAAGCGCACCCACCAGGAAGAACAGTGAGCGCCCCACGCGCTGCGACCAGTTGTCGGCCGGAAGCAGCAGGAGCAGGAAGAACACGACGACGGCGAAGACGCCGACCGTGCGCAGCTGCCGGGTCAGATAGGCATTCGCGCCTTCCTGGACGGCCGCCGCGATCTCTTTCATGCGTTCGGTGCCCTCACCCGCCGCCAGCACCTGGCGTACGAGCAGCTGGGCCACGACCAGTGCCGCCAGGGCGACGACCGCGATGACGACGACGATCAGCCGGTTGCCATCGGTGAGAACTGCGGCTGCGAGTGAGGTGGAGCGGCCGGAAGGTACGGGAGTGTGCGTCAGTTCTGCCATTCGGGTGTCGAAGAACTCCGCCATACGTCCTCCTTGACGCTGAGCGCTCAAGACGTGGACGGATTGTAGGGAGCAAATCCTGATCAAAACAGTGGGTGGTCAATGAAATCGACTTTCGTCCACCCAATGACAAATGATCTCGCTCGGACTTGCACCCGAATGCAGTAATGGGGCAGAGGAATTACTCACGCGCTACACGCACACGGCGTACACCTGACACACATCCGGCTCGCTCTTCATTACGGAGATCATTGACCGGACCCAAAGAAAAAAGCCCTGCTCAGCAAGGCAAAAAAGTGATCACGCCGGTCACCCGACGCTCGCACGGGCACGAAAAAGGGCCGCCAGCGCGAGTGGGGCAGGGCCGCACAGGGCAGCCGGGGAGGCGGAGCCAGAGCCGCACGGGCGGCCAAGGGGAAGACTCAGGGCCGACTGGGCAGGCCGGAGGGCCAAGGCCGCACGAGGCGGGCAGGGGCGTAGGGGGCCGCAGGGGCCTGCTGGGCCTGCTGCAAGGCCGTACGAAACGGCGGGGCAGCGCCAGACCGCACGAGGCGGGATGGCTCAGGGAAGCACCACGGCGGGGGCCGTCGGCCAGGTCATGCGGATCACTCCGCCGTCCGCACCCGCGCGGACCTCCACGTCGTCGACCAGGCCGCTGATGACGGCGAGGCCCATCTCGTCCTCGCTGTCGGCGTCTGAATCCGCCTGGTCAGGGCCCCCGCCACCGGGAGCACCCGACACCGAGGCGTCGCTTCCCTGAGCGGCATGCCCGTCACCGACCTCGATGGAGAACTCCTTCTCCTCCTCGGTCAGCACGACAGTGATCGGGGCGGCGATGTCATGGCTCCGGTGCAGCCCGACGGCGCGGCTGCACGCCTCGCCGACTGCGAGTCTGACCTCGTCGAGCACCGCCTCGTCGACACCCGCCCGGCGCGCCACGGCGGCTGCAACGAGGCGGGCCGTCCTGACGTGTTCAGGCTGAGCGCTGAAGCGGAGTTCAACGGTTGGCATGCCATCCCCCTCGAACGTATGGGCGTGCATCTCAGGGGACCGGGCATCACGCCCGGTACCCCTGTCTCATTCTCCTCCGGGAACCGACAAAGCCGGCAGCCGACCACATGGCCGACCGCCTGCTCCTGGCGGCCCGTCTGCTGCCGCCCGCCGGTCTGTCACTGCGCGCAACGCCGGCCTTGGAGCTGCCGGCCCGCACCCGACGATTCAGTCGGTAGCCGCGACAGCCTCGTCGACCGTGGTGTGGATGGGAAACACCTTGGTCAGACCTGTGATCCGGAAGATCTTGAGAATGCGCTCCTGGTTGCACACCAGGCGCAGCGAGCCCTCATGGGCCCGGACACGCTTCAAGCCGCCCACGAGCACGCCGAGGCCGGTGGAGTCGAGGAAGTCGACGCCTTCCATGTCGACAACCAGGTGGTAGCTGCCGTCATTCACCAACTCGACCAACTGCTCGCGCAGCTTGGGCGCGGTATACACATCAATCTCGCCACCGACCTCGACGACCGTACGGTCGCCACCAGGCCCGGACACATTGCGAGTCGACAGGGACAGGTCCACGGATCCTCCAGCACCTTGCTATCGAGCGGTCGCCCCTCGGTCTCCCCGACGGAGGCCAGGGGACGGATCGCCAGCCGCGATGGCATTCAATCACTTACCAGCAGCCATGCACGACGCCTTGGGACCATTGTCCGTCACGCCAGTGACACACTCGGTGCCGATGGCCAAGAATCACCGCCCCAGTCGACCACCCGAGAACGCGGGCTCGCGCCCCTCTCCCACGGTGGTTCTCGACCGGCTCGCCGCAGCGGCGGGCCGGGCAGCGCGCATCACTCATACGGAGCACTTGCCCCCGCGTGCGGGAACCCATGCCCTCTGGCCGGATCGCATCCGGCCAGAAGTGATCTCGGCAATCGGCAGGGCCGGAATCGACCATCCGTGGACCCACCAGGCCACTGCCGCCGAGCACGCCCTGGACGGCGAGTCCGTGGTGATCGCCACCGGGACGGCGTCCGGCAAGTCGCTCGCCTACCTCGCTCCGGTGCTGAGTACCCTCCTCGACGGCTCCGATGCCCCGAACGGCCGTGGCACCACCGCCCTGTACCTCGCCCCCACCAAGGCCCTGGCCGCCGACCAGCGCCGCGCGGTGAAGGCGCTCGCGGCTCCCCTCGGCTCCGCGATCCGGCCGGCCGTCTACGACGGGGACACGCCGGTCGAAGAACGCGAATGGGTGCGTCAGTACGCCAATTACGTCCTGACCAACCCCGACATGCTGCACCGGGGCATCCTCCCGTCCCACCCCCGCTGGGCCTCCTTCCTCCGCTCCCTCCGCTTCGTCGTCATCGACGAGTGCCACACCTACCGGGGCGTCTTCGGCTCCCACGTCGCCCAGGTACTGCGCCGTCTCCGCCGCCTCTGCGCCCGCTACGGATCCGACCCGGTCTTCCTCCTCGCCTCAGCCACCGCGGCACAGCCCTCGGTCGCCGCGGGCCGTCTCACCGGCCTGCCGGTCAAGGAGGTCGCCGACGACGCCTCCCCCCGAGGAGAGATGGTCTTCGCCCTCTGGGAGCCGCCGCTGACCGAGCTGCACGGCGAGAAGGGGGCGCCCGTACGCCGTACCGCCACAGCCGAGACCGCCGACCTCCTGACCGACCTGACGCTGCAGGGCGTGCGTTCGGTCGCCTTCGTACGCTCCCGGCGTGGCGCCGAGCTCATCTCGCTCATCGCCAAGGAACGGCTCGCCGAGGTGGACCGCTCGCTGCCCGGGCGCGTCGCCGCCTACCGGGGCGGTTATCTGCCCGAGGAGCGCCGGGCCCTGGAACGGGCCCTGCACTCCGGAGACCTGCTCGGGCTGGCCGCCACGACCGCCCTGGAGCTCGGCATCGACGTCTCCGGTCTGGACGCCGTCGTCATCGCCGGCTACCCGGGCACCCGTGCCTCCCTCTGGCAGCAGGCGGGCCGCGCCGGGCGCTCGGGCCAGGGCGCCCTCGCCGTCCTGGTGGCCCGGGACGACCCGCTGGACACCTTCCTCGTCCACCACCCCGAGGCGTTGTTCCAGCAGCCGGTGGAGTCGACCGTCCTGGACCCGGACAACCCCTACGTCCTCGCTCCCCACCTGTGTGCCGCAGCCGCCGAGCTCCCCCTCACGGAGGCCGACATCCCGCTCTTCGGCCCCGCTGTACCCGAGCTCCTGCCACAGCTGGAGGCCGCGAAGCTGCTTCGCAGGCGGACAACCGGCTGGCACTGGACACGCCGTGAACGCGCCGCCGACCTCACCGACATCCGCGGCGGGGGCGGCCGTCCGGTCCAGATCGTCGAGGAAGGCACAGGCCGGGTGCTGGGGACCGTGGACGAGTCGGCTGCGCACACATCTGTCCATGAGGGAGCCGTCCACCTCCACCAGGGCCGGACCTATCTCGTCCGCACGCTGGACCTGGAGGATTCGGTGGCCCTGGTGGAGGAAGCCGTCCCTCCCTACTCGACCAACGCCCGTGACACGACCGCGATCGCCGTGCTCGAGACCGACACCGAGATCCCGTGGGGTGACGGGCGGCTCTGCTTCGGCTCCGTAGAGGTCACCAACCAGGTCGTGTCCTTCCTGCGCCGCAGGCTGATTACGGGCGAGGTCCTGGGCGAGACCAAACTCGACCTGCCACCCCGCACCCTGCGCACCCGTGCCGTGTGGTGGACGGTCACCGAGGACCAACTCGACGCCGCCCGGATCACCCCGGAGATCCTCGGCGGTGCCCTGCACGCCGCCGAACACGCCTCCATCGGCATACTGCCGCTCTTCGCCACCTGCGACCGCTGGGACATCGGCGGCGTCTCCGTTCCACTGCATCCCGACACGCTCCTTCCCACGGTGTTCGTCTACGACGGTCATCCGGGCGGCGCCGGATTCGCCGAACGCGCCTTCCACACGGCCCGTACATGGCTCACGGCGACGCGTCAGGCCATCGCGTCCTGCGAATGCGAGGCGGGCTGCCCGTCCTGCATCCAGTCCCCCAAGTGCGGCAACGGCAACGAGCCGCTGCACAAGCGGGGCGCCGTACGCCTCCTGACCGAACTGCTCAGGACGGCGCCACCGGACCCGCCACTGGACCCGCCCTCGGACTCGTAACCGCCCCCCTCAGACTCGTAGCCGAACCCGCCGTCGGACTCCTAGCCGGGCCTGCCGTCGGACTCGTGACCAGATCCACGGTCGGACCTGCCGTCGGACTCGTAACCAGATCCATGATCGGACCTGCCTGGGCCCAGCGTCGGATCCGTGGCCGTACCCACCGCCGGGCCTGTCGGGAGTGGAGGACCTTCCGGAGGCCCCGCTCTCGACCTGACCTCCGGTGCGTACGGTCCGAAGCGCACGCGGGCGGTCACGTCGGTGATCTCTCCCTGGACGCCGCACCGCACGATCTCCGCTCCCTGCGCCTCGGCAACTTCACCGGCCGCCGCGCAGGCCGCTTCCGCCCCTTTCAGCGCCTGGTCGGCCGCGGCGAGCGCCGCCAGGTCCGCCGCGCCGCCGGCCCTGTGCCGGGCGGCCACGGCCTGGCCGAGAGCGAGCACCATGGCGAACACCGCGCAGAGAGTCACCGTCGTGACGGCCACCCAGACCGTCGCCATCCCCCGGTCTCCGCCTCCGGGGCCGCGCCTCACCCCCCTCACGGCTCCGCCCCCACCGTGTCCTCCGCCAGCGCGACGGCCTCGGCGCTCAGCGTCAGACCCAGCGTGCCGGGCCCTGGAGTGGGCGCCTCGACCCGGACTCTCCACAGGGAACCGGCCCGCTCCACAGCGACCCGTGCCCGGCCTGGCGCGGCCTCCCGCGCCGCGGACCGCACCGAGTCCTCCGGCTCCGACCGGGCCGCGGCCCGCGCTCCGGCCCGTGCGGCGTCCACACAGCGGATCTGGTCCGAGGCGGCCACCAGTGCCCAGACAAGGGCGAGCACGAACACCACCAGCACCGGAAGAGCCATGGCGGCCTCCGCTGTGACCGCTCCCCGGTCGCCGTCCCGGCCCCTGCACAACCCCTCAGAATTTCGCATCGAGGGCGTCCTTGATCAGCGACTGCAACGCCGACAGCACCGCCCCGCTGGTGACCACCTTGTAGAGCACCGCCGCGAACGCGCAGGCCGCGATGGTCCCCACCGCGTACTCGGACGTCGTCATCCCCCGGTCGTGCCCACGGCCCCGCAGGCGCCTGCCGATCCCGGCCTCCCACGCACGACGCAGCACGCCCAGCGACCGCTCCATGACTTTCCTGCCCATCTCAACCCCCATGTTCAAAAACCACGTTGTTCGTTCGGAACTCGGAACCTGGAACTCGGCACTCGGCACTCGGCACTCGGCACTCGGCACTCGGCACCCGGCACCCGATACTTCGCTCGACGCTTCGTTCCAGCACGCCTCGACCCACCCGGGGGCCTGCCGGCAGCAGCGCCGGGAACCAGACGCCCCGGGCCCAGGAGCCGCAAAAGCCACCCCGTTCAGCCGCGGTGCAAGAGGCCGTTCGCCAGCCCGATCACGACCGGCGCTACGCCCACCGCCAGAAAGGCGGGCAGGAAGCAGAGCCCGACCGGCGCGGTGATCAGCACACCCGCCCGCTGCGCACGCGCCACAGCAGCGCTCGCCCGCTCGGCACGTATCTCGTCGGCCAGCCTGGAAACCGGCTCGGCCGCAGGCGCCCCCGTCGACCCGGCACGCTCCAGACAACGGGCCAGCGGCGCGGCCCCCGGCAACTCCCCGAACCGGCCCCACGCGTCAGCCGGTTCACCGCCGAGGAGGATCTCGGCCGCCGTACGGGCCAGCCGCTCACCGACCGGCCCGCCGATGGATTCGCCTACCGCCTCCGCCGCTTCCCGAGGCCCGGCACCCGCCGAGAGGCAGGAAGCCAAAAGATCAGCAGTGACCGGCAGTTGTTGAGCAATCAGAGCGGCTTCGGCACCCCGGTCGGCAGTGCCTCGCGCTTTGACGCGGCGCCGCCACCGCCGCACCCCGTACGCCGCCGCAAGACCGATCACGCTTCCGGCCGGGCCGCCGACGAGGATCCAGCCGGCCGCCCAGACGGCGAGGAATACCGCCCATCGCCGAGCAAGGTTCCATCCGGGCGCCCGCAGGCCGGTCGACCGCTGCCTCGTGTCACGCACACGTCCTTCGGTCAGCAGTCCCAACCGCCTGCGTATCGCCCGCTCATGCCGTCGGGCCGTGAGCGCCAGCGTGAGATACGCGGCTGCGCCCAGCAGCACCCCCACCGCCCCGGCAGCAGCCGGCGCGCCGCCCGCACCGGTCGACCCGCTCACACCGCTTCCCCCGCTCGCACGATCCGTGACGCCCAGAACAGCCCTGCGGCCTCCAGCAGGCCGCCTGCCACCAGGCAGACGAGTCCGCCCGGGCTGTGCAGCAGCACCCCCAGCGGGTCTGCTCCGAGCGCCGCCCCCAGCACCAGCCCCACCACCGGCAGCAACGCCAGGAGCACAACCGTCGACCACGCACCCGCCAGCTGGGCCCGCAACTCCTCCCGTCGCCGCCTCTCGCCCCGCAGGCCGCTCTCCAGTCGTGCCAGGCCGGCCGCCAGACCGGCTCCGCCGTCCACCGCGACCCGCCAGCAGGCGGCCATCCCCGCAAGCCCCTCGAGGCCGGGCCCCACCGCCGCCTCCCGCAACGCACCGGCCACATCGCCGCCGAACCGTGCGGCGGCCAGCACGGCGGACTCACCCCCGCCCAGGGCCTCGGCTCTCCGCGTGCCGTCCAGCACCCTGGTGTTCCGCGCGGCGGCGAGCAGCGCCTGTCCGGGCTCCCGCCCGGCCCGTAACTCGCCGATCACCGCCCCACAGAGCGCCGTCACAGCGTCGGCCGCCTGCTCCTGCTCACGTTGCCGGGCCCTGCGTCGCAGCCAGCGCCTCGCCAGGGGGACCGCCACAGCTCCCGCGAGCAACGGCAGCACCGATTCACCCAGCACGGCGAGAACAACTGCCACAGGGGCGCACAGCCATTCCTTCCGTCCGGCGAGGAGCGCACGTGCCCTGTCCCGGGCCGCCGGCGCCCACGGCTCGTCCGTCCGCCGATCCAGCAACAGCCGGGCCCGCCGTGCCCCCGGGTCGCCGGCCACGGCCAGAGCGCCCGCCACGCCCGCACAGCCGGCCATCGCCCACGTCAGTAGCCCCATCAGTACGCCGGGGCCCGTCGAAGTCACGACCCATCCCCGATCAGCGAGCCGAACCGCTCCCAGCCCCGATCCGGCTCGAACCCCTCGGCACCCCAGCGCAGCGCCGGAACGGTGACGACCAGGCCTGCGGGATCTCTTTCCAGCACATGCACATCGGCCAGACGGCGCCGCCCGTCCCTGTCCCGCACGAGATGGACGACCACGGACAGCGCCGCCGCCAGCTGACTGTGCAGGGCCGCCCTGTCGAGGCCCGCGGCGGTTCCCAGAGCTTCCAGGCGTGCGGGAACGTGCTCGGCCGCATTGGCGTGCACCGTGCCGCACCCGCCCTCGTGCCCGGTGTTGAGTGCGGCCAGAAGCTCCGTCACCTCGGCGCCTCGGACCTCTCCCACCACCAGCCGGTCAGGACGCATACGCAGCGCTTGGCGCACCAGGTCCCGCAGCGTCACCCGCCCAGCACCTTCCTGATTGGCGGGCCGTGACTCCAGCCGCACCACGTGCGGGTGGTCCGGTCGCAGTTCCGCCGAATCCTCAGCCAGCACGATGCGCTCCCGCTCGCCGACCGCCCCCAGCAGGCTCGACAGCAGCGTCGTCTTTCCCGCCCCCGTTCCTCCGCTGATCAGATACGACACCCTGGCCTCCACCAGAGCTCTCAGCAGCCGGTCGCCTCCGGGCGGGACCGTCCCCGCCGCCACGAGCTCCTCCAGCGTGAAGGCCCGGTGCCGCACCACACGGAGCGAGAGGCACGTCGAGCCGACCGACACCGGCGGCAGAACCGCGTGCATGCGCGTCCCGTCCGGGAGCCGCGCGTCCACCCACGGCCGCGCGTCGTCCAGTCGTCGCCCCGCTACCGCTGCGAGCCTCTGCGCCAGCCTCCGGACGGCCGCCGCGTCCTGGAAGACGACTCGGGTCAGTTCGAGTCCGCCGCCGCGGTCCACCCACACCCGGTCGGGGGCGGACACCAGCACGTCGGTCACCGCCGGGTCGGCCAGGAGCCGCTCCAGCACTCCTGTACCGACCAGCTCGCCCCGCAGTTCCTCGGCCGCTCCGAGCACTTCCGCGTCACCGAGCAGACGGCCCTGCTCCCTCAGCGCGGCGGCCACTCCCGCCGGAGTGGGCGCCGCGCCACTGCGGGCCAGTCGCTGGCGCACGGCATCGAGCAGCGCGTCGGTCATGACGCCCCTCCGCGAGGCCGGGACGGTACGGGCTCCAGTTGGCCCGGGGCATCCGCCAGATCCCAGAAGGCCGTACAGAAGCGGGCCAGCGCGCCGCGAGCATCCCCGCCCGGGGGCACACCGCTGTCCTGGGCCGCAGGAAGCCCGGGCTCCGTGGGGAGATCGCCGACGAGCGGCAGGCCCAGCGCCTGCGTCACCCATTGCTCGTCCAGGCCTGCGGTGTACGGCCCCCTGGCAACGACGCGCAGATCTTCGAGAACCATGCGGGCCGCGGCTGCCACACGCTGCGCTGCCGCGACCGCTCTCAGTTCCCCGGGTACGACCAGCAGGCCGACGTCGAGCTGCGCCAGCGCCTCGGTCACGCTTTCGTCGAACCGTCGCGGCAGGTCCACGACCACGACTCCACCGAGTCGACGCGCGGCGGCGAGCACCGACTGCATGGCCTGGGGAGGAACAATCACCTGGTCGCCACGGCCCCAGCTGAGCACGCGCAGGCCGTGCAGCGCCGGCAGGGACTCCTCCAGTGCCCCTCCGCCCAGCCTCCCCTTCGAACGGGCGAAATCCGGCCACCGCAGGCCCTCGGATCCCTCACCGCCGAGCAGCACGTCGATGCCACCACCCAGGGGGTCCCCGTCGATGAGCATGGTCCGTCGGCCCGACCTCGCAGCCGTCACAGCAAGCGCACAGGCCAGCGTGGACGCGCCGGACCCCCCTCGGCCGCCCATCACTCCCACGGTGAGCGCCGATCGGCCCACGCCCTCCACGGCGTTGGCGATCTGGTCGACCAACCAGCCTTCGGAATCGGGCAGTCTCAACACGTATTCGGCCCCGATCTCCACCGCACGGCGCCAGACGTCGGGGTCATCCTGGTCCCGGCCGACGAGCATGACGCCCGGCCTCCTGGGTGCCCCGCGACAGCCGCGCGCCGCATCGTCGCCCACCAGGACCATCGGGGCCCGCTTCCAACCGCCCCTCTCCCCCGGAGACCCGTGATGTACCTCAGGCACGGCGCCGGCCGCCGCACACAACCTGAGCAGATCGTCCAGCAGATCCGGATCCTCGGTGAGGATCAGCGGCCCTTCCCGCCGCGCGTCGGCGCTCGACGAGCCTTCACCCGCGAAAGATCCAGCCACGATCTCCGCCCCTCTCGCTGTCTCCTCCAGTGCGGTTTCGCAGCGATCTCGAACAACTTCCGAGATGCGCGATTCCGGAACCCGCGGACTTCGCGGGTGGGATCAACATGCGACAGCGCGAAAAAACATGTGGATCTTGCTCAAAAACTGTGGATAACTCAAGCGTTGTGAATATCTCGGTAGCTCGTACAGGGGACTTTCGCAGCGCAGCCCTTCCGCTACACACCGTGACGAGTCATGATCGAGTGAACCCGCGACGCAGGGAACCCATCGGTCGTCGCGAGACGGGGAGAGATCGGCGCCTCGGCCGCGAAATGCATCCGGACATGCGACGACCCCCGCCGGGGGGGAGAGCGGGGGTCGTCCCCACGGCCGACTCGGGGGGGGGAGGAGTCGGACCGGGTTAGCACGGTCGCGAACGATCCGTGACTTCCATGGTGTACCCGAGGCCCTTCTCAGGCAAACCCACCTACCGGACTTTACGCCGAATGGCGGGCCCCTATGCTCACCTTTGTGGAAAACTGCTTCTCGCCGCGCACAGCAGCCTTCTTTGACCTGGACAAGACGGTCATTGCGAAGTCATCGACACTGACCTTCAGCAAGTCCTTCTACCAAGGCGGGCTGATCAACCGCCGTGCCGTACTGCGCACCGCGTACACACAGTTCGTGTTCCTCGCCGGGGGCGCCGATCACGACCAGATGGAGCGGATGCGTGAATATCTCTCAGCGCTCTGCAAGGGGTGGAACGTCCAGCAGGTCAAGGATCTCGTCGCCGAGACCCTTCATGACCTGATCGACCCGATCATCTACGACGAAGCCGCAACCCTCATCGAGGAGCATCACACCGCCGGGCGTGATGTGGTCATCGTTTCGACCTCCGGCGCCGAAGTCGTCGAGCCCATCGGGGAGCTCCTCGGTGCCGACCGGGTCGTCGCGACCCGGATGGTCGTGGGTGACGACGGCTGCTTCACCGGCGAGATCGAGTACTACGCCTACGGCCCGACCAAGGCCGAGGCCGTCAGGGCTCTCGCCGACTCGGAGGGCTATGACCTGTCGCGCTGCTACGCGTACAGCGACTCCGCCACCGACGTGCCGATGCTGGAGGCCGTGGGGTATCCGCATGCCGTCAACCCGGATCGAGCACTGCGCCGCGAGGCCACCCTCAGGGAATGGCCGATTCTCGTCTTCGACCGGCCCGTCCGGCTCAAGCAGCGCCTGCCCAGGTTCTCGATGCCACCGCGACCGGCCCTCGTGGCGGCGGCCGCGTTGGGTGCGGCCGCCGTGACCGCCGGGCTCGTCTGGTACGCCAACCGTCGCCGCTCAGCGACGATCCCCGCCTGAAAGGCTCGACGACAGGCGCTCCCCCGGCCGTGCCCGCCTCCGGACGCACAACATTGTCCGACTCAGATACATTTGAACGTAAAAGTAAAGAAAACCGGTCAGGGCTTCCGCTGCTCCAGGCGCCGGAGTACAAAGGACTCAACGGCCCGCGAGACCAGGGACATCCGAGAGGGTCACCTTTCACGCAGATCAGGCCCCACGGACCGCGCACGGAAGTCGAGTACCCACGCGACGTCGACCCGTCGATTACGGGCCAGCCGCACCAGGTGACGGGCAAAGAACCCGACCTGATGGGCACATATATCGAGGACGCTTGGTAACTGGGCGGACGTGCCAGCGGCGGTACCGGAACCGGTACCGCCGCAACCCTTTTCAGCCGACCCGTAGCGGGCAGAACACCTCGGCGGCATCCGGTCGAGCCGTGCAGCCGCCCCCCGGACGGAGCCGGTCAGGCCGCGCCGCGCTGCAGCGCCTCACACACCGCGGTGGACTCCCTGACACCCAGCTCCACCGAGCGCCCGCAGTGGGCGATCCAGGCGGCCATGCCCTCAGGTTTGCCCGAGAGATACCCCTCGAAGGCGGCGACGTAGGCCGCGCGCCCCTGCTCCGCATGCCCGACCTCGGCAGGGCAGATCGACTTGGGATCGAGCCCGCTGCCGATCAGCACGATCCGCTCCGCCGTCCGGGCGACCAGGCCGTTGTGCGTACCGAAGGGGCGCAGCGCCAGCAATTCACCGTGCACCACGGAGGAGGTCACCAGCGCGGGCGCAGAGCCACCGGCGATGATCAGCTGGGACAGTCCTTCGAGGCGCCCGGACACCTCGTCCGCGCTCGGGAGGGGCGCCTCGATCAACGGCTCGGTGACCGGCTCGCCCGCCAGCCTGGGCCTGCCGACCGTGTCGTCCGGGGATGATCCGCCCGCGGCCACCAGGTGCAGACGAGCCAGGACGCGAAGCGGCGACTGCCGCCAGATGGAGAGCAGCTGCCCCGCTTCCGCCGTGAGCCTCAAGGCAGCACCGATGGTGCGGGACTCGTCCTCACTGCTGAAATCCGTGCGCCGGCGCACCTCCTCGAGATTCCAGTCGGCACCCGAGAGGGCCGCGGAACCACGAGCTCCACGCAGAGCCGCCTCCGCGGTGACCTCGTTGCTTCGGCGACGCATGACCCGGTGCCCGTAGACCCGGTCCACGGCCGTGCGTACGGAGTCCACCGCGTCGACGACGCCTGGCAGGTCACCCAGGGCGGCAAGCGGGTCCGAGGAAGTCGTACTCATAAGTAGGGAGGCTACGCGCCCGGGATGCGGATGCCGCCCCGGAGTGGCCTTCTTCACGAAGAACGACAACAGAACGCGATCGCACGGCTACCCTAGGTGAACATGAAGATCGCTTTCGTGGGGAAGGGCGGCAGCGGCAAGACCACGCTGTCCTCGCTCTTCATCCGCCACCTCGCTGCCAATGAAGCCCATGTCGTCGCAGTGGACGCCGACATCAACCAGCATCTCGGGGCCGCCCTCGGCCTGGACGAACAGGAGGCCGCGGCCCTGCCCGCCATGGGCGCTCAGCTGCCTCTGATCAAGGACTACCTCCGCGGGAGCAACCCCCGCATCGCGTCCGCCGCGACAATGATCAAGACGACACCGCCCGGGGAGGGGTCCCGGCTCCTCCGCGTCCGCGAGGACAACCCGGTCTACGACGCCTGCGCCCGCACGGTGCGTCTCGACGACGGGGACATCCGGCTGATGGCCACCGGCCCGTTCAACGAGTCGGATCTGGGCGTCGCCTGCTACCACTCCAAGGTCGGTGCGGTCGAGCTCTGCCTGAACCACCTGGTCGACGGGCCCGACGAGTACGTGGTAGTCGACATGACGGCCGGTTCGGATTCTTTCGCGTCAGGGTTGTTCACCCGTTTCGACATGACCTTCCTGGTCGCCGAGCCGACCCGGAAGGGCGTCTCGGTCTATCGCCAGTACAAGGAGTACGCCCGGGACTTCGGTGTCGCGCTGAAGGTGGTGGGCAACAAGATCCAGGGCGAGGACGACCTCGACTTCCTTCGCGCCGAGGTAGGCGACGACCTGCTGGTCGGCATCGGTCACTCCGACTGGGTCCGGACGATGGAAAAGGGACGGCCGGCCCCGTTCGAGCTCCTGGAAGCGGACAACCGGATGGCTCTGCAGGCGCTGCAGAACGCCGCGGAGGACTCGTACGACCTGAGGGACTGGGAGCGCTACACGCGGCAGATGGTGCACTTCCACCTGAAGAACGCCGAGAGTTGGGGCAACGAGAAGACGGGCGCCGACCTGGCTGCCCAGGTCGACCCCGCCTTCGTCCTGCGCGAGCACCTCGCGGAGACGGGCGCCGCCCAGCCGGCCTGAACCGGACGGAGCGGCGCCGGAAGGTGCCCCTACTCCGCTCCTCCGTCAGCTCCCGCGCCTCCCGACCGGTCCGCCGGCCTGGCGGGCACGGGGCTGGCGGCCGGCTTGCCCGGAGCGGCACCTGCGAGGAACGCGGTCCAGCCCGGCTTGGGCTCCTGACCCACCTTCAACGTCCCCAGCTTCGCCAGCGTCGCCGGGTCCTGCGCGTCCAGCCAGTCGGCGAGCTGACGGAAGGAGACGCACCGCACATCCTGCTTGGTGCACACCGTCTTGATCGTTTCCTCGACGGCGCGCATGTACGTCCCGCCGTTCCACGACTCGAAGTGGTTACCGATGATCATCGGGGCGCGGTTCCCGTTGTAGGCGCGGTCGAACGCCTGAAGAAGTCCGTCCCGCATCTGGTTGCCCCAGTACTCGTGCTTGTCCGGATCGCCCTGCGTGGTCGTACCGGACTGGTTGAACATGAAGTTGTAGTCCATCGAGAGCGTCTCGAAGGCGCGGCCCGGCACGGGGACGAGCTGCAGGGGCAGGTCCCAGAGCCCGTCCTTCTTCGCGGGCCAGACCTGGTTGCCGATGCCGCTGGAGTCATAGCGGAACCCCATGGTCCGGGCGGCCGCGACCATGTTCTTCTGCCCTTCGAGGCACGGAGTGCGGGCGCCGATCAGCTCCTTGTCGTAGTCGAAGGGCAACGGCGCCTCGCTCTTGAGGTCGGGGTCGTTGGTCTTCCAGCCCTTCACGAAGGACTTCGCCTGGCTGATCTCGCTCTTCCACTCCTCGACCGACCACGTGCCGACACCTCCGTCGGGCCCGCAGAAGTGCCCGTTGAAGTGGGTGCCGATCTCGTTGCCCTCCAGCCACGCGGCACGCAGCTCCGTCAGCGTGTCGCGGATTCCGTCCGTGTCGTTGAACCCGATGTCGGAACGGCCCGCCGAATGCTGCGGCGGGTCGTAGAGGTCCTTCTTCTTCTCCGGCAGGAGGTACACACCACTGAGGAAGTACGTCATCTTGGCGTCGTACTTCTTCGCGACCGCCCGGAAATGCGAGAAGAGCTTCTGGCTGTCCTCACCCGCACCGTCCCACGAGAACACCACGAACTGCGGGGGCTTCTGGCCGGGCTTGAGCTTCTTGGCCACGGGAAGTTTCGGCTGGGCTCCCGTAAAGGCGGTGGACCCGTCGCCGATGAGCTTGACCGCTCCCTTCGGCGCCGCGGCCGGAGAGTTCTCCTCGGCACCGGGGGCGGAGCGCTTCCCGGTGCCGGGCGTGGAGCCGGAGGCTCCCGTATCCGGACCCGAGCAGCCGGCCAGGCCTGCGACCAGCGCCGTGACCACGGCGCCCAGGGCGATCCTCTTCGTGGCGGCCATCATCCGTCCACCCTCTTCCTTGCGGGATTCGTGCGTTGAAGTGCCGACAGAGCGCGGTCAACCTCACACGCAGCTCCGCCGGAACCAGTACGACAAGCCGGATGAAAAGCTGCTTATTCACTGAGAAGGGTGATGTAGTGGGCTATTTGCTCGAAAGCATGGACACCTTTCTTTACTCTCCATTACTATTCATTTACGGAGAGTTGAGAAATCCCGCCGCTGTACCCCACCGCTGCACGCCGTGATCCACGGCCGCCGTCCTTCACATACCGCGACCGCGCTGCCCCGGAGGAGACGGGAACATGTCTGCCTGCGCCCCTACTCGTAACGACCACTCATCCCGTAGTTCGCGCCCTTCTCGGGCCTCGGGAATCAAGCGTCCACACAGCCCGCCACCACGGCCCGGCCGCGGCCCCTTCCGCGTCTCGGGTGCGGATCTGTCCGCATCGATCACTGTCTTCCTGATCGCCATTCCCATGTCGCTCGGCCTCGCCGTCGCCATGGACGCCCCCCTCGCCGCCGGCCTGGTGTCCGCCGCGATCGGCGGCATCGTCGCCGGCCTGCTGGGCGGCACTCCGCTCCAGGTCAGCGGCCCCTCCGCCGGGCTCACCGTGGTCACGGCGGAGTTGATCCAGATCTACGGCTGGCGCACCACCTGCGCGATCACCATCGGCGCGGGACTCCTGCAGATCCTGCTGGGTTCGGTAAGAGCGGCCCGCAGTGCCCTCGCTGTCAGCCCGGCCATCGTGCACGGCACACTCGCCGGTATCGGTGTGGCCATCGCTCTCGCCCAGTTGCACGTCGTGTTCGGCGAAGTACCACGGAGCTCCGCTCTCGACAACGCACTCGCCCTCCCGGCCCACTTGACGCACTTCGAGCCGGCCGGGCCCCTCATCGGAGTGCTGACGATCCTGCTTCTCATCGTGTGGCCGCGTATGCCCGGACGGATCGGAGCGTCGCTGGGCAGAATCCCCGCCGCCCTGGCCGCGGTGGTGATCGCGACCGCGGTGGCCGCCGCGGCGGCACCCGGGATCGCCCGGGTGGATCTGCCGTCATGGCGCTCGCACGCGCTGCCCGAGCTGCCGCACGGTCCGGTGATGACGCTGGCGACGGCGATGTTCACCGTCATGCTCGTGGCCAGTCTCGAATCCCTGCTGGCCGCCGTGTCCGTGGACAAGCTGGCCGCAGAGCAGGCCGCGGCCCCGCCCAAGGACGGGGCGCCCCCGCACGCCCCCGTCGAGCGGTCGGACCTTGACCGGGAGCTGCGGGCCCAGGGTGTCGCCAACGCCCTGTCAGGACTGGCCGGCGGCATGCCCGTTTCGGGCGGTGCGGTGCGCAGTTCCGCCAACGTCCGGGCCGGAGCGACGAGCCGCGCCTCCACCGTGCTGCACGGCGTCTGGGTGCTGCTGGCAGCCGTGCTGCTGGTCACGGCCCTGGAGTGGATCCCACTCGCCGCCCTCGGCTCCCTGGTGATGGTGGTCGGGATCCAGATGGTCAGCTTCGCCCACATCCGCAAGGTTCACCGGCACCGGGAATTCCTGGTGTACGGCGCCACGATCAGCGGCGTGGTCCTGGTCGGCGTGCTCGAGGGGGTGGCGATCGGCATCGTCGTGGCGGTGGCCGTCGCCCTGCACCGGCTGGCGCGCACGAGAATCACCGTGACCGAGCAGGACGGCCGTCATCTGGTGGCCGCTCGGGGACAGCTGACCTTCCTGGCCGTTCCGCGGCTCAGCAGGCTGCTCGGCAAGCTCCCGCACGGCGCCGACGTCGTGGTCGAGCTGGACGGCTTCTTCATGGATCACGCGGCGTACGAGACGATCCAGGACTGGTACACGGCCCAGACCGCGCTGGGGGCCCGGATCGAATTCACCGGGCGTTCCGGTGGCCGGATCGCCGAGCCCGCCTCGGCCGCGCACTCCTGTTGCCGTCCCTGGACACCCTGGCGCAACCATCACTGCCACGACGGCCCGCAGCACACCAAGGACGCCACGACACAGGCCAACGCCCTCAACGCTCACGACTCCCCCACCGATCCGGCCTCGCCTGCCTCCGCCGTCGTCTCCGAAGCTCCCGCTCCTGTGGGTTCGACGGGTTCCTCGGGGCACCGGCACGGAACCCACCGGCTCCTCAGCGGCCTCAGTTCGTTCCAGCGCACCACCGCCCCGCTGGTCCGCGAGGAACTGGCCCGGCTGGCCGCCGAAGGGCAGCGGCCTTCCCAGCTGTTCCTCACCTGTGCCGATTCCCGCCTGGTCACCAGCATGATCACCGCAAGCGGCCCGGGCGACCTCTTCACCGTGCGGAACGTGGGCAATCTGGTGCCACCGCCGGACGTCGAGGGAGCGACGGGCAATGACGACTCGGTGGCCGCCGCCATCGAGTACGCCGTGGATGTGCTGGAGGTCGAGTCCATCACCATCTGCGGCCACTCCGGATGCGGTGCGATGCAGGCCCTGTTGGGAGCAGCCACCCCTGAGGCGCCCCGGACGCCCTTGTGGCGCTGGCTGCGGCACGGTCTGCCGAGCCTGGAGCGCATGCGGTCACGTCACCATTCCTGGGCGCGGATCGCCGGCCGGCTGCCCGCCGATGCGGTGGAGCAGCTCTGTCTGACCAATGTGGTCCAGCAGTTGGAGCACCTGCGTGCGCACGAATCGGTGGCGCGCCGGCTGACCGAGGGCACCCTGCAGCTGCACGGCATGTATTTCCATGTCGGTGAGGCGCAGGCCTATCTGCTGACCGAGGGCGCCAGTTCCGGCACCGGGCCCGACGAGGTCTTCGTCCGGGTCGCCCCGGGCGCGGTATGGGGCGCGGAGCACGGCATCGATGCCCTGCACACGACGCCCGGCGCCGGCGTCAGCGCCTGAACCACTCACACATCCGGTCCGTGAGACCTTGTGGTCCCGCTTTCGTGTCGCACAGCGCTGCGCGCGGAAGCGGGGCAGGTGACTCCATACACCAAGCACAGGTCTAAACCAATTTCCGGCAGACACTTGTCACCTGGCCCGCAGCCTGATGAGCTGTCCCCCGGGACACAACGGACACCCTGGGAATGGGAGATGTCGTGAGCAACGAAAGCCTGGCCAATCTGCTCAAGGAGGAGCGGCGGTTCGCACCGCCTGCCGATCTGGCCGCGAACGCCAACGTGACAGCGGAGGCGTACGAGCAGGCCGAGGCGGACAGGCTGGGCTTCTGGGCCGAGCAGGCCCGCCGCCTGACCTGGGCCACGGAGCCGACCGAGACGCTCGACTGGAGCAACCCGCCCTTCGCGAAGTGGTTCGCGGACGGCAAGCTCAACGTCGCGTACAACTGTGTGGACCGTCATGTCGAGGAGGGCAACGGCGACCGCGTCGCCATCCATTTCGAGGGTGAGCCCGGAGACAGCCGCGCGATCACCTACGCGGAGCTGAAGGACGAGGTCTCCCGCGCAGCCAACGCGCTCACCGAACTCGGTGTCGGCAAGGGCGACCGGGTCGCCGTCTATCTGCCGATGATCCCGGAGGCCGCCGTAGCGATGCTGGCCTGCGCCCGCATCGGCGCCGCGCACTCGGTGGTCTTCGGCGGCTTCTCCGCCGACGCCATCGCGGCCCGGATCCAGGACGCCGACGCCAAGGTCGTCATCACCGCCGACGGCGGCTACCGCCGCGGCAAGCCCTCGGCGCTCAAGCCCGCGGTGGACGACGCCGTCGCCCGCATCGACAGCGTCGAGCACGTCCTCGTGGTCCGCCGTACGGGGCAGGACACCGCGTGGTCCGAGGGCCGCGACGTCTGGTGGCACGAGATCACCGCCCGGCAGTCGGCCGAGCACACTCCCGAGGCCTTCGACGCGGAGCAGCCGCTCTTCATCCTCTACACCTCGGGGACCACGGGTAAGCCGAAGGGCATCCTGCACACCTCCGGGGGTTACCTGACCCAGACGGCGTACACCCACCACGCGGTCTTCGACCTCAAGCCCGAGACCGACGTGTACTGGTGCACCGCCGACATCGGCTGGGTGACCGGGCACTCGTACATCGTCTACGGCCCGCTGGCCAACGGCGCGACCCAGGTCATGTACGAGGGCACCCCCGACACCCCGCACCAGGGGCGCTTCTGGGAGATCGTCCAGAAGTACGGGGTCACGATCCTCTACACGGCGCCGACGGCGATCCGTACGTTCATGAAGTGGGGAGACGACATCCCCGCCAAGTTCGACCTGTCGTCGCTGCGTGTCCTCGGGTCGGTCGGTGAGCCGATCAACCCCGAGGCCTGGATCTGGTACCGCAAGAACATCGGCGCCGACACCTGCCCGATCGTGGACACCTGGTGGCAGACCGAGACCGGCGCCATGATGATCTCGCCGCTTCCCGGAGTCACGGCGACGAAGCCCGGTTCCGCCCAGCGGGCGCTGCCCGGCATCGCCGCCACCGTCGTCGACGACGAGGCCAACGAGGTGCCCAACGGCGGGGGCGGCTATCTGGTCCTCACCGAGCCGTGGCCGTCGATGCTCCGCACCATCTGGGGCGACGACCAGCGCTTCATCGACACCTACTGGTCGCGTTTCGAGGGCAAGTACTTCGCGGGTGACGGTGCCAAGAAGGACGAGGACGGCGACGTCTGGCTGCTCGGCCGGGTCGACGACGTCATGCTCGTGTCCGGGCACAACATCTCGACCACCGAGGTCGAGTCGGCTCTCGTCTCGCACCCCGCCGTCGCGGAGGCCGCCGTCGTCGGCGCCAACGACGAGACGACCGGTCAGGCCATCGTCGCCTTCGTGATCCTGCGCGGCACGGCCACGGCCTCCGACGAGCTGGTCGCCGAGCTGCGCAACCACGTCGGCGCCACGCTCGGACCGATCGCGAAGCCCAAGCGCGTCCTGCCGGTGGCGGAGCTGCCGAAGACGCGGTCCGGCAAGATCATGCGGCGTCTGCTGCGCGATGTCGCAGAGAACCGCGAGCTGGGCGATGTCACCACGCTCACGGATTCCTCCGTCATGTCGCTCATCCAGACGCAGCTGCCCTCGGCTTCGTCCGAGGACTAGGCCAGGGTTCCGACAGGCGCCGGCAGAGGCCTGTGAGGGCCGGAGGAAGGGGCACCCGGGACACCCCCGGGTGCCCCTTTCCGTCGACCGAGGAGACGGCGGAGGAAAGGGCGGAAGAGGAGGCTGGGCGTACGGGCACGACTACCGGTGGGCGTCGCCGGGCGGCGGGTGGAACCCGATCCGTATACGTTGCCGATAGCCCAGGTAGAGTGGTGACTTCGAGCAACAACCGCATTCGAGCGACAACAGCACAGGAAAACTCCACAGGGGCGCCGGGAAGTCTGGTCGGCATGTGTATTCGCCATGCCACCACTGCCGTAACCCGACCCGGAGGTCTCCCTCGTGGCCCCGCCCCTCCCCCCTTCAGGCCGCCGCACGCTGCTCGGCCGGCTTTCACTCCCCGAGCGCAATTACGTCGCGGACGCCCTGCGCACCGAGACGGTCGGCGGCGTCATCCTGCTGGTCGCGGCCGTCGCCGCGCTGATCTGGGCCAACACCTTCGGTTCCGCCTATGGGTCCGTCAGCGGTTTCCACTTCGGCCCGGAGGCTCTGGGGCTCGATCTCTCCGTGGCCCATTGGGCGGCCGACGGACTGCTCGCCGTCTTCTTCTTCGTCGCCGGGGTCGAGCTCAAGCGTGAACTGGTCGCCGGAGAACTCCGTGACCCCCGGGCCGCCGCTCTTCCCGTCGCGGCCGCACTCTGCGGGATGGCCGTCCCCGCCGTCGTCTACGCCCTGACCGCCACGGCGGGCGGGGGGTCCCTCGCCGGGTGGGCCGTACCCACCGCCACCGACATCGCGTTCGCGCTCGCCGTCCTCGCGGTCATCGGCGCATCGCTGCCCTCGGCGCTGCGCGCCTTCCTGCTGACGCTCGCCGTCGTCGACGACCTCTTCGCCATCCTCATCATCGCGGTCTTCTTCACCGAGGACCTCGATTTCCTGGCGCTCGGAGGGGCCTTCGCCGGACTGGCCGTCTTCTACGTGCTGCTGCGCACCGGGGTGCGAGGCTGGTACATCTATCTGCCGCTCGCCCTGGTCGTCTGGGGCCTCATGTACAACAGCGGCGTCCACGCGACGATCGCCGGCGTCGCCATGGGACTCATGCTGCGCTGCTCACGGCGCGAGGGGGAGACGCAGTCTCCGGGCGAGCGCATCGAGCACATGGTGCGCCCTCTGTCGGCCGGCGTCGCGGTTCCGCTGTTCGCCCTCTTCTCGGCCGGTGTCACTCTCAAGGGCGATGCCCTGGCCGGCGTCTTCACCCGGCCCGAAACGCTCGGGGTGGTGCTCGGGCTCGTCGTCGGCAAGACCGTGGGCATCTTCGGTGGCACCTGGCTCGTCACCCGCTTCACGAAAGCCCAGCTCAACAAGGATCTCGCCTGGGCCGATGTCTTCGCCCTGGCCACGCTGGCAGGAATCGGCTTCACCGTTTCGCTGCTCATCGGGGAACTCGCCTTCACGGGCGACGAGGACATGATCAACGACGTCAAGGCAGCGGTACTCATCGGTTCGCTGATTGCCGCCGTACTCTCCGGTGTACTGCTGAAACTGCGGGTACGCAGATACAGGACGCTGTACGAGGCCGAGGAACTCGACGCGGACGGATCCGGGGTGCCCGACGTCTACGAGCAGGACGACCCGGAGTACCACCTGCGCATGGCCGCGATCCACGAGAAGAAGGCTGCCGAGCACCGACGCCTGGCCGAACGGGCGGGGGCAGCGAGCAGCAAGCCGGACAGTCCGGCATGATCTGACATCGGATGTACGGAAGAGGAGAGGGAGTCAGGGATGAGCGACCCCGGCAACTACGCGGGCAGCACCGACCGTAGTCTCGGACAGCTGTTCGCTTCGGCGACAGCTGAGATGTCCGCGCTGGTTCACGACGAGATCGCCCTGGCCAAGGCCGAGATGCGCCAGGACGTCAAGCGCGGCGCGATCGGCAGCGTGGCCTTCATCGTCACGGGCGTGCTGATCCTGTTCGCGATCCCCGTGCTGAGCTTCGCGGCGGCCTACGGGATCCACAACCTCGGGCTCGGTCTCGCCTGGTCGTTCCTGATCGTGGGCGGTGCGTTCATCCTGCTGGGGATCCTGCTCGCCCTCTTCGGACTGGCCAAGTTCAAGAAGGTCAAGCCGCCGGAGAAGTCCATCGCCTCCGCGAAGCAGACCGCGGCGGTCCTGCAGGGCGTCAAGCCCCACCCCCGCCCCGCCGACGCGCGTGCGATCGAACAGGCGCAGGGCAGCACGCTCGCGGACCGGGCCATCGAGAACCGGCCTGTCCAGGACAAGGCGGTCTCTGTGACACGCTCGTCCACATGACCGACCCCGATTTCGGCACATCCGGCCCGGTGCGGCCGCTGGGACCGGTTGCCGGTTCCGGCGGCCCCGTCCGGCTCGACGGCCCCTGGACCCACCGCGACGTGGCCGCCAACGGCGCGCGCTTCCACATCGCCGAGCTGGGCGACGGACCGCTGGTGCTGCTGCTGCACGGCTTCCCGCAGTTCTGGTGGACCTGGCGCCATCAGCTGACCGCCCTGGCCGACGCCGGGTACCGCGCGGTCGCGATGGACCTCCGCGGAGTCGGCGGCAGCGACCGTACGCCCCGGGGTTACGACCCCGCGAACCTGGCGCTCGACGTCACCGGCGTGATCCGCTCGCTCGGCGAGCCCGACGCGGCGCTCGTGGGGCATGACATGGGCGGCTACCTCGCCTGGACGGCCGCCGTGATGCGGCCGAAGCTCGTCCGGCGGCTCGTGGTGTCGTCGATGCCGCATCCGCGCCGCTGGCGTTCCTCGATGCTCTCGGACTTCGCCCAGTCACGCGCGGGCTCACACATCTGGGGCTTCCAGCGGCCGTGGGTTCCGGAGCGTCAGCTCGTCGCGGACGACGCGGCCCTGGTGGCACAGCTGATCCGTGACTGGTCCGGGCCGCGCACCCCCGACTTCCCCGACGACGAGGCCATGGACGTCTACCGGCGCGCCATGTGCATCCCGTCGACGGCCCACTGCTCGATCGAGCCGTACCGCTGGATGGTCCGCTCGCTGGCCCGGCCGGACGGCGTCCAGTTCAACCGGCGGATGAAGCGTCCGGTGCGCGTACCGACGCTGCACCTCCACGGTTCGCTCGACCCGGCGATCAGGACCCGTAGTTCCGCCGGCTCCGGCGAGTACGTCGAGGCGCCCTACCGGTGGCGACTTTTCGACGGTCTGGGGCACTTCCCCCACGAGGAGGATCCGGTCGGCTTCTCGACCGAACTCATCAACTGGCTCAAGGATCCCGAGCCGGACCGCTGACCGAAGCGCACAGGTGTCTGACGAACAGCCACTTGCCTGCCGCATAAGCCAATTGGCTGACTCGCCCACGATTACCGACCTTGGGTCACGGGCAGACGTCGGGGTATGGGCTGGACGCGCGACTTCAATGACGCAGCACGCAACCGCCGCTCGACCGCTCCTGCCGGTCCGAGCATTCATGAGGGGGGCGGCTCAGCGAGCCGGGTGCACGATGTGAGCGATTTCCATGATCTCCGGCTGGGTATTCCGCGCATTCTCCACCGCCGGGCCCGCTGGGTCTCGGCGCGCCTGCGCCATCCCCGCGGATGACCCGTCAACCGTCGGACGACACACCACACGCAGGTCCCCGGTCCGTCGAGGACCGGGGACCTTCACGTGGCCTGTGTGCGATGCACGGCATACGCGCGTCACGTGGCAATGCGGCGTCCGTACGGCGGGACAGGAACCGGCCACGGCGATGACCCGGAGGCCGCTTCCGCGGTGACCGGGATCCGGGTGGCCGGCCGGTTCCGGTGGTGGCCACCGGACGGAGCACTCAGAGCGCGCAGCCCTGGCTGTCGACCTCCTGGGCCGTGGACCTGCCGAGCTCGATGTCCTCGCGGATCTCGTCGGCCGTCAGCGCGTACCCCGTGTCCGGGTCGTCGAGCGACTTCGCGAACACCACCCCGTACACCTTCCCGTCCGGAGTGAGCAGCGGGCCGCCGGAGTTGCCCTGGCGGACGGTCGCGAACAGCGAGTACACATCGCGCCGTACGGTGCCCCGGTGGTAGATGTCCGGGCCGTTGGCGTCGATGCGGCCACGGATGCGCGCGGAGCGTACGTCGTAGGCGCCGTTCTCCGGGAAGCCCGCGACGATGGCGCTGTCACCGCTCCCGGCGTCCTTGTCGGTGTCGGTGAAGCGCAGCGGCTGCGCGTCGAGGTCCGGGACGTCCAGTACGGCGATGTCGCGCTGCCAGTCGTAGAGGACGACCTTGGCGTCGTACAGCTGGCCCTCGCCGCCGATCTGCACGGTCGGCTCGTCGACGCCGCCGACCACATGGGCGTTGGTCATGACGCGGCGGTCGGAGAAGACGAAGCCGGTCCCTTCGAGGACCTTGCCGCAACCCGGTGCCATCCCGACGACCTTGACGATGGACTTCTTGGCACGGGCGGCGACAGGGCTTCCGGCGAGCGCCGGGTCGGGGGCCTCGACCTCGGTGATGGGCTCGTTGGCGAACGGGCTGAAGACCTGCGGGAAGCCGTTCTGCGCGAGGACGGAGGAGAAGTCGGTGAACCAGGTGGAGGCCTGATCCGGCATCACCCGGGAGACGCCGAGCAGGACCGAGGAGCTGCGGACCTCCTTGCCCAGCGTCGGCAGTGACGTGCCCGCGAGCGCGGAGCCGATCAGCCAGGCCACCAGGAGCATGGCCACCACGTTGACCAGGGAGCCCCCCGTGGCATCCAGGGCGCGCGCCGGTGACCACGTGATGTACCGGCGGAGCCGGTTGCCCAGGTGGGTGGTGAACGCCTGTCCCACGGAGGCGCACACGATCACGATCACGACCGCGACGATGGCGGCGGTGGAGGAGACCTCCGACCCGTCGGTCGCCCGGTCCCAGATGAGGGGCAGCAGGTAGACGGCCACGAGGCCGCCGCCCAGGAAGCCGATCACGGACAGGATGCCGACGACGAAACCCTGGCGGTAGCCGATGACCGCGAACCACACGGCGCCGACGAGCAGCAGGATGTCCAGCACGTTCACCGTCTATAGCCTCGCAGATTCGTCACCTGGCCCGTCCGGTTCGACGGGGTCCGGGCCAGGCCCGGAACAGCGCAGCACGGGAGTCAGCCTGTCATGCGCGCCAGTCGAGCGGCACCTGCCTGGTCCTGTCCCAGGGGCGTTCCCATCCCGCGTAGTGCACAATCCTGTCGATCACACCGGCTGTGAATCCCCAGACGAGGGCGGATTCGACCAGAAATGCGGGGCCTTCGTGGCCGCTGGGGTGGACGGCCGTCGCACGGTTGGCGGGATCCGTGAGATCCGCCACGGCGGCGGTGAAGACCCGGGCGGTCTCGGCCGGATCGACGGCTCCGACCGGGCTGGGGGTCCGCCACCAGCCGAGGACGGGCGTGACGACGAAGCCGCTCACCGGGATGTAGAGCCGGGGCAGCACGCCGAAGAGCTGGACGCCGCTCGGGTCGAGCCCGGTCTCCTCCTCGGCCTCCCTCAGCGCGGCCCTGAGCGGTCCGGTGGTCGTGTGGTCGCCGTCCTCGGGGTCGAGGGAGCCGCCGGGGAAGGAGGGCTGGCCCGCGTGGGAGCGCAGGGAACCCGAACGCTCCATCAGGAGCAGCTCCGGGCCGCGCTCGCCCTCACCGAAGAGGATCAGGACGGCCGACTGGCGTCCCGCGCCGCTCTCCGGCGGCAGGAAGCGGCTGAGCTGCTGGGCCCGCACGGTCCGTGCGGCCCGCGCCACGGGCTCCAGCCAGGCGGGCAGGCCTTCGGTGGTGACGGTGAGCGCGCCCTCGTGGGGCGCGCCGGTCCCGGTGGTGGCCGCGTCGGTCGCGGCCCGTGTCCTCTGTGCGTGCGTCATGGGCACCCCCGTCGTTCCAACGCCTGTCGTCGGCGATTTCGTTCCGTGCGGATCCGCAGGGCTGCCGGTCACCCGGCTCCCAGCGGGGGTGCGGGGCTGCCCGGGTAGTCCGGGGGCGGGCTGAGGCGCTGCCCCGGATAGCCCCCCATCTCGTACTTCAGGAGCTTCTTCGCCTTCTCGGGGTCCGTCTCGCCCTCCCCGTAGGACGGGCAGAGAGGGGCGATCGGGCAGGCGCCGCAGGCGGGCTTGCGGGAGTGGCAGATGCGGCGGCCGTGGAAGACCACGCGGTGCGAGAGCATCGTCCACTCGCTCTTCGGGAAGATCGCGGCGACCTCGGCCTCGACCTTCTCCGGGTCCTCCTGCTCGGTCCACTTCCAGCGGCGCACCAGTCGGCCGAAATGGGTGTCCACGGTGATGCCGGGAACACCGAACGCGTTGCCGAGGACGACGTTGGCCGTCTTGCGCCCCACGCCGGGCAGCTTGACGAGGTCCTCCAGGCGGCCGGGGACCTCTCCGCCGAAGTCGTCCCTCAGCGCGGCCGACAGGCCCATGAGGGACCGCGCCTTGGCCCGGAAGAACCCGGTCGGCCGGATGATCTCCTCCAGCTTCTCGGGCACGGCGGCGGCCATGTCCTCGGGCGTCGGATAGGCGGCGAAGAGCGCCGGGGTGGTCTGGTTGACCCTCAGGTCGGTGGTCTGGGCGGAGAGGACCGTGGCCACCAGGAGCTCGAAGGGATTACGGAAATCCAGCTCGGGATGGGCGTACGGGTAGACCTCGGCGAGCTCGCGGTTGATACGGCGGGCACGGCGGACCATCGCGAGATGCGACTCGGGCTTCGCGGGCTTGCCCGCTGCCCCGGCCAGACGTTTCGCGGCTTTTTTCTTACTTCGTACGGACTGTTCGCCCACAGCGGAATTCCTGTCTCCCGACACCCCATCAGCCCCCTTGGCCTGCGCTCTCACCGGCGTTACGGACACCCGGCCAGCCTAGAGCCAGGGGCTGACATCCGCCCCGGTCACCGCGTATCCACGCTCGATCGGCCCCCTGCCGTAGGGTCCGGCACGCCCGTGCGTCAAACTGGTTTGTGATCGATCGCACTGTTTTACCGTCCGGCATCATGGAAACCACGCTTCCCTGAACAGGCCGACAAGGAGAGAACTCGTGGACGACGTTCTGCGGCGCGCCCCGCTTTTCGCGGCGCTCGATGACGAGCAGGCCGCGGAGCTCCGCGCCTCGATGAGTGAGGTGACCCTCGCACGCGGCGACGCGCTGTTCCACGAGGGCGACCCCGGGGACCGCCTGTACGTGGTCACCGAGGGCAAGGTGAAGCTCCACCGCACCTCTCCCGACGGGCGGGAGAACATGCTGGCCGTCCTCGGCCCCGGCGAGCTGATCGGGGAGCTGTCGCTGTTCGACCCGGGCCCGCGCACCGCCACCGCGAGCGCGCTGACCGAGGTCAAGCTCCTCGGCCTCGGCCACGGAGACCTCCAGCCCTGGCTGAACGCCCGTCCCGAGGTCGCCACCGCGCTGCTGAGGGCCGTCGCCCGCCGTCTGCGCAAGACCAACGACCAGATGTCCGACCTGGTCTTCTCCGATGTGCCGGGCCGCGTCGCCCGTGCGCTCCTCGACCTGTCGCGCCGCTTCGGCGTGCAGTCCGAGGAGGGCATCCACGTCGTCCACGACCTGACGCAGGAAGAGCTCGCCCAGCTGGTCGGCGCCTCCCGCGAGACGGTCAACAAGGCGCTCGCGGATTTCGCGGGCCGCGGCTGGCTGCGGCTCGAGGCACGCGCCGTGATCCTGCTGGACGTCGAGCGGCTGGCGAAGCGCTCCCGCTGACCCCCGCACCGTCCGAGCGGCCACGGCCGGCCCGGACGCACGCGAAAGGCCCCACCGTCCGGTGGGGCCTTTCGCGTGCGTCCGGGCCGGTCCGGGTCAGATCAGGCCGTGCCCGGTCAGGTACTCCAGCTGCGCCCGCACCGACAGCTCCGCCGCCGGCCAGAGCGAGCGGTCCACATCGGCGTACACGGCCGCCACGACCTCCGCCGGCGTGCGGTGCCCCGCCTCGACGGCCGTCTCCACCTGGGCCAGGCGGTTCGCCCGGTGGGCGAGATAGAACTCGACGGCGCCCTGGGCGTCCTCCAGCACCGGTCCGTGCCCCGGGAGCACCGTGTGCACCCCGTCGTCGACCGCCAGCGAGCGCAGCCGCCGCAGGGTGTCCAGGTAGTCCCCGAGCCGCCCGTCCGGGTGGGCGACGACCGTGGTGCCGCGCCCGAGGATCGTGTCGCCCGTCAGGACGGCCCGGTCGGCCGGCAGGTGGAAGGAGAGCGAGTCCGCGGTGTGCCCCGGGGTGGGGACGACCCGGAGTTCCAGCCCTCCCGTGGTGATCACGTCGCCGGCCGCGAGCCCCTCGTCGCCCAGGCGCAGCGCGACGTCCAGGGCGCGCACCTTCGTACGGGTGAGTTCGGCGAACCGGGCGGCGCCCTCCGCGTGATCGGGGTGTCCGTGCGTGAGGAGCGTGAGGCCGACGCGCCTGCCCGCCCGCTCCACGGTGTCGATGACGGCCCGCAGATGCGTGTCGTCGAGCGGCCCCGGGTCGATGACGACGGCCAGGTCGGAGTCCGGTTCCGCGACGATCCAGGTGTTCGTGCCGTCCAGGGTCATCGCCGAGGCGTTGGGGGCCAGGACGTTGACCGTACGGGTGGTGGCGGGCCCGGAGAGGACTCCGCCGCGGGGCTGGCCCGGCAATGCGGCCGCGTCGCTCATGAAGAGGTCCCGTCGGTGCCGTCGGCCGCCGCCGGGCGGTGTGCGTCGCCGCCCGCCGGGACGTGCTTGGTGAACTCCTCGTGGCCCGGCCAGCTCAACACCAGCTCGTCACCCTCCATACGGGCCTCTGCCAGCACGGGAGCCAGGTCCTGGAGGTCGGCCGCCTCCACCGCCTCCGCGGCCGTCCCGTACGGCCTCAGCGCCCGCAGGGTGGCCACGGTGGGCGGCATCATCAGCAGTTCGCCCTTGTCGTAGCCGTCGGCGGCGTCGCCGGGCCGGATCCACACCGTCCGGTCGGCCTCGGTGGAGGCGTTCCGGGTGCGCTGGCCCTCCGGGAGGGCGGCCACGAAGAACCAGGTGTCGTAGCGGCGCGGCTCGAAGGCCGGGGTGATCCAGCGCGCCCACGCGGCCAGCAGGTCGGAGCGCAGCACCAGGCCCCGGCGGTCCAGGAACCCGGCGAAGGACAGCTCCCGGGCGACGAGGGCCTCACGGTCGGCCTCCCAGTCGGCGCCCGTGGTGTCGCTCACGACGGTGTCGGCGGTCGGCCCGGCCAGCAGGACGCCCGCTTCCTCGTACGTCTCACGGACCGCTGCGCAGACGACGGCCTGGGCCTCCGCGGCCGTGCCGACGCCCAGCCGGGAGGCCCAGGTCTCCAGGGACGGTCCGGCCCAGCGGACGAGGTGGTCGTCGTCGCGCGGGTCGACCCCGCCACCCGGATAGGCGTACGCGCCCCCGGCAAAGGCCATGGAGGTCCGCCTGCGCAGCATGTGGACGGCGGGACCCGCGGCGCCCGGCCCCGACGCGTCGTCCCGGAGCAGCATCACCGTGGCCGCGCGCCTGGGGGGTACGGCCGTCAGCTCGCCGCTGGCGAGGGCCCTGATCCGGGCGGGCCATTCCGGTGGATACCACTGACCGTTCGACATGGCCGGAGGCTATCCGGAACCGCGCCGATGTTCGAGAGCCCCCGGGGCGCCGATGCATGCCCCATACATGAATCATCCTCCCGTGAAAGGGGCCGCACATGACTGATCCCGCCCGGTCGCGCGGACCGGACGGGATCGGACAGATACGGGATCGGGCGGGTGCGGGGTCAGGCGTCGACGAGCTCGACCTGGACCTCGACCTCGACCGGCGCGTCCAGCGGCAGCACCGCGACGCCCACGGCGCTGCGTGCGTGCACGCCCTTGTCGCCCAGGACCTCGCCCAGCAGCTCGCTCGCGCCGTTGATCACTCCCGGCTGGCCGGTGAAGTCGGTGGCCGAGGCGACGAAGCCGACGACCTTCACGACGCGTGCGATCCGGTCGAGGTCACCTGCGACCGACTTCACCGCCGCCAGGGCGTTCAGCGCGCAGGTCCTCGCCAGCTCCTTGGCCTCGTCCGCGGTCACCTCGGCGCCGACCTTGCCGGTCACCGCGAGCGTGCCGTCCACCATCGGGAGCTGGCCCGAGGTGTAGACGTACACCCCTGACCGCACGGCCGGCTGGTAGGAGGCCAGCGGCGGTACGACGTCCGGGAGCGCCAGGCCGAGCTCGGCGAGCCTCGCCTCGACGGCGCCCGCCACTACGGCTTCTCCCGCTTCAGGTAGGCCACGAGCTGCTCGGGGTTGTTCGGGCCGGGAACGACCTGGACCAGCTCCCAGCCGTCCTCGCCCCAGGTGTCCAGAATCTGCTTGGTCGCGTGCACGAGAAGGGGCACGGTCGCGTATTCCCACTTGGTCATGAGCCGACTGTAATGCCTGGCACATGCGGCCTCGTGCGTAGCCTGCCTGCCGACTGGTTAGGCTCGAAGACGTGAGCAGGTTCCAGGTCGTCAGCGGCAAGGGCGGGACCGGTAAGACCACGGTCGCCGCCGCACTCGCGCTCGCCCTCGCGACCGAGGGCAGGCGCACTCTCCTCGTCGAGGTCGAGGGCAGGCAGGGCATCGCCCAGCTCTTCGACTCCGAGCCACTCCCCTACGAGGAACGCAGGATCGCCGTGGCGCCCGGCGGCGGCGAGGTCCACGCGCTGGCGATCGACGCCGAGCGCGCCCTCCTGGACTACCTCCAGATGTTCTACAAACTGGGCAGCGCGGGCCGGGCCCTGAAGAAGCTCGGCGCGATCGACTTCGCCACCACCATCGCCCCGGGGGTCCGGGACGTCCTGCTGACCGGGAAGGCCTGCGAGGCCGTACGCCGCAAGGACAAGCAGGGCGGGTTCGTCTACGACTACGTGATCATGGACGCTCCCCCCACCGGCCGCATCACTCGCTTCCTCAACGTGAACGACGAGGTGGCCGGGCTGGCCAGGATCGGCCCCATACACAATCAGGCGCAGGCCGTGATGCGGGTCCTGAAGTCCCCCGAGACCGCGGTCCACCTGGTGACGCTCCTGGAGGAGATGCCGGTCCAGGAGACGGCGGACGGCATCGCCGAGCTGCGGGCGGCCGAACTGCCCGTGGGCCGGGTCGTCGTGAACATGGTGCGGCCCCATCTGCTGGACGAGGACGCGCTGCGTACGGCGTCGGGGGGCCGCCGCAAGGAGATCGCGAAGACGCTCACCCGGGCCGGCGTGACGGGCTCCGCCGGGCTGGTACGACCGCTCGTCGAGCAGGCCGCCGAGCATGCCCAGCGCGTCGGCCTGGAGCGTGAGCAGCGCACCGTGCTGGCCGGGCTGGGACTGCCCCTGGCCGAGCTCCCGCTGATGGGCGAGGGAGTGAGCCTGCCCGCGCTGCACGAGCTGGCGGAGGAGCTCCGCAAGCAGGGCGTCGGCGACGGGGCCACCGACGCGGCGGGGCAGACACCCCGGGGCGGGAAGCGGCGCGGCTCAGGACGAGGGGTGGGGTCATGACACCGGGCACGGACATCGCAGCGGACATCGCAGCGGACACCGCGGTGGACATCGCTCCGGGACTGGAGACCGACGCGCTCCTGGACGACCCGGACATCCGTATCGTCGTCTGCTGCGGCTCCGGCGGCGTGGGCAAGACCACGACCGCGGCGGCCCTCGGCGTACGGGCGGCCGAGCGCGGGCGCAAGGTCGTCGTCCTCACCATCGACCCGGCCCGCCGGCTCGCCCAGTCCATGGGCATCGACCAGCTGGACAACATCCCGCGCCGGGTCGAGGACATCCAGGGCGAGGGCGAACTGCACGCCATGATGCTCGACATGAAGCGCACCTTCGACGAGACGGTCGAGGCGCACACGGACGCCGAGCGGGCCCGCGCGATCCTGGAGAACCCCTTCTACCAGTCGCTGTCGGCCGGGTTCGCGGGCACGCAGGAATACATGGCCATGGAGAAACTCGGCCAGCTGAGGGCCCGCGACGAGTGGGACCTGATCGTCGTCGACACCCCTCCCTCCCGTTCCGCGCTGGACTTCCTGGACGCGCCGAAACGTCTCGGCTCCTTCCTGGACGGGAAGTTCATCCGGCTGCTGATCGCCCCGGCGAAGATCGGCGGGCGGGCCGGGATGAAGTTCCTCAACGTCGGGATGTCGATGATGACGGGGACGCTCGGCAAACTGCTCGGCGGGCAGTTCCTCCGTGACGTACAGACCTTCGTCGCGGCGATGGACACCATGTTCGGCGGATTCCGTACCCGGGCCGACGCGACGTACAAACTCCTCCAGGCGCCCGGTACGGCGTTCCTCGTGGTGGCCACGCCGGAGCGGGACGCGCTGCGCGAGGCCGCCTACTTCGTGGAACGGCTGGCCGCGGAGGAGATGCCGCTGGCCGGGCTCGTCCTCAACCGGGTGCACGGCAGCGAGGCCGCACGGCTCTCCTCGGAGCGGGCGCTGGCGGCCGCAGAAAATCTTGAGGACGCCGGCATTGTGGATCAGACGGCCGGGAAGGCTGGCCTTGGTGACCCGGCGGACCCGGTGTCACCCACCTCTCCCGAAGCCCCGGAGCCGCCGCTCTCCCCCGAGCGCGGCACCGAGCACGCCCCGCACGAGCCGTCACCGCAGGAGCCGCCCCAGCACGACCGGACGACGTACACCCCTGAGCCCCAGCCTTCCGGGGCGCGCGGCCGTGGCCGGAAGTCGACTGACCCGTCCGGACCATCCACAGGCACGGAAACGGAAGCAAGCCGTCCCGGCACGGACGCCGGGTCCGCCGACGTATCCATCGAGCAACTGACCGCGGGGCTGCTGCGGCTGCACGCCGAGCGGATGCAGGTCGTCGCGCGCGAGCAGCACACGCGGGACAGCTTCACCGCGCTCCACCCCGAGGTCCCGGTGGCCGAAGTGGCCGCGCTGCCGGGTGACGTGCACGACCTCTCAGGCCTCAGGGCCATCGGGGAACTGCTCGCGACCGGTTCCGGTTCCACGCCGGCCGGGGACGCGTAGGACCACCGGCGGGCGTCGCCGGGACGGTCCGCGCGGGCGCCCGCCCGCTCACCCCACCGCGGCGAACGTCTCGTGCAGCTCGTCGTCGTGCAGGCCGTCGTCGTGCAGCCCGTCATCCAGGCCCACCGCTGCGGGCAGCATGCCTGTGGACCGCTCGTACTCACTGCGCGCGGTCTCCAGCAGACGGCGCCAGGACGTGACGGTCGGACGTCGGCGCAGCAGTGCGCGGCGCTCCCGCTCCGTCATCCCACCCCACACGCCGAACTCGACGCGATTGTCCAGCGCGTCGGCCAGGCACTCGGTCCGCACCGGGCAACCGGTGCACACCGCCTTGGCCCTGTTCTGCGCTGCCCCTTGTACGAACAATTCATCCGGATCGGTAGTGCGGCAGGCTGCCTGCGCACTCCAGTCGGTTACCCAGCCCATGCCGGCGCCGTCCTCTCCCGAATCGAGGCTCCCCCACGGCGGCAGCGGCATATTCACCGCTGCCAGTTGAGGACGTTACGGAAGGTGGGCACAGCACAACACCCCCTTCGGGCCCAATCTTGAATGGCCCGAACGGACTATGCGTACGCGGCAGATCACCCAGGGGAGTGATGCAGGGACATGCGCGACCCTCCCGACCGAATCGGGACAGAAACCCCAAGTCACAACAGACATTCAGCGACATAAGAGGCGAATTCGGGAGCGCCTCGGCAGGTGGCCGAATTCTGTTGAGGGTCGTGCAAGGGGGTTGATACAAAATCGGACTGCTGTGACAGTTGAGAGCAGCTTAGGCCAAGGCCTATACGCGTGTCCGGCGAATGAGAACGTAGGCTGCCCCCATGCCAAAGAAGCGCTCAGGCGGGGGTCTGACGACGACCCAGCAGGCCGCCAAGTTCCTCGGTGTCGCCGCGCTCTCCGGAGCGGTACTGGCAGGCATCGCGCTGCCGGCCGCCGGCGCACTCGGGCTCGCCGCCAAGGGGACGGTCGAGGGATTCGACGAGATCCCTTCCAACCTCAAGACTCCGCCGCTGAGCCAGCGGATCACGATCCTGGACAACGAGGGCGGGCTCATCGCGACGGACTACTCGCGCGACCGCACCGTCGTCCCGCTCAAGGACATCTCCCCGTACATGCAGGACGCGATCATCGCGATCGAGGACTCGCGGTTCTACGAGCACGGGGCCGTCGACCTCAAGGGCATCCTGCGCGCGATGAACCGCAACGTGCAGGCCGGCGGTGCCGCGCAGGGCGCCTCGACGCTGACCCAGCAGTACGTGAAGAACGTCTTCGTGGAGGAGGCGGGCGACGACCCGGACAAGGTCGCCGAGGCCACCCAGCAGACGCTGGGCCGCAAGGTCCGTGAGCTGAAGTACGCGATCCAGGTCGAGGAAGAGCTCGGCAAGAAGAAGATCCTGGAGAACTACCTCAACATCACCTTCTTCGGGCAGCAGGCCTACGGCATCGAGACCGCCTCGCAGCGGTACTTCTCCAAGCACGCCAAGGACCTGAAGCTGGAGGAGGCGGCGATGCTGGCCGGCCTCGTCCAGTCACCGACCCGCTACGACCCGGTCAACGACGCGGAGGAGGCGACCAAGCGCCGTAACACCGTGCTGCAGCGCATGGCCGCCGTCGGTGACATCACGCAGGACGAGGCGGACAAGGCCATCGCCAGTCCCCTCGAGCTGAAGGTCAGCAAGCCGAACAGCGGTTGCATCACGGCCGTCAGCGGTGCCGGTTTCTTCTGCGACTACGTGCGCAAGACCGTCCTGACCGACCCGACCTTCGGGGCGACCCAGGAGGAGCGCGCCAAGCTCTGGAACCTCGGCGGGCTGACCATCAGGACCACGCTCTCGCCGCGCGCGCAGAAGGCCGCCGACGAGGCCGCGACCTCGAAGGTCTACAAGGACGACAAGGTCGCCGCCTCGGTGGTGCAGGTCGAGCCGGGCACCGGCAAGATCCTCTCGATGGGCCAGTCGCGGCCGTACGGCCTGGACCAGAAGAAGAACCAGACGGTCCTCAACCTCGCCGTCAGCAACAAGATGGGCGGCAGCACCTACGGCTTCCAGGTCGGCTCGACCTTCAAGCCGATCACCGCCGCCGCGGCCCTGGAGAAGGGCATCAGCCCCGCGGAGAGTTACGCCACCGACTGGAAGATCTCGCTGCCGCTGAACTCCTTCCGCACCTGTGCGGGGGCCCCGACGGGCAGCAGCAACTGGGACCTCCAGAACGAGTTGGAGTCCGAAAAGGGCAGCTGGGACATGACGAGCGCGCTCGGCAAGTCCATCAACACCTACTTCGCCAAGCTGGAGCAGAAGGCCGGTCTCTGCGAGACGGTCGAGATGGCGAAGAAGGTCGGTTACGAGCGCGGCGACGGCAAGGAGATCGAGGAGCACGCCTCGATCACCCTCGGCGGCGAGGTGAGCACCCCGCTCTCGATGGCGTCCGTGTACGCCACGTTCGCCAACCGGGGCACGTACTGCACCCCGGTCGCCATCGACTCGATCACCGGCCCGGACGGCAAGAAGATCGCCGTCCCGAAGAGCAAGTGCTCCCGCGCGATGGGCGAGTCGACGGCGGACACGATCAGCCAGATGCTCAAGGGCGTGGTCGAGGACGGCACCGGCACCCTGGCCGGCCTGACCGACCGCGACAACGCGGGCAAGACGGGTACGACGAACGACCGTCTCGACGCCTGGTTCGTCGGCTACACCCCGAACCTCTCCACCGCGGTCTGGGTCGGCGACGACATCGGCGAGAAGACCACCAAGATGTACGACATCACCATCGGTGGTCAGTACTACGACAAGGTCTGCGGTGGCTGTCTCCCCGGCCCCATCTGGAAGACCGCGATGACCGGCGCGCTGAACGCCTCGGAGACCCCGTCCTTCAACCCGATCTCGGTGCCGCGCGCCAAGGAGAAGGAGAAGGACAAGGAGAAGGACAAGGGCCGCGGCGAGGGTAACCGCGGGAACGACGACGACAACGACAAGCCGGGTGCGGACCCGATCGGCGGGATCACCCTGCCGCCCGGTTTCATCGGCGGGAACGAGGGCCGCGGGCGCGGCGGCAACGGTCCCTGACCGTCCGGGCCGCGTGACGGCGGCATGAGAAAGGAGGGGCGCCCCCGGCTCGGGGGCGCCCCTCCTTCGTACGCCTGCTTTCGCACTTCGCGCACCGGCCTCGGTGCACCGGCTTTCGTACCTCGGCCTTCGCGCGTCGGCCTTCGTGGGCCGACCTTCGCGCGCCGGCCTTCCTAGGTCGGCCCTGGCGCGTCCGCCTCGGTGTGCCGACTCGTGTGCGCCCGGCCTTCGTGGGTCTGCTCCTCAGCCCGCGAGCAGCTTCTTCACCGTCGCGGCGACACGGCCGCCGTCGGCGAGCCCCGCGACCTTGGGGTTGACGATCTTCATGACGGCGCCCATGGCCCGCGGCCCCTCGGCACCGGCACTCTTCGCCTCCTCGACGGCCTGCGCGACGATCACGTCCAGCTCGTCGTCGGAGAGCTGCTTGGGCAGGTACGCGTCGAGCAGCTCCCCCTCAGCCTTCTCGCGCTCGGCCTGCTCCGTCCGGCCGCCCTGCGCGAAGGCCTCGGCCGCCTCACGGCGCTTCTTCGCCTCCTTGGCGATCACCTTCTGCACCTCGTCGTCGGAGAGCTCGCGCGACGTCTTGCCGCTGACCTCTTCCTTGGTGATCGCGGTCAGGGTGAGCCGGAGGGTGGACGAGGTGAGCTCGTCACGCGCCTTCATGGCCGTGGTGAGGTCTTCCTTGAGCTTGGACTTGAGCGTGGTCATGCGGCGATTGTGACAGGTACGGGGCACCTGACGCCCGCCTGTTTTCGTCCCGCCGCACCGTTTCTGCGACGATGGGCCCATGCGCGCACGCTACGGAGTACCCCTGAAAGTCACGGCAGTCGGCGCAGCGGTCGGCGCCGCCGGTCTCGTGTACGCGGCCGGATTCGAGGCACGCTCGTTCCGCCTCCGCCGGGTCACGATTCCCGTACTCCCGCACGGAGCACGCCCGTTGCGCGTGCTCCAGGTCTCGGACGTCCACATGGTGAGCGGCCAGCGCAAGAAGCGCGCCTGGCTGCAGTCGCTGGCGGGGCTGCGGCCGGACTTCGTCGTGAACACCGGCGACAACCTCTCGGACCCGGAGGCGGTGCCGGAGCTGCTCGACGCGCTCGGGCCGCTGATGGAGTTCCCCGGGGTCTACGTCTTCGGCTCCAACGACTACTACGGCCCGAAGCTCCGCAACCCGGTCCGCTACCTCCTGGAGAAGACTCAGGGCAGGCACGGGCTCAACGGAAACGCACCGGCGGTCGGCGTGGTCCACAACCCGTGGGAGCCGATGCGGGACGCCTTCGACGAGGCCGGCTGGCTGAACCTCTCCAACACCCGGGGCCGCATCAAGGCCGACGGGCTGGAGATCGGCTTCACCGGCCTGGACGACCCCCACATCAAGCGGGACCGGTACGCCGAGGTCGCCGGCGGCCCGGAGACGGACGCGGACCTCTCGATCGGCGTCGTCCACGCCCCGTACCTGCGCTCCCTGGACGCCTTCACGGCGGACGGTTACTCCCTGATCCTGGCCGGTCACACCCACGGCGGCCAGCTCTGCATCCCCTTCTACGGCGCCCTCGTCACCAACTGCGACCTGGACACCGACCGGGTGAAGGGCCTCTCGGGCCATACGGTCGGTGAGCGGCGGTCCTACCTCCACGTCTCGGCGGGCTGCGGCACGAACCGCTACACCCCGGTCCGCTTCGCCTGCCCGCCCGAGGCGACCCTGCTGACGCTGACGCCCCGCGACTGAGACACCCGGCCCGCCCGCGCCAGGCAAAACCGGATTTCGCCTCCGGGCGCGGGTGGGCTAAAGTAATCGATGTCGCCGGGACAATCGGTGGACATCGGGGTGTAGCGCAGCTTGGCAGCGCGCTTCGTTCGGGACGAAGAGGTCGTGGGTTCAAATCCCGCCACCCCGACAGCTGAAACACCAGGTCAAGGGCCTGATCCACTGAGTGGATCAGGCCCTTCCTGTGTTTCCGGGGCCGGCTGCGGATCATGGTGAGCTCCGGCTCGCCGATCGGTCGATGCTCTCCGCCCCAAGGCCCGCGATTACGCACCAGGTCGATGTCAGGGATGACGGCCGGAAGCTCGGAGCTCAGCCGCGTGCTGGCGTAGTTGTTCGACGCGTATGAGGTCGCGCTCCAATGCGTCGAGCCACCTTCTGATATGCGTCTCGTCGGCGACGTGCTTCAGGCATGCCTGCAGTGCCGCTGCCAGGACCTTGAGCTTGTCCTCGTAGAACGACACGTAGTCCTCCATCCCTGTTGCGTTCGGATGGACGATCGCGTTGAAGAGGACCGTGACCTCGGCGCTGCCTTGCGGTGCCTCCTCGCGGACCCTGTCGGCGATCGACGAGAGGCGCTCTTCGATCACTTCGGGGCTCTCCCAGGACGGCGGCCCGTACGCCAGCACCGTGATGGGGTCGGACGTCACCCGCTTTCTCGCCCTCCCGCCCCTGCCGCCGTCCAGCGTCAGGCGCACCTGGTAGAAGTCCTTGCCCTGCTCAGCCTCCCCCGACACGAGAGACAGAACGAATCGGTCCACGTCGCCTGCGTCGACCTCCTGGTTGACCGTCTTGCTGTAGCTGCCTTCCGCCAGAGGGAAGTCGACGGCGTACGAGCCGCTGGGCCCCAGTCGTCGCTCCTGGGCCCTTATGCGCGCGTTGACCGGCGCCCCCGGCAGTCTGAGCACTGCCGGGGGATCGAGGGCAGGGACGTAGAGCAGCCCCTTCAGCTCCACGTGCACGCGTCGGACGAAGCCCTTCCGGTCACCGTCGTTGCGCACCGCGATGTCCAGGACGGGCCGGTCCGGAGCTATCTCGCCGAGCAGCTGCGCGTCGGCTCCCGGCTCTGCCAGGACCGCCTCTCCCTCGCCCACCGAGACGTCGACGAGGGTGACCTCCCCTCCCCGCTTCCTTCGCGCCCTGAGCGTCGCCCATGCGGCGATGACGGCGGTGAGGACGGTCGCGATCGCCCCGAGCATGCTTCCTCCCTGTGACGAGGGGGCGAGAGGCTTTCGCGCGCACGCCCGTACAGCCGACCGCTTGTTCCGCAGTCTCTGGCAGCGTACGGACAGCCACTGACAGCGGAGGTGCGGCGGCGTCGGGAGTCAGCCCGTCGCGGAGGCCGGTTGGGGCGGGTTGTTGTTCGTGGGGTGCTTCACCGAGGGCAGGCCGGTCAGGGCGATGAAGATCAGGGAGAAGACGCCCGCCGCCGCGAACACGGTGAAGCCCGTGGTGGTCGAGCCCGTGGCGAGGAGCTGGCCGCCGAGCCAGGGGCCGAAGACCGCGCCGAAGCGGCCCATCCCCGAGGTCCAGCCGACAGCGGTGGCGCGGTTGTCGTCGTCGGAGCGGGCGGCGACCGTGGCGTAGATCATGGCCTGGGCGCTGAAGAGGAAGAGGCCCGTCAGGAAGACCACGATGTAGGTGACGGCCAGTGGCATGTGGACGCTGAGCAGGTAGACGCCTACGGCGGTGGCGCCGAACCAGATGGCGCCGATGCGGGCGCCGCCGAACCGGTCGGTGAGCCTGCCGCCGACGATCATGCCGACGATGCCGCCGAGGTTGATGACGATGACGAAGCCGAGCGAGGAGCCGAGGTCGTATCCGGCGGCGCGCATCATCGAGGGCAGCCACTGGGAGACGCCGTAGACGAGCAGGAGTCCGCCGAAGGACGCCAGCCAGAAGAACAGGGTCTGCACCCACAGGCCGCCGCGGAACAGGGCGGCGACCGCGCTCCAGCGTTCGGTGCCGGCCGGGCGCCTCTGTGTGCCGGTGGGGGCGGGTATCTCGACGCCGTACCGTTCGGCCAGCGCCCGGGCCTCGTCCGTACGCCCCTTGGCCCGCAGGAACGTCAGGGACTCGGGTAGGTACCTGACGGCCAGCGGTACGCCGATGAGGAGCGGGATCACGCAGATCCAGAAGGACACGCGCCAGTCACCCGTCCACAGCGCCACGAAACCGGCCACGATGCCGCCGGCCTGGTGGGCGGTCATGAGGGAGCCGACTATCAGCGCACCGCGCCCGCGCGGGGCGTACTCGCTGACCAGGGTGATGGCGCTCGGCAGGAGGCCGCCGAGGCCGAGGCCCGCCAGGAAGCGGCCGAGACCGAAGACTCCGAGGGTGCCCGCCACGGCGCAGACGGCCGAGGCCAGCGAGAAGACGGCGGTGGAGACGACGATCGTCTTCTTGCGGCCCGCCCAGTCGCTGATGGTGCCGGAGGACAGCGCGCCGATCAGCATGCCGAAGGTGGCGTAGGAGCCGATGTCACCGGCCTTGCCCGGATCGATGCCGAGGGCCCCGGTCTCCAGCATGTGCGGCAGGACGGAGCCGTAGATGAACATGTCGAGGCCGTCGAAGAGGACGACCAGCCAGCACAGACCGACGACCAGCAGGGCGAGCCGGCTGCTGCGGGCCCCGGTGGCGGGGGTTGGGGAGGACATCGGGGTATTCCTCTCGTCCGGGACAGCTCTGTCCCTGAGGGAGCTTCGGCGGGGACGGGTCGGTGCGGCGCTATCGCGGCGGACCCGAAGGTGCCGATGACGTTAAGGACCCCGGGATTTAACGTCAACGCTTTTGTCAACAATCTTAGGAACAATATAGGGCGGGCGGCACACCGTGTGCGCCGCCCGCCCCCTCCCCTCGCCGGTTCAGTCCAGCGGCGGGGTGCCGTGCGTATGGAAGGACTCGATCGTCCGCAGACCCCACGCCTGCCCCTTGGCGCGCTCCGCCTCGGTCCAGGTGACCAGCGGCCAGTCGGGGGCCAGCACGAGGCGGGTGAGCGGGTTGCAGAGCTCGATACGGTTGCCGCCGGGCTCGTACACGTACAGGAAGAACGTCTGCTGGATGGCGTGCTTGTGCGGGCCCGTCTCGATGAACACGCCGCTGTCGATGGCGAGGTCGGCGGCCCGCAGGATGTCCTCGCGGGTGTCGGTGGCGAAGGCGATGTGGTGCAGGCGTCCGGTGGAGCCCGTCCAGTCCGAGGTGTAGACGACGTCGTACGACTTGTCGGTGAAGGTCAGCCACTTGGCGCCGATCCGGCCCGTGTCGAGCTGGATCTGCTCGGTGGGCCGGGCGCCGAGGAGGTGCTGGTGGAAGTCGGCGTTGGCGGCGACGTCGGCGGCGAGGAAGTTGATGTGGTCCAGGCGGCGCACCCCCACGCCCCGGTTGGGCTTGGCCTGCGGCTGGTTCTTCAGCGCGGGCCTGAGCTCCGGGGGCGCCTGGTAGTACTCGCTCTCCCAGTACAGGGCGATCTCGTGCCCGTCCGGGTCGGCGGTGAGGTAGAGCTTGCCGATGCCCGGCTCGTCCTCCACCCAGCGCCCCGCACGGCCTGCCGCTTCGAGCTCGCCGGCCCTGCGCAGCAGGGCCTCCTCGCTGGAGGTGCGCAGGGCGGTGCGGCGCAGGCCGGGCTTGGCGGCCGCGGTGAGCACCAGGCTGTGGTGCTCGTAGTCGTCGTAGGTGCGCAGGTGGACGGAGTCGCCGTCCTGCCCGTTGACGGTCAGGCCGAGGTAGTCGGTGAAGAACCGGACGCTGCCGTCCAGGTCCGGGGTGAGCAGTTCGACGTGGCCGACATGGGCGATGTCACCGAGAGGGGGAGTCATCTGCGGCTCCTTGCGGGGAGGGTTCGGACGGGAGGGCTGTCTGCTCGGGCCGTGGGAAGACGGTCCCGTCGAAGATCTTTCGCGCGGTACGCACCACCGCGGTGCGTACGGCGGCGGGGGCCCCGTCCGCGTCCGTCCCGACGACGGCCTCGATGTCGACGAAGCCCGTGGGGTGCTCGATCCGCAGCCGGTCGCCGTCCTGGGGCAGCCGGGCGATGCCGTCGCCGACGCCCCCGGGGACCCGCAGCCCGGCGGCGACGCCCGCGGCACCGAGGACGCCGATGGAGGTGTGACAGCGGTGCGGGATGAAGGTACGGGTCGTCACCGCGCCGTCCTGGGCGGGCGGGGCCAGCAGACTGAGCTTGGGCACGGTCGTGCCGCTGACGTCGCCGAGGCCCATGAGGGGGCCCGCTTCGAGGCGGATCCGCTCGACGCGGTCGCGCAGGGCGGCGTTCTCCTCCAGCTCGCGCGGGCTCTCGTAGCCGGTGACGTCCAGGGCACCGGCCGGGATGAGCACGGTGGGCATCCCGTTGTCGACGCAGGTCACCTCGGTGCCGGCGATGACGTCACGGGCCCGGCCGGTGGGCAGCAGCGGGCTGTCGCCCCGGGCGAACTCGATCACCACGGGCGCGGCGGCCCCCGGCACCCCGGATATCCTCGCCGGCCCCGTGTAGTCGACGCGCCCGCCGGGGGTGGGGAAGGACGCGGTCGCCAGGTCCCCGGTGTTGACCATCCGGACGCGTACGGACGTCTGCCCGTCCCCGGCGGCGACCAGGCCCCGTTCCACGGCGAAGGGGCCGACCCCGGCGAGCAGGTTGCCGCAGTTCTGGCGGTCGGAGACCTCCGGGCTGTCGACGCCGACCTGCAGGAAGAGGTAGTCCACATCGGCGTCCGGGTCGTCCGGCACGGAGACGACCGCGACCTTGCTGGTGAGCGGGTGCGCCCCGCCCAGGCCGTCGATCTGGCGGGGGTCGGGGCTTCCCATGATCCGCAGCAGCAGATCGTCCCGGGCGGCCGGGTCCCGGGGCAGGTCGTCCGCGAGGAAGTAGGCCCCCTTGGACGTACCGCCCCGCATCAGGAGGCAGCGGACCTCCACGGGCCCGCCGGTCACGCCCCGGCCCCCCGCGCGTGGTCCTCGTACGAGGTGTACCGCACGCCCAGGTCCGCGAGCTTCTCGCGCAGTCCGTAGCGGTCCAGCCCGAGTTGGCCGTCCAGGAAGGCCGCGCGCGCCTTGGCCTCCTTGGCCTCGCGTGCCTCGGACGCATCGGCGGTCTCCCGGGCGCGTTCGCGGGGCACGACGACCACTCCGTCGTCGTCGGCGATGACGACGTCGCCCGGGCGGATCACCTGGTCCCCGATGGCGACCGGCACATTGACGGACCCCCCGGTGGCCTTCACCGTCCCCTGCGCGGACACCGCCTTCGCCCAGGCGGCGAAGCCCATGTCCCGCAGTTCCTGGGTGTCGCGGATGCCCGCGTTGATCACGAGGCCGCGCACCCCGCGCCTGTGGAGCGCGGTGGCGAACAGCTCGCCGAACATGCCGTCGGTGGAGGGGGAGGTGGTGGTGACGACGAGGACGTCGCCCTCGCCGCACTGCTCCACCGCCGCGTGGATCATGAGGTTGTCGCCGGGCCAGCTGAGCACGGTGACCGCGCTGCCCGCGATCCGTACGCCCTGCTGGATCGGGCGCAGTCCCGGTCCGAGCAGGCCCGTACGGCCCATGGCCTCGCTCACGGTGGCCACGCCGTAGCCGGCGAGTGCCTCGATGTCCCGCGCGTCCGCCTTGGGCGGGCCGGTGACGATGACGCCGCTCATGCCGGCCGCTCCGCGGTCCGGGCCGTCTCGGTTGTCATGGCTGAACTCTCCTTGCTGGACGGGGCATCGGCCCACCAGCGCGGCGCGCCGTGCGCGCGGTGCGTCGACCGGACGCGGCGCGTCAACCGCGCAGTGCCTCGATCACGCTCGCCAGGTGGGAGCGGACGGCCGCCTCGGCCGCCTGCGGATCCCTGGCCCTGATCGCGTCGATCATGGCCAGGTGTTCACTCAGGGACTGCTGGGGGCGTCCGGGCCTCAGGGCGAGCTGGAACCTGTGGCGCACCAGTTGGCCGTTCAGCCGCTCCAGGAGCGAGACGGCCGTCCGTTGACCGGAGAACTCCCTGATCATGGCGTGGAGTTCATGGTTCAGGTCGGAGTAGAGCAGGGGCTCGCCGTCGGCGACGGCCTTGGTCATGGCGTCGCCGGCCTCCGTGAGCCGGTCCAGCTGCTCGTCGCTCGCCACGACGGCGGCCTTGGCCGCACAGAGTCCTTCCAGGGCCATGCGGCACTCGGTGATCGCGACGGCCTCGTCGACGCTCACCGACCGCACCCGTGATCCGCGGTTACGGATCCGCTCGACCAGTCCCTCCGACTCCAGCTCGATCAGCGCCGCTCTGACGCTGGCCCGTGTCACACCGAACTGCTCGGCGAGCTCGTTCTCCACCAGCCGCTGGGCCGGTGCCATCTCGCCGCGCAGAATCGCCTGCCGCAGTCGGGTCAGAGCCAGCTGCCTGGCCTGCTCCCCACTGGCCGGACCGGCTGCCTTCGGCATCGTTGCCCCCCTGAGTGAGTGCCTGTCGAACCTAAATCTAGGCCAACAGGATTGTCAACGATTCTGTTTGCCAGATTGCCGTAACTATGCGCGTTCCGGGTGCCAGGCCCCGGAAACGCGCGTGGGCCCGGCCCCTCTCTCCTGCGAGAAAGGGGCCGGGCCCACGGGAAAAGGCGCCAGGTCAGGCGGCCGCGGCCGCGGTGCCCTCGGCGACCTGGCGGAGCACCTCGGTCAGCGCGGTGACGACCTCGGCGTCGTCCGCCGGATGGAGCTCGGCGAAGCGGGTCACGGAACCGGGGATGGAGAGCTTGGCGTCCGCCAGGACCGCTCCACCCGCGAGGCCGGCCGCCTTGCGGGCCTCGTCCTGCGCCCAGACGCCGCCGAACTGGCCGAAGGCGGTGCCGACCACGGCGACCGGCTTGGCGGTCATGGCGCCGGCGCCGTACGGGCGGGACAGCCAGTCGATGGCGTTCTTCAGGACGGCCGGCATGGTGCCGTTGTACTCGGGCGAGAACAGCAGGAACGCGTCGGAGCTGCCGGCCGCCTCACGCAGCCGGGCCGCGGCGGCCGGGACGCTGCCCTCGACGTCGATGTCCTCGTTGTAGAACGGGACGTCGACGAGGCCCTCGTACAGCTCGACCGCGACGCCCTCGGGCGCGTGCTTGACCGCCGCCTCGGCGAGCTGGCGGTTGTGGGAGCCGGCGCGGAGGCTGCCGACGAGGGCGAGGATGCGTACAGACATGGGGGAAGCTCCCGGGAGACGGAGAGTGCGGAAGTAAGCGGACCGGAGTCCGTTTAAAGTTGTACCACCTAAACGGACCACGGTCCACTTACTCCCGTCCGGGGCTACCCTGAAGCCATGACCGCTCCCCTGCCTCCGCTTCCCGAGCCGCCCGACCCCGGCGACGCGCGGACGAATCTCGCGCTCGCCCCCACCGGCGGACCCGAGATGCTGCGGGCGGACGCGGCGCGCAACCGCGCGCTGCTGCTGGACGCCGCCTCACGCCTCCTGGTCCGCTGCGGGGCGGCGAACCTCACCATGGAATCGGTCGCGGCGGCCGCCGGGGTCGGCAAGGGCACGGTCTTCCGGCGCTTCAAGGACCGCACCGGCCTGCTCATCGCCCTCCTCGACCACCGCGAGTCACTGCTGCAGGCCGCCTTCCTCTCCGGGCCGCCCCCCATGGGCCCGGACGCCCCCGCGGCGGAGCGGCTGCACGCCTTCGGCCCGGCCCTCATGCGCCATGAACGCGACCACCACGAGCTGATCCTCGCGTCCCGCACCGATCCGCTGCGTACGTACGAGGTTCCCGCGCAGCGGCTGAGGCTCAGCCATGTGACCCTGCTGCTGCGCCAGGCGCGTGCGGCGGGCGAACCGGAGCTGCTCGCCCACACGCTGCTCGGGTCGATCGACGCCCCCCTCGTCCACCATCTGACGTGCGAACGCGGTCTGGGTATCGAGCGGCTGGAGGCGGGCTGGCACGACCTCCTCAGCCGGTACGGGGTGGAGTAGGGGCGGCGCCCGCGGACCACGGGCGCACCTGGGCCGGGCCGCGTGACTACGGGCGCACCTGGATCAGGGCGTGCGTGCCGCTGGTGCGCCAGGCCCGGCCGGACCCCTCAAGGCGGTCCAGGATCTCCTGGTCCAGGCCCACGACGACATCGGACTTGAGCGTGCGCAAGGCCGCGACGGCACCCGGGAAATACGCGGTGAGGCCGGCGAACGGCGTGGTCGCGGGCCACCGCCGGTCGCCCACCAGGCGCCGGTAGTTGAGGTCGCCCTTCAGGATCGTCAGCGCGGCGGCCCCGAACTCCTCCCGGAGGTCCGCGGGCATCCGTTCGTACGGATACGGCGCGGAGAAGAACGCGTGGGTACGTACGTCCAGCCGCCCCGCGCCCATCGCCTCCCAGATCCGCTCGCCGATCACGCCCGCCTCGCCGGGGGCCCCGCTCAGCCGGCGCAGGCAGTCGACGACGTCGGCCGTCATGGCGTCGGAGACGTAGTACGGGCACGGCTTCACATGGAGCACCACCCGCTCCGCGTGGCCGTGGCACAGCAGATGGTCGATGAGGACGAGGTCGGGGATCAGCTCACGGCCGGTGTTGTCCGCGACGACGGCCACCGTGGCCCGCGAGCCGACGGGCAGGAGCGACCACAGTGCGGCGCTGTCGTCCGCGACCGGACCGGGGTCGGCCTCGCCGGGGGTGGACTCCCCCGCCGGGCCGCGGAAGCCGAGATCGGCGCGGTTGCCCCAGAGCGATGCCTGGAGGAGAGCCGCCGCCCGCTCGGCGGCGGGAACACCCACGAGGTCGTCCAGGGAGCGGAGTTCCTCGTCGACGGTGGAGCCGCCGAGCTCCGCCCGCTTGAAGGAGGCGAAGGGGTCCACTCCCTGCCAGGGCCCCTCGCCGAAGTAGCCGACGGCCTCCAGGAGCCTCCGGTAGAAGTAGCTCTCGGCCCAGAGGAACGGGGCGTCGAACCATGGACGCCCGAAGTGCTCCGGCTCCCGCCCCAGCCAGAGCTCGCGGTCCGGGGTCCCGGGACGGAGCGGTTCGACGACGCCGTGGAGGATCTCGCGCAGCAGGGCGTCCAGGGCGCGGCGCTGCTCCGGGCCGTACGGGAAGGCTTCGCGCACCTGCTCGATCAGCGCCGGGTGGCGCTCGGCCATGACGCCCCGGGCGAAGCTGCCGGGCTCCCGGCACGTGATCACAGGAGGGAGGCCGAGGTCGCCCACGGTCCGGGAAGTCGCTCGCGTATCGCCCATGGGCCCCAGTCTGCCCGGCGGGACGCCGCTCGGGCGCCGCCCCTCACGCGTGTCCGGCGGCGTGCGCGGGCCCGGGGGCCAACGGCCGTGGGCGAACCGGCACATGGCCGGGCCGGTGCCTGGTTACGATATGGAGCGCCTCAGTTGACTTACCCCAGGAAAGGGACCCCGCACCCATGCCGGCCGAGACGTTCGAGTTTCAGGTAGAAGCGCGCCAGCTCCTGCAGATGATGATCCATTCGATTTACTCGAACAAGGATGTATTTCTGCGTGAGCTCATCTCCAATTCATCGGACGCGCTGGACAAGCTGCGACTGGAAACGCTCCGCGACGACACGATCGAGGCGGACCCCTCCGACCTCCATATCGCCATCGACGCCGATCAGGAGAAGCGCACGCTGACCGTGCGTGACAACGGCATCGGAATGTCGCACGACGAGGTCGTGCAGCTGATCGGGACGATCGCGAATTCCGGTACGGCGAAATTCCTCCAGGAACTGAAGGAAGCCAAGGACGCCACCGCGTCCGAGGAACTCATCGGCCAGTTCGGTGTCGGCTTCTATTCGAGTTTCATGGTCGCCGACGAGGTCACCCTGCTGACCCGGCGCGCGGGCGAGGACACGGGCACGCGCTGGCAGTCCAGCGGCGAGGGCACCTACACCGTCGAGTCGGTCGACGACGCGCCCCAGGGCACCTCGGTCACGCTGCGGCTCAAGCCCGAGGACGCCGAGGACAAGCTCTTCGACTACACGTCCCCCTGGAAGATCAGGGAAATCGTCAAGCGCTACTCGGACTTCATCACCTGGCCGATCCGCATGGCGGCGGCGGGGGGCGAGGAGGGCGCCGAACCGGAGACCGAGACGGTCAACTCGATGAAGGCCCTGTGGGCCCGGTCGAAGGACTCCGTGACCGATGAGGAGTACAGCGAGCTGTACAAGCACATCAGTCACGACTGGACCGAACCGCTCGAAACCATCCGCATGCAGGCGGAGGGCACCTTCGAATACCAGGCGCTGCTCTTCCTGCCGTCCCATGCGCCGCAGGACCTGTTCATGCAGGACCACAAGCGCGGAGTCCAACTCTATGTGAAGCGCGTATTCATCATGGACGACTGCGAAGCGCTCATGCCGACGTATCTCCGCTTCGTGAAGGGCGTGGTCGACGCCCAGGATCTTTCGCTCAACGTGTCGCGCGAGATCCTTCAGCAGGACCGGCAGATCGAGATGATGCGACGCCGCCTGGTCAAGAAGGTCCTCTCCACGGTGAAGGACATGAGGTCCGGCGCCCCCGAGAAGTACGCGACGTTCTGGAAGGAATTCGGCCGGGTCCTCAAGGAGGGCCTGTTCCAGGACTTCGAGAACCGGGACGCGATCCTGGAGATCTCCTCGTTCGCCTCGACCCAGGACGAGGAGGGCCTGACCACCCTGCGCTCGTACGTGGAGCGCATGAAGGAGGGCCAGGAGCAGATCTACTACATGACGGGCGAGTCGCGCGCCGCCATGGAGAGCTCGCCGCACATGGAGGCGTTCCGCGCCAAGGGCTTCGAGGTCCTGCTGCTGACCGACCCCGTCGACGAGGTCTGGGTCCAGTCCGTTCCCGAGTTCGACGGCAAGCCGCTCCAGTCCATCTCCAAGGGCGAGGTGGACCTGGACACGGACGAGGAGAAGAAGGAGGTCGAGGCCGAGCGTGAGAAGCAGCAGCAGGACTACGCCGGTCTGCTGGCCTGGATGACCGAGCAGCTCGGTGACACCGTGAAGGAGGTACGTCTCTCCTCGCGGCTCACGGTCTCGCCGGCCTGCATCGTCTCCGACACGCACGATGTCACCCCGGCGCTGGAGAACATGTACCGCGCCATGGGCCAGGAGGTGCCGCAGATCAAGCGCATCCTCGAACTCAACCCCTCGCACGCGCTGATCAGCGGGCTGAAGAAGGCACACGCCGAGCAGAGCGACGAGGAGGGCGCCCGCACCGAACTGGCCGAGACGGCCGAGCTGGTCCACGGGCTGGCGCTCCTCTCGGACGGGGGCGAGCTGAGTGACCCGTCGCGCTTCAGCAGGCTGATGGCGGACCGCCTGGAGCGCACCCTCTAGGCCCGCCCTCGACCCGACCCACCGCGGCCGCCAGGAATCTCCTGGCGGCCGCGTCCGCGTGTGGGGCCGCGGGTCGTTCGCGGGCGGGTTCACGGGTCGTCCGCGGGGCGGGCCGCGGGTCGTTCGTGAGCGGGGCCGGGGTGGTTGTGGAGGCGGGGCGACGGCGGGAAGCGGCTGCCGTTCGAACAGATGGCGCTGCCCTGAAGATGACCCGGAGGAGTCGCGCGAGGTGTCGGAGTGATCCACAACTTCACCCTTTCGAGGGCCTGTTGAAGGTTTATCTACGCGCGGAGCATCGTCTACCGAACGATCCTTCGGGCATATCAGACGACTTTCCCCGCGCCCATTACCGACGAGTACCGGGAGCTGCTACAAACGTGCACGCCCCACGAACTCCCCACTCGTCCCCCACATTTCGAAGGGCTGGCAGCCATGTCAGTACGAACCTTCCGGGCATCCCTCATCACCCTCGCGGTCGCAGCGGTGGCAGCACTCGGCCTCGCGCAACCCGCGTCCGCCGCCGGCGGCAACTACGTCGCCCTCGGCGACTCCTACTCCTCCGGAGTCGGCGCCGGGAGCTACACCTCGGAGAGCGGTGACTGCAAACGCAGCACCAACGCCTACCCGTACCTCTGGAAGAACGCGAACGCCCCGGCGACGTTCGCGTTCGTCGCCTGCTCGGGCGCGACGACGTCGTCCGTGTCCAGCGGCCAGCTGGGCGCGCTGAGCGCGTCGACCACGCTCGTCAGCCTCACGGCCGGCGGCAACGACGTCGGCTTCGCGGACGTCATGCAGACCTGCGTCCTGCAGAGCGAGGCCACCTGCGTCGCCCGGGTGAACACCGCGGTCTCCGAGATGCAGAACACGCTGCCCGGCCGGCTCGACTCCCTCTACTCGGGCATCCGTTCACGGGCGCCGCAGGCCCATGTGGTGGTCCTCGGCTACCCGCGCTTCTACCAGCTGTCGGGCAGTTGCATCGCCGGCCTCACCGAGACGGAGCGCGGGGCCATCAACAACGCCTCGGACGTGCTGAACGGGGTGCTCGCCAAGCGGGCGGCCGACGCGGGGTTCACGTACTCGAGCGTGGTGGACGAATTCACCGGGCACGAACTCTGCTCGGGTGACGCGTGGATCCACAGCGTGTCCATCCCGGTCACCAACTCGTACCACCCGAAGGCCATCGGCCAGTCGAACGGTTACCTCCCGGCCTTCAACTCCGCGGCGTAACGCGCGTAGAGCCTGGAGGGGCCCGCCCGGGCGCAGTTCACGCCGGGCGGGCCCTGCCGGAGGTCCGGCCTGGACGCGGCTCCTCAGCCGCCGGCCGGCCGGGACGCCTTGATCGAGTACATCATCGGGATGCGCGGGCGGTCGGCCGGGAAGCGGTAGGTGCCGTCCGCGTGCCGCACGAGAGCCGGGTAGCGGGCGAAGAGCGAGGCGTCGTGCTCGTGCAGGAACTCGATCCGCAGCCCGGCCGCCGCCAGCGCCGAGACGACCTCGCCCACGGGGTGCTGCCACTCCACGCTGCGGTTGTGGACGGTCGCGGCGTCGAAGTCGGCGTACGTGCCCGGTGTCTCGTCCACCCAGGCATCGCGGCTGAAGTAGTCGTACGTGATCGTCGAACCGGTCTCGTCGTCCAGGCAGTCGGTCAGGGGATGGAACTCCGCCAGGTGGAGGAACCCGCCCGGCGCGACCAGTGAGGCCGCGACCTCCGCCCAGCGGGGCACGTCCGGGAGCCAGTTCAGCGCGCCGGTCCCGGTGTAGACGATGTCGTACGTGGAGTCCGGGACGGCCTCCGCGGCGTCGTACACGTCGGCCGCGACGAAGGTCGCGCGCTCCTGTGAGAGATCCAGCGAGCGGGCCAGGCCGCGGGCGACCTCGACGGCGGGCTCGGAGAAGTCGAGGCCCACGACCTGGGCCGCGCCACGACGGGCCCACGAGAGGGTGTCGAGGCCGATGTGGCACTGGAGGTGCAGCAGGGTCCGGCCGGTCACGTCACCGACCTCGGCGACCTCGAAGCCGCGCAGGGTGTCCCGGCCCGCCAGGAAGGCGTCGAGGTCGTAGTAGTCACTGGCGGCGTGGATCGCGACGCGTTCGTCCCAGCGTGCTCGGTTGGCCTCGCGCCAGTCGTCGGGCGTCGGTGAGTACATGCCGGGAAAGTTACCCACAGGCTGGGGGTGCGTGCGAACAGTTATCCACAGGCCGCCCCGGCTCGGTGGCCACATCGGGTTGGATGGGGTCATGAGCGACGCACAGAACGACCAGTCCGTACAGGAGCGGGAGCAGGAGCCGCCGCAGTGGGAGCAGCGTTTCCGCGCCCCGCGGGTGTCCCTGCCCGACTGGGCGGAGGACGCTCCCGACCGGGCGCTCTTCGTCTCCAACGCCACCGGCACGTACGAGCTGTACGCGTGGGACCGGGCGACCGGGAAGCAGCGCCAGGTCACGGACCGGCCCAACGGGACGACCGACGGCGTGCTGACGCCGGACGGCGAGTCCGTCTGGTGGTTCGCCGACACCGACGGCGACGAGTTCGGCGTGTGGATGCGGCAGCCGTTCGACGGCGGCGCGGACGAGCCGGCCACGCCCGGTCTCGAACCTTCCTACCCGGCCGGGCTGGCGATCGGCCGGGACGGCACCGCTGTGGTCGGCCGCTCGACGGACGAGGAAGGGACGACGGTCCACCTGGTGCGCCCCGGGGACGAGCCGGTCGAGATCTACCGGCACCGGGAGTCCGCCGGGGTCGGTGACCTCTCCCACGACGGGACGCTGATCGCCCTGGAGCACACGGAGCACGGCGACGCCATGCACTCCGCGCTGCGGGTGGTGCGCGCCGACGGTTCGACGGTCGCGGAGCTGGACGACACCGAGGGCGGCACGAAGGAGCTCGGTCTGTCGGTGCTGGGCTTCGCCCCGGTGGCGGGTGACACCCGGCTGCTCGTGGGGCACCAGCGGCGCGGGCGGTGGGAGCCGATGATCTGGGACCCGGTGGCGGGCACCCAGACGGACCTGCCGGTCGACCTGCCCGGTGACGCGGGTGCGGAGTGGTATCCGGACGGGTCCGCGCTGCTGATCGAGCACGGCTTCGAGGCCCGCAGCGAGCTGTGGCGCTACGAGCCGGGGGCGGCGGGCCCGGTAAAGGTCGAGACCCCTCAGGGGACCGTGTCGGGCGCCACGGCACGCCCGGACGGCACGGTGGAGTACCTGTGGTCGTCGGCGGCGCAGCCGCCGGCCGTGCGGTCCACGACCGGCGCCGTCGTCCTCGACCCGCCGGGCGGGAAGGCCCCGGCCTCGGTGCCGGTGCGGGACGCCTGGGTGGAGGGCCCCGGGGGGCGCATCCACGCCCTGGTGCAGACTCCCGCCACCGGTGAAGGCCCGTTCCCCACGGTCTTCGAGATACACGGGGGACCCACCTGGCACGACAGCGACGCCTTCGCCTCGGGGCCCGCCGCCTGGGTCGACCACGGCTTCGCCGTCGTCCGCGTCAACTACCGCGGATCGACGGGATACGGGCGCGCCTGGACGGACGCGCTCAAGCACCGGGTCGGGCTGATCGAGCTTGAGGACGTCGCGGCCGTCCGGGAGTGGGCGGTCACGTCGGGGCTCGCGGACCCGGAGCGGCTGGTGCTGGCCGGCGGCTCGTGGGGCGGCTATCTGACCCTGCTCGGTCTCGGTACGCAGCCGGAGGCCTGGGCCCTCGGGCTGGCGGCGGTCCCGGTCGCCGACTACGTCACCGCCTACCACGACGAGATGGAGGCGCTGAAGGCGATGGACCGCACCCTGCTCGGCGGGACGCCGGAGGAGGTGCCCGGGCGCTTCGAGGCGTCGTCCCCGCTGACCTATGTGGACGCCGTGCGGGCCCCGGTCTACATCTCGGCCGGCGTCAACGACCCCCGCTGCCCGATCCGTCAGGTGGAGAACTACGTGGACCGCCTCGCGGCCCGTGGCGCGGTCCACGAGGTGTACCGCTACGACGCGGGACACGGCTCGCTCGTCGTGGAGGAGCGGATCAAGCAGGTGCGGCTGGAGCTGGACTTCACCCTGCGCCATCTCGGGCGGGGCCGGTCCGGGAGCGAGGGGGCGGAGAAGGGCGGGAAGGAGTAAGGGGCTGAGGCCGGGAGCGGCGGAGGTACGGACGGGGCCCGGCGGCATAAGTTCCGGATAAATGGTGCACCCCGCTCCGGGGGCCCGGAGCGGGAAACCGTACCGTGGAGGGGTGTACCGGTTCCTGCTGACCCCGCGATGGTGGGGGATCAACCTCTTCGTCGTGCTGGCCATCCCGTTCTGCGTGTTCATGGGCACGTGGCAGCTCGGTCGTTTCGAGGACCGTGTGCAGACGCACGAGGAGGCCGAGGAGCGTCCCGACCCCGGTTCCCGCTCGCCGGCGCCGCTCGACGAGCTGCTCCCCGTGAGCACGGAGACGTCCGGCCGCCCGGCCGTGGCGAAGGGGACGTACGCCGATCAGTTCCTGGTCCCCGGCCGCAAGCTGGACGACCGCGACGGCTTCTACGTGCTGGATCTGCTGCGCACGGACAGCGGTAAGGCCCTGCCGGTCGTGCGGGGCTGGCTCGCGGGCAGCCCGGGCGGCACCGAGGTTCCCGCCGCGCCGGCCGGCGAGGTCACCGTGACCGGAGATCTGCAGGCCTCCGAGAACAGCGGCACCAACGGCGTCGACCTGGGCGGCGGGCTCCCCGAGGGGCAGCTGGGCATGATCAGCGCGGCCTCCCTCGTGAACCTCGTCCCGTACGACGTCTACGACGCCTGGGTGACCCTGCCCGAGCCGGAGGCGGGTGGCACGGGCGGCGGCGACATGAAGCCTGTGCCCGCGGCAGCCGCGCAGGGCAGCGGGCTCGACCTGAAGGCCTTCCAGAACCTCGGCTACACCGGCGAGTGGTTCGTCTTCGCGGGCTTCGTGCTCTTCATGTGGTTCCGGCTGGTACGCCGCGAGGCGGAGGCGGCGCGCGACATCCAGCTGGGCCTGGCGGCCGACGCCGACTGAGCCTGGTATCCGCAGACCCCGGCGCCGGCAGACCCGCGACAGCGACGGCAGGGGCCCGCCGGAACCCGGGAGTTCCTGGCGGGCCCCTGCCCGTATGCGCGTACGTCCGGCCCCCGGCCGGGGTGTTCCGGGTCGGCTACGTGGCGTCCAGTACGCCCGTGCGGTAGATGGTGCCGGCGCAGGCGTTGGGGATCTTGGTCTCCGCCGTCGGCGCACCCGCCTCCGGGGTGTGGGTGACCGCGATGCTGCCGTCCGCCGGACCCTCGTCCGCGCTGCCGAACTGTGCTGCGGCGTCGGCGGATCCCACGTCGCTCCCCGTCGTACCCTCGCCGCCGCCCCCGCCGCCGTCCGTGGGCGTCGGGCTGGGCGAACCGCCGGTGGTCGGGCAGGTGTCCGACGGCACCCAGGCGAAGCGCACCTCGTACGTCATCGTCGGCTTCAGGAAGACGGTCCCCGGTTCCAGGGAGGGATCGGGGAGTCCGCCCGCCGGGTCGCCCGCGGTGTGCTGCACCACGGTGATCTTCAGCGGGTCCGCGGCGCCTGCCGCCTGGAAGCTGACCGTGCCGTTGCTGGTCACCGAGCAGGCGTCGCCGGACACATTGGCGATCCGGAAGGTGCCGTACACCGTGCCGTCGGCCCGGGCCGCGCCCGCGTCGGCGGAGGCGACCCCGAGCTGGTCGGGATCGCAGGTCCTGGTGGAGGCCACACCGACGCCCGGCGGATCGTCGAGGCCCGCGGCCCCGCTGCTCTCGGCGCCGGGGTCCGATCCCTCGGAGGGCTTCGTGGAGTTGCCGGTCTCGCCCTCGGCGCCCTCGCTCCGGCGGTCCTCGGGGCCGGCCGTCCTGCCGCCGGCGGCCTCGGCGCCCGCGTCCTCGCCGCTTCCGCCTTGGGCCTGCTCGCCGTGGCCGGCGATCGCGGGGCTGGCGGTGGCCGAGCCGTCCGAGTTCGCCACGTGGACGAACGCGGGGACCGCCGTACCGATCAGCAGGGCCGCGGCGGCCGCACCGACCACGCCCTGCCGCCGCCTGGCGCGCCGGGCGGGTACCGCGCGGTACAGATGGTCGAGGGTGCCCTCGGAGGGCTCCAGGTCCTGGACGGCGCCCTGCAACATGCGGCGCAGCGCGGTCTCGTCCATGCCCTCACCGCCGAAGCCGCCGGAGCCGGAACCGCCCGAGCCCCCGAAGCCACCCGAGCCCGCCGATCCGCCGAAGAGGTCGGTCAGCGTGCCGCCGCCGCCCGTACCGTCGGCCCCGGTGTCATGAGCGCCGGGCTCCGCTTCCGGTTTCGCTTCCAGTTCCGGTTCCGCTTCGGGGTCCGTCCCGGCAGCGGTGGTCCCTGAGGCGGCCTCCGCCCCGTCGACCTCGGCGGTGTCGGTGTGCTGCTTCCGCTCACCGTCCTGCTCCGGGTCGGTGTCGGGGGTGCCCTCCGGCCTGTGGTTCACAATTCCGTTTCCAGTCCGGTCATCGTCGTGCCTGTGCTCGGGCCTGCTCATGCCTGCGCCTCCATGACGACGCGCAGTGCCGCGATGCCCCGGGAGCCGTACGCCTTCACCGAACCGAGCGATATCCCCAGCGTCTCCGCGACCTGGGCCTCCGTCATGTCCGAGAAGTAACGCAGCACCAGCACCTCGCGCTGGCGGCGCTGCAGCCCCTTCATCGCTTTGATCAGCGCGTCCCGCTCCAACTGGTCGTACGCGCCCTCCTCCGCGCTCGCCATGTCGGGCATCGGCTTGGAGAGGAGCTTCAGCCCGAGGATGCGCCGACGCAGGGCGGACCGCGACAGGTTGACCACGGTCTGGCGGAGGTAGGCGAGCGTCTTCTCCGGGTCGCGCACCCGGTTCCGGGCCGAGTGCACCCGGATGAACGCCTCCTGCACCACGTCCTCGCAGGACGCGGTGTCGTCCAGCAGGAGCGCCGCCAGGCCCAGCAGCGAGCGGTAGTGAGCGCGGTAGGTCTCGGTGAGATGGTCGACGGTCGTTCCTGCCGCCACCGTCTCCTCAGCGCCCTCGCGCTGCGAAGGCAGCCTGGTGGACCGAGCCGCCGGCATGGGCGCGATCACCGGCATGCCGCCGGGCGCGCGGGGCCGCCGGAGCGGACGCACCGAAGCGCCTCGCAACGGGCCCACCACTGTGATGTCGAGAACCTCTGCCACGCCAGTTGGACACGCTTCCCCCCGTCAGGGTTGTACGCGTACGGCACCGCTTTCGATGCTGTGCGACATGCCCTCATTCGTACCTGCTCTTCCCCAAATGCCCCGAAAGCGCGTCCAGCCACGCAAGAAGTGACGACATAGACGCGTCGCATCCGTCTAGCGGTTGCGGAGGGCCAGGAGATCATCGTCGGATATGACAACGCCCCAGCTCAAGAGGTTCAGACCAGCAAGTTACCCACAGGGCGCACACAGATCCTACAAAACAGGTTCGATCAGGTACGAGGAAATTCCCCGGCCACCGACTCGGCGATCTGGGCCACATTGAGGGCGGCGCCTTTTCGGAGATTATCGCCGCAGATGAACATGGACACGGCATAAGGGTCGTCCATCGACTGCCGTACCCGGCCCACCCAGGTGGGGTCGGTGCCCACGACATCGGACGGCGTCGGGAAGTCACCGGCCGCCGGGCTGTCGAAGAGCACCACCCCGGGCGCGGTCGCCAGGACCTCGTGCGCCCGGGCCACGGACACCTCGTTCTCGAAGCGGGCGTGCACGGACATCGAGTGCGTCGCGACGACCGGGACGTACACGCAGGTCGCCGTCACCTTCAGGTCCGGCAGGCCCAGGACCTTCCGGCACTCCCCGCGGATCGCCAGTTCCTCGGACGACCAGCCGTCACCGGCGTCCGTCCCGGCCCACGGCACGACGTTCAGCGCCACGGGGGCGGCGAAGGGGCTCTTCTCCCCGTCGCCCAGCGCCCGGCGCACGTCTCCGGGGCGGGTGCCCAGCTCCGTGCCCGCCACCAGGGCGAGCTGCTCGCGGAGCACGGCGACACCGTCCCGGCCCTCGCCGCTCACCGCCTGGTAGGACGAGACGATCAGCTCCCGCAGCCCGAATTCGGCGTGCAGCGCCCCGACCGCGACGATCAGCGACAGTGTCGTGCAGCTCGGGGACGCGAGGATGCCGCGCGGCCTCAGACGCGCGGCATGGGGATTGATCTCGGGGACGACCAGGGGAACCTCGTCGTCCAGCCGGAAGGCCGCCGAGTCGTCCACGACCACGGCGCCCCGGGCGGCCGCCACCGGCCCCCACTGCGCGGACACCTCGTCCGGCACCAGGAACAGGGCGACGTCCACGCCGTCGAACGCGTCCTCGGAGAGCGCGAGGACCTCGGTCTCCTCCCCGCGTACGACCAGCTTGGTGCCGGCCGCACGCGGGGAGGCGATGAGTCTGACCTCGCCCCAGACGTCCTCGTGCTGCGAGAGGATCTGGAGCATGACGCCGCCGATCGCCCCGGTCGCGCCGACGACCGCGAGCGAAGGGCGGCGTCCGGTCATCGGCCGGTGCCCCCGTAGACGACAGCCTCGTCGGAGTCGCTGTCGAGGCCGAAGGCGGTGTGCACGGCGCGCACGGCCTCGTTGACGTCGTCGACACGGGTGACCACCGAGATACGGATCTCGGACGTCGAGATCAGCTCGATGTTCACGCCGACGTTGGACAGGGCCTCGAAGAAGCCCGCGGTCACGCCGGGGTTGGTCTTCATGCCCGCGCCGACGAGGGAGATCTTCGCGATCTGGTCGTCGTAACGCAGGGACTCGAACCCTATGCCGGCGCGGCTGCGCTCCAGGGCGTCGATGGCCTTGCGGCCCTCCGCCTTGGGCAGGGTGAACGTGATGTCCGTCAGCCCGGTCGAGGCCGCGGAGACGTTCTGCACCACCATGTCCATGTTGATCTCGGCGTCCGCGATGGCGCGGAAGATCGCGGCGGCCTCGCCCGGCTTGTCGGGAACACCGACGACCGTGACCTTTGCCTCGGAGACGTCGTGGGCGACTCCGGAGATGATGGCGTGCTCCACCTGCTGGTCCCCTTGCGGCTCGTTGCTGACCCAGGTGCCGCGCAGTCCGGAGAAGGACGAGCGGACGTGGATCGGGATGTTGTAACGGCGTGCGTACTCGACGCACCGGTGCAGCAGCACCTTGGAACCGGACGCCGCCAGCTCCAGCATGTCCTCGAAGGAGATCCAGTCGATCTTCCGGGCCTTCTTCACGACCCGCGGGTCGGCGGTGAAGACACCGTCCACATCCGTATAGATCTCACAGACCTCGGCGTCCAGCGCGGCGGCCAGCGCGACGGCGGTCGTGTCGGACCCACCACGACCGAGGGTCGTGATGTTCTTGCCCTCCTGGCTCACACCCTGGAACCCGGCGACGATGGCGATGTTGCCCTCGTCGATCGAGGTCCTGATGCGGCCGGGCGTGACGTCGATGATGCGCGCTTTGTTGTGGACCGAGTCGGTGATGACACCGGCCTGGCTGCCCGTGAACGACTGGGCCTCGTGGCCCAGGTTTTTGATCGCCATCGCCAGCAGGGCCATGGAGATCCGCTCTCCGGCGGTCAGCAGCATGTCGAACTCACGCCCGGCAGGCATCGGGGATACCTGCTCGGCGAGATCGATCAACTCGTCCGTCGTGTCGCCCATCGCGGACACCACGACAACCACCTGGTTGCCGTTCTTCTTGGCGTCGACGATTCGCTTGGCGACACGCTTGATGCCTTCGGCATCGGCTACGGAGGAGCCTCCGTACTTCTGCACGACAAGGCCCACGTGCGCTCCTCGCTCAATAATGGTGCGGTCGGCTCAGTTTAACGAGCAGTCCGGAATCGACCCGTCGGTACCGAATGGTGAGATGTCCCGCCCACCACCCGGAACGGCATCGTTCCGAACTGCTCGTACGTGGCTGCTGCCCGCTTCACCGAACCGCACGCCTCTTTGTGTCCCAGGACACAACAGGCACAGCGGTCGCACAAGCCGACGCGAGACCCTAGAGCACCGGCCGCAGACCCAGCGGTCCCGCGATCTCCTCGGCCATCACCCGCCCGGCCTCCTCGGCCAGGTCCCCGTCGCCCGGGTCCTGGTCCGTGTCCAGGCCGTCGAGCTCTTGGAGCGGCTGGTTCAGCCGGATGTGGGCGATCAGCGACTGGAGCGCGCGCAGGGCCGCAGAGGCGGTGGAGCCCCAGTTGGAGAAGTACGAGAACTGCCACCACCACATGGCCTCGGCCGTGCGGTCCGCCTCGTAGTGCGCGAGGCCGTGGCCGAGGTCCGTGACCAGGTCGGCCAGGTCGTCGGAGATCCGGTGGGGCACGGGCGCCTTGCGGGGCTCGTACGGGTCGAAGACCTCGGAGTAGACGTCGATGGGCTCCAGGAGCTCCGCGAAGCGCTCACGCAGCCCGTCGGCGTCCGGTTCGGCGCCCAGGTCCGGCTCGTAGCGCTCGTCCGGGAGGATGTCCTCGTACGCGCCCAGTCTGCCGCCGGCCAGCAGGAGCTGGGAGACCTGGAGGAGCAGGACCGGCACGGCCTCCTCGGGCTCCTCCGCCTTGGACACCTCGGTGACCGCGACGATGAACGTCTTGATCTGGTCCGCGATCTGGACGGCGAAATCGTCCGGGTCCTGCGTGACGGAGTTCAGCGTGGCGTCAGACATCGAGGGGACCTCCCGTGGGCACGGTCGCGAACGGTGGGTAGAACATAGCGCCGTCGCACATAAAGCCGCAGTCAGATGCCGGGTCACACATCGAGGAGCCGCCTCCCCTCGAAGGCGCGGCCCAGAGTCACCTCGTCGGCGTACTCCAGGTCGCCGCCCACGGGCAGCCCGCTGGCCAGCCGCGTGACCCGCAGGCCCATCGGCTTGACCATCCGGGCGAGGTACGTCGCCGTGGCCTCGCCCTCCAGGTTGGGGTCGGTCGCCAGGATCAGCTCGGTGATCGAGCCGTCCGCGAGCCGGGCCAGCAGCTCCCTGATGCGCAGATCGTCGGGGCCGACGCCCTCGATCGGGCTGATCGCGCCGCCGAGCACGTGGTAGCGGCCCCGGAACTCACGGGTCCGCTCGATCGCCACGACGTCCTTGGGCTCCTCCACGACGCAGATGACCGAGCGGTCACGGCGCGCGTCCCGGCAGATGCCGCACTGCTCCTGCTGGGCGACGTTGCCGCAGATCTCGCAGAAGCGGACCTTGTCCTTGACCTCGAGGAGGGCATGGGCCAGACGGCGTACGTCGGTGGGCTCGGCCTGCAGGATGTGGAAGGCGATCCGCTGCGCGCTCTTGGGACCGACGCCCGGCAGCCTGCCCAGCTCGTCGATCAGCTCTTGAACCACGCCTTCGTACAACGGAACGCCTTTCCTTTTTCCCGCTCGTGCCGTTCGTACCGTAGCCGGTGCGCCCGGGGAGCCACAGGGTCAGAACGGAAGACCCGGCATGCCGCCCAGGCCCTGGGCCAGGGGGCCCAGCTTCTCCTGCTGGAGCTGCTGCGCGTTCTCGTTGGCCGCCTGGACCGCCGCGACCACGAGGTCGGCGAGGGTCTCGGTGTCCTCCGGGTCCACCGCACCCGGGTCGATCACCAGGGCACGGAGCTCGCCGGACCCGGTGACGGTGGCCTTGACGAGCCCACCGCCCGCCTGTCCCTCGACCTCGGTCCTGGCCAGTTCCTCCTGGGCCGCGGCAAGATCCTGCTGCATCTTCTGGGCCTGCTGGAGCAACTGCTGCATGTTGGGCTGACCACCACCGGGGATCACGGTCACTCCTGGCATTTCGACGACGGATTGTTTCGGTACGCCGAGCCTACGTGTTCGCCGGACGCCGTGCCCCACTCACCGGGACCAACTCTTTCGAGTGAGTTCTGAAAACTGCCTGCCGGGCTCCTATACCTGACCAGAGGCCGTGCCCACCCGGGAATCCCGCGATTTCGACCCCGCGGCCCACCATTCGGCGGTAGGAAGAGCATGCGTATCCGTACCCATACGCAGAGCGAGGGTAACGCAGAGTTACCCGGGTGGGGCCCCGGTCATATGCCGGGAATCGCCCCCTCCGTGACCGAGAGCCGTGCCGATCCGCGTCGATACGCGCCGAACGCAGAGTGCAGAGGAGTCCCCCGGTGAGTCAGCCGGAGATGCAGCCCGAAGGGCCGCCCCGCAAGGAGTCCGGCGCGGGACCAGGTGCAGGCACCGGAATCGATCGCTCCGTTTCACGCTACGGTTCGAGCCCCCGGGACCTGGCCGGCCGCGCCTTCCCCCTCGGCGACTGGGGTGAACCCGCCGAGAGGCTCGACGAGCTCTACCGGTGGGTCGAGGCCGGCGCCCTGGAGACCGCCGAGTGGTATCTGCGCGACCGCGTCCGCAAGCGGCGCACCGCCAGGCTGCTCCGGCTCGGCACGGCGGCCGGGGTGGTGGCGGGCGCGGCCCTCCCGCTGCTCGATCTGACCGGGGAACTGCACGGCTCGGCCGGCTGGGGCTATCTGTCGCTGCTGCTGGGCGCCGCGTGCATGGCGTGCGACCGGTACTTCGGACTGACCTCCGGCTGGATAAGGAACCTCGCGACGGCACAGGCCGTGCAGCGGCGCCTCCAGGTGCTCCAGTTCGACTGGTCATCCGAGTGCGTCCGCGAGGTCCTCGGGCCGACGGAGGGCACGGCCAGCGAGGCCGCGGAGCGGTGCCTGGGGGTGCTGCGCCGGTTCTCCGAGGACATCACCGAGCTCGTCCGGATGGAGACGGCGGACTGGATGGTCGAGTTCCGGGCCGGACCCGCGCCCATGGGGATGCAGTCGCTGGTGACGGGCGGGCCCGGTGGCCGCCCCGAGCCGGGCACCTCGCACGGCCGGCTCACCATGCCGGTGGCCCGGCCGAACATGCCGCGCCAGCGGCCGCCGGAGCCGCCCCGGTGAAGGAGCGGCACGGCGGCCGGGAGCCCGCGCCCCGGCAGCCGCGGACACGGCGGCTCAACTGAAGATGATCATCGATCCCTGGGCGAGGCTGCGGGTCACCGCCGCGTGCAGGCCCAGCCAGACGTGCCGCTCCCGGGCGAACGGGCTCTCGTCGTACGGGGCCGGAGCGGCCGGCTCCTCCAGCGTGGTCGGGCCGGCGGGCGGAAGGGGGGCGGCCGGCGGGTTGGCCGGGTCGATGCCGATGGACGGGGCGACGAACTCCAGCTCCCGCAGCAGGCCGTGGGAGGAGCCCAGCGGGCCGCCGCCCTCCAGGAGTTGGTCGTCGGAGAGCGGATGGGGGAAGTCCACCGGGACGTACGCGCCGGCGTGGTCGTAGTGCCAGACCAGGTGCGACTCCTGCGCGCTCTGCTCGAACATCTCCAGCACCTGCTCGTAGTCCCCGCCCAGTTCGTCGACGGGCGTGACGGCGAGGCCGCTGAGCTGGAGCAGGTAGGCGCGGCGCAGGAAGTGCAGGGCGTCGTAGTCGAAGCCCGCGACGGGGGCGACGTCCCCGGTGAGTCCTGGCATGTAGGCGTAGACCGGCACGGGCGGCAGCCCCGCCTCGGTCAGCGCCTTGTCGTAGACGGCGATCTCTTCGGCGAACGGGTTGTCGGGGCTGTGGCACAGCACATCGACGAGGGGGACCAGCCACAGGTCACAGGCCACGAAGTCTCGCTCTCCAACGGGTTCGTGCGATGGTCGGGACAGCGTAATGCGGCCGGGACCCCGCGCACAGGGTGCGGGGCCCTGCCGACGCGTGAGCACGCTCAGGTGTGACCCGGGTGCGGGGGGTCGCCCTGGGCCAGCCGGTCCGCCCAGTTCAGCCCGTGCGCGTAGCAGTCGTCCAGCACCGCGCGTACGGCGGGGCCGTCGGCCGCCGTGATGGCTTCCACCAGCTCCCGGTGGCCGCTCCACAGCCAGTCGCGCACGTCGCCGTCGCCGCGCAGGTACGGGACGGCGAAGGCCCAGGCCTGCATCCGCAGCCGTTGCAGGAACTCGCTGATGTAGGCGTTGCCGATGACCGCGCCGAGCTCCCGCCAGAACCGCAGGTCGTAGCCGATGAGGATGTCGAGGTCACCGCCGCGCGCCGCCCGTGAGGCCTCCTCGCCCCGGCGGCGTACGGAGACGAGGGCGGCCCGGTGCGCGCCGATCACGGCGGGCGCCGAACCGGTCCCGTCGAAGATCCGCCGGAACACCCCGTCTATGACCAGGGCCCGCGCCTCGACCATCGCCCGGTAGTCCGTGACGGAGTACTCACGGACGCGGAAGCCGCGGTGCTGGTCGGATTCGAGCAGGCCCTGCGCGGAGAGGTCGAAGAGCGCTTCCCGCACGGGCGTCGCGGACACCCCGTACTGCTCGGCGATCTGTTTGACGGTGAACTCCACCCGGGGCCGCAGGCGCCCCGCGAGCACCTCGTCACGCAGTGCGTCGGCGATCTGCTGCCGCAGCGTGCTGCGGGTCACGCCTCCGCTCGCACCCATGACGCCCCCTCCCGTTCTCGGCTTGGGTCACCTTACGACCTGGTGGGGGGCGTCACGCCGGGTGCGCCGTCTACAGCGTGTGCTCGTCGGCGACGGACAGGGCCGCGTCCAGGGCGGCGAGGCCCTCCTTCGCCTCGGCCTCGGTGATGTTGCAGGCGGGGACGACATGGGTGCGGTTCATGTTGATGAAGGGCCACAGGCCGTTCTTCTTGCAGGCCGCGCCGAAGGCGGCCATCGGGGCGTTGGCCTCACCGGTCGCGTTGTACGGGACCAGGGGCTCGCGGGTCTCCCGGTCGCGGACCAGCTCCAGCGCCCAGAACGCGCCGAGCCCGCGCACCTCGCCGACGGACGGGTGCCGCTCGGCGAGCTCACGCAGACCGGGGCCGAGTACGTGCTCGCCGAGGTGTGCCGCGCTCTCGACGACCTTCTCGTCCTCCATCACGCCGATCGTGGCGACGGCGGCGGCGCAGGCCAGCGGGTGACCGGAGTAGGTGAGTCCGCCGGGGTAGGCGCGGGTCTCGAACGTGGCGGCGATCTCGGCGTTGATCGCGACGCCGCCGAGCGGCACATAGCCGGAGTTCACGCCCTTGGCGAAGGTCATCAGGTCGGGCGTGACGTCGAAGTGGTCGGCGGCGAACCACTTCCCGGTGCGCCCGAAGCCGGCCATGACCTCGTCGAGGACGAAGACGATGCCGTACCGGTCGCAGATCTCGCGGACCCCGGCGAGGTAGCCGGGCGGCGGCGTCATGATGCCGGCCGTGCCCGGGATGGTCTCCAGGACGATCGCGGCGATGGTCGAGGGGCCCTCGTACGCGAGGGTGTCCTCCAGGTGCTGGAGGGCGCGGGCGCACTCCTCGGCCTCCGTGCCCGCGTAGAACGGGGAGCGGTAGAGGAACGGCGCCCAGAAGCGGACGACACCCGCCGATCCGGAGTCGGACGCCCAGCGGCGCGGGTCGCCGGTGAGGTTGATCGCGGTGGAGGTGGCGCCGTGGTACGAGCGGTAGGCGGACAGCACCTTCGTACGCCCGGTGTGGACGCGGGCCATGCGGACGGCGTTCTCGACGGCCTCGGCGCCGCCGTTGGTGAAGAAGATCTTGTCCAGGTCGCCGGGGGTGCGCTCGGCGATCAGCCGGGCGGCCTCGGAGCGCGCCTCGACGGCGAAGGCGGGGGCGAACGTGGCGAGCCTGCCCGCCTGTTCCTGGATCGCGGCGACCACGGTGGGGTGCTGGTAGCCGATGTTGGTGAAGACGAGACCGCTGGTGAAGTCCAGATAGCGGTTGCCGTCGTAGTCCCAGAAGTACGCCCCCTCGGCGCCGGCGACGGCGAGCGGGTCGATCAGGCCCTGGGCGGACCAGGAGTGGAACACGTGCGCGCGGTCGGCGGCCTTCACGGCCGCGCCCGCTGCGGGGTCGGCGTACGGGGCGCGAGGGGCATCGGGGCTCATGCGGTGAGCGTATGCGGCGGCGCGGCCGTCCTCCATGGCCACTCTGTACGGCGTGGGCCGCCCGGCTCGGCAGGGTGTCGGGTCTCCGCCCGGCAACGGCGCATCCATTGACAGCATGTTGTCATCATGACAGACTGCTGTCATAAGGATCGGTACACGGGAATCCGCCACCGGAGGTCGTCATGACCGGCACGAGCGTCCACCTGGCCGTCTACGACACGTTCGCCGACTGGGAGCCGGGCTTCGCCACGTCCCAGCTCACCCAGCACGGCCGTACGGTGCGCACCGTCGGCCTCACCATCGCGCCCGTCACCACGATGGGCGGGATCCGCGTCCTGCCCGACCTGCCGCTCGACGCGCTGGACCCCGCCGGGAGCGAGCTGCTGATCCTCACCGGCGCCTCCCTCTGGGACACCGGGGACGCCCTCGCCCCCTTCGCGCGGGCGGCACGGGACTTCCTGGCGGCGGGTGTGCCGGTGGCGGCCATCTGCGGGGCGACCGCGGGGCTGGCCCGCGAGGGACTGCTCGACGACCGCCGCCACACGAGCGCCGTCTCCTTCTACCTCGCCGCCACGGGGTACGCGGGCGGCGCGCACTACGTGGAGGCCGACGCGGTGACGGACCCCGGCGGGGCCTCGCGCGGCGCTCTCGTCACGGCGGGCCCGACCGAGCCGGTCGCCTTCGCCCGCGAGATCTTCGGGCTGCTCGGGGTGTTCGAGCCGAAGAAGCTGGACGCCTGGTACCGGCTCTTCCACGACTCGGACGCGAGCGCCTACGAGGAGTTGAACGGATGAGCGGGACGACCGACGGGCCCGCCGGGACCGGACCGGACCCCGGCAACGACGGGAGCACGGGGAGCGGCGGGAGCGCGGGGGACGACGGGAGGGCGGGGAACCCCACTCTGCTCAGCCGCACCGCGCTCGGGGTGTTCCGGCTCAACGGCCGGTTCCTGGCCGTCGCCGAGGAGCTGGCCGGCCCGGCCGGGCTCACGGCGGCCCGGTGGCAGGTCCTCGGCGCGGTCCTGACCGAGCCGCTGCCCGTGTCGGGGATCGCCCGCGCGATGGGGATCACCCGGCAGAGCGTGCAGCGGATCGCGGATGTCCTGGTCGACCGGGGCCTCGCCGAGTACGTCGCGAATCCGGCCCACCGGCGCGCGAAGCTGCTCCGCCCCACCGCGGAGGGCCGGGCCGCCGTCAGGCGGATCGTCCCCGCCCACGCGGAGTTCGCGGCGCGGCTGGCCGGGGAGCTGGGCGAGGAGGAGTTCGCGCGGACCGTCGAGGTGCTGGAGCGGCTCTCGGCCGTCATGGACACATTGACGTCCCCGGCGGAGCCGCCGCGGGGGCCCTCAGGGGGCTGAGGAACACCCGCGAACAGGTGCGCGGCTATCCTCGACGCACGGTACGCCACGGCCGCACGGGGGAGGAGACGCACCATGGAGAAGCTGGGCTCCGGTGATCCGCAACGCATCGGCACCTACCGCCTGTTGGGGCGCCTCGGCTCGGGCGGGATGGGCCAGGTGTTCCTGGCGCGCTCGGAGCGCGGCCGCACCGTCGCCCTCAAGCTGGTCCGCCCCGAGCTCGCCGAACTACAGCATTTCCGCGACCGTTTCCGCGCGGAGGTGCAGGCGGCGCGGCAGGTCGGCGGCTCCTGGACCGCGCCGGTGCTGGACGCCGGGGTGGACGCGGCGGTGCCGTGGGTGGCCACCGGTTACGTCGCCGGCCCCTCGCTCCACCGCATCGTCTCGGGGCGTCCCGGCGCGCCGGCGCCCGACCCGGAGGCGTACGGTCCGCTCCCCGGACGCTCCGTCCGCATCCTGGGCGCCGGGCTCGCGGGAGCACTCCAGGACATCCACCGCGCCGGGCTGATCCACCGTGACCTGAAACCGTCCAACGTCCTGATGACGATCGACGGCCCCCGGGTCATCGACTTCGGCATCGCCCGGGCCCTGGACACCATGGCCGACGGCGGCCTCACCCGTACCGGCGCGATGATCGGCTCGCCCGGGTTCATGTCGCCGGAGCAGGTGCGGGGCGAGCGGGTGACGCCCGCGTGCGACGTGTTCTGCCTCGGCGCCGTCCTGGCGTACGCGTCCACCGGCCGGCTGCCGTTCGGCACGGCCGAGACCGGGGCCCATGCGCTGATGTACCGGATCGCACAGGAGGAGCCCGACCTCACGGGCGTACCCGTCGACCTGGTCGAGCTGATCCGGGAGTGTCTGGCGAAGGACCCGGCCGCGCGGCCCTCCACGGACGCCGTGCTGGAGCAGCTGGGCGATACGGACACGGCCGAGCCGTGGCTTCCGGGCGCGCTGATCGCCCAGCTGGGACGGCACGCCGTGGGGCTGCTGGACTCCGAGGACCCCGAGGAGGTCGGCCCGGCGGCAAGCGGTCCGGCGGCAGGCGCCCCGGTGGTGGGCGGTCCGGCGGCAGGCGGCCCGGCCGGGGGTCAGCAGGCGACTCCCGTGCCCCCCGTATCCCACCGGCCCACTCCTCCTCCCGCCCCGGCCCCACATCCCGCCCCCCGTACGGGCCCCACGCATCCCGGGCCCCCGGTGCAGCGGTCGGCCGCGCCGCCCCACACGTACGGCTATCCCCAACAGCCCGCCCCCGCCTACGGATACGGGACCGTTCCCCCGTACGGCCCGTCGGCGGGCCACCCCGCGCGGCCGCCCGGACGCCGTCGTGGGGTGGGCTCGTCCCTGGCGCTGATAGCCGTCGCCCTGCTCGTCGCGGTGGGGGCGGGCTGGGGCGTCTACGCCTTCATGCGGGGCGGGGACGGCGACCCCACGGCGAACCCGAGCGGGACGGTCTCCCCCTCGGGTGACGGTTCCTCGGGCGGAAAGAGCTCCGGCGGAGCCGGCGGCGAGGGCTCCGACGGCACCGTGCCTTCCGGGTTCCTGGGCACCTGGACGGGCACCATCGAGAGCGGAGGGGGAGCATCCACGCGTCGGCTGGCCGTCCGACAGGGCGAGGTGGGTGACACCGTGATGTCCCTCACCGCCGAAGGCCCGCTCGACACGGGCGGCTCCTACCGCTGTGTGTTCGAGGCCGACCTGGCGAGCGAGCCGTCCTCCGGCGGGCCCATCCGCATCGGGCCCTCCCGGGTCATCGAGGGCGAACCCACGGCGTCGTGCACCCCGGGGGAACCCACCGTCCTGACGCTGCTGCCCGACGGCACCCTGCGCCGCCAGATCACCTCGTCCGGCCAGAGCCTGACGTACACGAAGACGGACTGAGCGGAACGAGCGGGACACACGGGGCCGTGCGCACGCGGTCACGCCGCGATGTCCACCGCCCGGAACGCGAGCCACAGGTCGTAGCGCGCGCTGGGGGTCTGGAGCAGCGACCGGCACAACTGCGCTTCGAGCCGGGTGAGCCGCTTGCGCGCACCGGGTACGGAGATGCCCAGTTCGGCTGCGGCCGGGCCCAGTTGGGCCTCGCGGCGCAGCCACGTCCGCAGGGTCTCCTCCGCCGTCGGTCCGGCCCGGTCGACGAGACGCAGCTGCTGGACGGCCCAGTCCTGGAACCCGGGGGCACGTAGCACCGTGTCGAGGTCCAGGGGCGCGGCCGGGTCTCCCGGGCCGGTGCGCCGCAGGGCCGGGGTCGCCCTGATCCGCAGGGCCAGATCGACGGCCGCCTGGTCCGCCACCCGGTTCAGGTCCAGGCCGAGGAGTTCACCGACGAGCTTCAGGCGGGCGGCCAGCGTGTTGCGGTGGATCTTCAGGTGGTGGGTGGCGTGGGAGGAGAACGCCAGCCAGGACGCGACCGTCGCCGCCAGCTCCTGGCTCCCCGGGTCCTGCGAGCGGCGGGGCAGATGGGAGAGGAGGGGCGCGAGGAGGGCATCGGCCCACCGCGCCCCGGCTTCGCCGACGACCAGCGCCGCCTCGGGGGCGGAACCGAACACGGCGTGGCGCCCGGGCAGTCCACGGGCAACGGCCAGGGCGTGGAAGGCCTGTTGGTAGGCGGTCGCCGTGTCGGGCAGCCGCACCTCCTCGCTGACGCCCACGACACAGTCCGCCACGAGTCCGGCGACGGTGAGACCGAGCGTGCGTACGCTCTCCGGTTCTCCCGTGCCTCCCCCGCCCCCCGGTCTTCCCCTGTCCTCCGGTCCTCCCGATCCTCCCGGTCCGTCCGTGCGTTCCGCTTCCGGCTCCGTCTCCTCCTCCGCCGGCACGATCAGGATCAGATGACGGGCGTAGACCGGGCAGCGCACGATCCAGGTCCGGCCGCCGGAGATGTCCGTGCAGATCCGGGCCACCTCGTCCCGCTGTCCCCCCGAGCACTCGACGACGCAGACGCGTACGGGGTCGGGGAGCTTGGGCCGCAGAGCGCCCGCCACCTGGTGGGCGATGGAGAGCTGACCGGTCATCAGCAGGTGCAGGACGGCCTCGCGCCCCCGGGACTCCGCGAGGTCGACGCGCCTCCGTTTACGTTCGACGCTCTCGGACGCCCAGGACAGGGCGAGCGGCATCACCGCGTCGGCCATCAGCGTGGAGAGTCCGCCGGGGAGCGGCTTGGGGGCGACGAGAGCGAGGACCGGGCCGTGGTTCCCGGCCGTCCGGTCGAGGGGGAGCAGCAGCGCGGCGCACGCGTCGGTGTCGAGGGTGTAGGAGCCGGCGGCCCTGGCGGTCAGCTCCCGCGCCGCCCGGGCGGCGAGCCCGGCCGCCTCGTGCCCCGGCCACCGTACGTTTCCGGCCACGGCCTGGAGCACCGTGCCGTCCCCGTCCAGGATTCCCGCCCAGCCCTCGGCCCGCTGGGCCAGCCTGCGCAGCAGCTCCGGTGATCCCCCGGTCCGCGCCAGGCGGTACATCAGAAGTACGTCGTCGGCCCGTTCCCGCGCACGCACGTGTCCTCCGCTCCTCCCCGAAACCGGAGTGCAGAGTACCGGTCCGGCTGTGCGGTTTGATACCCGTCGTGGGCCACACAGTGCGATTTGAATCTCCCCGCGCGCCGTTCCGGCCACCTAAAGTCCCCAGCGTGTTCCGGGACGTCCGGGGGACGTCGGGGGACGTCAGGACGTGCCGGATCCGGGGGCCCGAGGACGTCGGGGGACGTCCGGACGGCACGGCGGCAGCGGCTCACGGGGGTGGTCGCTGTCGTCGGTCCGCGGCCGTTGTCAGTGGTGCCGCCTAGCGTGGTTCTCGACCGTGACGTACGCCGGACGAGAGGCCCCTGCCGTGGAATTCCGCATCGAGCGTGGCGCGTTGACCGATGCCGTCTCGCGGGCGGCCCGGGTGCTCCCCGCGCGCTCGCCCGTCCCCGTCCTCGGCGGGCTCCTCCTCGACGCCGACGCCGGCCGGCTCCGTGTGTCGGGCCTGGACTTCGAGGCGTCCTCGCGCGTCGAGACGGAGGCGCACACCGTCCGGCCGGGGAAGGTCCTGGTCATGGGGCGGCGGCTGCTCGACATCTGCAAGGTGCTGCCCGAGGGGCCCGTGGAATGCGCCCTGGAGGGTTCACGTTTCACGGTCGTGGGCGACGGCTCCCGCTTCGGCCTCTCGGTCCTCCCCCTCGACGACTACCCGGCGCTCCCGCCGCTGCCGGAGGTCCGAGGGGCGGTGGACGCGGCGGAGTTCGCCTCGGCGGTCGCCCAGGTGGCGGTGGCGGCGGGGCGCGACGACACCCTGCCGACGCTCACCGGGATCCGTCTCGCCCTCGACGGCACCACGATGACCCTGGCGGCCACGGACCGGTACCGCTTCGCGGTGCGCACCCTGCCGTTCAAGGCGACGGCACCCGAGGTGGCGGCCGATGTCGTGGTGTCGGCCCGCCGGCTGGCCGAGATCGCCCGGTCGCTCGGCGGATCGGGACAGGTCGACGTCGCCGTGGACGGGGGGTCCGCCGGATTCGAGCACGCCGGGACGCGGACGACGGTGCGCCTGCTGGACGGCCGGCTCCCGCGTCACGACAAGCTGTTCGCCTTGGCGGACCCCGCCGTCGTGGAGCTGGACCGGGCCCGTCTGGTGGAGGCCGTCAAGCGGGTCTCCGTCGTGGCGGACGGCGGCAGCCCGCTCCAGATGACGTTCTCCGCCGGGCCGGATGCCTCGGTGCTGCTGCAGGCGGGGTTCGAGGACGATGTGGCCGCGCAGCGGGTGCCCGCGGCCCCGGCCGGGGCGGTGGAGATGACCGTGGCGTTCAACCCCGCGTATCTGCTGGACGCGCTGTCCTCCTTCGAGGACGCGACGGTCCGGATGAAGCTGATGGGGCCGGGGCTGCGTGCCATGGTCACCGGAGGGGAGGAGGACGGGACGGCCACGCACCGGCATCTGCTGATGTCCGTGAAACCGCCGCTGCTCTGACCTCCTGGACGGTCCGGCTCTTCACGGCCCCGGTGCGGCTCAGCCCGCCGGGAGCGTCGCGGCTTCCCCGACGGCGGCCAGCAGCCAGATGGGGAACTCCGGATCGGCCTGCCCCACGGCGAGGCCGAGCCAGCGCGTGCCCCCGGGCACCCGCCAGACCTGCATGCTGCCCGCCAGCTGGCAGAGCTGCCCCATGGGCTCCGGGGCGACGTCCTCGCCCGTACCGTCGTCGTCGCCCTCCAGATAGGGCCAGAGGTCGACGGTCCCCGGCTCGCCCCACCGCTCGCTCAGCGCGGTCGCCAGCACGCTGAACTCCGTCTCGATCTCCTGCTCGGCGGGTTCGACGACCTCGGGCGACCGGTCGTCCCAGAAGTCCTGGCTCGCCCGCAGGATCAGCAGGTGGTGTCCGGGGCCGCTGCTGCGTACGCCGTTGTCCTCGCTCTCCTCCCCCGGTGGGAAGGGCAGGGCGAGGACGCTGTCGATCAGGGCGAGGCGTGCCTCGGTGGTCGCGGGAGGAGTGCCGGGGTTTTCCGTGTCCATGGCGCCTGATCCTGCCAACCCACCGCCCCGGGACACGAATCGGGGGCGCGTCCGGCCGCAGCCGTACGCGCCCCCTTCTCCCCCGGGGTGGGGCCGGGTTCAGCAGCTCAGGTTCGAGCCGGGTGTGGTTCCGAGGATCTGGACGAACGCCTGGTAGGTGTTGATGCGGCTCTGGACCTGCCCGGGGTTGCCGCCGTTGCACTCGATGCTGCCGTTGATCGAGCGGATCGTCTCGCCGAAGCCGGCGCCGTTGACGATGGCGTTGTGCGGGGTCATGGTGCCGGGGCCGCTCTGGGTGTTCCAGTACCAGAGGCCGGTCTTCCAGGCCACGGACGCGTTCTGCTCGACCTGCCAGGGGTTGCCGAGGAGGTCGATGCCGAGCGCGTCACCGGCGGCCTTGTAGTTGAAGTTCCAGCTGAGCTGGATCGGGCCGCGGCCGTAGTAGGCGGCCTGGCCGGCCGGGCAGCCGTAGGACTGGCTGGTGTCGCAGTAGTGCGGGTAGTTGGCGGTGTTCTGCTCCACGATGTGGACCAGGCCGCCGGTCTCGTGGCTGACGTTGGCGAGGAACGCCGCCGCCTCCTGCTTCTTGACCGTGTCACTGCCGGTGTTGGCGAACCCGGGGTAGGCGCTCAGGGCCGCCGTGAGACCGCTGTAGGTGTAGAACGAATTCCGGTTCGGGAACATCTGGTTGAACTGGGCCTCGCTCACCAGGAAGCCCGAGGGGTCCGGCACCCCCGGGTCCGTACCGCCGCCGCAGCTGCCCTGGTCGGCCCAGACGTCGGCCGCGCCGGGCCGCTCGTTCTGGGTCCACCACTTCGCGGTCCAGTTGTGCCCCTGGTACGAGGCCGAGCCGCCGCCCGTGTAGACCGAGGAGGCGTTCCAGGCCGGGGCGCACGCGGCGGCCGACGCGGTGGAGGCGGGGAGGAAGACGAACGTCGCGATGACCGCGCCCAGCGCGGCGATCAGGCTCATGACACGTTTGGCCACGTGAACTCTCCTTCGGGCGCGGCGCCCGCACCGGGCGAGCGCCGCCATGGGGGGTTGAGGCCACTCAAGCGCCGATGGTCTGGACCTGTCAAGGTCTAGACCAGAACTCACCCGTTCTTCGTCCGCTGCTCAACTCCCTTGCCGCGCAGGCATATTGAACGCGAGGCGAACTTCACCGGAAGGAATCCGGAGGCTCCCCCTCCCCACGCCCCCCGGCCGTACCGTGACGCCATCCGGCACACCGCACCCCCGAGGGAGCGCCAGGACCATGGAGTGGTTCAGCCCCGAGAACGTCATCGCCGTCCTCACCGCCGTCCTGGGCGTCCTGACGTCGGCGGGCGTGCTCTGGTACGAACGCCGCGTCCCACGCCGCAAGCGCATCGGCTACCGCGTGCAGATGGACACCCCGATCGGCAGCGAGGTCAGCGAGGGCCGGGCCAATGTGCGGCTGGGCCTCTTCAACGAGACCCCGGACATGGCCGACGCCACGCTGGTCCTGCTGCGCATCGAGAACGACGGATCGCAGTCGATCGGCGACGAGGACTACACCGGACGCGGTGAACTCAACGGACTCACGGCCGAGTTCACCGGACGCACGGTCCGCGGCATCGCCGTGACCCATTCGCCGGACGCCGACCATCTGATGGACCACTTCACCCCGGCCGCCGGGATGCGGCACCACGGCTCGTTCATCCGGCTGCCCCGCGTCCCGCTCAACCGCAACGAGCACTTCAAGCTCCTGGTCCTGCTCACCGGTTCGCACGTGGGCGGACCGATCAAGGTCACCGGGGGCATCCGGGACGGTGTGGTGGCGCGGAACAAGGCCGCCCGCCCCGACGAGAAGCCCCCGCTGTTCGGACCGGCCGCCAGGAGCGTCACCGTGGCGCTCACCGCCTGCGTCGTCGCGCTCGCGGGCATCATCGTCGTACGGGACGACTCCCCGCCGCCGATGGCCTGCGCCCGGGGCACCCTCACCGTCACCGGGTCCACGGCGTTCAAGCCCGTCCTGGAGGAGCTGAAGCGGGCGTACGAGGACGAGTGCGAGGGTGCGGAGATCGCCCTGGACATCCATGGCAGCAACGCCGGGGTGCGGAAGCTCGACGCGCTGGGCGGCAAGGCGGGGCCGGCCGGTTCGCCCGCCATGATCGCCTTCTCCGACGGCCCCAGGCCCGCCGCGCTCACCGAGCTGCACGAGAAGCGGGTCGCGATCTCGCTGTTCTCCCTCGTCGTCAACGACACGGTGCCGGTCACCGATCTCTCCCTCGACCGGATCGGACGGATCTACCGCGGCGACATCCGCAACTGGAACGAGATCGGGGGCGGCCCCGACCTGGAGATCAGGCTGGTCAGCCGGGACGCCAACTCCGGGACCCGTGAGGTGTTCCAGCGCCGCGTCCTGAACGGCAGCGAGCCCGCCACGTCCTCGCGCGACTGCACCACCAAGGACTACGCCGACGCCCCGGTCCTCCGCTGCGAACTCGACGGCACGGACCAGGTCCTGGCCGAGGTCGCCCGGCTGGACGGCGCGATCGGCTACACCGAGCTGCGCAACGGCGAGGTGCCCGAGGGGGCGCACCGGACCGCCATCGACGGCACCGTCCCCTCCGTCGACACGATCGGCACCACCAGCTACCCGTACCGGGAGATCGAGTACGCCTACACCTACGGGTCGCCGCCCGCCGACTCCCTGGTGGCCGGCTTCCTCAACTACGTGGACGACTACGGCGAGGAGATCATGCGGACCAGCGGTCACCTGCCCTGCGCCACCCCGAAGGGCATGCGGCTCTGCGGGGAGGACCCACCCGTACTCAGGTAGGGGGCGAGGACAGCACCCCGGTATCTGGCCGTGCGCCCGGGCCCGCTCCTAGCATCCGCGCCCATGAGCACCTCACACCCGCGCCACTCCCCGTCCGCACCCGCCCGCCGCGTCGCCCGCCGGGCCCGGGACGCGGTCACCCTGCTGCCCCTGGGGGCAGCCGCGTTCGCCGTGTCCGCCGTGGGACGCGGCCGGTCCGCGCGCTCCCTGCTGCGGGTGGAGGCGGGCCCGGGCGCGCCGCGCCCGGGGGCCGTACGCATGGCCGGGCACGCCCTGGCGACCGTGCTGCTGGGCGCGCTCTCCCTGGTCCTGGCCGGCGTGCTCCTGCTGGCCGTGGCCCGCGGGCTGTTCTACGGGCTCGTGGACCGGGGCCCCTACGACCACTCCTGGGGCGGCCCGGGCAGGGCGGGCGCCTGGCTCGCGCACTTCGCCGTCGCCGCCCCCTGCGCCGTGGCCGCGGTCGCCGCGCTGTACGGGATCACCGGTCTGCACGAGCGGCTGACGGCGCCGCTGCGCGGGGAGCGCAGGCCCCGCTGGGTGGTGCCGGCGGTGCTCGTCTGCTGCGCGGCCGGGGCGCTGTTCGTGGTCGCGTTCCTCCGGCAGCTGCCCTGACGCGCCCGCCCCGCCCGCAACGACGGAGCGGCCGGACCTTCCACGGGGGGAAGGTCCGGCCGCTCCGTCGTGATCTCCTACAGGAAGGAGTTGATCTCGATGGTCTCGGTCCGGCCGGGGCCGACACCGATCGCGGAGATCGGGGCGCCGGACATCTCCTCCAGCGCCTTCACGTACGCCTGCGCGTTCTTCGGCAGGTCGGAGAAGGTCTTGGCCTTCGTGATGTCCTCGGACCAGCCCGGCAGCATCTCGTAGACCGGCTTCGCGTGGTGGAAGTCGGTCTGGCTGTACGGGAGCTCCTCGACGCGCTTGCCGTCGATCTCGTACGCCACGCACACCGGGATCTGCTCCCAGCCGGTCAGCACGTCCAGCTTGGTGAGGAAGAAGTCGGTGAGGCCGTTGACCCGGGTCGCGTACCGCGCGATCGGGGCGTCGAACCAGCCGCAGCGGCGGTCACGGCCGGTGGTGACACCGCGCTCGCCACCGATCCTGCGCAGCGCCTCGCCGTCCTCGTCGAGAAGTTCGGTCGGGAAGGGTCCGGCGCCGACGCGGGTGGTGTAGGCCTTGAGGATGCCGATGACCCGGCTGATCTTCGTCGGGCCCACGCCGGAACCGGTGCAGGCGCCGCCCGCGGTCGGGTTCGACGAGGTGACGAAGGGGTACGTGCCGTGGTCGACGTCCAGCAGGGTGCCCTGGCCGCCCTCGAAGAGGACGACCTTGCCGTCGTCGATGGCGTTGTTCAGGATCAGCGTCGTGTCGGCGACGTACGGCTTGATCTGCTCCGCGTACTGGAGCATCTCCTCCACGATCTTGCCGGACTCGATCGCGCGCCGGTTGAAGACCTTCGCCAGGAGCTGGTTCTTCTGCTCCAGGGCCGCCTCGACCTTCTGCTCCAGGATCGACTCGTCGTAGAGGTCCTGGACGCGGATGCCGACCCGGTTGATCTTGTCGGCGTACGTCGGGCCGATGCCGCGCCCGGTCGTACCGATCTTGCGCTTCCCGAGGAAGCGTTCCGTCACCTTGTCGACGGTGACGTTGTACGGAGTGATCAAATGAGCGTTGCCGCTGATCAGGAGCTTGGACGTGTCGACGCCTCGCTCGTTCAGACCGCTCAGCTCGGAGAGCAGGACCGCCGGGTCGACGACGACACCGTTCCCGATGACCGGAGTACACCCCGGCGACAGGATTCCGGAGGGGAGGAGATGCAGTGCGTACTTCTGGTCGCCTACGACGACCGTGTGGCCGGCATTGTTGCCGCCCTGGTAACGCACCACATAGTCAACGGATCCACCGAGGAGGTCGGTGGCCTTCCCCTTGCCCTCGTCACCCCACTGAGCACCGAGCAGCACAAGTGCGGGCACAGGCGTACACCCCTTCCGGGCGGGGCATGTCCAAGGTCAGGGGGCGTACGTAAAGGTCGTACCTGCCGTACGACGATGTACGGCAATGCCTGAGCCGTCGAACCGGGTGCCCCGGAATAGACGAAGCCCCTGGCGCAATAGCGCAAGGGGCTCTTGCACCAAGATGCTACCCGAGGAAGGACCGAGGTGTCGGCTGCAGAGCCCCCCGGCGACGGCGACCACCAGCTACTCGTGCTCATCGACCCCCTTGCCCGCCGCTACGACGGCGAGTCCGTGCGCATCGCGAAGGATGTGCTGGGCGCCGGCGCGCAGGCCAAGATCTGCCTTCCGGACGGCCCCGACGAATTCGCCAGAGCCCTGCACCGGCGGGGCTCCAGGCGTCCGGTCGTCGTCGGCGACGACCACGCGCTGCTGCGGGCGGTGTCCCAGCTCCACCGGGAGCGGGAGCTGGCCGACAGCGCGCTCTCGCTGATCCCGGTCGGCGCGGCGCACACGCTGGAACTGGCCCACGCGCTCGGCGTGCCCAGGGGCGCGGTCGCGGCGGCCCGCACCGCGCTCGACGGGGCGGCGCGCAAGCTCGACCTGCTCGTCGACGACAGCGACGGGGTGGTCCTCGGCGAGCTGCGCATCCCGGCGGCCTGGCCCACGCCGGGCCAGCCCCCCACGGTGTGGGACACCTGCCGCACCCTGGTGGCGTCGCTGGTCCGCCCCGCCCCGCCCTCGCCCTCCGGCCCCTCCCGGGCCCACCGGCTGAGGGTCGAGGCGGACGGGGTCCTGCTGAACGACCTGGACCGGCCGCTGGAAGGCGTCTCGGTGACCGCGCAGGGCGACGGCGGGCTGGCCGACGTGGTCGTCCACACGTCGTCCGGCGGGACGCACGCGGCGGAGGCCAAGGCGGTCACGGTCTCCGGACCTGACTTCCGCTACCGCGCGGACATACAGGTCGCGGGTCCCGTGCGGACCCGCACCTGGACCGTGCACGCGGATGCCTGGGGGCTGGTGCTCCCGGCGGCCGGCGCCTGAGGCCCGGCCGCCGCGGGTTCACCCCGCGGAGGTGCGGCGCTGGTGCCACCGGTCCAGGACGCCGACCAGCTCCGCCTGCATGAACTCGAAGAACTCCGCCGTCTCGGCGAGGCGCGCGCCCGCCGGGGTGTCCTCGCCGAGGGAGCGTGCGCCGTCCTTCAGCGTGCGCTCCCAGCGGGTCAGCACCTGGTCCCGGTTGGCGAAGGTGGCGTACCAGATCTCGTCGTGCAGGCGGTAGCGGTCGCGGCGTGAGCCGGGGTCGCGTTCGCGGCCGACCATGCTGACCTGGGTGAGGTAGTTGATCGCCCCCGACACGGCGGCCGGGCTGATCCGCAGCTGCCGGCCGAGGTCCGCCGAGGTCATCGAGCCGTCGTCGTCCGCGAGGAGTGCCGCGAAGACGCGCGCGGCCATCCGCTGCATCCCCGCCTCCGTCATCTCGGCCGCGAAGCGCTCGACGAAGCGCGACACCGCCTCCTCGTCCCGCCCGGCGCCCGCGTCCTCGCCCGTCCTCCCGGATTCCCCGGTCCCGCTGGTCATGGCCTCCGACGCCTCCTCTGCTCCGATCACGGTCCAACTTTATACGCTTCCTTAACTTCACAATTTTGTGAAACTCGCGTACGTTCAGAAACATGACGAAGGCGATCACCGTGTCCGGACTGCACAAGTCGTTCGGACGGACACACGCACTGGACGGACTCGACCTCACCGTGGAAGCGGGCGAGGTCCATGGCTTCCTCGGGCCCAACGGCGCCGGGAAGTCCACCACCATCCGGGTCCTGCTGGGCCTGCTCCGGGCCGATTCGGGCGCGGCGCAGCTGCTCGGGAAGGACCCGTGGCACGACGCCGTGGAGCTGCACCGGCGCCTGGCCTACGTACCCGGCGACGTCGAACTGTGGCCGGGGCTCACCGGCGGCGAGGCCATCGACCTGCTCTCGCGGCTGCGCGGCGGGGCCGACAAGCGGCGCCGCGACGAGCTGACCGAGCGCTTCGGCCTCGACCCGACGAAGAAGGGCCGCGCCTACTCGAAGGGCAACCGGCAGAAGGTCGCCATCGTCGCCGCGCTGGCCTCCGACGCGGAGCTGCTGCTCCTGGACGAGCCGACCGCCGGGCTCGACCCCCTCATGGAGGTCGTCTTCCAGGACGTGATCCTGGAGGCGAAGGCCGCCGGCAGGACCGTGCTCCTCTCCAGCCACATCCTGGCCCAGGTGGAGAAGCTCGCCGACCGGGTCAGCATCATCCGGCTCGGCAGGACCGTGCAGTCCGGGTCGCTGAGCGAGCTGCGGCATCTGACGCGTACGACCGTCGAGGCCGAGACGGACCGGCCCGCCGCCGGGCTCGACCGGCTGCCCGGTGTGCACTCCGTGGAGGTCACCGCCGACGGCGACGGGGGCCGGGTGCGGTTCGCCGTCGACGGCGGCCACCTCGGCACCGCCGTGCGTGAGCTCGCCGGATTCGGCGTACGCAGCCTGATCAGCCATCCGCCGACCCTGGAGGAGCTGATGCTCCGCCACTACGGCGACGAGCTCGCCGCCAACGGCCACGGGGACGCGCTCGCCGGCCACGGGGACGCGCGATGAGCGCCGCGACCACCGCCACCAGGGCGCCCGCGCCCACCCGCGCCGTGTCCGACGCCGGGGTGCTGGCCGGCGCCCGCACCCTGTTCGTCTTCGGCCTGCGGCGGGACCGCGTGCGGCTCCCGGTATGGGTCCTCGCCCTGTTCCTCTGCACGCTCTCCACCGCAGCCAACTACCGCACGCTGTACGCCGGTCCGGAGGACCGCGCCTCCGTCGCCGCGACGATGGACAGCCCGGCCGGACTCGCCATGACCGGCCCCCGCCACTACCTCGACGCGTACGGCTTCGGGGCGATGACGGGCCACCAGATGCTCGGCTTCATGGCCGTGCTGGTCGCCCTCATGAGCATCCTGACCGTCACCCGGCACACCCGCGACGAGGAGGAGACCAACCGCGCCGAGCTGGTCCGCTCCACCGTCGTCGGACGGCACGCCCAGCTCGCCGCCGCCCTGTCGGTCGCGGTGCTCGCCAACCTCGTCCTCGCCCTGCTCCTGGCCGTCGGCCTCGGAGCGATCGGACTCGGCGCGGAAGGCTCGCTGCTCTACGGGGCCTCCAACGCCGCCGTGGGCATCGCCTTCGCCTGCGTCGCCGCGGTGACCGCGCAGTTCACCGCCCAGACCCGGGGCGCCTCCGGCACGGCCCTCGCCGTCGTCGGCCTCGCCTATGTGCTGCGGGCGGCGGGGGACGCGGCCGGCGACGACGCGCTCTCCTGGCTCTCCCCCATCGGCTGGGTCCAGCGGACGTACGTCTATGTGGACAACCGCTGGTGGCCCCTGCTGCTCTGCCTGGTGTTCGCCTCGCTCTGCGCCGGTGCGGGCTTCGTCCTGTCGACCAAGCGCGACGTGGGCGCGGGCCTCCGGGCCGCCAGGGCCGGCAGCCCGGTCGCCTCCGGCGCGCTGACCCGGCCGCTGGGCTTCGCGCTGCGGCTCCACCGCTCGATGCTGGCCGGTTTCGGGGCGGGCGTACTCCTGATGGGGGCGATGTACGGGTCGATCCTCGGCCAGGCCGACGACATGCTGAAGGACATCGACCCGATCCAGGACGCGCTCCGCAGGACCGGCGGGACGACGGCCGAGTCCTTCGCCTCCATGGTGATGGTGGTCCTCGCCGTCGTCGCCTCCGTGTACGTCGTGATGGCCGCCCTGCGCCCCCGGGCCGAGGAGAACGCGGGCCGCGCCGAACCCCTCCTGGCGACCGGGCTGTCCCGTGTCCGGTGGGCGGGCAGCCATCTCGCCGTCGCGCTGGCGGGCGGCACGCTCCTGCTGCTCCTCGCCGGGCTCGGCATCGGCGTCGCCGGGGCGGCCTCGGCCGGCGACTCCGGCCTGGTGCTGTCGCTGACGGGCGCGGCGCTGGCCTACGCACCGGCGCTGTGGGTCACCGCCGGGGTCGCCGCGGTCCTGTTCGGCCATCTGCCGCGGGCGGCCCAGGCCGCGTGGGTGGTCCCGGTGTACGCGTTCGTGGCCGGCTATCTGGGCCCGCTGCTCCAGTTCCCCGACTGGACGAAGAACGTCTCACCCTTCGGCCATGTGCCCCCACTGCCGTCCGCGGAGATGAACTGGACGCCGCCGGCCGTCCTCACCCTGGTCGCGGCGGGGCTGCTGTGGCTCGGCCTCGCGGGCTTCCGGCGCCGTGATCTGGACTGCAAGTAGGGGAACCGGGCACGGCCGGGACCACGTCCTGATGCGCATGGAACAGAAGGACACCCAGGAGAACCCGGCGAAGGCCGCGTGGGTCCCGGCCATCCTCTCGGCCGTCGTCGCCCTCGCCGTGTGGAGTTCGTCCCGGCGCACCGGCATCCACATGGGCGGCGGCTTCGAGGGGGAGGGCGAGGACATCTCCGTCCTGTGGACGGAGCTCCCCCTCGTCGTCCTCGTCGCGGGCGTGCTCCCGGTCGCCGTCTGGCTGCTGGCGGTCCGTGTCCTGCGAAGGCGCGTGGGCCGCGGCAGCCTGGTCACGATCGCCGCGACGGCGGCCGTGGCCGCCCTCCTCCTGTACGCGGGGGGACTGTACGTCTGGGGCGACCAGCCGGACCCCGCACACGTACGGTCCCTCGGCTCATACCTCCACCTGTAGCTCCCGCAGCCCCCGGATCACGTAACCCGGCTTCCACTCCGGCTCCGCCGCCAGCCGCATCCCGGGCGCCCGGCGCAGCAACTCGCCGAAGGAGGCCATGAGTTCGAGGCGGGCCAGCGGGGCTCCCAGGCAGTAGTGGATGCCCGCGCCGAACGAGATGTGGGGGTTGTCCCGCCGGGACAGGTCCAGCGTCTCCGCGTCGGCGAAGCGCTCGGGGTCGCGGTTGGCCGACGCGAAGAGCAGCGCGACCTGCGCCCCGCGCGGGATGACGGTGCCGTCGATCTCGATGTCGTCCAGGACCCACCGCGCGAACATGGGCACCGGGGTGTCGTAGCGCAGCAGTTCCTCCACCGCGGTGGGCAGCAGACCGTGGTCGGCCCGGAGGGTGGCCAGCTGCTCTGGGTGCCGGAAGAGCATCCACCAGCTGTTGGCGGTGGCGTTGACGGTCGCCTCGTGCCCCGCGTTGAGCAGCAGCACACAGGTGGAGACGATCTCCTGCTCCGTCAGCCGGTCCTCGTCGTCATGGGCGGCGATGAGCCCGGAGATCAGGTCCGTCCCCGGGTCCGCGCGCCGTGCGGTGATCAGCTCCCGCAGATAGGCGGAGAACTCGACGGACGCCTGGACGGCGGCCCGCGCGGTGTCCTCCGGCGGGTTCAGCTCGAACATCCCGCAGATCGCCGCCGACCACGGCCGCAGCAGCGCCCGGTCGGCCTCCGGGACACCGAGCATCTCCGCGATGACGGCCACCGGCAGCGGCTCGGCGACCGCCGTCAGCAGATCGCCGCCGCCCGCCTCGACGAAGTCGTCGACGAGCCCGGCGGCCAGCCGCTCCACGGTCGGGGCGAGCGCCTCGACCCGCCGGGGCGTGAACGCCTTGGCGACGAGCCGCCGGATCCGGGTGTGGTCGGGGGCCTCCAGGTCGAGGATCCCGTGCCCGTTGAGCGTGTGGAACGGCTCGTGGGCGGCGGGCGGCGCGCTGACACCGAACTCGTCGTGGCTGAAGCGGTGCAGGTAGGTCCGCCCCAGCCGCCGGTCGCGCAGCAGCCCGGACACATCGGAGTAGTGCGGGACGAGCCACTGCCGCGTCGGCTCGAACCAGTGCGCCCGGCCGGTGGCGCGCAGCGCGGCGTAGGCGGGATAGGGGTCGGCGACGAACGCCGGGGACCAGGGGTCGAAGGACACGTGCATGAGCAGACGCTACCCGGGCGTGACGAGCCTCGCCTCGTACGCGAACACGGCCGCCTGGGTCCGGTCCCGCAGCCCCAGCTTCACCAGGATGCGGCTGACGTGGGTCTTGATGGTCGACTCGGCGACCACCAGGTGCGAGGCGATCTCCAGGTTCGACAGTCCCTGGGCGATCAGCACGAGCACCTCCGTCTCCCGCTCGGTGAGGTCACCGATCCTGGACATGGCGGGCGGCCGCGGCGCCTCGGCGATCTTCGAGAACTCGGTGATCAGCCGCCGGGTCACCGTCGGCGCGAGCAGCGCCTCGCCGGACGCCACCACCCGTACGCCCTCGGCGAGCTGCCGTGCCGAGGCGTCCTTCAGCAGGAAGCCGGAGGCCCCGGCCCGCAGCGCCTGGTACACGTACTCGTCGAGATCGAACGTGGTCAGGACGAGGACCTTGGCGTCCGCGTCGGCGGCGACGATCTGCCGGGTGGCCTCGATGCCGTTGAGCTCCGGCATGCGGATGTCCATCAGGACCACGTCGGGCCGGAGCGCGGCGACCTGCGCGACGGCCTGCCGGCCGTCGACGGCCTCGCCGACGACCTCGATGCCCGGCATCGCGTTGAGCAGGACGGAGAAACCCTCGCGGACCATCATCTGGTCGTCGACGATCAGGACCCGGATGGGCGACTCGGTCACGCGCCCTCACCGTCCTCCGCCTCGGAGCGCTGCGCCGGTACGGGCAGGTACACGGCGACCTCGTACCCGCCGTCCTCCGTCGACCCGGCCGTCATCTCCCCGTTGAGCATCGCGACCCGCTCCCGCATCCCCGTGATCCCGTGCCCGGCACCCGGCGACGGCTTGACGAGCCCCCGCGCGGGGCCGTTCACGACGCGTACCCCGAGTCCGCCCAGCACATAGCCGAGCTCCACCCTGGCGGCCGCGCCCGGCGCGTGCCGGAGCGTGTTGCTCAGCGCCTCCTGGACGATCCGGTACGCCGACAGCTCGACCCCCTGCGGAAGCTCCCGCACCGCCCCGGTGACGGTCTTCTCCGTCTCCAGACCCGTCTCCCGGACGTTGTCCAGCAGCCGGTCGATCTCGGCGAGGGTGGGCTGCGGGGCGTCCGGCGCCTCGTAGTCCTCCGCCCGTACGACGCCGAGGACCCGGCGCAGCTCGGTGAGCGCGGCGACGGCGTTCTCGCGGATGGTGACGAACGCCTGCTCCAGCTCGGGCGGCGGATTCTCCACCCGGTACGGGGCGGCCTCGGCCTGGATGGCCACGACCGACATGTGGTGGGCGACCACGTCGTGCAGCTCACGGGCGATCGTGGTGCGCTCCTCCAGCAGCGTGCGCCGGTCGCGTTCCACGGCGGTGACGGTGCGCTGCACGGTCACCTCCCGCTGGGCGTCACGGCGCACCTGCACCAGGGCGACGAGGAGCAGGGCCAGCGCGGAGACGACGGCCATGGGCTGGGTGCTGGAGGAGTAGGGCGCGGCGAAGTTCCCCAGGATGCCCCCGGCGAGCAGCGTGATCAGCCACATCCAGGCGGCGGTACGCGGCCGGGTCCTCGCCGCGACCACGACCAGCACGCCCAGGTGGCAGGCGAAGGCGCTCGGCCCCCACGGCCAGTCGCTGCCCGTCACCGCCACCAGAGGGGTGAGCGCGATCGACACCCAGAACGCGAGGACGGGGCGGACCAGCGTCATCATCAGCGCCGCGGACGGCAGGAAGGCGGTGATGACGGTGGCTATCCCGAACGGGGAGTAGGTGTTCGCCGAGAAGACGCCCTCCATCAGCGAGATCAGCGCGACCGCGCCCACCACCGCGTGGGGGAACCAGACGACGCCCTTCCTGAAACTCTTCGGCAGGCGCCGGATCACCGGCCCGTCCGTGCCCAGCGGGCTCAGCGGGCGGTAGTCGAGCACGTTCTGGAACAGGTCCTGCCGCAGGCCTTCTATCGCCCCGGCGGCCACCCGGTGCTCCGGGCTTCGTGTCTTCGTCTCGGTCACGCTTACACGGTAGGCGCGGCCGTGCCCCCGGTCGTCAGCAGTGATACGGATCCTTCGCCGTCCGTCGCAAGTACTACCAGGCCAGCTGGGCGATCTCCTCGGCCACCACGGCGCAGGCGTCCGCCGACGGGTCGATCAGCGGGAAGTGCCCCACTCCGTCCAGCAGGGTCAGCCCCACCATCTCGCCGGCCTTCGCCGCGGCCTCCACGAACGCCTCCGTCACGGCCTGCGGGACGGTGATGTCGTCCGCGCCCTGCACGACGGCCGTCGCGATCCCGGTCGGCAGCAGCAGCGCCGGATCGACATGCGCGCTCCGCGCCTCGAAGTCGCCCTTCCCGCCCAGCAGCTGGTGCAGTGCGCCGGAGCAGACATCCAGCTCCACGGCGCTCGCGAAGTCACCGATCGGCGCCAGCGCGACCACCCCGCGCAGCGGCGGAGCGGCGGGCAGCCGCCACGGCGACCCCTCGGGGAGCACATGCCGCGCGGCCGCCCACAGGGCGAGCTGCCCGCCCGCCGAGTGCCCGGTGACCACGGTCTTGCGCAGATCGGCGCCCGGCAGCTCCCGGGCCGCGAGCTCCGGAAGCGCGTCCATCGCGGCCGCCACGTCGTCGAAGGTCTCGGGCCAGCGGCCCGCGACGGGGCCGGCCGCGCCCTGCTGCGGGATCTCCCCGCCGCGCCGGTACTCGACGCTGGCGACCGCGAAGCCGCGCCGCGCGAGGAAGTCCGCGAACGGCGACACGTGCTGCCGGTCGTACGGCGCCCGCCAGGCCCCGCCGTGCAGCAGGACCACGAGAGGCACACCGGTGCGGCCGTCCCTCGGCGCGAAGAAGTCGATCACCTGGTCGGGGTGGCTCCCGTAGGCCGCGGACCCGTCGGGGGCGACCACCGGGTGCTTGAGCGCCGACTCGGTCTCGGCGGCGTCACGCTCGCGCGCGGCAGAATCCGACATGCTGCTCCAACCGTCCTGGGCCCGTGCCCAACTGGACCGACCTGCGGGGACGGTACCAGGAAGGCGGACCGCCACCGCACGGGCCCGGAGTGTGGGCCCGCACGGCGGCGGAGGGGTCATGACGGGCCGTCACCCGACGGCCTTCCTCAGACCGCCAGCACCTCGGCGAGGATCCGCGCCGCCCGCTCAGCGTCGGCGAAGCCGACGTACAGCGGGGTGAAACCGAAGCGCAGGATGTCCGGGCGGCGCAGGTCGCCGACCACACCGCGCTCGATGAGCGCGCCCATCACCCGCTCCGTCGCGTCCGCGTTCTCGCAGCGCAGCGAGACCTGGCTGCCGCGTTCCGCGTGTGCGGCGGGGGTGACCGGGGTGACCCGGCCCTCGGGGACGTACGCGGCGACGCACTCCAGGAAGAAGTCCGTCAGCGCCAGGGACTTGGCGCGCACGGCGTCCACCGACACCCCGTCCCAGACGTCCAGCGACGCCTCCAGGGCCAGCATGGACAGGATGTCCGGGGTGCCGACCCTGCCCCGTACGGACCCTTCCGCGGGGGTGTATCCGGGGGTCATCGCGAACGGGTCGGCGTGCGAGGTCCAGCCGGGCAGGGGCGAGTCGAAGGCCTCCTGGTGGAGTCCGGCGACGTACAGGTAGGCCGGCGAACCGGGCCCGCCGTTGAGGTACTTGTACGTACAGCCGACGGCCAGGTCGACCCCGTGCTCGTCGAGGCCCACCGGCAGGGCGCCCGCACTGTGGCACAGGTCCCAGACGGCGAGGGCCCCCGCGCCGTGGACCGCGGCGGTGAGACCGGGCAGGCCGTGGAGCCTGCCCGAGCGGTAGTCCACGTGGTTCAGGAGGACGGCGGCCGTACGGGGGCCGAGGGCGGCCGGTACGTCGGCCGGTGCCACCGGGACGACACGGTGACCGGTCATCCGGGCCGCCGACGCGGCGATGTACCCGTCGGTGGGGAAGGTCGCCGCGTCGACCAGGATCTCGTCACGCCCGTCGCCCGCGAGACGGGTCGCGGCGACGACCGCCTTGAAGACGTTCACGCTGGTGGAGTCGCCCACCACGATCTGCCCGGCGGCCGCCCCGACCAGCGGGGCGATGCGGTCGCCGATCCGCTCGGGCGCGGTCCACCAGCCGCTCTCGTCCCAGGAGCGGATGCGCAGCGAGCCCCACTGACGGGCGATGACGTCCTGCATCCGGGCGGGCACGTGGCGGGGCAGCGCCCCCAGCGAGTTGCCGTCGAGGTAGACGGTGTCGTCGAGGGTGAACAGCTCGCGCAGGGCGGCCAGTCCGTCGGCGGTGTCGAGCGCCTCGGCGCGCTCCTTGAAGTCAGACATGGCTACGCGCCGTCCACAGCTCGGGGAACACGCTCTTGGTGGCCCGCTTCTCCAGCCAGGCGACCCCGGCGGACCCGCCGGTGCCGGTCTTCGAGCCCATCGCCCGGCGGGTCGCGGTCAGATGGTCGTTGCGCCAGCGCCACACCAGCTCGCCGACGTCGGTGAGCACCTCGCCCAGCCGTACGAGCTCGGCGTTCTGGTCGGCGTCGGCGTAGATCTCCGCCCAGACGGCCTCGACCGCGGGGGACGGCTCGTACTTCTGCGAGAGGTCCCGCTCCAGCACCGACTGCGGCACGGCGTACCCGCGCCGGGCGAGCAGGGCGAGCGTCTCGTCGTACAGTCCGGGCTCGTGGAGCGCCTTCTCCAGCTCGGCGTGGACGCGGGGCGCGCCCCGGTGGGGCACGAGCATGGAGGCGGACTTGTCGCCCAGCAGGAACTCCATCCGGCGGTACATCGCCGACTGGAAGCCGGATCCCTCGCCGAGGGATCCTCGGTAGGAGTTGAACTGGGCGGGGGTCAGGCCGGCGAGCGGCTTCCAGGAGGCGTTCAGCGCCTCCAGCTCCCGCAGCGACCGCTTCAGGGCGTCCCGGGCGACCGGTATGCGGTCCTCGCGCAGGGCGTGCGCCGCCGTCTCCCACTCATGGACGATGACCGTGAACCACAGCTCCATGACCTGGGTGGTGACCAGGAAGACCATCTCGCCGGGATCGTCCGAGCGCAGATGCTGGAGGTGGGTCAGGACGTCCGCCTGGACGTAGTCCTCGTACGGGGTCGTTCCCGCGAAGTCCAGGTGCGGGGTCTCCGCACCGGTGGCTTCGGGGTCGGGGTGGTTCGTCGACATTTCTGTCTCCTCGACACGAGCTTCCGGGTAGCGGTCCGCCCCTTCCTCCGAGGGTGGTGGAGCTCCGGTCCCCTGCTCGGCATCCTAACGGCCTTCCGGAGGACGCGCCGGGGCCCCGCGAGCGGCTGCCCGCGGGGCCCCGGTGGAGGAGTGCCCGCCTCAGCCCAGGATGTCGGCGGCGGTCTGCGAGGAGTCCCGCAGGAAGGACGAGCAGCGCTCGTACTCCTCCTGCTCGCCGATGGCCTGCGCGGCCCGGGCGAGGGCGTGCAGGGCGCGCAGGAAGCCGCGGTTCGGCTCGTGCTCGAACGGGACGGGGCCGTGGCCCTTCCAGCCCGCGCGGCGCAGGGCGTCGAGGCCGCGGTGGTAGCCGGTGCGCGCGTACGCGTACGACTCGACGACCCGGCCGCCCTCGAACGCCTCGTCGGCGAGCTGTGCCCAGGCCAGCGACGACGTGGGGTACTTCGCCGCGACATCGGCGGGCGCCGTGCCGCCGGCGAGCAGTTCGCGCGGCTCCGGGTCGTCGGGCAGGTGGGTCGGGGGAGGGCCCCCGAGCAGGTTCTCGTGGATGGACATGGCTCAAGTGTGCCTGGGCGGAGCTTCGGGCTCCAAGGGCGGGGCGGTGACGCCGCAGTGCATCGTGCACTCGGGCCGCGCCCGACGTCCGGCCTCCGGAACCTTCCGTACGGACCGGAAGGCGATCACCGAACCCACCACCAGCAGACCGGCGCACATCGGCATCGCCCGCCGGAACGTGGAGGCGAACTCACCCGCGTCGCGGTACGCCTCCGGGCCCATTCCGGCCAGCAGCGGGAGCGCCGCCACCGCGAGGAGCCCGGCGGCGCGGGCCGCCGCGTTGTTGATGCCGCTGGCGAGCCCCGCCCGGCCGGTGTCCACGGCCGCCAGGACCGAGGCGGTGAGAGGGGCCACGAGGGTGACCATGCCGAGGCCCAGCACCAGCACCGCGGGCAGGACGTCCAGCGGATACGAGGCCCCGGGGCCGACCCGCAGCATCAGGAGCATCCCGGCGGCGGCCAGCAGGGGGCCGACGGTGAGCGGGATCCGCGGTCCGATACGCCGTCCGAGGTCACCGGCGGAGGCGGAGAAGAGCAGCATCAGCACCGTCGTGGGCAGGAGCGCGGTGCCCGCGCCGAGCGCCGAGAACCCGGCGACCACCTGGAGCTGGATCGCGGACAGGAAGAAGAACCCGCCGAGGGCCGCGTACACACAGAACGTGACGATGTTGACGGCCGTGAACTGCCGTGACGCGAAGATCGACGGCGGCACCATGGGGTCCTCCCGGCGGCGCTCCAGCCGCACGAAGGCCGTGCCGAGGACCACACCGCCGAGCGCGGCGCCGATCACCATGACGGACGCGCCCTGCTCGGGCACCTCGATCAGCGCGTACGTGACCAGCGCGAGCGCCAGCGCGGCGAGGGCGGCGCCGAGGACGTCGAACCGGCCGTGGGCGTCCGGGTCCCGGGACTCCGGCACATGGCGCAGGGCCACGGGTACACAGATCGCGGCGAGCGGCAGATTGAGCAGGAACACCCACCGCCAGCCGGGTCCGTCCACCAGCCACCCGCCGAGGAACGGCCCGACCGCCGCCCCGACCCCGCCCAGCCCTGACCAGAGCCCCACGGCGCGGGCCCGGTCGTCGGGGTGGAAGCTCGCCTGGATGATCGCCAGCGAACCGGGGGTGAGCAGGGCACCTCCGGCCCCCTGCAGCGCCCGCGCGACGACCAGCACCCCCGCGTTCGGCGCGATCCCGCACAGCAGCGAGGCCAGGGCGAACCAGACCACCCCGACGACGAACACCCGCCGCCGCCCGAACCGGTCCCCGAGCGCACCCCCGAGCAGGATCAGCCCCGCGAGGGTGAGCATGTAGGCGTTGACGGTCCATTGCAGGGCGGCCAGATCGGTGCCGAGGTCCTCACCGATGCGGGGCAGGGCCACATTGATGACGGTGGAGTCGAGCAGAGCCATGCTGGACCCGAGCACGGTGGTCAGGACGACCCACCGCCCCACCGGCGAGGCCACCCGGATCCCGCCTTCGCCCCCGTCGACATCAGTCATACGAGCAGCATCACCGCTGAGCCACAAGGAGTCCATCGGGAACCCGCCGAACCCCCCGCCCCCACCACACTCCGGCCCACCCCTCAGCCCCTCCGGCGTTTGAGGAGCAGGGTCCGGGGCCGGGGCGAAGCCCCAATAATCCAGCCCCTCCGGCGTTTGAGGAGCAGGGTCCGGGGCCGGGGCGAAGCCCCAATAATCCAGCCCCTCCGGCGTTTGAGGAGCGGGGTCCGGGGCGGAGCCCCGGTTTCGGGAAGGGGCGGGTAGGGGACAAGCCCCGCGCAACGGCCCACCCCCACGGCGCCGCCCGCACCCCACGACCCGCCCCGAAACCACGAAGAGCCCGGCCCCCCGAAGGAGACCGGACCCACCGCAACCGCGAAAACCCGCGATTACTTCAGCTTCGTACCAGCCGACCGCAGATTCGCACAGGCCTCAGTCACACGCACAGCCATCCCCGCCTCAGCGGACTTGCCCCAGCTGCGCGGGTCGTAGACCTTCTTGTTGCCGACCTCGCCGTCGACCTTCAGCACACCGTCGTAGTTACGGAACATGTGGTCCACGATCGGCCGGGTGAACGCGTACTGCGTGTCCGTGTCGAGGTTCATCTTCACGACGCCGTTCTCCAGCGCGGTGGCGATCTCCTCCGCCGTGGAGCCCGACCCACCGTGGAAGACGAAGTCGAACGGCTGGCTGCCGGCCGGCTTGCCGTACTTGGTGGCGACACCCTGCTGGAGGTCCTTGAGGAGCTCCGGGCGCAGGACGACGTTGCCCGGCTTGTAGACGCCGTGGACGTTGCCGAAGGACGCCGCCAGCAGGTAGCGGCCCTTCTCGCCCAGGCCCAGCGCCTCGGCCGTACGCAGCGCGTCGTCGACGGTCGTGTACAGCTCGTCGTTGATCTCGTGCGTGACGCCGTCCTCCTCGCCACCGGTCGGGGTGATCTCGACCTCAAGGATGATCTTGGCGGCGGCGGCCTTGGCCAGCAGCTCCTCGCCGATGGCCAGGTTGTCGGCGAGGGTCTCGGCCGAGCCGTCCCACATGTGCGACTGGAACAGCGGGTTCAGACCCTTGGCGACGCGCTCCGCGGAGACGTCGAGCAGCGGACGTACGTAACCGTCCAGCTTGTCCTTGGGGCAGTGGTCGGTGTGCAGCGCGACCGTGATGTCGTACTTGGCGGCGACGATGTGCGCGAACTCGGCGAGGGCTACGGCGCCCGTCACCATGTCCTTGTTGTACTGGCCGCCCAGGAATTCGGCACCACCGGTGGAGATCTGGACGATGCCGTCGCTCTCCGCCTCCGCGAAGCCGCGCAGTGCAGCGTGCAGGGTCTGGGTCGACGTCACATTGATGGCCGGGTAGGCGAACTTGCCTGCCTTCGCCCGGTCGAGCATCTCGGCGTAGACCTCGGGGGTTGCGATGGGCATCTGTCCGCTCCTTGGGATGTGCGGGTGTGCAGTGCTTGGTCCCTGACCTGGGGGCGACGTCATCGTCGCCCTTATCTTCCCAGACTCTCGCTCCGGGTCCACGCTGCCCATCGAGAAGGCGCTGCCCGTTTCACGTGAAACGGGCAGCGCCTCGATGAAGCAGCAGGTCAGGCCAGGTTCAGCCCAGGTCGAGGTCTGCCACGGTGTAGGCGTGGACGTACGGCAGACCGGCCTCGGCGATCGCCGGAGCGGCACCGCGCTCCACGATCACGGCGACGGCCACGACCTCGCCGCCCGCCTCGCGCACCGCCTCGACCGCGGTCAGCGGCGAACCACCGGTCGTCGAGGTGTCCTCGACGACGAGGCAGCGCCGCCCCTTGACGTCGGTGCCCTCGATGCGGCGCTGCATCCCGTGGGCCTTCTGGGCCTTACGGACGACGAACGCGTCCAGGCTCTTCCCGCGCGCCGCCGAGGCGTGCAGCATCGACGTGGCCACCGGGTCGGCGCCCAGCGTCAGACCGCCGACGCAGTCGTAGTCCAGCTCGGCGGTGGCGTCCAGCATCACCTGACCGACCTGCGGCGCGGCCTTGCCGTCCAGCGTGATCCGGCGCAGGTCGATGTACCAGTCGGCTTCCAGACCCGAGGAGAGGGTCACCTTGCCGTGCACCACGGCCTTGTCCTTGATCTGCTGGAGCAGCTCAGCGCGTACGTCAGTCATGTCAATGAGGGTAAAGGCTGCCACCTGCGGTCAGAGCCGCGCCCAGCTCCAGGTCGAGGTGATCTCCAGGGGCTCGATCGGGGTGACCAGCCGGGGGGTCGTGTTGAGCCCGTTCGGCGGTCCGGACTGCGGCTCCACGCAGACCGCCTCGTCCTGCTCGTCGTAGATCACCACCCACTCGTCCCGGCTCCTGACCGTCAGCTCCAGCTGCTCGGGCCAGGTCAGCTTCACGTCGACACCGTCGGGCATCCCGAAGCAGTCGTCCCACGGGCCGGGCCGGGGGTCGATCCTCCGGCCGGTCGGGAGGTGGTTGTCGCCCCGCTCCTCCTGCCAGGCCGCGTCGAAGGCGATCCTCGCGTCCTGGCCGCCGAGGTTCCGGAGGAACCAGGGATGCCACCCGGCCTGCGCCGGGAACGAGTCCCCGTACGTCTCGATGCCGAGGCTGAGCGTCAGCGAGTCCTCGGTCAGCTCGAAGGACTGCGTCACCCGGCCCTGGTACGGCCATGGGTCGGCCAGGTCGTAGAAGAAGGCCGCCTCGGAATCGCTCTGCCGGGCCGGCGACCAGGAGGCGTCGCGGCCGGTGCCGTGGATGGCGTGCGGCGGGGAGTTCAGCGGCAGCTGGTGCGGCTCGCCGCCATTGCGGAAGAGGCCGTTCTCGGTGCGGCCGCACCACGGCACCATGGGGAAGCAGCCGTACCGCTCGCCCTGGCGCAGCAGTTCGGTGCCCCCGATCCGCAGGCTGCTGATCCGGCAGCCATGGACGGGGTCAACGGTCAATTCGACGTCGCCGGCGGTCAGCCTGGCGTTCTTCACAGCTCTGCTCACCCCCCGACACTACTGGCGCGGGGCGGCTCCCTACGGCCTCCGGCGCCGCAGGGCCCTGCCCACCACCACCGCCGAGGCGATCGCCAGGGCGGCTGCCGGCGCCGCCCAGCGCAGCGTGATGCCCGCGGCGCCCGCCTCGGGTGACGGCACGGGTGCGTAACGGCCGCGCGGCGGGGCGTGGTCGACCTCCTCCGTGCTGCGGCCGATCATGGTGCGGCGGGCGTGCGCGGCCTCGGCGGGCGGCTCGTCCGGCACGGTGAGCTCCAGCTCCGCGGACGGGTCGAGCGACGGCGGCGGCACGGGCGCGTCGAACACGGACTCCTTCTCCACGGACGGAGGCTCCCCGGCTCCCTCACCAGGCTTCCCGGACTCCGCACCAGCCTCCCCGGACTCCCCCTCAGGGGCCTCCGACGCGTCGGCCGCGTCCGCCGGCCCATCCCCGTCCCGCGCGGCCAGGGTCTCCGTCACCAGCTGCTGCGTGAAGCGGTCGAGCAACCGCTCCGCCGCCGCGAGCGCCGCGGTGGCGTCCAGATCCACGATCCGCCCGTCGCCGCTGACCGTGCCGGTGAACCCGATCGTGGTCCCGCCGTCCGTCTCCGTGAGGCCCACGGTCAGGGCCAGCTTCGCCGAGCCGGTGCCCCGGGCCTCCACGCCCTCCCCGGTCACGGAGAAGGAGTCGCCCCCGTCCGAGGGCCGCAGCGTCAGCGCCCCGCGGTACGTGATCGTGTGGCCGTCGGCCCGGAATTTCAGCCGGCCTGCCAGCGGCCCCGCCGACGCGTCGGCGTCCTGCTGGAGTCCTGGCACACAGCGCGCGACGCGGGCGGGATCACCCAGCGTCCGCCGCAGGGCCGGGACCGGAACCGGAACGAACACCTCATGCTCCATACCGACCGAGCCTACTCAGCCCCGGCCGTCCCGTCAGCGCTTCCACCCCGTACGCCCCGCACACCCCCGGACCGCACCGCCCCCCGCCGGGCTCACGGCTCCTCCCAGTACCGCGGGTGGACCAGGGTCGACGGCAGCGCCCCCGGCTGTCGTATCCGCTCGGCCGCGCGCCGGCCGGCCCGCAGCTCGTGCTCCCCCAGCGTCCGCAGGGCCGGCGCGCCCGGGTCCAGGCCCAGCCGGCCGACCTCCTGCCGGGCGGCCAGCACGAACCCCCAGTCCCGCGGCGCCTCCGCCCCGCCGGCCGCGGCCCGGTCCGGCCCCGCCGCGAATCCGGTGACGCGTCCGTCGACCCGGTACGGCCGGGTCGCGAGGCCGCCCGCCCGTACCGATGCCTCCACCGTCCAGAACGTCGCGGGTCTGCTGTTCTGCGGGCCCGCGTGCACCACCAGCCGGCCGCCCGGCGCCAGCGCCCTGGCGACCAGTCCGTAGAACTCGGCGGAGTAGAGCTTCGTGCTCGCCGTGATTCCGGGGTCGGGGAGGTCCGAGATCACCGCGTCGAAGCGCTCACGCACGGCCCGCAGCCACAGGAAGGCGTCCCCGGCGACCGCCGTCAGCCGAGGATCGTCGTACGCGTGCCCGTTCAGCCGGGAGAGCGCCGGGTCCGTACGGGCCAACCGGGTGACGGCCGGATCGAGCTCGACGACCACGACGGACGCGACGTCCGGGTAGCGCAGCACCTCACGGGCGGCCAGCCCGTCGCCACCGCCCAGGATCAGCACCCGCCGGTGGGCCCCCTTCATCACTGGGTGCACCAGCGCCTCGTGGTAGCGGTGCTCGTCCCGGGAGCTGACCCGGAGCCTGCCGTCCAGATACAGGTCCAGCCCGCCGCGCGCGGACCCCGTGAGGACGACCTCCTGCACATCGGTCTGCACCGCGACCCGCACCTCGTCCCCGTACACCGCGCGCCGCGCCGCCCGCTCGAAGTCGTCGACCAGGACGGAGGCCGTGGCCAGCAGGGCGATCACCAGGCAGTTGACCAGGATCAGCAGCCGGCGCGACCGTGGGCCCAGATCGCGCCGGAACACCCACAGCACCAGCGCCCCGCCCGCCACCGCGTTGACCGCGCCGGTGAACAGCGCCCCGGTCAGCTGGCCCATCATCGGCAGCAGCAGGAAAGGAAAGGCGAGCCCGCCGACCAGCGCGCCCACGTAGTCGGCGGCGAAGAGGTCCGCGACCGCCCCGCCCGCGTCCTGCCGGTCGACCCGCTGGATCAGCGTCATCAACAGCGGGATCTCCGCGCCGATCAGGATCCCGATGGTGAGCGAGAAGCCCACCAGCACCGGGCGGGACTCCCCGATCCAGGCGAAGGAGGCGTACAGGACGAGCGCCGACATCCCGCCGACGAGCGCGAGCGCCGCCTCGATCAGCCCGAATCCCACGGCGGCGCGGCCGCGTAAACGTTTCGCGAGCAGCGAGCCGATGCCCATCGCGAACACCATCACGGAGAGCACCACCGAGGCCTGCGTGACCGAGTCACCGATCAGGTACGAGGCCAGCGCGACCAGCTCCAGCTCGTACACCAGACCGCACGCGGCACAGACGAAGACCGCGGCCAGCACCAGGAACCGGCCCGTCCTCGGCCGCACGGGAATCCTCGCCGCGCCCCCTCGCAGCGGCATCTGCTGGTCGATCATGAAACGAACGCTACGTGACGGAAACGTCGCCGCTTGTCACCCACACGGGTGTAAGTGACGTGGGCCGGACGTGCGCCGGGTCCGCAGCCCCGCGCTCCCGGCGGGCCCGCGCACTCCCCTCACGACACCCCTGCCGGGACCCGCGCCCCCACCCGGGACCGGGTGACCACGAGCTGGCCCTCCTGCGGGTACGCGTGCCAGGTCCGCCAGCGCACCTGGCCCTCCGTCCGCTGCGCGAGCATCGCGGTGAAGGCGTAGGGGCTGCCGGGAAACGTCCCCGCCAGTCCGTGCGGATGGTCGGCCACCAGCGCGAGGAGTTCCTGCGCGCGCCCTGCGAACGAGCCCTCCGAGAGCGTCTCGACGCGCGCCGCGAACTCGTAGTCCCAGTCACCGAGGCTCTCGGCGACGCCCAGCGGCAGCGGCGTGCTGCTGCCCGGCAGACAGGCGACGGTCTCGGAGCACGTACGGCGCTCTTCCTCCAGCAGGACCTGGTGGGAGGCGCCGAGCAGTCTCAACTGCACCTTCGCGCCCGCTAGTCGGAGGTCGAGCACGGCGAGGGCCGGCAGCGGCTCCCGCCCCAGCGTCCATGCCAGATCGGCGGCTCGGGTATCGGAATAGGAGGTCTGGAGGGTCGTGAGCATGGATCGGCTCCGCAAAGCGCACAGGGACACATGGACAGGAGGCACCCCCGTGCGGCGCACGTGGGGGGAGGGGAGCCCGATCCGGCCCAACTGGGATGCGCCCAACTGGGTTCCGGGGGCTGAATATTCTCTACATCGATGCAATCACGAAGTACGTCGCGCTCACAGCGCTTTTACCCAACTTGCCGTGGTTTCCATCCCTCAGGGGGCAGGACGGTTCATCTGTTCCCGGTGCCCCCAACCAAAAGGTGTCCGGCGGGAGTTCACTCCCACCGGACACCTCGGCCTCACCCGCCCCACCCCCGTGCGGGACGGTCGGGCCCGTCTCAGCTGCTTCCGCCGCAGCCTCCTCCGCCACCACCGCCGCAGCTGCTGCCACCCCCGCAGGAGTGCCCGCCGCCACCGCAGGAGTGGCCACCGGAATGACCGCCGGAATGACCGCCGGAGTCACCACCGCTGTCGCCGGCCCACCAGCTGCCCCCGTCCGAGCCGCTCCCGCCGCCGCTGCGACCGCCACGCCGTCCGGCCCGGCCGGACGCCTTCCTGCGGCTGCGGGATCCCGGCATCAGGGCCGACGCTCCCACGCACAGCAGCACCAGGAACACGACGAAGATGAACATCCCCATCGACCTCACATCCTTACTGTCCCCCGAAGCGAGGTCCCCGCTTCTCGACTGACCGTTGGATTCCCAAGCCCCCACGGCACCAAAGCGGACTTGAGCAACTCCAGAGCTTCGGCACAGGATGGCGCCATGACACAGGGACGACCGCTGCTCAACCGCCGCCTCACCGAGTTCGGCACGACGATCTTCGCGGAGATGTCGGCGCTGGCCGTACGGACCGGATCGATCAACCTCGGCCAGGGCTTCCCCGACACCGACGGGCCCGAGGAGATCCGCGAGGCCGCGGTCCGTGCCCTGCGCGCCGGGCACGGCAACCAGTACCCACCGGGCCCCGGCGTCCCCGAACTGCGCTCCGCGGTCGCCGATCACCAGCTGCGGCGCTACGGGCTGGAGTACGACCCCGACTCCGAGGTCCTGGTCACCACGGGCGCCACGGAGGCCATCGCCGCCTCCCTGCTGGCCCTCGTGGAGCCCGGCGACGAGGTCATCGCCCTGGAGCCGTACTACGACTCGTACGCCGCCTGCATCGCCCTGGCGGGCGGGACCCGCGTCCCCGTCACGCTCCGGCCCCACGAGGGCGCCTACCGGCTCGACCTCGACGAACTGCGCGCGGCCGTCACGCCCCGCACCCGGCTGATCCTGCTCAACACCCCGCACAACCCGACCGGGACCGTCCTGACCCGCGAGGAGCTGGCGGCCGTCGCCGAGCTCGCCTGCGAGCGGGACCTCCTGGTGATCACCGACGAGGTCTACGAGCACCTCGTCTTCGAGGGCGAGCACATCCCCCTCGCGTCGTTCCCCGGCATGCGGGAGCGGACGGTCAGCATCAGCAGCGCGGGAAAGACGTTCTCGCTGACGGGCTGGAAGATCGGCTGGATCACCGCGAGCCCGGAGCTGGCCACCGCGGTCCGCTCCGCCAAGCAGTTCCTGACGTACGTGTCGGGCGGCCCGTTCCAGTACGCCGTCGCCGAGGCCCTGCGGCTGCCCGACAGCTACTTCGACGAACTGCGGGCCGACCTCCGGGCCAAGCGCGACCTGCTCGCCGGAGGTCTCGCCGAGGCCGGCTTCGAGGTCTACCGGCCGGCCGGCACGTACTTCGTCACCACCGACATCCGTCCACTGGGCGCCGGGGACGACGGCTTCGCCTTCTGCCGGGCGCTCCCGGAGCGCTGCGGGGTCGTCGCCGTGCCGAACGCGGTCTTCTACGACCACCGCGAGCAGGGCGCGCCCTTCGTACGCTTCGCGTTCTGCAAGCGCACCGACGTACTCACCGAGGCCGTCACCCGGCTCAAGGGCCTCCGGGCGTCCTGACCCGCCGCACACGACGACGGAGGCCCGGGAGGGCGCCGGCCGCACCGACCACGCCCCGTCCCGGGCCTCCGTCCTCGCTGTGTGCTGACCGGGTCAGGCCTCCGGGGACTGCTCCGTGCCCGCGTCGCCCTCGGCCGTCTTGGTGTCGGGCTCCAGGCCCAGACGCTCCACGAGCCACTTGTCGAACTCGATCGAGGCCCGCACCCAGCTGACCGTCGAGGAGACGAAGTGCTCCAGGCTGACGCCGGTGCCGATGAGCATCTGCGCCTCACCGACCAGCCGCACGGAGCCCGCGGCGCCCTCCTCGCCCTCGTGGGCGTGCGTGTAGACCTTGGGCCAGAGGGTGCGGCGGTTCCAGTCGTCGATCGCGTCGAGCAGAACGGGCCGCTGGTCCAGGGCGTGGGGGCGGTCGTAGAAGGTCCGGACCGAGAAGACCTGCTGCTCCTCCTCGCCGCGGAACATGAAGTACGTCCGGAAGTCTTCCCACGGCGCGGCGAGGTCGCCCTCGTCGTCGACGACGAACTTCAGCTCCATCTGCTCGAGAAGCTGCTTGACGAGGTCCTGGTCGGGGACCACGGGGCCCTCGGGACCTGACGCCTGCGGTTCGGGCTGGCCCCCGAAGTTGGGGATCGAGGACGGGTCGATAGACATCGCTGGGTACTCCTGTGGATCGCACGTGGTTTCCTGGCTCCGACCCTAGCCGCGATCGCGGCCGGTAGTCCTATGCGCTCAGGGGAATCGTCCCCGCGCTCGTTCCCCTGGCCCGCGACCAGGAAACCGCGACCAGGACGGCGCAGAGCGTGCCGAGGAGTCCCGCCCCTCCGATGGTCTGCGCCGAGGACCCGGACAGCTGGGCCGCCAGACCGCCCGACGCGACGCCGATCCCCTGCATGGCGGTCAGCCCCGACCTCGCCAGGCCCAGGGCCTGACCGCGCTGGTCGGCCGGGGTGAGCAGCACGAAGGTCGCCCCGGCGGTGATCTGGTACGCCGAGCAGATGCCCGACACGAGCAGCACCAGCAGGGCCACGCCCACCCCGGGTCCCGCCCAGTAGACGACCAGCGGGAGGTTGGCGCCCACCGCCAGCGGTCCGAGCAGCCGGCGGCGGCGCTCCACGTCGAAGGCGGCGCGCCCCAGGAAGGCGGCGCCCAGGACCATCCCGGCGGGGTGCGCGGCGAGCAGGAGACCGACCGAGGCGGCGCTGCCCCCGGCCTCCTCCGCGAAGGGCGCGGCCAGTCCCTCGGGCAGCACGATGAACCCCGCCAGCCAGCCGAGCGCGACCAGCGACCGCAGCCGGGGGTCCGCCCAGATGAGCGCGGCGGCCTTGCCGACCTGGGTGTGCATCCGCTTCGGCCGCGCGTCGGCTCCCTGGTCCACCGGGCGCGCCTTCACACCGAGCCTGATGAGGAGGGCGGAGATGAGGAACGTCACCGCGTTCAGTCCCAGCGAGACGTGGCTGCCCAGCCAGACGACGAGGACCCCGCCCGCGGCGAAGCCGACCAGCTGTCCCAACTGGTGGGTGATCAGCATGACCCGCTGGCCCCGCTCGTACAGGCGCTCCCCGAGGACCGCCGGCATCAGGGCGCCCTGCGACGCCCCGAAGGGCGCCTCGGCGAGCTGTGCCAGCACCAGGATCCCGGCGAGCAGCGGCAGGGGCGTGCCGGGCAGGGCCATGAGCCCGACGAGGACGGCGCGCACCAGGTCGCAGCTGATCATGACCGTGCGACGGGGGAAGCGGTCGGCGAGACCGGAGAGGAGGACGCCGGACAGCAGGGCGGGCAGGCTCGTCAGGGCGTAGGTCGCGGCGGTCCAGCCGGCCGACTCGGTGCGTTCGAACACCAGCAGCGACAGCGCGACCCGCGCCAGCTGGTCACCCAGCACCGACTGAGCAAAAGCCGCCCACAGCGTGCGAAATTCGCTCAGGCGAATGAGGCTGTCACTTTTGCGATCCTGCGGCTCCGCACTCTGCTCACCGGGTATCCGTTCCGTCATGCGCGTACCTTACCGGCTTCGGAATTCGTGACAGCCGTACCGGCCGCATTGGGAAAGGGCCCGGAGTGTCCTGATATTGCGCGGAACACGATCACGCGCACTGTCGTCCGGTCAGCTCCACCCAAGGGCACAGATATGTATCGGGGCGGTACAAAAAGTGAGGCCCGGGCCGTATCGCATCTGCCATTCGGCCATGGAATGCAAATTTTCGGCTCAATTTCGTGGGCGGTTCCGCCGATGATGTGTGCCGGATGCACACATCAATGCGGACGGAGCCGCGCACACGTGTGTCCCCGGCCCGGGACACGAGGTCCACGGGCCGGGGACACAGGTCGTTCGCCGCCGCCTACAGGGTCTTCGCCGCAGTCGTCGCGGTGCCCACGATCAGACCGTCGTCCGCCCGGTCGACCCGGACCGTGTCGCCGTCCTTGACCTCGCCCGCGAGGATCTCCTTCGCGAGCCGGTCGCCGATCGCGGTCTGGATGAGCCGGCGCAGCGGCCGGGCGCCGTACGCCGGGTCGTTGCCCTCCTCGGCCAGCCAGGCCAGGGCGTCCGGGGTGACATCGAGCTGGATCCTGCGGTCGGCCAGCCGGTCGGCGAGACGGGCCACCTGGAGCCCCGCGATGTGCGCCAGCTCGTCGCCGGACAGCGCGGAGAAGACGACCAGGTCGTCCAGCCGGTTGAGGAACTCCGGCTTGAACGAGGCCCGTACGACCTCCAGGACCCGCTCCTTCTTCGCCTCGGGCTCGATCAGGGGATCGACCAGGAACTGGCTGCCCAGGTTGGACGTGAGGATCAGGATGGTGTTGCGGAAGTCCACCGTCCGGCCCTGCCCGTCGGTGAGCCGGCCGTCGTCGAGCACCTGGAGCAGGATGTCGAAGACCTCGGGGTGGGCCTTCTCGACCTCGTCGAGCAGCACGACGCTGTACGGGCGCCTGCGGACCGCCTCGGTGAGCTGGCCGCCCTCCTCGTAGCCGACGTAGCCGGGAGGCGCCCCGACGAGCCGCGCGACGCTGTGCTTCTCGCTGTACTCGCTCATGTCGATGCGGATCATGGCCCGCTCGTCGTCGAACAGGAAGTCCGCGAGCGCCTTGGCGAGCTCCGTCTTGCCGACCCCGGTCGGGCCGAGGAAGAGGAACGAGCCGGTGGGCCGGTCCGGGTCGGCGATCCCCGCGCGGGTGCGGCGTACGGCGTCCGACACGGAGCGCACGGCCTCGCTCTGGCCGATCAGCCGCCTGCCCAGCTCGGACTCCATCCGCAGCAGCTTCTGGGTCTCGCCCTCCAGGAGGCGGCCGGCCGGGATGCCGGTCCAGGCGCCGACGACGTCGGCGATGTCGTCGGGACCGACCTCCTCCTTGACCATCGTGTCCTTGTCCTGGGCGGCCTCCTGCTCGGCCTCGTCCGCCTCGGCCAGCTCCCGCTCCAGGCCGGGGATCTCCCCGTACAGCAGCTTGGAGGCGGTGTCGAAGTCGCCGTCGCGCTGGGCGCGCTCGGCCTGGCCGCGCAGCTCGTCGAGGCGCTCCTTGAGCTCACCCACGCGGTTCAGGCCCTGCTTCTCCTTCTCCCAGCGGGCGGTGAGGCCGCGCAGCTCCTCCTCCTTGTCGGCGAGGTCGCGGCGGATCTTCTCCAGGCGCTGCTTGGAGCCGGCGTCGCTCTCGTTCCTGAGCGCCAGCTCCTCCATGTGCAGCCGGTCGACGGACCGCTGGAGCTCGTCGATCTCCAGGGGCGAGGAGTCGATCTCCATGCGGAGCCGGGAGGCCGCCTCGTCGACGAGGTCGATCGCCTTGTCGGGGAGGAACCTGGAGGTGATGTAGCGGTCGGAGAGCGTCGCGGCGGCCACCAGCGAGGAGTCCGCGATCTGGACCTTGTGGTGGGCCTCGTAGCGGCCCTTGAGGCCACGCAGGATCGCGATGGTGTCCTCGACGGACGGCTCGGCGACCAGGACCTGCTGGAAGCGGCGCTCCAGGGCGGGGTCCTTCTCGATGCGCTCGCGGTACTCGTCCAGGGTGGTGGCGCCGACCATGCGGAGCTCACCGCGGGCGAGCATCGGCTTGAGCATGTTGCCCGCGTCCATCGCCGAGTCGCCGCCGGCGCCCGCGCCGACGACGGTGTGCAGCTCGTCGATGAAGGTGATGATCTGGCCGTCGCTCTCCTTGATCTCGGAGAGGACGGTCTTCAGGCGCTCCTCGAACTCACCGCGGTACTTGGCGCCCGCGACCATCGCACCGAGGTCGAGGGAGACCAGCCGCTTGTTCCGCAGGGACTCGGGGACGTCGCCCTTGACGATGCGCTGGGCGAGGCCCTCGACGACGGCCGTCTTGCCGACACCGGGCTCACCGATCAGCACGGGGTTGTTCTTCGTACGGCGCGACAGCACCTGGACGACACGACGGATCTCCTGGTCACGGCCGATGACCGGGTCGAGCTTGCCCTCGCGGGCGGCAGCGGTGAAGTCGGTGCCGAACTTCTCCAGCGCCTTGTACTGGCCCTCGGGGTCGGGAGTGGTCACCCGGCGCCCTCCCCTGCTCTTCTCGAATGCGTCCAGCAGCTTCTTCGCACTGGCTCCCTGCCCGTCGAGGATCTCACCGGCGCGGCCGCCCTTCGCGGCGACGGCGATCAGCAGGTGCTCGGTGGAGAGGTAGTCGTCGCCGAGCTCCTTGGCCCGCTGGTCGGCGTCGGCGAGGACGGCGAGCAGGTCGCGGCTCGGCTGCGGCGGGGCGACGGTCGATCCGGTCACGCTGGGCAGCGAGCCCAGGAGCCGTTCGGTCTCCTCCCGCACCGCCACCTGGTCGGCCTCGACGGCCGCGAGCAGGTCGGTGATGTTCGCGTTGTCCTCACCCGCGAGCAGGGCGAGCAGCAGATGCCCGGGGGTCAGATCGGGGTGACCGTCCTTGACGGCCCTGCTGGTGGCCGCGTTGAGGGCGTCCCGGCTCTTGTTGGTCAGCTCGGCGTCCACGGGCGCTGTCTCCTCCTCGTGCTGGTACGTCACTGCGTGACTACGTCACGGAACTTTGACTCGAACAACGGGTACAAAGTTGAGTCTATTCCACTCAAGGCCGAAACGGAGCCTTCGGGGGCCGCTCGTACCCCCTGTCTCTAGGCTGACCCCATGCCCGACGTACGCAACCCCGGCACCGGCTACCTCGCCTTCTGGCGGGAGCGCCACGTGTGCACCCTGACCACGCTCCGCCCGGACGGCACCCCGCACGTGGTGCCCGTCGGCGTGACGTACGACCCGGAGACGCGGATCGCCCGCGTCATCACCGGCAGGAACACCAGAAAAGCCGCGCACGTCCTGGCGGCGGGGCCCGAGGGCGCGCGGGTCGCGGTCTGCCAGATGGAGGGACGCCGCTGGGCGACCCTGGAGGGCCGGGCGGTGGTGCGCACGGAGCCCGACGAGGTCGAGGACGCGGTACGCCGCTACACGGAGCGGTACGAACGCACCCCGCGGCACAACCCGGAGCGGATCGTCATCGAGATCGCCGTCGACAGGGCACTCGGAAACGCGTAGGGACGGCCCCTGGGGAGCCGGCTGCGTACGGGATCACAAAAGTGCCGGAATTCCGAAAAGAATTCCGGGCAGCACAACGGCGCCATCGTGTTCAGGTCACGATGGCGCCGCTGTGTGGGGGAAGTGCCGGAACGATCTGGAACGACGGGGGAATCGTTCAGGCACTGCGGGGGGTGGCGGAAATGGCTTCTTGTTCGAACAGCTCGTGGTCACGCTGATCGAGATTGACGAAAATCATGCCGTACCTCACGGCACAGCGAACCGGTTGCGGCGCTCCGCGAGGCCGGCGAAGACAGCGATAGGCGCGGATGTCGTCATCCGTTTCCATCACGACCAGAATCGGCTCTCCGAACAGGGTGACCATCAACGAATCGCCCTGGCGGGTAAGTGCCGTGAGCAGATCGATGAAATGCCACCCTGAGCGATAGGCCGTGGCCATCTCCCGCCGGAAGGTGCGGTCGTCCGGTGGGGTGGTCATGCTGCGATGCGGGCCGGAGCGGACCAGCCGATGTCACCCTGGCTGACGGCGGGCGCGATCCAGCCGATGTCACCCTGGGCGACTGCGGGAGAGATCCAACCGATGTCACCCGGAGCGGCCGCGGGCGCGACCCAGCCGATGTCACCCTGGGCAACCGCGGGAGAGACCCAACCGATGTCACCCCGGGCGACCGCAGGAGCGACCCAGCCGATGTCACCCTGGCTGACCGCGGGAGAGACCCAACCGATGTCCCCCGCCGCCTGCGTGCTCCAGCCGATGTCGCCCGGCGCAGCAGCGGCCTCGCTGCTCCAGCCGATGTCGCCCGCGCTCGCCAGCCCCAAACCCATGGCCGCGACGAACGAGGCGGCAAGCGCCGAGCGAAGCATTCGCTTGTTCATAGTCGGCTTCGTCCTCACTTGTGGATTCTTCTCCCCCGCACTGAAGACGATGTCTCACCTGGGCACTCGAACACCACCGAGTCGATGCATCATGTTCCTGCAAGTTCAGGAACCTGGGGGGTGGAGATATGGCCGCAAGTACCACAAAACCGACACATCCTCACGGGGTTGCCGAACTATGTGATGACGGAGCACGCCTTTACGCCATAGCGCTGCGCACCGGCCGCATAGCCCGCGCCGATGTGGCAGCGGCGCCGTGCCTGATCGAGTTCGCGCTCCTGCATCCCGATCCCGACGCGGCGGACTGGCTCCGTCCCGTCGCGCCGTCGGCGGCCCTGGCGCAACACCTTCATCCCATAGAACGGGAGATCCAGGAACGCCGCCGGCATTCCCTGGCGCTGGCCGAATGCTTCGAGCCGTTCATGGACATCAGCGCCCAGGGCCCTTCGACCAACCACGCGATCACCGTGCTGGAGGGCGTCAACCGGATCAACGCCTCCCTCGACCTGGCGACCGCGGAATGCCGCTCCGAAGTCCTCACCGTCCAGCCCGGGGGCGGGAGGCCCGAGGACATCCTCAGCAGGTCGCTGGAGCGCGGTCTGTCCGTCGTGGACCGCGGCATCCGGATCCGCACCCTCTACCAGCACACGGCGCGCCACAGCCAGAGCACGCTGGCCTACGCGGAGCGCATGGCCGGCGACCACGTGGAGATACGCACCCTCGAAGAGCTCATCGAGCGCCTGATCGTCTTCGATCGGACCGTCGCCTTCATTCCGGCCCAGGACGACCGCATGGTCGCTCTGGAGCTGCGCCACCCCGGCCTGGTCGAGTACCTGGCGAAGGTCTTCGAGCAGCTCTGGACCAGGGCCGCCCCCCTGCTCGAGGAGATCAAGTACGAGCCCACTCCCGACGGGATCAGCGGGGTGCAGCGCTCCATCGCCCAACTCCTCGTCGAAGGACACGTGGACGACTCCATCGCCCGCCGCCTCGGCATGAACGTCCGCACCTGCCGGGCGCACGTCGCCAAGCTGTCGGCCACCCTGGGAAGCACCAGCCGTGCCCAACTCGGTTATCTGATCGCGCGTTCAGGGATCCTGGACCAGGACTCCTGAACGTACGGGCTCCGAGGCCGGACGGGTTCCCCTCTCGCCCGGCAGGTCCACACTCCCCCGGCGGGCCGGGCTTCCGCCACCGTCATGTTCATGCAGTGCACGAAGTGAGGGGTCATCAAATGGCCGCCGATGAGGCGAAACCGGTGCATCCGCACGGGAACCGAGAGCTCTGCGCCCCGGGCATCAGCGTCTACAAGGAGGCGTTGCGCACCGGACGCGTCGCGCGCAGCGACCTCGCGGCCGCCCCGTGCCTGCTCGAAATGGCTCTCGTCCATCCCGACCCCGACGACCACGCGTGGCTCCGCCCGGTCCCGGCGTCCGCCGCGCTGGCCCACCTGCTGCAGCCCATCACCCGGGAGATAGACGAGCGGATACGGCTGACCACCGCGCTCGCCGGGACGCTGGCGCCCCTGACGACGATCACCAACGAGGACCCCAACCTCGCCATCACCGTGCTCGAAGGACGGCCGCTGATCATGTCGGCCCTCCGGGAGGCCTCCGTGCGCGCCACCGAGGAGGTCCTGACCGCGCAGCCGGGCGGCAACCGGCTGGAGCACCACATCCAGCAGGCCATCGGCAACGGCCGGGCGGCGATCGCCGGAGGCGCCAGCCTCAGACACCTCTACCAGCACCCCGTCCGCTACAGCCCGCGCGTCAGGGAGTACCTGGCCCGGATGCCGGTCGACCGGCTCCAGGTTCGCACCATCGAGCAGACCGTCGACCGGCTCATCATCTTCGACCGCACCGTGGCGTACGCCCAGGCCGCGCCCGGTGACGAGGTGGCGCTGGAGATCCGGCACCCGGCCCTGGTCCGCTATCTCACCCGGGTCTACGAAGTCCTCTGGGCGCAGGCGACGCCGTACAGCGAGCAGCTCCCGGCCACCGCCCCCGGAGCCCCTGTCACCGCCGTCCAGCAGAGCATCGCGCGCCTCCTCCTGGAGGGCCGAGTGGACGACGAGGTCGCCCGTGAACTGGGCATCAGCGTCCGCACGTGCCGCTCCCACATCTCCAAGCTCATGCAGACGGTCGACGCGCACAGCCGCACCCAGCTGGGGGCCCGCCTCGTGCGGTCCGGGATCGTGGGACCGGACGGCACGCCGCCCGCGGGGCCGCACGCCCACCGCCCGGTTTCCTGACCCTCATCCGCCAAAGGCCCCCGAACGGACGGGAATCGATGCCATCATGCAACGAGCTCGAATGACCGATCGAATGGAGTGAGACCAGTGAGCGACACACAGACCGCCCGCACCGACGACGATCTCCTCGTGTCGGTGGAGGTCATGAGCTGCGTGACGGACCGGGCCGGTGCCACCGACCCGCTGGCCGCGGCGGCCTCCGACATCGCGTGGGACGTCGCGCCGGGCACCGAGCCCCTTCCCGGGGTCTGACGGCCTCGCGGTCCGGCAGCGGGAGGCGCGGTGGACCACAGGCTGGTCGCCGGAATCGAAGTGGCACTGGGCTGGGACGGACCACAGCGTCTCGGTACCGGTTTCGCGCGGGGCGCACTGCGTGAACCGGGCCTGCCCGCGCGCCTGCTGACGCCCACCCGGCTCCTGGACCTGGTGATGCGCAGGAGCCTGGGCAATCCGCAGATCCGCTGCTTCCAGGACGGCAAGGAACTGCATCCCGGCGCGTACCTGAATCAGGACGCCGGCGGCGGTGCGGGCAGGGACGGCTCGGGCCTGGTGCACATGCGCCGTCTCGGAGGCCTGCTGCGCGAGGGTACGACGATGGTGCTGGACCGCGCCGACGTCTTCGACCCCACGCTCGAAGTGGCCTGCCGCGCCTTGCAGTGGTGGTCGGGTGAGCGCGTCACCGTCAACATCTACCTCACCACGAACGCCGCCGACGGCTTCGGCCTGCACTGGGACGATCACGACGTCCTCGTGGTCCAGCTCTCCGGGGAGAAGGACTGGGAGGTGCGGGGCCCGTCACGTGTCGCGCCGCTGCACCGCGACGCCGCCCGCGACGACACACCGGGCGAGGACGTCCTCTGGACCGGGACCGCGCGCCCCGGCGACGTCCTGCACATCCCACGCGGCTACTGGCACCGGGCCGGCCGTGACGGCCGCGGTTCCGGGCACAGCCTGCACATGACGTTCGGATTCAGCACGAGGACCGGAGCGTCCTGGCTGTCCTGGCTCGCCGACCGGTCCCGTGAGCACGAGCTGTTCCGCCGCGATCTCGACCTCACGCCCGGCTCGGAGCAGCACCGCAGGCTCGCCGAGGCGGCCGTGGAACTCGTGGGGTCCTCGCCTCCCGCCGACTTCCTGGCGGCGCGCGAGCACGCGGTCGCCCCGTCCCGGCACGTCCCCTTCCTGGAGACGTTCGGGCATCAGGGCTCCGTCGTCTGCGTCTGCGAGTTCCGCCCCCGGATCCGCGATCTGGGAGAGACGGTCGAGGTGCTCTCCTCGGGCCGGAAGCTCACGTTCAAGGCCAAGGCGCTGCCCGCCCTACGCCTCCTGCTGAGCGGCCGGCCGGTGCCGCTGGACCGGGCGGCCGACACGGTGGGGGACGAGGTGCATCCTCTGGCCGAGATCCTGATGCGCCACGAATGGTGCGCGCCGTTGACGCCCGGTCTGGCCTCGGGCTGCTCGGACCTCGTGTCCGAGGTGACCGACGTGGCCGACGTATCCGAGGTGGCAGATGCGGCAGATACGGGCGCCCATGGGGCCTGACGCACGAGAAGGCAGGATCCGCGCGGGATCCTGCCTTCCGTGTGCCGAAGCCTCACGAGGCCCGATGCGGGCCGGGCCCGGTCCTCGGCTCAGTCCTTCGGCCTCTTCGGACGCCAGACGACCAGCGCGCTGGTCTGCTGCACGTCCTGGTACGGCACGAGGTCACGCCGGTAGGAGGCGTGCACCTGGGCCTCGCGCTGCTGCATGGCCACGGCCGCGCCGTCCACCGCCGCCGAGAGCTCGGCGACGCGCTGCTGGAGCGCGGCCACCTGGTTCTCCAGCTCGATGATGCGCTTGATGCCCGCGAGGTTGATGCCCTCGTCCTGCGACAGCTGCTGCACCGTGCGGAGCAGCTCGATGTCACGGGCCGAGTAGCGCCGACCGCGCCCGGCCGTACGGTCGGGCGAGACCAGGCCGAGGCGGTCGTACTGGCGCAGCGTCTGCGGGTGCAGGCCCGAGAGCTGGGCCGCGATCGAGATCACGTAGACCGGTGATTCATCGGTCAGCTGGTACGGATTGCGTCGACGGCCGTCCATCTCAAGCTCCCTTCGCAGCCTGGAACAGCTCCGCCCGCGGGTCCTCCCCCGCGGTCGACTTCCGGTAGGCCTCCAGCGCGTCCTGGGCGTCCGTGCCGAGGTCCGTGGGCACCGACACCTCGACGGTGACCAGAAGGTCGCCCCGGGTGCCGTCCTTGCGTACGGCGCCCTTGCCCCGGGCCCGCATCGTACGTCCGTTGGGCGTACCGGCCGGGAGCTTCAGGGTGACCGGGGGCCCGCCGAGGGTGGGGACCTTCACCTCGCCGCCGAGTGCCGCCTCCGGGAAGGTGACGGGCACGGTGACCGTGAGGTTGTCGCCCTTGCGGCCGAAGACCGGGTGGGCGTCGACGTGGACGACGACGTAGAGGTCGCCGGCCGGGCCGCCGCGCTCGCCCGGACTGCCCTTGCCGCGCAGCCGGATCCGCTGGCCGTCCGACACCCCTGCCGGAATCCTGACCTGCATCGTGCGGGCCGACTTCGCCCGGCCGCTGCCCTTGCAGACGTCGCAGGGGTCCTGGGCGATGAGGCCCCGGCCCTTGCAGTCCACGCAGGGATCGGTGAGCGAGAAGCCGCCGCCGGTGCCGCGCGAGACCTGGCCGGTCCCGACGCAGGTCGGGCAGACCCTCGGGGTGCCGTTCTTGTCGCCGGTGCCCGAACACGCCTTGCAGGGCGCCTGGCTGGACATCCGCAGCGGGACCGTGGCCCCGTCCACCGCCTCGGTGAAGCTGAGCGTCACCTCGGACTCGATGTCCTGGCCGCGGCGCGGCTGGACCCGTGTGCCCGCGCCACCGCGGTTGAACAGGCCGCCGAAGACATCGCCCAGGCCGCCGCCACCGCCGCCGAACCCGCCGGCACCGGCACCCTGGCCGCCGCCGCCCGGGGCGCCCCCGAAGAGGTCGCCCAGGTCGAAGTTGAAGTTGCCGCCCGCGCCGCCGGGACCCGCCCGGAAGCCTCCGTTGCCGAAGAGGGCGCGCGCCTCGTCGTACTCCTTGCGCTTCTTGGGGTCACCGAGGACGTCGTTCGCCTCGGAGATCTCCTTGAAGCGCTCCTCGGCCTTGGCGTCACCCTTGTTGGCGTCCGGGTGGTACTCGCGGGCGAGCTTCCGGTACGCCTTCTTGACCTCGGCGTCGGTGGCGTCCTTGGGGACGCCGAGAACCTTGTAGTAGTCCTTCTCGACGAAGTCCTTCGTGCTCATCGACGTCCCTCCTTCCGGACGATCGGCCGTGCGGCCGGCCCTGTGGCCGGCCGCACGCCCCGTCGGTGTTCACCGCTGTGGTCGGACGGAATGTCAGACCTCTTCGGTGCCACCGCTCTCCTCGTCGTCTGCCTTCTCTTCCTTCGCCGCCGCGGGCGTGGCGCCCGGCTGCGGCTCGGCCACGGCCACCCGCGCGGGGCGGATGGTGCGCTCCCCGATGCGGTACCCAGGCTGCAGGATCGCCACGCAGGTCGTCTCGGTGACGTCCGGCGCGTACGAGTGCATCAGGGCCTCGTGGATCGTCGGGTCGAAGGGCTCGCCCTCCTTGCCGAACTGCTGGAGTCCCAGCTTCGCGACGACCGTCTCCAGGGACTCGGCCACCGACTTGAAGCCGCCGACGAGCTCGCCGTGCTCCCGTGCCCGGCCGACGTCGTCGAGGACGGGCAGGAGCTCGCTCAGCAGACCCGCTGCCGCGACCTCCTTGACCTGCACCCGGTCCCGCTCGACGCGGCGACGGTAGTTCTGGTACTCGGCCTGGAGCCGCTGGAGGTCGCCCGTACGCTCGTTGAGCGCGGTACGGACCTGGTCCAGCTGAGCCGTCAGGGCCGCTGTCTGCTGTACGTCCCCGGCCGGGGCCGCCGCCTCCTCCTCGGAGGAGGGAGCGGCTGCCTTCGGCTCGGCGTCGTCGGAGTTGGCGCCGGAGGGGACGTCAGGCTTCTCGTCGAAGCCCGGGGTCTCCTCGGTCACGCCGCACCGCCCTTCGTGTCCTTCTCGTCGTCCACGATCTCGGCGTCGACGACGTCGTCGTCGGCCTTGGCCTGACCGTCGCCCGGCGCCTCGTCGGCGCCCGGGGCCGCACCCTCGGCCTGGGTGTTGGCGTACATCGCCTGGCCCAGCTTCTGGGAGACGGCCGCGACCTTCTCGGTGGCCGTACGGATCTCGGCGGTGTCCTCGCCCTTGAGCTTCTCCTTCAGCTCGGTGAGCGCGGTCTCCACCTCCGTCTTCACGTCGCCGGGGACCTTGTCCTCGTTGTCCTTGAGGAACTTCTCCGTCTGGTAGACGAGCTGCTCGCCCTGGTTGCGCGACTCGGCGGCCTCACGACGACGGTGGTCCTCGTCGGCGTACTGCTCGGCCTCTTCACGCATCCGGTTGACCTCGTCCTTCGGCAGCGAGGAGCCACCGGTGACGGTCATCTTCTGCTCCTTGCCGGTGCCGAGGTCCTTGGCAGCGACGTGCATGATGCCGTTGGCGTCGATGTCGAAGGCGACCTCGATCTGCGGCACGCCACGCGGGGCCGGCGGCAGACCGGTGAGCTCGAACATCCCGAGCTTCTTGTTGTACGCCGCGATCTCGCGCTCGCCCTGGTAGACCTGGATCTGCACGGACGGCTGGTTGTCCTCGGCCGTCGTGAAGATCTCGGAACGCTTGGTCGGGATCGTGGTGTTGCGCTCGATGAGCTTCGTCATGATCCCTCCCTTGGTCTCGATGCCCAGGGACAGCGGGGTCACATCGAGGAGCAGGACGTCCTTGACCTCGCCCTTGAGGACACCGGCCTGGAGCGAGGCGCCGATGGCGACGACCTCGTCCGGGTTCACACCCTTGTTGGCGTCCTGGCCGCCCGTGAGCTCCTTGACGAGCTCGGCGACGGCCGGCATACGGGTCGAGCCACCGACGAGAACGACGTGGTCGATCTCGGAGAGCTGGATGCCCGCGTCCTTGATGACGTTGTGGAACGGGTTCTTGCAGCGGTCCAGGAGGTCCGCGGTCAGCTGCTGGAACTGCGAGCGCGTGAGCTTCTCGTCCAGGTGCAGCGGGCCCTCGGCGGACGCCGTGATGTAGGGCAGGTTGATCGTGGTCTCGGTCGAGGACGAGAGCTCGATCTTCGCCTTCTCCGCGGCCTCGCGGAGACGCTGGAGAGCCATCTTGTCCTTGGACAGGTCCACACCGTGCCCGTTGGCGAACTGCTTCACCAGGTAGTCGACGACCCGCTGGTCCCAGTCGTCACCACCGAGGTGGTTGTCACCGTTGGTGGCCTTCACCTCGACGACGCCGTCGCCGATCTCCAGGAGGGACACGTCGAAGGTGCCGCCACCGAGGTCGAAGACGAGGATCGTCTGGTCGTCCTTGTCGAGGCCGTACGCCAGGGCGGCGGCCGTCGGCTCGTTGACGATGCGCAGGACGTTCAGGCCCGCGATCTCGCCGGCCTCCTTGGTCGCCTGGCGCTCCGAGTCGTTGAAGTACGCCGGGACGGTGATCACCGCGTCGGTGACCTTCTCGCCCAGGTAGGACTCGGCGTCGCGCTTCAGCTTCTGCAGGATGAAGGCGCTCATCTGCTGCGGGTTGAAGTTCTTGCCGTCGAGCTCGATCTTCCAGTCCGTGCCCATGTGGCGCTTGACCGAACGGATCGTCCTGTCGACGTTGGTGACCGCCTGGCGCTTGGCGACCTCGCCGACCAGCACCTCGCCGTTCTTCGCGAAGGCGACGACGGACGGCGTGGTCCTGGCGCCTTCGGCGTTGGTGATGACGGTGGGCTCGCCGCCTTCGAGAACGCTGACGACGGAGTTAGTCGTGCCCAGGTCGATGCCGACCGCACGTGCCATTTCAATTCCTCCAACTGACTACTTGAGTGGATCTGACTCAAGGATGCATGACACCCACCCCGGAGTCAAAGGACCTGAGCCACTTACGCTCAACTTATGTGCTCGCAACTGCGCTGAGCAGGCATTTTCCGCATTCGGGTGGCGAAAGAAGCGGAGAGGCGTCCGCCGGGGCGCCCCGGATCCGCGACACCGGCACCCCGAATCCGCGACACCGGGGTGAGCCGCACGTCACACACACCCCACCCACCATCGCACCGTGGGATCGTTCTGTCACAAAATGCATCGAGACGGTCATACCGTCCCGTCATCGACTCCGGGCAGGTGCCATGCGGAACGCGAAGCAGACTGCGGTACGAAGGAGACGGCAGCCCGCCCGGCCGGCGAAGACCAGGACCTCCCGGCCCGCCACCGGCCCCTTCCCCGGGATCGCCCGCGCAACCATGACGGCCGGGCGCGCCGCCTGGGCACCGGTCTCCACGGCCGCCGGCCGGGCCATCGGCTCCCTGTCGGCCCTGACGGCCAAGCGAGCTCTCGACCTGGCGCTCGGCTCGGCGCTGCTCCTGCTGACGGCTCCCGCAGTCGCCCTCGCCGCGCTGGCCCTCGCCCTCCGGACGTCCCGCACCCCCGGACGCGTACTGAAGCGTGAGATCCGGGTCGGGCTCGCGGGCCGCCCCTTCGAACTCCGCTCGCTGCGCACCCGCCGGCTCCGGCTCGACCTGCTGTCCCGGCTGCCCCACGTCGTACGGGGAGAGCTCTCACTGGTCGGCCCGCCGCCCCTCACCCCCGGGGAGGCCGCCCGCCTCGGACCCGCCGCCGGGCACTGGCGCCAGAGCGTCCGGCCGGGCCTGACCGGCCTGGCCCAGGTGCGCGCCCGCTCGGGGATGCCCTGGGACGAACCCGCCCTCCTGGACGCCCACTACGCAGAGCATCATGGGACAGGGCTCGACCTGGCGATCCTGGCGCAATCCGTACGCATCCCCCTGCATGCGGCACTCCGCGGACTGCGACGTCCGGGGAAGGCTCACCTGAGCGACACAGATCACCGCTTGCCCGGCTACAGCGTGGCGGAATAAGTGGATAGTGTCAGCACAGACTGATTAAGTTACTGCTTAGTAATCGCTTGTACGCACCGGACCCCACCCTCGCAGGCCCGAGGAGCCCCCAAATGCAACTCGCCGCGATCATCGTGTCGCTGGTTCTGATCGTGGTCGGCGCGGCACTTTTCGCCCGCGCCCTCCTGCAGATCTACACCTTCATGCGACTCGGCCAGAACGTGCCCGCGGGCACCCGCACCGATGAGCCCGTACAGCGCACCGTCACCGTGGCCAAGGAGTTCCTCGGCCACACCCGGATGAACCGCTGGGGCATCGTCGGTGTCGCGCACTGGTTCGTGGCCGTGGGCTTCTTCTCGCTGCTGCTGACGATCGTCAACGCCATCGGCCAGCTGTTCCAGGCCGACTGGCTGCTGCCGATCGTCGGCGAGTGGGCTCCGTACAACGTCTTCGTCGAGTTCATCGGCACGATGACGGTGCTCGGCATCGTGGTCCTGATCGTGATCCGCCAGCTCAGCAGGCCGGACAAGCCGGGGCGCAAGTCCCGCTTCGCGGGCTCCAACTTCGGCCAGGCGTACTTCGTCGAGGCCGTCATCCTCATCGTCGGCGTCTGCATCTTCATGCTCCACGCCCTCGAAGGCGCCCAGCACCACGTGAACAGCTACGAGGCGTCGTTCTTCATCTCGTACCCGGTGGTCTCCTGGCTCGAGGGGATGGACGTCTCCACGCTCCAGAACCTCACCTACTTCTTCGCCGGCCTGAAGATCGCGACCTCCTTCATCTGGATGATCACGGTCGCCCTGAAGACCGACATGGGTGTCGCCTGGCACCGCTTCCTCGCCTTCCCGAACATCTGGTTCAAGCGGAACGCCGACGGAGCGGTCTCGCTCGGCGCCCTGCTGCCGATGACCTCGGGCGGCAAGGAGATCGACTGGGAGGACCCGGGCGAGGACGACACCTTCGGCGTCTCCCAGGTCGAGCAGTTCTCCTGGAAGGGCATCCTCGACTTCTCCACGTGCACCGAGTGCGGCCGCTGCCAGTCGCAGTGCCCCGCCTGGAACACGGGCAAGCCGCTCTCCCCGAAGCTCCTGATCATGTCCCTGCGCGACCACGCGCACGCCAAGGCGCCGTACCTGCTGGCCGGTGGCGGCAAGGACATGGAGGGCAACGAGAAGGCCACCGAGGAGCAGCTCAAGGACGTCCCCGCGGCCGCCCTCGCGGAGGCCGAGCGCCCCCTGATCGGGACGCTGGAGGAGAACGGCGTCATCGACCCGGACGTGCTCTGGTCGTGCACCACCTGCGGTGCGTGCGTGGAGCAGTGCCCGGTCGACATCGAGCACGTCGACCACATCGTCGACATGCGCCGCTACCAGGTGATGATCGAGTCCGCGTTCCCGTCCGAGGCGGGCACGATGCTCAAGAACCTGGAGAAGAAGGGCAACCCCTGGGGGCTCGCCAAGAAGCAGCGCGTCGAGTGGACCAAGGAGGTCGACTTCGAGGTCCCGATCGTCGGCAAGGACGTCGAGGACCTCACCGAGGTCGACTACCTCTACTGGGTCGGCTGCGCCGGCGCCCTGGAGGACCGGGCCAAGAAGACCACCAAGGCCTTCGCGGAGCTGCTGCACATCGCGGGCGTCAAGTTCGCGATCATGGGCGGCGACGAGAAGTGCACGGGTGACTCGGCCCGCCGCCTGGGCAACGAGCCGCTGTTCCAGCAGCTCGGCCAGGAGAACGTCGCGATGCTGAACATGGCGTTCGGCGAGGACGACGACGAGCCGGAGACGAAGAAGCCGAAGGCGACGAAGAAGATCGTCGCGACCTGCCCGCACTGCTTCAACACCATCGCCAACGAGTACCCGCAACTCGGCGGCGAGTACGAGGTCATCCACCACACGCAGCTGCTCCAGCACCTGGTGGACGAGGGCAAGCTCGTGCCGGTCACCCCGGTCGAGGGCCTGATCACGTACCACGACCCCTGCTACCTGGGCCGTCACAACAAGATCTACACGCCCCCGCGCGAGATCATCGCCAAGGTCCCGGGTCTGCGGAACGAGGAGATGCACCGCCACAAGGAGCGCGGCTTCTGCTGCGGCGCCGGTGGTGCCCGGATGTGGATGGAGGAGCGGATCGGCAAGCGCATCAACAACGAGCGCGTCGACGAAGCCCTCTCCCTCAACCCGGACATCGTCTCCACCGCGTGCCCGTTCTGCCTCGTCATGCTGACCGACTCGGTCAACGGCAAGAAGAACGACGGCAAGGCGAAGGAGTCGGTCCAGGTCGTCGACGTGTCCCAGCTGCTCCTCGAATCGGTGAAGACGCCCGCCGACCCGGAGGGCGACGCGGAGCCGGCCGGCCAGCCGGAACCGGCACCCGTCCAGTAGCCGTCCCCCACCACGGAAGCGGCCGGACCTGCCTCGGGGGCAGGACCGGCCGCTCCGTCGCGTCAGGGGGCGCGGCAGAGGGTACGGCGAACCCCCCGGGGTTCCCCTAGGGGATGTCACAGCTAGGCCGCAATGGGCCCCCTGTTCCCCCGGCCCCCACACCGCACCCGTACGGACCAGGTACGTTCGATGGGTGGCTGGATTCAGGATCGGACGCGGCCGGGACAACCGCACACCGCAACAACACCCGCAGCAGCAACAGCCGTACGGCACACAGGCGTCACCGCCGCCGTACGGCGGGCAGTCGTGGCCCCCGGCAGGAGGCAACGGCGGCGCACCGTACGGAGGCTCCCAGGGCGCCCCGTACGGCGGCGGGCACGGCGGCAACGGACACGGGGGTGGGAACGGGCACGCAGGCGGGCACGGCGAACCGGAGTACTTCGGCGACCCGTACCACCAGCCGTCGCAACAGGACCCGTACGCCAACGCCCCGGGACACACCCAGGCGTTCAGGATCGACGAGGACCCGTACGGCGCCGGCAACACCTACCAGGCCGGCCAGGCCCCCGCGCAGCCGTCGGGGCCGCGGCTGCACTGGAAGCAGCTGCTGAGCGGCATCGTGATGCGGCCGGGACCGACGTTCTGGCAGATGCGCGACTACCCCGTCTGGGGCACCGCCATCGTCGTCACCTTCGTCTACGGCCTGCTCGCGCTCTTCGGCTTCGACCAGGCGCGCGACGAGGCGATCCACGCCGAGGTCTCCACGGCCGCCCCGTACGTCATCTTCACCGGCGTCGGCTTCGTCATCGGCGGACTGGTCCTCGGCGCGGTCACGCACACCCTGGCCCGCCAGCTCGGCGGCACGGGCTCGTGGCAGCCGACCGTGGGCCTGTCGATGCTGATCATGTCCATCACGGACGCGCCCCGCCTCGTCTTCGCCCTGTTCCTGGGCGGTGAGAACTCCCTGGTCCAGATACTCGGCTGGATCACCTGGCTGGCCGCCGGGGCGCTGTTCACCTCGATGGTGAGCAAGTCGCACGACCTGCCGTGGCCGAAGGCGCTGGGCGCCTCGGCGATCCAGCTGATCGCGCTGCTCTCGATCATCAAGCTCGGCACGATCTGACCGGACATGCGAGAGGGGCCCCGGTGCGGCAACCGCACCGGGGCCCCTCCTGTGTCTCTCGCGCGCGTCCTGGGATCCTAGGAGTCGAGAACCTGACCCTCACGACGCACGACGGGCTTCTCCACACTCCACGGGAAGTTGATCCACTGATCGGTCTTCTTCCACACGTACTCGCATTTCACGAGCGACTGCGGCTTCTCGTAGATGACCGCGCTGCGCACCTCGGCCACATGGTCGATGCAGAAGTCACGGACGAGTTTCAGCGTCTTTCCCGTATCCGCGACGTCGTCCGCGATGAGCACCTTCTTCTGCGTGAAGTCGATGGCATTGGGGACGGGCGCCAGCATGACGGGCATTTCCAGGGTGGTGCCGACCCCGGTGTAGAACTCCACGTTCACCAGGTGGATGTTCTTGCAGTCCAGGGCGTACGCCAGCCCGCCCGCGACGAAGACCCCGCCCCGCGCGATGCTCAGCACGACATCCGGCTCGTAGCCGTCGTCGGCCACCGCCTGCGCCAGCTCACGTACGGCGTGCCCGAAGGCCTCGTACGTCAGATTCTCCCGCACTTCACCAGCCATGCCGTATCACACCTGTGTCCGATGGAAATTCATGAAAGAACGCGAGGCGGTCGGCCCTCGCTGGCCCTGATAACGCGATCCGTAACGCTCGGATCCGTACGGAAACTCCGAGGACGACGTCAGCCGGAACATGCACAGCTGCCCGATCTTCATTCCCGGCCAGAGCTTTATCGGCAGCGTCGCCAGATTCGACAGCTCAAGCGTCACATGGCCCGAGAACCCCGGGTCGATGAACCCGGCCGTGGAATGCGTCACCAGCCCGAGCCGGCCCAGTGAGCTCTTCCCCTCCAGCCGCGACGCCAGGTCGTCGGGGAGCGAGATGACCTCGTACGTCGACGCCAGGACGAACTCGCCGGGGTGCAGGATGAACGCCTCGTCGCCGTCCGGCTCGACCTGACGGGTCAGGTCCACCTGCTCGACGGCGGGATCGATATGCGGATAGCGGTGGTTCTCGAACACCCGGAAGTAGCGGTCCAGCCGCACATCGATGCTCGAGGGCTGCACCATCGACGCGTCGAACGGGTCAATGCGAACCCGCCCGGCATCGATCTCGGCCCGGAGGTCCTTATCTGAGAGAAGCACGCACCGAGGATACGCAGAACGCGCAGGCCGACCCCAACCCGGACCGGCCCACGCGCCTGACTCACACCTCTAGCGCTCCTCGAACGCCACAGGAACGGCCTGCCTCAACCGCGCACAACGCGGACAGCGGATGAGCCGCCCGGGACCGATCCGCTCGGACCCGAGCTGCTGCATCGGGAACGAAGAGGCGGCAAAAACGTGCCCTTCGGCACAGCGGACGACGGTGCGCTCCATCGACTCCATCAAGTCCCTTCCCCAACCAGCCTTGGACGAGACCGCCACATTAGGGGATGAACGGGACGCCACTCCAGGCGGCACTCCGCCCACCCACGCTACGCCCTCAACTCCCCGCCCCCACACCCGCGTCCACCCCCCGAAACGACACCCGGGCCCCACGGCGAAAACACCGGGGGCCTGGGATGGGGTAGAGTGTGGGACGGTGCACAGCCGATCATCGGCGCGCTTCGCGGGTGTAGTTTAATGGTAGAACATGAGCTTCCCAAGCTCAGAGCGCGAGTTCGATTCTCGTCACCCGCTCTTCCACGAACCCCCGGGTCAGCGACCCGGGGGTTCGTCGTTGTCAGGACCTACTCGTGGCCTGCCGAGATCGTGTCGCCCGGTTCAGCCGCTGGGCCGTGGTGGAGCAGGGGGCTCTCCGCCTCACGGTCAGATCAACGCGCGGGCCCTGCGCTCCCAGTCTGCGATCCGGGCCATCACGCCACTGACCTGCTTGACCGCAGCCGTGAGGTCTCGGCCCGGCACCCGCAGCTCCCGGCTCATCTTCACCATCCACCGCATGCCGACCTCGATCTCTTCGAGCACGCCGACCACATCATGGGTGGACTCGGCGGTACTGATCATCTGCTCCAGGAAGCCGCTCGGCGAACCGGCGCGCTGCTCGGGCGGCATCTCCTCGATGACGTCGAATGCCGTCTGGACCGCCGCGTCCATCTCCACCATCTGCCCGGCGAAACGGGTGCATGCCTCCCGGAGACCGGTGGCCGGTTCGGCCATCGCCTTGGACAACTCGTGCATCGCCGGCAGCCACGCGCTCATCGGCGCCCCCGGCTGGGCGGCCTGTTCCATCACGGGACCGATCTGCACAGCAGATTCGGCGATCACCGTCATGAACCCGGCGATTGCCTCCGTGGTCTCGCCCATCGCCTCCGCCTGCGCCTCCACCCGGGCGAACTGATCGAACAGTCCGGGGGCCTCCAGGTCGTCCGGCTCCGCCTCGACCGCAGCTGCCCGTGGCGACGCCGCCGGCAGCCCGAACAGGATCCGGGCCGGGGTCAGCGGCTCGAACCGGTTGTCCAAGGCACCCTTCAGCGCAGATTCCAGGTCCCGTCGCGCACTGACCAGACCGCTCCGGCTGCGCTTGAACATGATCGTCCGGATCAGCGAGAGGTCGAACGGCAGCTGCCCGTGCTCGCCTATGTGGATGATCGGTTTGCCCGTCAGGTGCCGGATCCCCAGCTCGTAGGTGACGTTCGCGTTGCCCCCGGTGAGGTCGGCGATCACGATGTCGTCCTGCAGCACGTGGCGGCAGATCTGCTCGGTGATCTCACCCGTGTCGGCGATCCCGTCGGCCCTGACCGGGACGATGCCGTGCCTGGCGCAGGCGGGCAGGATCACCTTCTCGTAGATTTCCAGGTTCTCCTCGTACGCCAGGAGTTCCGGGCTCCCGTCCGGGGCGTGTTCATCGCCGATGGGCGCGATGACGAAGCAGGTCGTCATCGGCGCTTCCTCGGGCTTCGGCTCGGCGGCGGCCACGATGGTCATGCGTAGTCCTCCGTTTCGAACTCCGTTACGGAATCGCGCTGTTCCTGGAAATGGGCACCGGCTCGCAGATCAGCCGGGTAGATCGGGCGCTCCTCGATCCCGAGCGCCCGAAGCAGGTCGGCGGTGGGAATCCGGTACTGCCACCCGAGGCGCAGGACCTGGCAAGGGAAGGCGTCCTGGTGAAGGAGCTTGTACGCGGTACCTCGGCCGAGCCCAAGCGCCCGGGCGGCGGTACGCAGGTCAACGACCAACGGCAGATCGAACGCCTCACCGAACGACAGCCAGGTCTTGGAACGTGGGGTCATCGTCGCCCTCCTGCTGGACGCAGCGACAGGGTGCCGATGCGGCTGCCCTCGCTCGGACGCCGCGCCCGGTGCACGATCGCTCCGAGACCCAAGTGGCCCGCCAGCTCGCCCAGTCGGAAGCTCTCCAACCGGTCCGGCGCAACGCTGAATCGCACGGTCGCGGACAGTCCGTCGGGACGGGCGGGTGGCGACACCCGCAGCTCCCAGCCGTCGTGCCAGTCACCCGTCGGCGACTCCGCGGGAGACTCCACGGAGAGGTATGCGGCGGCCAGCTCCTCGACATCCGCCACTGGCCGCTCCCGAGTGCGGGCCCTGGCGAACGCCCAGACTCGGTTGACGGAGGGGCGCAGCAGTGCGCGGCCCGCCTGCTGGGTCCGCAGGTCCGCGTCCGCAAGCACTGTCAGGAGGGCGAGCACCGCCTCGGATTCGAGCTCCCGCCGGTCGATCGGCCACCGGATCGCTATCCGGTAGAGCATGCTCCGCATCACGGGCAGGGCCAGCCAGAGCGTCAACAGGCGGGCTGATCCCGCCACATCGGTGTCGCGCTGCGCCGCATCGACCGCCTTACGCCAGATTTCTTCGCGGAGCGACGGGTCCGCCGACCTGTCGTACAGCGCCCGTCGGGCCGCAAGGGCGGAGAGCTGGGTGGGGCCCTCGGCCATCATGACCGGAAAGGGCAAGTCGGTGAGCAGGAATCGGTGCTCCAGCACATCGAACACCCGGTTGTAGGGGATCAGTCCCATGGTGAACCTCCCGAATCGTCAGCCATGCCGTCCACGATGCGTGAGCAGGCCCGGGCGATCCGGTGCAACTCCTCGCGCAGAGTCTCGTAGGGGACCGGCGAGAAACCGGCCGTGTACCGCCTCGTGCTCGCGGCGGAGTCGTGGTCGCAGGCGGCGGCGTAGTAGTACACGTCGCCGGTTCGGCCCTGGACGGAGAGGCCCTGGGTGTCCTGCTGGCGGTTGCCGCCTGCTGCGTTCCTGCAAGAGGCGCAGCCTCCTGCAGGCAGGACGTAGTTCATCGGCCTGCCCCGCCGGGCACCACCCCGTGGACGACGGACCCGTGGATCACGCCCTGGACGGCCGTGCCGTGAACGTCCTGCTGGACGAAGCTCGGCCGTTCCGCCGCCGCTCGCGCCGCGGGCCGCGGTCCGCCCTCCGGCGAGTCCGGTCGGGATTCCCCCACGTCCTGCAGGTCCACACCGGGCAGCCGAACCCAGCCGTACCCGGCGAACCCCTTCTGTTCGACGTGGATACGGCGGTACTGCTCCGGGTCGTGTCCGTGTAACCGCAAGCGCACCACGTCCTGGTACAGCCGGTCTGAGATCACCACGGCCAGGCTCGTTGACCCCGCCGCCGCCAGGGCCCGCTTTACCTCGGGTGCGTTCAGGTAGCGGGCCACAGCGATTGGGGCGGGGCCTGAGAAGCCGAGGGCGGCGGTGGCGGCCACGCCGGTGTCGATGGCCACCCGGAGCCGCATCCGTTCGGCGGGCCGGCGGGTGGCGTTGTAGCCGCCGAGCTCGGCCGCCAGGTGGGTGACGTATTCACCTAGCACCAGCTGCTCGGAAGTGCCGGCCGGGAGGACAGCGAACTCCATGTCGCCCTGCGGCTGGACGGACCACGTGCCGTGGTCCAGCCCGCTGAGTTCGGCTGCCGCCCTCAGCACGCGGGCAAGCTGGGCCTGTGCGGTCTGCTGGCCTGGTGTGTCAAAGCGGCTGTACTGCTCGATGTCCGCCGCCAGGCAGATACGGCGGTCGTTTTCCGGCCAGGGCTTGTCCCCTGGTCGGAAGGTCGGCTTCGACGTCATGTGAACCATCACCTACTCGATGAGTTCGGATAGTCAGTGGTGCTGGTCGCCAACTGTGCTGCCGACGGGTCGAACTTTCCGGAGAGGCCGCAAAAATGCGGGATGCAGGTTCCTGTCAGCGGTCGATCGGCGACAGGAGCCCAATCGCCCGGAGGCGGTCGGGCTTGAGCACCGCCATCTCACCGTTCCTGATCCTCATGACTCCTGCGTCACGGAACCCCGCCAGCGCCCCCTGGACCGACCTCTCTCGTGATCCGATGAGCGCGGCGAGTTCGGCCTGCGTGAGCTCGACGCAGATCAGAGTGTGCGAGCCGATGAGCTCCCCGTGGTTCTCGGCGAGTTCGGCGAGCACCCGGGCTAGCCGTACACGAACCGGGAACTCGCCGAACACGATGCGCCAGGAATTCGCGCTGTGCAGGCGCCGGTTGCTGAGTCGCATGATGTGAAAGGTGATCTCGGGATACTTACCCAGGAATTTCTGCACGGCTCGGCGTTGGATGACGTGTACGTCGATGTCCTCACCCGCCGTCACCGTGGCCGACCTGGGCGTGCCGTCGATCACGGCCATCTCTCCGACCACGTCCCCGCTGGCCCGGATGGCGATCAGGGCTTCATGCCCGTTGGCGCGCTTCCTGGTGACCTTGACGTAGCCGGTCTCCAAGAGCATCAGGCAATCGCCCGGTGCCCCCTCCACGAGGATCTTCGCTCCGTGCGAATACTGCTGCGGGGAACCGATACTCAGCAGTTCTTCCCTGGCCTCCTCCGACAAGCTGCCAAGGAAGGGGGAGGGCTGCCGCTCGCCGATGCCATACGTACCGCTCTGTGCTGCCCCCTGGGTCGTGCGCTCCATACCCCACCTCGTGGTCGAGTCCAAGTGCCTTCCGACAAGGCAATCAGGCCCGGATTCGAGCGGAAAGAGCGTGCGGATGGCAACGACGTGGTGCGTGTGCATGGTGCGGCGCGTCGAGGCGAGGGACTCCGACGATCTTCCCAGGTGCTTGTGCAGGGCGGCATCATGCGGTTCGATTCCCGTTACCGCTCTTTGATGGACCCGGTCAGCGACCAGGGCCTTTCTTGCGTTCGGGGCCGGCCCCAGGTGTGGAGGCTGTGGGGACGGCTGCAACTACGGGGTTGCCGCCAAGCGTGGTTTTCCAGCGTGTGCAGAATTACGGCCGCGGCCGTCCAGGCTTGGGGGGAATCCCGAGCAAGCAAGTGCATACTCCAGTATGCTTGCTACATGTCCTCAACGACTCGCATCACCGTCACGCTCCCCAGCGACCAGGTGGCGGAGCTCCGCAAGCTGACGGACAACGTCTCCGGCTATGTGGCGGAGGCAGTAGCCCGCCAGATCCGGCACCAGCTCCTGGGCGACGACCTCCGCCGCCACGAGGAGAAGCACGGCCCCTTCAGCGATGAGGAGCTCGCCGAGGCACGCGGGAAGATCTTCGGCTCCGCCGGCTCCTCCACGGGCGCGGATGCTGCGTGAGCGAGCGCGTCGAAACCGTCGTCCTGGACTCGGAAGGGCTCTCCGCCTGGATCGCGCAGGACCGCAAGCTCCTCGCGATGCTTCAGGTCTTCCACGACATAGGAGCCGACCTGGTGATCGGGGCAAACACCATCGTGGAAGTCAGCCACTCCCGCACCAACATGCCTCGCCTGAACTGGGCCTTGTCCCGCATCAAGGTGGAGCCGGTCACCGAGCAGACGGCGAAGGCGGCGGCTGAGCTCCTCAAGGGAGCCGGACTGCACGGGCACAAGTACGCCATCGACGCCACCGTCGCCGAGGTCGCGCTCCGCCAGCCGAAACCCGTCGCCCTGCTGACGTCCGACAGCGATGACATGACCAAACTCTGCGGAAACCGGATCCGCATCATCCCCCTCTGACGCGCCACCCCACCCCGAGCACACCCTGGCAGGGTCCGCCACACCGCTACCCTCGTGCCCCATCCGTGCCCAGCCGACACGAGGCGGCCTGACCCACCCCCACGCCAAGGAGCACGAACCATGCCCGCCCACGCACTCCACTTCGATGGGTACGAGGGGGAACCCCTGCGGTTGCCGCCCATGCCCGAACACACGCCTCAAGCCCTTCGGTTGGCGATTCAGGAACACACTCCGCACCTCCTCCCGGACTTTGAGGCGCACTGGAGGCGCGTCATCGGCGACGCCTTCAACATCACGCTCGTGCCCGCCTTCATGCGCCTGTGGTGGACGCAGTACGCCATCGCCCGGAACCCCGTCCTCGACTCGCACCTTCGCGGCCTCGAAGCCCGCGCCGCCAAGTCAGAGGACCCCGAGGAGTCCCTCCGGCTTCTGGAGGAGTACAGCCGCTTCCAGCACGAAGCCGCTGAGAGGAAGCCCGGAGAGTGATCGGCGAACCACTGCGGAAGCCTTGGCAAATGAACTGGGCGAAGCAGGCGCAGCACGACTCCAGAACATGCCCGCCGAAGGCAGTGACCTGACTTCCGGGGGATCGACGCCGATGCCTCGCTCCCGCACTGGATGACCGTCCGACCTCTGGCCTCTGCAAGCCCCGGCGGCCCCCACATCGTGGACCTGGCCGGCGGACGCGGCTGGCTCATCTACACCTTCATACGGCGCCACGCCGACCCGCAGATCGTCGTCACCGAAGCCTTCCAGGCCTGACGTCTGCGCCGCCGGAGTATCTGCGGCACAGGTGGCTCCCGTTCTGTATTCCGTCACCCGCTCCAGCGCAGAATTTCAGACTGATGAACCGTCGTCGACGTGCCCCATCCGTGCCCAGCAGAGCGGCCGCTCCATGAAAAAAAGCCCCAGGCCAACCGTCCGGGGCTTTCTTGTCGGCCCGGAGCGGAACGCGGATGTCGCCGTCCGGCTTCGGTCGCCAGCCAGGCCGGGGAGTACGTCAGCCCAAGAACGGCCTGCCGCGCCGCCCTCGGCCGTGCTTGTACCAGCGGACTTGCTCATGACACTGCCGCGTCTGTCCGGCGTGCGCTCACCGAGTTGTAGGACCCGGCGGCAGGGAACTCCAGTGGCCGAGCAGGCCGTCGTGTCGCAGCAGTGGCGTCACCGAGGGCTTGAGGTGCGGCCAGGGAGTCAGGCGGCGATGAGGTCCTGCTCACGGTCCGACGTTCCGATCTTGGGCCGCTTGTTCGGCAGTGCGAGCCGGAAGACCTTGTGCCACGCGGAGAACACCTGCTTGGGCAGCGGGCCGGTGACGTACTCCAGCTCGTACTTCTCGAACAGCGCGCGCACCTTCACCGCGACCTCGGCGTACCGGTTGCTCGGCAGGTCCGGGAACAGGTGGTGCTCGATCTGGTGCGACAGGTTACCGGTCATGAAGTGCATGGCCTTGCTGCCGCTGATGTTCGCCGAGCCCATCATCTGGCGCAGGTACCACTGGCCGCGGGTCTCGCCCGTGATCGACCGGCGCTCGAAGACCTGTACGCCCTCGGGGAAGTGCCCGCACATGATCACCGAGTGGGTCCAGAGATTGCGGACCAGGTTCGCGGTGAACGTGGCGGCGAGTGTGGTGAGGAACGAGGGGCCCGACAGCAGGGGGTGGATCACGTAGTCCTTGAGCACCTGCTTGCGGATCTTGCGGCCCACCGCCCTGGCCCGCGCGCGGAACTCCGGGTTCTTGCGGCGGCGCTTGTGGAGGTTCTTGCCGAGCTCCAGGTCGTATGCCGCAATGCCGTACTCGAAGAAGCAGGCGTTGAGGAAGTTCCACAGCGGCTGGCCGAGGTGGAAGGGGTGCCACTTCTGGTCCTCGTCGACGCGCATGATGCCGTAGCCGAGGTCGTTGTCCTTGCCGATCACGTTGGTGTACGTGTGGTGCAGCTCGTTGTGCGAGTGCTTCCACTGATCGGCCGGCGAGACGTGGTCCCACTCCCAGGTGGTGGAGTGGATCTTCGGGTCGCGCATCCAGTCCCACTGGCCGTGCAGGATGTTGTGCCCGATCTCCATGTTGTCCATGATCTTCGCCACGGACAGCCCGGCGGTGCCGATCAGCCATGCGGGCGGGAAGATCGAGAACAGCAGCACACCCCTGCTGACCAGCTCCAGCTTGCGCTGCACGGAGATGACCCGGCGGATGTAGGCGGCGTCCTTCTCGCCGCGGTCGGCGATCACCTCGTCGCGGATCGCGTCCAGCTCGCGGCCCAGTTCCTCGATCCGCTCCGCGGTCAGGTGGGCGGTGGGGTCGATGGCGGTCACGGTGCTCCTACCGTTCGATGTCGCAGGGGCCCGCCGCGGCGGACACACAGGTCTGGATGAGGACGCCCGGCTCGGCCTCGGTGATCTCGCCGGTACGAAGGTCGCGGACGGCGCCGGCCTTGAGCGGCGTGACGCAGCCGAAGCAGATGCCCATACGGCACCCGGAGGGCATGAGCACGCCGGCTTCCTCGCCGATGTCCAGCAGCGGCGTGGCGCCGTCCGCGTCGATGGTCTTGCCGGTGGTGCTGAACGTGACCTCGCCGCCTTCGCCGGCGATGACGATGCCCGCGCGGAACCGTTCGGTGTGCAGGCGTTCTCGGACGCCCTGTTCGGTCCAGTGCTCTTCGGCGGCGTCGAGCAGACCTGCGGGCCCACAGGCCCAGGTCTCGCGCTCGGCCCAGTCGGGCACGAGTTCCTGGAGACGGGCGATGTCGAGCTTGCCGTCGATGTCGGTGTGCACCTCGGTGAGCCGAAGCTTCTTGTCCGCGACCAGGCTGTGCAGTTCCTTGCGGAAGATCACGTCCTGAGGCTGTGGCGCGCAGTGGACCATGACGACGTCGTCGAGTCCGGTGTCGCGCAGCATGCCCATCACGGGGGTGATGCCGCTGCCGGCCGTCAGGTAGAGCACCTTGGCGGGCTCGGCCCGCGGCAGGACGAAGTCACCGGTCGCCTGGTCGAGCTGGATCAGCGTGCCCGGTTTCGCCCTGCGGACCAGGTGATTGCTGACCTTGCCGTCCGGGATCGCCTTCACGGTGATCGTGATGCGGCCGTCCTGGCGGTTCGTCGGCGAGGTGATGGAGTAGGCACGCCACAGGCGCACCCCATCGACGTCGACCCCGATCCGCACGTACTGGCCGGCCGTGTGGCCTCGCCAGCCCCGCCCCGGCCTGATCACGACCGTCGCGGCGTCACTCGTCTCGGGGTGCACCGCCTCGATGCGCCCCCGGAGGTCAGCGCCCGTACGGAGCGGGCTGACCAGGTCGAGGTAGTCCGACGGCAACAGCGGCGTCGTGACCATCTCCAGCAGTTTCCACGCCCTGCCGCGAAGGGCTGTACTCGTCATGACCCCAGCTTGCTGCGCCTCCAGGCGTAAAGTCCTGACCACAGGACGTAAATCTGGTCGACCGATTTGTTCGCAGGGAACAAAAAATGAGCTATGCAATCCGGAGAGCCGGCGAACTGACCCTGGATGAGACGACGGTCACCGCCCTTCGGGCCGCACTGAGGACCACCGCCGACGAAGTCGTCCAGGCGATCATCGAGGAGGTTCCTCCCTACGCCCGTGCCCTGTCGGGCCGCATGGGCGCCACCATTCGCAGAGCCGTCCGCACCGCCCTGGGGCACTACCTGGACCTTGCGAGCGGGAACGCCACAGGCGGCGATGCCGGGGACGCCGCCTACGAGCTGGGCCGCGGCGAGGTGCGCGACGGCCGATCGATGGACGCCCTGCTCAGCGCCTACCGCGTCGGCGCCCGGGTCGCCTGGCGATGTCTGGCAGCGGGTGCCGTACCCGCGGGTCTGCCCGCCGCCGAGGTCGCGAAGTTCGCCGAGCTGACCTTCGCCTATATCGACGAGCTCTCCGCCGCGAGCGCCGCGGGCCACGCCGACGAACTGGCCGCCCGGGGCAGAGAACACGAGCGCCACCTGGAACACCTGGCCCGCGACCTCCTCGCCGGCGCGAGCCCGGACGCGCTGCTGGCCTCCGGCCAACGGGCCGGGTGGCAGCCTCCGGTTTCGCTGACCGCCGTCCTGCTGCCCGCCGCCCACGCCCGGCCCGCCTACCGCACACTCGACCCGAACACCCTCGTCCTCGACGATCTGCCGGATGACACCGGTCTGCTCCTCGTCCCCGATGCCGACCGATCACGTCTCCTACGGCAGCTGACCGACCGCGCCGCCGTGGTCGGCCCGGCCCGGCCATGGACCCATGCGTCCGCCTCGTACGCACGAGCCCTACGCGCGCGCTCCCTTTCCTCCGACATCCGCGACACCGAGGACCACCTGCCCGACCTGGTGCTCAGCGCCGACGTGGACGCGTTCGCCGACCTGCGCGCCCGAGCCCTCGCACCGTTGCAGACCTTGCCTGCCGCAACGGCACGACGGCTGGAGGAGACGTTGCGGGCGTGGCTGCTGCACCAGGGCAGGCGGGACGAGGTCGCGGCGGCGTTGTTCGTCCATCCCCAGACGGTCCGATACCGGATGTCGCAGCTGCGGGAGCTGTTTCCCGATCTCGCATCACCACACCGGGTCCTCGAACTGACGCTGGCGGTCGGTCTGCGGGTCCGCTGACGCGTCACCCGTCCGCTGCCGCGTCGGCCAACGTCCGGAGATCGTGCTCGATCCCGGTGCCAAGCCGCTGTGCCCCGGGAAACGGCCGGCTTTCCCGTCGTCGTGACAGCGGTTGAACGGTCGCGCCGCCACTCGCTGAACCTGTAGCCGCCTGCTGACGGCGTACATCGAGATCGCTCTTGGCAACGCCGCGCACCTCGCCGCCGCCCCGTCGCCCGGGACCGTTGACGGGCCGGCGCGGACGCGTCGGCCGCGGCCGCCACCATCAGTCCCGCAGCCGCCGCGATCGCGGCGATGACCGCGGGACGTCGGGCGGGGCGAGGTCGGCAGGCGGGGACGGCCGGACAGCTTGTAATGCTCAAGTAATGGCGGCTGTCTAGCGTCCGGGCTCCCCGTTCCGTTCCTGGAGGAGTGCAACGATGAGCGTGCCCCGACCACCCCGGCGCAGAGCCGCCATATGGGCGGCGGCCTCGCTGTCCGCAGCGGCCGCCCTGCTGGCCAGTCCCCTGACCGCCTCCGCCGACACCGCCACGAAGGCCGACACCGGCGCCACGGTGGACAGCGCGCTGACGAGTGCCGTGAAGGGTGGCAAGGAGGCCACGTTCTTCGTCGTCCTCAAGGACCGGGCCGACCTGGCGACCGCCAAGAAGCAGAAGACGCACGCCAAGGCCGCCACGGCCGCGTACAAGGCGCTGCGGACGGCCGCCGAGGACAGCCAGAAGTCGCTCACCTCCTTCCTCGACAGGAAGAAGGTCGGTCACCAGGGCTACTGGATCGCCAACACGGTCCAGGTCACCGGTGACCAGGCCCTCGTCGACGAGCTCGCGAAGCGCTCGGACGTGGAATCGATCGTCAAGCGGCACGCGTTCAAGCTCGACGACGTCGAGACCGACGACAGCAAGGCCACGGCATCGCGCACCGCCTCGTCCGCGGACGGCGACGAGACCCCCGAGTGGGGCATATCCGACGTCAAAGCCGATCAGGTCTGGGACCGGTACGACGACCGCGGCGAGGGCATCGTCATCGCCAACGTCGACTCGGGCGTCCAGTACGACCACCCCGACCTGGTCGCGAACTACCGCGGCAACAACGGCGACGGCACCTTCAGCCACGACTACAACTTCTTCGACCCGACCGGCGAGTGCGGCGCCGGCGGTGACCCGTGCGACAACGCCGGCCACGGCACCCACACCATGGGCACGATGGTCGCCAGGAACGGCATCGGGGTCGCGCCGAACGCGAAGTGGATCGCCGCCAAGGGCTGCGCCTCGGACATCTGTTACGACGACGACCTGCTGGCCGCCGGTCAGTGGATCCTCGCGCCGACCGACCACAACGGTCAGAACCCGCGCCCGGACCTCGCTCCGAACATCGTGAACAACTCCTGGGGCTCCGACGACAAGAACACCCCCATGTACCAGGACATCCTCGATGCCTGGAACGCGGCGGGCATCTTCGAGGCGTTCGCGGCCGGCAACGACGGTGACGGAGTGACCTGCTCCACGACCCACCCGCCGGGCTCGATGAACTCGTCCTACGGTGTCGGCGCCTACGACGCGAACGGCAAGATCGCCAGCTTCTCCGGCTTCGGTCCCTCGCCGATCGACGGCACGGCCAAGCCGAACATCTCCGCGCCTGGCGTCAACATCACGTCGACCTGGCCCGGTTCCTCGTACAACACCATCCAGGGCACGTCGATGGCTACCCCGCACGTCGCAGGTTCGGTGGCGCTGCTGTGGTCGGCGGCCCCCTCGCTGATCGGCAGGATCGACGAGACCCGCGCGCTCCTGAACGAGGGCGCCCGTGACGTCGAGGACACGCACTGCGGCGGCACCGCCGGCATGAACAACGTCTGGGGTGAGGGCAAGCTCGACATCCTCGCCTCCGTCGACAAGGCCCCGCACACCGCGGTGACGGTCTCCGGCAAGGTCACCGACAAGGCCACGGGCGCCGCGCTGCGGGGCTTCACCTTCCAGGCCACCGGCGGCCGCCAGGTCACCACCGGCGCCGACGGCTCGTACCGGCTGACGCTGCCCGCGGGCACGTACGACTTCACGGTCAGCGGCTACGGCTACACCGGCAGGACGGTCTCCGGCGTCACGCTGACGACCGGCACGCCGCTCACCCAGGACGTCGCGCTCGACGCGGTCCCGAGCCACGCCGTCACCGGCACCGTCCTCGACGTCACGGGCAAGCCGCTCGCCAAGGCGACCGTCTCCCTGCCGGGCGTCCCCGTCGACTCCGTCACGACCGGCACCGACGGCACGTACACGTTGCCAGAGGTCGCCGAGGGCGCGTACAACCTGAGCGTCACGCCCGCCGCCCCGGTCGTCTGCAACGGCGCCTACGCCGGCAGGCTGGAGGTCGACGGCGCCGAGAGCGCCGACGTGAAGCTGCCGAACCGGACCGACGCGGGCGGCACCTACTCCTGCGCCCCCGTCGCCTCCTCCTGGATCAAGGGATCGACCACCACCGGGCTCACCGGTGACGAGGACGCCAGGACGATCAGCCTGCCGTTCCCCGTGACGTACTACGGCGTGAAGTACACCAGCGCCTCCGTCACCACCAACGGTCTGGTCAACTTCCTCCAGCCGCGGCTTGGCGACTACGCCAACACCGCGCTGCCCACGGCCGCCAGGCCCAACGGCGTCGTCGCCGCCTTCTGGGACGACCTGGTCCTCGACAAGAAGTCGAGCGTGCGGACCGCCACCACCGGCAGGAGCGGTGCGCGGAAGTTCGCCGTCGTCTGGAACAACGCCTCCATCGCAGCGGACAGCTCGGTGCGCATCTCCTTCGAGGCCGTCTTCGACGAGGCCACCGGCGCCGTCACCCTGCAGTACAAGGGCATCGGCACCAGCGCCCTGCAGCGCGGCAGCTCGGCGACCACCGGCATCGAGAACCAGGCCGGCACCGACGCCCTCGGCACCTCCTTCAAGCAGACCGTCCTCAGCGACGCGACCGCCATCCGCTTCACCCCGAAGGGCGCCTGATGAGAAACATCAACCGGCGGGGCCTGCGCCTGGCCTCCGTACTGATCGCCTCCGGGCTCGCGCTGACCGTCGCCCCGGCCGTCCACGCCGACGACAACGGTCTCCTGACGCTCTCCGAGAGCCAGGCCGAGAAGCTGGTCCAGCACTCCATGCCCGACGTCTACGGGGACGGCGGCAAAAGCCTGGAGCAGGCCACCGAGGACGCCGGCACCGGCGACAGCTCCACGGCCGACGGCGGGGCCGACGCCGCCTCGCCCTGGAATCTGACCAAGAGGTCCGGCGTCGAGGGCGCGCAGGGCATGGCGCAGACCTTCCCGGTCGGCGGCTCGAAGGGCGACTACTTCACCGTCAACAGCCTCACCCCGATCCAGCGGGTCGGCGCCGACGGCAAGCGGCTGTGGTCGCGCGACTCGACGTCCCTGGACTCGGACTGGCAGGTCACCCCGACCCCCCGTGCCGTGAAGGAGCCCTACCCGGCCGCCGTGGTCATGGGCTTCAACGCGATCGACCCGTTCTCCCCGACCTCGGACAACGGTGTCGCGACGGGCGACCTGACCGGTGACGGCGTCGACGACATCGTCTTCACCGCCAAGTCCGGCGTGAACCCGTACCGGCCCTTCACCTCGCCGGGCTCCTCGCTGCCCAACGGCACCTTCGTCACGATCCTCGACGGCGCCACCGGCAGGACGCTCTGGTCGAAGCTGTTCGCCGCCGCCTACAACATCAAGCTGGTCGGCAGGACCCTGGTCGTCGCGGACTCGGCGTACGACAACCAGAACTCCCCGGCGGGCTCGAAGACCACGCTGAACGGCTTCCGCTTCGACCACGCCGACGGCACGCTCACCCCGTCGCAGACCTGGACGTACGACGCCGGCACCTACACCGGTGTCCAGTGGGGCGCGCTGGAGCCGATCGGCGGCGGACTGCTCGCCGCCTCCTGGAACCAGGCCAAGCGGTACGCGCCGGACGGGGTCGGCAGCGGCCACACCCTGGTGATCGACACCAAGGACGGCAGCGTCAAGTGGGCCAGGAGCGGCAGCCTCTACGTGCGTCAGCTGCACCTGGACGCCGCGCGCGGCCGGATCGTCGCCCTGGAGCAGTCGGACTACGCCGACGGCGTGAAGTACGAGATCAGCAGGTACGCGCCCGGTGACGGCACCCGCACCTCCCTCAGCGAGCGGATCAACGCGTTCCCGCTCGACCTCGAGGTCGGCGACATCCAGGGCGGCTCCAAGCCGGAGTACACGGTCAGCGAGTCGACCCTCGACGACAGCCTGTCGATGAACACCAACAGCGTCCGCGCGCTGAACGGCGACGACGCGGGTCTGCTGTGGGCCCGCACCCTCAAGCGGTCCGAGGAGGAGGCCGACGGCGATCTGGCCTCGGTCTGGCGCGTCCAGGCGGTCGACGGCAGGATCATCGCCTCGGCCATGGACGACAAGGACCGGCGGACCGCCGAGAACCGCTACATGAACCACTACGCCCGGATCACGGCGTTCGACGGCGCCGACGGCGACGTGAAGTGGGAGAAGCGCGGCACCGTCGGCTCGATGCTGGGCGGCCAGCTGTTCAAGAAGAACGGCGACTGGCGGCTGCGCACCACGGACATCGACCAGAACGTCCGCACGTACAGGATCGGCAACGGCAAGCAGGAGAGCGTCCAGCCGATCGAGGGCATCCCCTACACCGCCGTCGCGACGGACATCAACAGGGACAAGAAGCAGGACCTCGTCGTCGGCGGTTCCTCCGACGGCCTGTACGCCTACGACGGCCCGTCCCTGGTCTCCGGCACGCCCAAGCGGCTGTGGACGTCGACGATGCCCGGCCGGGTCGTGCAGGTCGTCAAGGCCGACACCACCGGCGACGGCCGCGACGAGCTCGTCGTCGCCGCCAGTGAGGCCGTCGCGATCGTCGACGCCCGTACCGGCAGGGTGCTCACCACCATCAAGGCCGCGGCCGGCGAATACGTGCGCAACGTCGTCGCGTCGGACCTCGACGGTGACCGTGCTGCGGAGATCGCCGTGGCGACCGACAAGGTGCGCGCCTACGAGGGCAACGGCTCCCTGAAGTGGGAGTACGCGGTCCCGTCGGAGATCGGTACCCCGGCGTTCGCGGACCTGTCGGCGAGCGCCGGCAAGGTCTACGCCCAGTACCAGACCCGCGGCAGGACCCCGACCGCTCCGGTCGCCGTCGGCGGCGTCGCCCTGAACGGCAGGAACGGCAAGGCCGCCTGGAACTTCTCCCCGAAGGCGCCCGCCGGGACCACCGGCGACGTGCTCGGCATCCCGCTGCGGGCCGGCACCTTCGCCTCGAAGGACATCCCGTACGCCGACGGTCACGCCGTGGTCTTCACCTACGTCGTCCGCGGGGACTCCGAGCAGACACCGCCGAGCCAGCTGACCAACATGGTCCAGATCCGCGACGGCCGTACCGGCGAGCTGCTGCACGAGCGCAAGGCGGGTGGGTACGCCACGCTCGCCAACTGGCTCACCGGTCCCGACGGACTGACCGAGGCCAGCCTGGTATCGCTGCGCACCGACGGGCCGAACGGCAAGGAGTACAAGGTGAACACGCTGGCCGAGGTCCGCAGCTCGTCCTTCGCCACCGGTCCGGACGGCGCCCGCCTCGTGGTGTCGAGCGGCACCCAGGTGCTGAACCTGTACCCCGCCTCCGTCCTGACGTCGGGTGTGAACTACCCGGCGGCCTCCGTCTCCACCGGCATGACCGGCTCCCGGGAGCACTTCGTGGCCGACCTCGACGGTGACGGGAAGGACGAGGTCGTCCTGCTCGCCTTCGACGACTACGGCACCGACCGCACCGCCGGCCTGGTAGGCAACGAGGTATCCGGCCGGTACACGGCGATCCGCTCGACGGCCACCTGGACCATCGACAAGGCCTGACGGTCCTCACCCCCTGAGTACGACGGACCCGTAACGGCGCGGGCCCGTCGTGCCGGCCCCCTGGGCTTTGCCCAGGGGGCTCTCACCTTGTCGGGCTACAGTGGCTGCCCAATGAACGCGCAGCCCACCCCGCCCGGCGCCGGACCGGATGCGCCGCTGCTGCGCCTGCATCTGCTCGGCGGTTTCCGTGCCACCCGCGACAGCGGTCCCGCACCCGCCGAACGCTGGCCCCGGCTGACCGGGCAGACGGTCGTCAAGCTGCTCGCCGTCTCCCCGGGGCACCGGCTGCAGCGGGAGCAGGTCATGGACCTGTGCTGGCCGGACGCCGGTCCGCAGACGGCACCCAACAACCTGCGCGTCGCGCTGCACGCCGCACGGCGGGCCCTGGAACCCGAGCTCGCGCCGCGCGCCACCTCGTCGTACCTCATATCCGACGGGGCGCTGTTGCTCCTCGACCCCGCCACCGTGTGGGTCGACGCGGATCACGTCGAGGAGGCCGCGCTGTCCGCGCTGGCATCCCGGGACGTGACCGGACTGGAGAACGCGATGGAGCGGTTCGAGGGCGGGCTCCTGCCCGAGGACCCGTACGCGAGCTGGGCCGATGCGCGGCGCACGCGGCTCACGGACCTGCAGGCCGAGGTGTGTCTCGCCCTCGCCACCACGCACCTGGCGCACGGGGACCTGCCGCAGGCCGCGGCAGCGGCCGAGCGGGTACTGAAGGCCAACTCCGCCGAGGAGGGAGCGCACCGGACCCTCATGGACATCGCGCTGCGGCAGGGGATGCGCCGTCAGGCACTGCGCCAGTACCACCTCTGCCGGGACGCCCTCGACGCGGAGCTGGGGGTACGCCCCGGGCCGGAGACCGAGCGGCTGCACCGGGCCGCGCTCACCACCGCCCCCGCGCCGACCGCCACCGGGCCCGCGCTGCCCGCGTCGCTGCGGGGGATCGCCGTGGCACCGCTGCACGGGCGGGACGACGCACTCCGCGGGCTCCTCGCCGGCGGCGGGCCGCCGGTGAGGCTGCTCACCGGCGAACCCGGCATGGGCAAGACCCGGCTGGTGGCCGAGGCGGCACGACGGGCCGCGGGCTCCGGAACGGCCGTGCTGTGGGGGGCCGGGCACGACGCGGAGGGCCACACCCCCTACGGGGCGTTCGCCGAGGCGCTCGACGGCTGGCTCGCCGAGCGGGGGGTGGCCGAACGCGCCCGGATCGGCGCCGAGTACCCCGACCTGGCCGCGTTCCTGCCGTCCCTGGGGCAGATCAGCGGATTCGGGGAACGCAGCCCCGAGGAGGAACGGGACCGGCTGTTCCGGGCGACCGCCGGGCTGCTCGGCGAGCTGACCGCCCACCGTCCGGTCCTGGTGGTCCTGGACGATCTGCACGCTGCGGACTCCGGCTCGTACCAGCTGCTGAGCCATCTGGCACGGCGGGCCGCCGGGCCGGGGAGCCGACTGCGGTTCCTGGTGACGTACCGCGAGGAGGAACTGCCGGACACCGACCCGCGGCGCGCGGACCTGACCCTCCTGGTGCGCCAAGGGCTCGCCGTGCCCCACGACTTGGAGAGACTCGGGAAGGACGCCTGCCTGGCCGTGGCCCGGGACGCGGTCGGTGCCGCCGCACCGCTGGACAGGGTCTGGGAGCTGTCCCTCGGCAATCCGCTGTTCGCCGTGGAACTGGCCCGCGCGCTCGCCGACACCCCCGAGGAGGGTGCCGCGCCAGAAGGCGTACGGCAGCTGGTGGCCGAGCGCCTCGCACGGCTCGACCCGGACGCCCGGCGCGTCGTCGAGGCACTGTCCGTCGCGGGCTCCGAGACGGCGTCGTCCGAACTGCTCGACGTCGCCGCGCAAGGCCTGCACCCGCCGGTGACCGGAGCCGCCGCGGCCGTCGCCCTGGAACGGGCGATCGGCGCCGCGCTCATCGAGGAGCGGCCCGTCGTGGTGTCCGGGCGGCATGTGCCCGGCCTCGCCTTCCGCCATCCGCTGGTCCGCCTCACCTGCTACGAAGGACTCACCTCCGTAAGGCGTATGCAGCTGCACGGGGCGTTCGCGCAGGCGGTGCGGCAGCGTAGGCCCGACGCCGTCGATACGCTCGCCTCGCACTTCACGCGGGCCGACGACCCGCTGGCCGCCGAATATCTGCGGCTCGCGGCGGAGCGGGCCTCGGCCCTCTACGCCAACGACACCGCCGACCGCTACTACCAGGATCTCGTGGTCCGCCTCGATGTGGACGCGGCCCGCACCCGGCTCGCGCACGCCCAGGTGCTGCGCCGTATGGGCCGGTTCGACCGGGCGGCCGAGGCGCTGCGGAGCGCGCTCGACGAGTTCGTACGGCGTGACGACCACGACCGCGCCGTGCTGGCCGCGGGATATCTGGCCGAGAGCCTGGTCAGGGCGAAGGAATCCGCCGCCGGCCGGCAGGTCCTGCACGGGCACCGGGCGACCGCGGACACCGCGCCCGAACCGGCAGCCGTCCACCACCTCGCCCTCTCCCTGGTCTGCTGCTACGAAGGAAGGTACGACGACGGGTACGCGGCCGCCCGCCTGGCCCTCCCCGCCGCCGAGCAGGTGCCCGGCGCGGCGGGGCAGGGGTTGCTCGCCCGTGCCTACACCCTGCTGGCCAGCAATCTGGGTCTGGCCGGCCACTTCGAGCGGGCCCGCGAGGCCGGCGACCGGGCGCTGGAGCCCGCCGAGGCGTACGGCGACCCGCAGCTGCTCGGCACGGTGCTGTCGACGCTGCGGGAGAACGCCCGGCGCGCCGGGCGGCTGCACGAGGCCGTCGGCCTGGGCAGGCGCGCCCTCGACCTCGCCGAGCACTCCGGGGATCCGGCAGCCATCGCGTTCGAGCGGGCGAACCTGGCGGAACTCCATCTGCTCCTCGAGGAGACGGCCCCGGCCGCGGCCCTCGCGGACGCCGCGGTGACCGGCGCCGAGGCGGACGGCAGCTGGTGTCTCCCGTACGCCCTGACAGCACAGGCCCGCGTACTGCTGCGCACCGGCGACCTGTCGGGCGCCGTGGCTGTCCTGGACCACGCCGAGCGGATCGCCACCACCCTGGAGGACCGCCAGGCCGCGTACGAGGTGAGCACGGCACGCGCCGAACTCGCCCTGCTCGCACATCGCCCGGACGAGGCGCTGGCCGTACTCGACGGCCATGCCACCGCCGCGCCGGCCCTGACCGCCTGGGCCCACCTCCTCGCCGGTCAGGCCGAGCCGGCACTCCGCATCGCCCGCGCCGAGACGGAACGTGCCGCCCGCTCCGGAGAGCGCCTCGCCGAGGTGGAGGCCCGCACGGCACTCGGCGCCTGCTTGTCGCGCCTGTCCCATACGCAGGAGGGCGAAGCGGAACTGGCGCACGCCTCATCGCTCGCCACCGCACTGCCCTACCCGGCCTGGGCCGGACGCCTGGGACGGGCCCGGAAGCTGCTGGGCGGGACGAACACGTCGACGCGGCCGTAGCGCCTGCTGCCCGAGGGCCCTCACACGGATGGGCGACTGAGCCGGTGACCGACGAGGACACGCCGCAGGATGCCGATCGTGGACGCCGACGGTCGGGCGGCCGTGCCACAACGCGCCAGCAGGGGCGGTGAACAGCGGCCGGTAGCGGACCCGACGATTGCGGCCAGAACCACCCCTCGGACATTATTTCCGCAGTTCCGACGCCGTCTGAGCGCTCAAGTGCCGGGTAATTCCCAAGCCCGGAGCGCGAGTTGGATTCTCGTCACCCGCTCCACGATGAAGGCCCTGGTCGGAGACCAGGGCCTTGTTTGTTGTCCGGCCCATGGATCCCGGGCGTGCGGGACGCCGCGACGGCTCAGGTCGTGGTGCGGAGCAGCGGTAACGCCGGGACCGAGGCGACTCCGAGTGCCAGCGTCACGGTGGCGGCGGCGACGGCGGGCAGGTGGTCCGGGAGCATGAGGATCACGGTCCATGGCTGGGTCTCCCCCCCCCAGACGAAGCGATCGAATCTTTACCCGCAGTCCACGAGAACGTCGCAGAATGATCACCTCGTGATGCTTTTGTAATCAACCTTGCTGTGTTTCAAGCCAGTTGAGGCGCGATCCCACGCAGCGCGAAGCTCTTCCCGGTTTCCCGCGCGGGACGCGTCCACGGCCTGACGGATGCGGCCGACCCGGCCGCGCGCCCGATCGCCGGGCACCCCGGCTTGACGTGGCCTTTTGGTGAGGATCCTGCAACTCAACCCGCCTTTTCGGAACCGATCTTGCTGAGACAGAACCCGGACATGCGCAGGATCATTTCGCGATCGCCCCGGTCCTAGTGTCGTCAGTGAAAGCAGGAAGCACCGAACCGAAAGCCGCTGGAGATCATGATGCGTTCCCGCCTCGCCGCCCGTTCCGCCCGTCTCGTCCTCGCCGCTGCGGCCGTGACGGCCCTCGCCGCCACCTCGACCGCCTGCAGCGCGGACGATGCCGCGGACACCAGCAGTTCCTCGGCTCCCTCCGCCGGCAGCGGCAAGAGCGGCAGCTCCTCCTCCGGCGAGAGCCTTTCCAGCGCGTCCGGTTCCAGCGGGTCCTCCGCCTCCGACGGCTCCGATACCAAGACCGAGGCCTCCGGCGGCGGCGACAAGAGCGGCTACGGGCAGTCCTGCGGCACCAACGACCTGGACTTCACGGTCACCGCGGAGACCCAGGCCGGCGGTTACTACCTGGTCACCGCGAAGGCCAAGTCGGGTATCACCTGCTACCTGGACGTCAACACCCCGAGCGTCTCCTTCGGCTCCGGTGCCGAAGGCGTCGCCTCCCCGGTCGGGCAGGGTGGCGAAGACCCCATCAAGCTCACGGGCTCCGCCGTGGCCTACACCGGTATCAGCCCCAAGACCACCGACACCGATGGCGGCGTGGAATTCGAGAACGTCATCATCGCCGTCACCAACGACGACCCGAACCCCGCCGAGCTCGCCCTTCCCGACACCGCCACCGTCGACAAGCCCATCGTCACCAACTGGGCCACCGACCGCTCCGAGGCCGTCCCCGTCATCGTCTGAGGAAGTCCAGGACGAGCGGGCTCGCGACGGTGCGGAACTCCTCGAAATAGGCGTGACGTGCGCCCGGGATCATGTGCAGCCGGGCGCCGGGGATGCGGTTCGCGAGCAGCGGGGCGTTGGCGGCCGGGTTCAGCAGGTCGTCGCTCCCGTGCACGACCAGGGTGGGGGCGGCGACGCCCGGCAGGAGCGCCCAGGCGTCGTGCTGGTTGCTGGCCGCCAGATGGCCGCGCTGGGCGTGGGCGGGCATGCCCGGGTCGCCGAGTGTCCGGTAGGGGCCCGTGTGGGTCGCCAGCCAGGCCGGGGTGTACATCAGCTCCAGGAGGGCCTGGCGCGCCGCACCCGGTTGCCGCTGCACCAGCGACCTGCGTACGTCGTTGCCGCGTTCGATCCCGTGCGATCCGCCGGGTGACGTGCAGCCGAGAACCAGGGCGCGCACCCGATCCGGGTAACGGGCGGCGAGCTGCTGGGCCACGCGTCCGCCCATGGACGTGCCGTAGACGTCGGCCCGGTCGGCACCGAGGTCGTCGAGCACCGCGATGACGTCCTGGGCGAAGAGCTCCGTGCTGTAGGGCGTATCGGGTTTGTCGCTCTCCCCCGTGCCCCGGTAGTCGAGGGTGAGCGTGCTGCGGGCCGCGTGGAAGTCGTCGCGTACCCCGTCCCACCAGTGGTGGTTGTTCGCCTGGCCTGCCAGCAGGACCAGCGGGGCCCCCTCGCCCCGGACCTGGTAGGCGATGCGGACCCCGTCAGGCGTCGTCGCGTACGGCACTACTCGTCACCCGCTCCATGCAAAAGCTCCCGGCGCTGTCGTTGCCTAAGGTATGCGCATGCCCGAACAGCCGAACGACGTGTCGCCCGAGCTCTATCCGGAGCTGGTCGCGTCCGGTGGCCTGCCGGAAGCGCTGGATCGCGAGGCGGCCCGGCGCGGGCGTCGTACCGGCCCGCCGGATCCCGTCGAGGGGTACGGCCCCGCGGTCGCCGCGTGCTGGGCGCAGGGAGAGACACGGTTCGCCGTGTACGCAACCAACACCGAGGTACGCGAGTTCCGCATCCAGATCTCCGGGGACTCCGGACTGCATTGGGCCCTCTTCGGCAGCACCGACGACCTCGCGGTGGTCGAAGTCGTCCTGCACGCCGTGCGGGAGGGGGCATCGATCGGGCGACTGCGGCGCGAGTGGGCTCCGCTCGCGATGACCCCGATGGAAGCGGCCCCGCCGGGGAGGGTCGTCGCGACCGCCTGGCGGCTGACCCTGGAGCGCTCGCCCACGATCAGGCTGGGCAACGCCGAACTGGCCGAGGCCCTCTACGCACAGCCCGCCCTGCGCGTGTTCTTCCCGTTTCCGTCGCACGGGGCGTTCAGCCTTCTCAGCAGTACGGCCGATCCCTTCTACGAGGAGGTTCCCCGTGCGGAGCCGACCGTCGACGGACTGTGGAACGTGGTTCTCCGGTGGTCGCGGTGGTCACCACACGTTCCGGACCGTGTCATCGGATCCGGCCTCGACGCCCGCGAGGCGGCGGCGCTGATAGCGGCGAACGTTCCCGCGGGCAGTGGCCCGGCCGTCGAGGGAGGCTGGCCGCACCCGCCGCCTCCCGCGCCCCCGGTGGGTGACGTCGAGAGCTGACACCACCTCACCGGGCGGCGCCCGGCCGGATCAGAGGCGGCAGCTGATCTCCAGTCCGTCCTCCACGGGGAATGTGACGCTGTGGTAGCCGTTGGCCGCGTCGCGGACGTGGGCGAGATAGGGGGCGAGGCCGGCGAGGTCCACGTCGTCGGCGACGACGAGGGTGCCGGGAGAGATGTGCGGTTCGAGGAGCCGCAGTACGGGCAGGCAGAGGTCCTTCCACCCGTCGAGGAACACGAAGTCGACCGGCTGCCGCAGTGCGGCGAGCGTCTGCAGGGCGTCACCCTCCAGCACGGTGATCACGTCGTCGAGCCCGGTGGTGGCGAAGGTGTCGCGGGCGGAGGCCGCCTTCGTCCGGCTCATCTCCGTGGTGATGACCCGGCCCGCGCCGTTGTCGCGCACGGCGGCGGCCAGATGCAGGGTCGAGATGCCGTACGACGTGCCGAACTCGACGACGGTGGCCGGCTTGGTGGCGCGGATGAGGTTGTAGAGGAGTCTGCCGCCGTCGGCGGAGACGGGCATGTAGATGTCCTGGGCCGCATCGGCGAGTTCCTGTGCCGTCAGCGGCCTGCTGTCGTGGGCAGGGTCACGCGGTGGGCGTGCCTCGCTGTCGTCGTCACGGGCGGCGGCTGTGAACATGCGGGTCAGGGCGTCGGAGACGCGTGGTTCCGCGAGGGTGCAGGGGTACGTGGGCACGGTGCCGGCTCCTTCGATACGGGGCTACGGGTGGGGCTACTGGGGTCGTACAGGTGGGGACGCTCCGCGCGGGCGCACTGCGGGCGGAGCGGCCCGTGCGGGGTGGGGCCCGCCGGGCCGCCGACTCCTCAGGCCGTGTAGGCGCCTGCCTGGATGTCCGCGAGCAGGGCCGGCCCGGTGGGTTCCCAGCCGAGGAGCTGCCTGGTCGCGTTGCTGGACGCGGTCATCGTGGAGGCGAAGAAGCTCCCGACGAAGCCGAAATGGGCTCCGGCGTCCTCCGGGGCGACGGAGTCGGCCGGCAGGCCGAGGCTGTGGCCGATGGCCTCCGCGATCGCCTTGGTGGTGACGGCTTCCTCGGCGACGGCGTGCAGGCGTGTCCCTGCGGGTGCCCGCTCCATGCCGAGGCGGACGAGGCGGGCGGCATCGGCGCGGTGCACCGCCGACCAGGCGGCCGAGCCGTCGCCGATCCAGGCCGAGACCCCCTGCTCACGGGCAGCCGCGGTGAGGAAGTTGACGAACCCCCAGTCGCCGTGGCCGTGCACGCTCGGTGCGAACCGGGTGATGACGGTCCTCACGCCCTGGGACACGTAGTCCAGGGCGAGGTTCTCGCTGCCGCCCCGGTTGGAGTCCGGGCCGATGGCCGGGGAGACGTCGGCCTCCGTGGCGGGCCGGCCCTCGACGAGGCCGGAGAGGGGCGCGGCGACGACGAACGGGCGGTCGGTACCGGCCAGGGCGTCGCCGAGCGTACGGACCGCGGCGCGTTCCGAGCGGTCGGACTCGGCGGGGTTGCCCCAGTCGTGCTTGTTGGCCATGTGGATGACCGCGTCCGCCCGGTCGGCGCCTCGCCGCAGCGAGGCGAGGTCGTCCAGGTCGCCGCGGACGACACCGACGCCCTTGTCCGTAAGGGTCCGTTCGGCCTGGTCGGACCGGGCCAGGCCGATGACCTGGTGGCCCGCCGAGATGAGTTCGTCGACAACGGCGGATCCGATCCAGCCGGTCGCTCCAGTGACAAATGCACGCATGAGCGTGACCTCCTTGGTCCTGGGAAGGGCGTGTGAGGGGCAGGTGAGGGACGGAGATGCGGGAGGGGTACGGGAGACGGGGGTGGGAGACGGGGGCGGAGCTCCCTGAGCGCCGATCCGGCGCCGGGCCCGGTGGCGTGGACGCCCTTCGCTACCGAGGGGCGCCCCGGCGGGCACCGGCGACGACCACGGCGCCGGCCAGGACTACGACGAGGGCCGCGGCGCGCAGCGCGGTGTCGGCGCCGTGCACGAACGCCTCGGTGACGGCGGTGTGGTCGGCCGGGGCCAGTGTCAGTGCTTCCCGCACCGTGCGGGGGGCCGGCGTGTGTCGGCCCAGGCCGGCGGGCAGGTGGCGGGTGAACCCCGCCGTGAGGATGGTGCCGACGACCGCCACGCCCAGTGCGCTGCCCAGTTCACGGGTCGCGGACTGGATGCCTCCGGCGACGCCCGCTCTCTCCACCGGCAGGGCCGAAGCGATCTGGGCGGTCAGACAGGGCGCGGCCAGCATGATGCCGAGCCCGATGACGAACAGCCCGGCCGCGTACACGGGGTAGGCCATGATCGAGGCGTACGAGAGGCCGACCAGTCCTGCGCTGGTCAGTGCGAAGGCCGCGGAGAGTGTCGCGGGGGCACCGAGGCGGCGTATGAGCCCGGGAACGTAGCGGGTGCCCACCAGCATCGGGACCGTCAGCGGGATGATCCCGAGCCCTGCCTCCAGAACGGAGTAGCCACGCCCGTACTGCAGGAGTGAGGCGTTGACGTAGAAGAGTCCGAAGCTTCCGAAGAAGGTGAGCGTCATGCCGAGGGCGGCGCTGCCCAGTACCGGGTCACGGAACAGCCGTGGGTCGAGCATGGGGTGGGAGGTGCGCAGCTCGACCCGCACCCAGCACAGGCTCAGCAGAAGGCTGCCGGCGAAGGCGACGAGGACGACCGTGCTGCCCCAGCCCTTTTCGGGCCCTTCGATGATGCCGATCAGCAGGGCCACGACGGCTGCCACGAACAACAGCGTGCCGGGCAGGTCGAGGGTGCGCGCGTGCCGGGCGCTGCGGGGTGCGGACCGTGCCGCCCACACCGAGCAGCAGACCGCGAGGAGGGCTGCCGCCACGAACAGCGCGCGCCAGGAGCCCGCGCTCAGCACCGCACCGCCTCCGACGTTGCCGACGACACCGCCGATGCCGGTGGCAGCCGCCCAGACGGCCAGCGCGTGAGGGCGCCGCTCGGGGGCCGTGGCGTGCAGGAGGATGCCGACGCAGTTGGGCAGGACGCACGCGGCGCCGAGACCTGTGACGGCGCGCCCGATCAGCATCACCGCCACGTTCGGCGCCACGGCCGACACCACGGCGCCGAAGGCGAAGATGCCGAGCCCCGCGATGAGGACGCCCTTGCGGCCGAGCTTGTCGCCGGCCGCCCCGGCGGGGATGACCAGGCAGGCGAAGATCACGACGTAGGCGTCGACCATCCACAGCAGGTCCGACGAGGTCGGTCGCAGTGAACTCGCGGCAAGCTGCGGCACCGCCAGGTTGATCGCCGCGACGAATCCGACGACCAGGGCGGTGCACACGCTCACGCAGGCGAGCACCGGGCCGGAGCGTCGCGCGGGGCGCCGGATGCCCTCCGACAGGGGAGCTGTTGCTGCCATTGCTCTCGGTTCCTTCTGGGATCGCGGTACACGGAACACGGCCGGTCCCGGCCCGGCAGCCCCTTCCCGGGGCCGGGGAGGGGAGGACGGAACCCTTTACGAGACACCGTGCACCGCAAAGGTAACACATACGAGACACCATGCCTCGTATAAAGTGGACGGCATGGTGGATGGAAGTGGCCGCGGGCGGCCCCGCAGCGAAAGCGCACGCGCCGCCGTGCTGCATGCCGTCGACGACCTCCTGGTCGAGGTCGGATACGCGGCCCTGACCATGAAGGGCATCGCGGAGCGGGCGGGCGTGGGCCGTCAGACCGTGTACCGCTGGTGGTCGAACAAGGCGGAGGTCCTCTACGAGGCGAGCGCCATCGACGCCCGGCACGAGCTGTCCGTGCCCGCCGGCGACGACCCCCGCGAGGACCTCAAGGCGTATCTCGACGCCCTCGTCGCCTTCCTGTCCCGCTCCCACGCGGGCGCCGCCTACCGCGCCCTCATGGGGGAGGCCCAGCACGACCCGGACGTCGCCGCGCTGCTCGCGTCCCGCGACATCCTCGGGGAGAGCGCCGCAGCGGTCGTGGAGGAGGCCCGCAGGGCGAGCGGCACCGCCCTCTCACCGGAACAGGCGACCGCCCTCCTGATCGGCCCGCCCTTCTTCCACATCCTGTCCGGGCGCAGCGCGGACGCCATCGACACCGAGCAGCTCGCGGACCAGTTCGTACGCGCCCTGAGCCATCCGGGGACCTGAGGCGCCCAGGCCCCCGGGGGCGACCCGCCGCCATGCCGTCCCCCGGGCGGCTGATCGGCCGCGCCGGGAACAGCCGGGCCGACCGGCACGGTTGCACCGAGGGACCGGCGCCGGACTCGGCGGGGACACGGGGACCGCGCAGGTCGTACGTTCCCGGCAGGCTCCGGACCCAGGACGCGGTACGCCCGCCGCGCGCCCGGACCACGACGTAGTTCCGCAGGAGGACTGTTTTCATGACTGACCGGCCCTTGACGCTCATGGCAGTGCACGCCCACCCCGACGACGAGGCCACGGGCACCGGAGGAGTCCTCGCGCGGTACGCGGCGGAAGGGATCCGCACGGTGCTCGTGACCTGTACCGACGGCGGATGCGGTGACGGTCCCGGGGGCGTCAAACCGGGCGACCCCGGGCACGATCCGGCGGCCGTCGCCTCGATGCGCCGTCGTGAGCTGGAGGCGAGCTGCGACGTCCTGAAGATCAGCGACCTGGAGATGCTCGACTACGCCGACTCCGGGATGATCGGCTGGCCGAGCAACGACGCCCCCGGATCCTTCTGGCGGACCCCCGTGGAGGAGGGCGCCGCCCGGCTCGCGGAACTCATGCGGCACTACCGGCCCGATGTGGTCGTCACGTATGACGAGAACGGCTTCTACGGCCACCCCGACCACATCCAGGCCCACCGCATCACGATGGCGGCGCTGGAGATGACCGAGCTGACACCGAAGGTGTACTGGACGACGATGCCCCGCTCGGCGATGCAGCGGTTCGGGGAGACCATGCGCGAGTTCGGCGAGGACATGCCGGAGCCGGATCCCGCCGAGACCGCCGCGATGGCCGAGATCGGTCTCCCCGACGAGGAGATCAGCACCTGGGTGGACACCACCGCGTACAGCGGCCAGAAGTTCGACGCGCTGGCCGCACACGCCAGCCAGGGCGAGAACATCTTCTTCCTCAGGATGGGCAAGGAGCGGTTCGGCGAGCTGATGGGCGTGGAGACCTTCGTACGCGTCAAGGACGCCACCGGTGCGGACGTACCCGAGAACGACCTCTTCGCCGGACTGCGCTGACCCGCCCGCCGATGCCGGGGCCGGCCCTGGCATCGCCTCCGACGACGCCGACCACCGCACCGGGTGAAACATTCTCCGTGGGTCACCGCATCTAAAGGGGGTGTAGGTGAGAGGGGGTGGCGGATGAGGCAGTCCAGGGAGGGCGCCTTCCGTGAGTTCGCGGAAGCCCGTATGGGACATCTGTTCCGTTCGGCGTGCCTGCTGACCGGCGGGGACACACACCTCGCCGAGGATCTCGTGCAGGAGACGCTCGGCAAGATGTACGCGGCGTGGGGGCGCCTGTCACGTGTCGGGAACCCGGCGGCGTACGCGCAGACCGTGCTCGTGCGGTGCTACCTCGGGCACCGGCGGCGCAGGTCGTCGGGGGAACGGCCGAGCGGTGAACTCCCGGACCGGGCGGGCGAGTCGGCCGGGGACGCCTCTCTGCGGATGACCCTCCTGGAAGCCCTGCGCGGTCTGCCTCCCAAGGACCGGGCGGTGATCGTGCTGCGCTACTGGGAGGACCGTTCCGTCACGGAGACCGCGGACGCGCTGCACGTCAGCTCGGCGGCGGTGCGCACGCGCAGCACCCGTGCGCTCGCCCGGCTGCGTGAGCAGCTCCAGGACACCATCGGCGAGCTGGCCGCGCACTGAGCCGGCCGGCCCCTTCTCTTCGTTCTTCTTTCCTTTATTCCTTTCCACAGATGTGGGGACGGTGGTGGTCGGCATGCCCGAAAACAGTGCTCATGAGGACCGGGACGCCTTCGAGGGCGGGCTCGGCGTGGCGTTGAAGCAGACCGGGGAGTCGTTCTCCGTCACAGGACGCCCGCTCGTGGACGGCGGGGTCACGCGCGGCCGGCGCCGGATGGTGCTGCGCCGTAGCGCCACGGTGACCGGGAGCGTGGCGGCGCTGGCCCTGATCGGGCTCGGCGGGTCGTTCGTCACCGGGGGCATCGGCGCTTCGCAGGGCGGCGGAAAGGGCTCGGCGGTGGGTGCGCGCGGCACCGGCGGGACGGCGACGGGCCCGTCCCCCGAACAACAGGTGTTCAGGACGCTCGAAGAACTGCTGCCGGAGGGGAAGCTCACGAAGGCGCCGAGCGGCCCCGGCCGGATCGCGGGAGCGGGGGCGGGGACGGTCCGGAGCACCTCGTCCTTGCCCTCTGCGGCCGTCGTGTACGACGACGACCATGGGAAGGCCGCCCTGTCGGTGGGCCTGAGCCGGCAGAGCACCAAGGAGCCGGCCGATGGCGAACTCGTCTGCCCGGACAAGAACCTCACCCCCCTCGAGTCCTGCTCCGCCACCCGGCTGACCGACGGGTCGCGCCTCGTGCTGTTCAAGGGCTGGGAGTATCCGGACCGGCGCGAGGAGACGCGGTGGTGGTACGCGGACCTGCTGACGCCCGAGGGCTACCGGATCTCGCTGCACGAATGGAACGCGCCCGAGGAGAAGGGCGCCCCGGTCAGCCGCCCCGCGCCGCCCCTGTCGCTGAACCGCCTGAAGCGACTCGCGCAGGCGGAGGAATGGCGTCCCCTCCTCGCATCGCTCCCCGAACCCGAGGCGCCCGCACCGGAGCAGCCCGCGGCGAAGGAGCTGAGCGGTGACGCGATCCTGAGCCGGCTGACCGAGCTGCTCCCCGAGGGCCTGACGGTGAAGGAGTCCGGGAAGCAGGAGGCGGGGTACGCGTACGTCGTGGTCGACGACGGCCGGGGCAGGAGCTTCGTGCAGATCAACGTCCAGCCGGGCATGTCCGATGTCGCGGCGGAGCTCTTCGGCTCCGACCCCGAGGTCCTGGAGGACGGGACGAAGGTCGTCACGCGTCAGGGCCCGGGCGAGAAGGGCGGTGCGGGCGTGAAGATGAACGAGGCGGACACCATCCGCCCCGACGGCCTGCGGGTGGTGATCTCCGCCTTCAACGCGCCGAACCAGAACGAGGCGGCCTCCCGGGAGGAACCCGCCCTGACGCCCGATCAGCTGAAGGAGATCGCCACGAGCACGGTGTGGCAGAGCTAGGGCGTGTTCCGAAAGCAGCGCCGCGTGTTCCGAAAGCAGCGCCTTCCGGATCAGGCTGGATCAGGGGCCTTCCTGATCCAGCCGTGCGGCACGGCGTACGCGTGGCGCGGGCGGTCCTCGCTCAGCGCACCGGGAAGCCGAAGGAGTACCCCTGCTGCTTCAGCCAGGGCAGGACCTCGCGCAGCGCGGCCACGGTCTGGGCCCGGTCCCCACCCGCGTCGTGGAAGAGGACGGTCGGCCCGTTGGCGATCTCGCTCTTGACGGTGGCGACCATGGCGTCGACGCCGGGACGCTCGAAGTCCTTGGAATCGACGTTCCAGCCCAGCGGCCGCATCCCACGGGAGGCGGCGAGCTTACGGCTGTACGGGGTGAAGGCGCCGCCCGGGGCCCGGTAGTACTGCGGGCGCACGCCTCCGGACGCCTCGGTGATCATGCGTTCGGCGTCCAGGATCTGCTGGGACTGGTACGCCTCGGACTTGGAGTCCATGGCGGTGTCGTGCGAGATGGTGTGGTCACACAGCCGGTGCCCGTCCGCGACGACCTTCTTGACCAGGTCCGGGTAGGCCTTGGCCTGCGTTCCCACCATGCAGAACGTGGCCTTCACGCCGTTTTCCTCGAGCAGTCGCAGCACCTGGGGCGTCCAGGTCGGGTCCGGTCCGTCGTCGATGGTGATGTTGACGCCCCGCTCGCCGCGATCCGAGGCGTGCGCGATCTCCTCCGCCACGGCGGCCGCGGGCCCGGTGTCCGAGACACTCGCCTGCGGCTCGCGCGCTCCGGCGGGGTCGGCCTGCGCGGACCAGACCGAGGTGGCCGCGGCCAGCGCCGTCACCCCGAGACCCGCTGCCAGAAGCCGGCTGTGCCATCCCCTTCCCTTGTGCTTCGCCATGTCCGCCCGCCCCTTTGCTGCCTACGCCGATGCCGTGCCCTCATGTAGCCACACGAACCGCCCTCCAGGGCACCTCTGTTACCGATCACGGACGAACCCGCAGGAGGGCGACGACAAACGGAGGAGTTCCGCCACATACGCAGGTCGGAGGGCATCCAGCGGCTCACCCACGCCGAACGGCCCGCCACCGACGCCCCCTTACGCTCCTTGACGCCCCGTCGCATGTCGCCGGGGCCCCCGGCACGAGGAGGAGCCCGTCAGCAAGCTGACGGGCTCCCGGCGAAAGGTGGGGCTCAACCTGCCATCAGGTCAGATCGTCGGGGTGTCGTCGACGATCTCCTTGTGCGGCTCGACGACGAACTTCCAGCCGTCGCTGGGCTCCAGGAACCGCACCCGGGTCGGGTAGATGTCCAGGGCCCGGCGGTCGCGGTTCTGGTTGTTCGCGTTCTTCCGCCCGCGGGCCGGCTCCTCGTACAGGTCGACCTTGACGTCGGGCACCGCGACGGTCTCCTCGCTCCAGCGCTGGACGACTCCCGCACCGAATGCGTCCCGCGCGGCGGCGTAGAGCGACTGCAGGGATTCCTCGCTCCCGTTCGGGACGAAGAGGGCGAGGTTCAGGAGGACACCGGCGCTCTGGAGGACCTCGATCTCCTCCCCGGCCTTGTCGGCGATCCAGACCCCGGCTTCTTCGGCATTGTCCGGGAGAACGGCGACCTGTTCGCCGAAGACCGTCCTCGCGATGAAGGACCCACCCTCGAACTTCTTACCCGGCTCCGTGAGGAAGGCCGGGGCGTAGCAGTCGAGAGGAAGGCCATCCATCCCCGCCGAAACGAAGATGCTGTCCTGGAGGCCCAGCTCAGAAACCTCTTCGGCCGTAAGACGTCGAGCCGTAACCTTCTCGGTGTTCACGCCATTCCCCTTTTTTCGTGGCGTCCTGTGAATTCATAGGAACTCTACCATGAAAAAGATCACCCATCGTCACGTCGGACGCATTTCCACGCCCTTCCGGCATCGCCCCTCGCGGCGACCAATTCCCTTGAGCGGAACAGGAGATGCCCGCCACCCCATCCCGAGAGAAACACAATCGTATGGATAAATGCGGCGTTATTCGCGAGGTCGTCATTTCCCTTCGGAGCGCCGTTTTCAGCAGCCACGTCGATCCGTCTGCGTGAATTCCGCCGGACCTTGGGAACGGCGCCCGCGCGGCGCCGGGACGACACGGTCGCGACAGGAATGCGGGCTCATGTCCGGCGCTGCTCGGATACGGCCGTACCGAGCTGCGGCCCCGGTCCGCGTCCGGGCGAGCCACGTGCGCGTACCTACCTCTACGCTGGGCTCGCCAGGTACTCGGTCGACGAGCGGTTACGGAACGGGGCGTGCGGTGACGGCGGGGGAAGCGAACGGCAGGGAGCTCGTCGGGGCGCTGCTCGGGGGGCGTTACCGGGTGACCGCGCTGATCGGGCGCGGCGGCATGGGCGTCGTCGCCCGGGCGACGGACGAACTGCTGAACCGGGAAGTCGCCGTCAAGGTCCTGCGGGCCTACACCGACTCCTCGGGCTCCGAACTGGCCGATCTGCGGACCCGGATGCGACGGGAGGCGCAGGCCGCCGCCCGGATCCGGCACAGCGGCGTGGTCACCGTGCACGACGTGACCGAGGAGCGGGGCCTGCCCGTCATCGTCATGGAGCTTGTCGACGGGCACTCGCTCGACGACGTGCTGACGGAGCGCGGGACGCTGGATCCGCGCGAGGCCGCGGCGATCGGCGCCAAGCTGATGGACGCGCTCCACGCGGCGCACCGGGCCGGCGTGCTGCACCGGGACGTCAAGCCGGGCAATGTCCTGCTGGAGCGCGGCGGGCGGGTCGTGCTCACCGACTTCGGCATCGCCAGCATGGAAGCCTCCGACGACGAGGCCATGGCCAAGCTCACCCAGAGCGGCCAGCTCGTCGGCTCGCTCGACTATCTGCCGCCGGAGCGCGCGCAGGGCATGGAGCCCGGTCCCGCGTCGGACATCTGGTCGCTCGGCATGACGCTGTACGCGGCGGTGGAGGGGGCGCCCCCGTTCCGCCGTCCGTCGGCGTGGTCCACCTTGTCGGCGATCGTCACCGAGCCGCTGCCGGAGCCCCGGCGCGCGGGGCCGCTCACTCCGGTGCTGCGGGCGCTGATGGACAAGAACCCGGGGAGCCGGCCCACCGCCGACCAGGCGCGCGAGATGCTGGAGCGGGTGGCCGCGGACGGCACGGAGAGCCTCGCTCCCCAGGCCCCGGCGCGTACGCCGATGAGCTCCGCCGCCCCGACGCCGCCGCAGGACCCCGCACAGACGTCCGTACAGACTCCCGGACAGACGCCGCCGGCGCAGTACCCGGGCCCGACGCCCGCCCAGTCCCCCCACCGGATGCCGGCCCAGGGTGCCGCCGAGACGCCGCCGCCCGGGTTCGGTCCCCCGCCGTTCGTCGCGGCCGCCCCGCAGCCGCCGTACACCGGGTATCCGCCGCACGCCCAGGCGCCCGCCTTCCCGCGGACCGGCGATCCGACGGTGAGCGGTGCTCCGGGCACGGGCCGCGCCACGGCGCGCCGTTCGCGGCGGCGCAGTCGCTCCGTCGTCGCCGCGGCGGCCGCCGTCGTGCTGATCGGGGGCGGGGTGGCGTACGGCTTGATGGGCGGCTCCGGCGGTACCAGCAGCGACGAGGCGGGGACGGCGCCGGGCGGGGCCGGTTCGCCCGCGGGCAACAGCCGGCCGAGCGGGGGTGACCTGGCCACCGATGCCGCCACCCCGGGCGGCTCGCCGTCCGAGAGCTCCTCCAGGAAGCCCACCGGGGTCCCCTCGGAGCAGTCGGGCCGGACCGAGGGGCCCGGCGACCAGGCCGGCGACGCGGACCCCGGGGCATCCCCGAGCCGTGCCGGCGGCGGCACGGCCCCGAAGCCTTCCGCCTCCGCGAAACCGACGGCCTCGTCCACGACCGACCCCGGTTCGGTTTCGACGAGTTGCAACGGCTGGGGCCACCAGAACCCTTCGCCGGGCACCTACGGCTACATGTCGGGCACGTACTACATAGTCACCGGCCCGTACCAGTCGTGCTCCGGCGTCGCGCAGGCCAAGTCCGGTTCGAAGCTCTGGTACCACTGCTACGTCGTCAACGCGTACGGCAACAAGTGGATCCACGTGCGGGCCGAGGGCGCGAGCACCTCGGGCTGGATGTCCGCCGACAACCTCACCGGTCAGGTCGGCTCGGTGAACCGCTGCTGACGTTCCCTCACCGAGGGTTTCACCGGGTGGGCGCCTCGGCGAGCGACAGGCCGTTCCCGTCCGGGTCCAGCACGACGACGTGGGATCTCGTCGGCGGGGCGCCCGAAGAGGCGCGGTGCGCGCGGAGTTCAGCCCATCGCCATGCGCAGGCCGAGGCCGAGGATCAGGCAGCTGGAGACCGCGGCCGTGACCGTACGGCCGCGGCGGCTCGTGAGGGCGCCCCCGAGCAGCCTTCCGCCGCCCGCCAGCAGCAGCTGCCAGCTCGCCGAGGCGAAGGTGACGGCGGACAGGTAGGCCAGCGACTCGGCGGCGCTCATGGGCCGTTGGGCCTGCTGGCCGAGGATCAGGGTGACGAAGTAGAGGGCGGGCCACGGGTTGAGGGCGGTCAGCGCGAGATACGTGAGGTAGGCGCGCAGCGGGGTGATCCGTCGGCGGGCCGGGGCGCCTGGAGCGGGCGTGGCGGAGGCTCCGTCGGCCGCGTCACGGCCTCGCCGCAGCCCACCGGCCAGGATGCGTACGGCCATGAGCGCCAGGATCGCGAAGGCCGCCCATCGCAGCGGCCCCAGCACCGGGCGTACGACCACCACCAGCGCACTGCCCCCGAGGACGGCCGCGACGGCGTATCCGGCGTCGGCGGTGGCCGCGCCGAGCGCCGCCGCAGCGCCGGTCCGGAGGGAGGTCGCCGCCGTCATGTTCACCATCAGCACCGCGACGGCCCCGACGGGGATCGCGAGGCCGTATCCGGCGAGCAGGCCGGCGACGACGGTCCCGGTCATGAGCGGGCCTCGCCGCGTACGCCTGCCCGGCCCGGCCGACCGGGCGCACCGGGCCCGCCGGGGCCCTGGCCTGACTCCGTGTCTGCATGGCCGAGTCGGCGTCCGGTGGCGGCGAACACATCAGGGCGGAACGCATCGTTGATCATGGTCGGCTGCTCCCTCGACGGGCCGGGACATCTGCGTGGAGAACCCGGCACGCGGCTCGTTTCGGTTCCGAACCAGGTTGCGGGCCTACGATCGTGTGCGTCCATCGAAGATTTGCGTACGGAATCATGTGAGGGCATTACATGATCGACCCGCGTCTCCAGACCCTCCGCGTCCTTGCCGAGACCGGCACCGTCACCGCCACCGCCGAGTCCCTGCACCTCACCCCGTCCACCGTCTCCCAGCAGTTGCGCCGCCTCTCCGCCGAGCTGAACGTGCGGCTGCTCGAACCGCAGGGGCGCCGGGTCCAACTCACCCCGGCCGCCCGCACGCTCATCGACCACGCGGACACGTTGCACGCGCAGTGGGAGCGGGCCGTCGCCGACCTCGCCGCCCACCGGGACAACGGTCCGGGCGAGCTGCGCGTCACCTCGGTGGCGACGGCACTCGGCACGCTGGTGGTGCCGGCCATGGCCCGGCTGCTCTCCCGGCACCCGGGGATGACGTACTACCTCGGTGAGGATCCGGAGGCCGACCGCTTCCGGATGCTGCTGACCCGTGAGCGCGACATCGCCGTCGTCATCCCCGCCCCGGGCACACCGCCCTCCGACGACGAACGTTTCGAGCAGCACCTTCTCCTCCAGGAACCGCAGGACCTCCTGGTGCCGCCGGGCCACCGGTTCGCCGGCCGGGCCTCGGTCGAGCTGCACGAGGCGGCCACGGAGACATGGATCCGCGCGGGCGACCCCCGTGACCAGCACCTGTTGCTCACCTCGGCCTGCGCCGCGGCCGGCTTCTCGCCGCGTGTCACCCACAACGCCGTCGACTGGTCCGCGATCGCCGCCCTGGTCGCCGGCGGCCACGGCATCTGTCTGCTGCCGCGTCTCGCGACGTTCCCCCTGAGCGATGCCCTCGTACGCGTACCGCTGACCGGCGATGTGGTGCCGACGCGGCGGCTGGTCGGGTTCGTGCGACGGGGCGGGAGCCGCTCACCGCTGGTCAGGGACGGTCTCCGTGCCCTGCGGGAGGCGGCGGCCGAATCCGGCGGGGCCACGGCGCAGGGGAGCACACCCGGGCCATGAGCCGGTCACGGAAGCGGCCTCTTCCGTCCGGTTCCGCGTCCGCCCGGAGCGTTTCCCGAACAACCGGGGTGACGGCCGCGCAGAGTGGTGACCATGACGACACCCGCAGAGCTGCTCCGCTCCCTCGCCCGCACCCGCGCCTCGCTCGACGGGGAGGAGGTCACGTACTGGTGGTCGGGAGACGTCTACTCCTGGGCCCCGGACGAGCCCTACCAGCGCGTCTTCGGCTTCGAGGGGGTCAACGTCGCCCGTCTGGTCCAGGACGCCGAAGCCGGCCCGGACGCCTACCAACTGCTGACCCGTGAAGCCGCGTTCTATCTGGATCCCGTCAGCCGCGAGATCCTGGAGAGCTGGCAGGACCTGCCCGTGGTGCACATCTGGAACGACCCGGCCAACCAGAAGTGGCGCCCCTTCCCGGTCCCGACGACCGAGCTCGGCGGACAGGTCTGTTTCAGCCTGGAGATCCCGCTCGCCTACCCCTCGCCCCTGCCCGTCGCCCAGTACCCCCTCCACTCGGCCGGCGACACGTACAAGGCCCTGGAGCTGTTCCAGTTCTTCGCCGACCGTGCCGACCTGGCAGGCCCGGCACCCAGTGTCCCGGCCACCATGTCGTGGACCCGGATGTCCCCGTGGCTGCCCTGGATGGCCCGTGGCCAGCGGCCCGGCGGTCTCACCTTCCACTGCCGGGGCCGCAAGCTCGGCTCGTACGCCGAGGTCCCCGGACGGACCCGCGCCTACATCGCCGACCACCACCCGGAGTTCGCCCACGCCCCGGAGAAGTGGAGCGAGCCGAACGAGACCAGCTGGACCTACTTCCGGAAGCTCAACCCGCCCCGGTAGACCACCGCGCCCCCGGCCCCGGACAGCCGCTCCGGAGCTCGAACAGCGGGGCGGAAGACAGCAGTTATTGACCGATCGTTCTGAATGGGCCTAGGGTCTGGACCGTGGCAAGGACCAAGGAGTTCGACCCGGACGCGGCGCTCCAGGCAGCTCTTGAGCTGTTCTGGCGACGCGGCTACGAAGCGACCTCGATGGCCGACCTCGTGGACCACCTCGGCATCGGACGCGCCAGCATCTACGCCACCTTCGGCAACAAGCACGCGCTGTACCTGAAGGCGCTGGACCGGTACTCCGAGGGGCGCGATCCGTCCATCCTGGCCGAGCTGTCCCAGCCGGGGCCCGCGCTTCCGGCGGTGCGGGCGCTGGTACGCCGCTTCGCCGCGGAGGCCGCCGCCCCCGAAGCCCGGCTGAACGGCTGCCTCATCACCAACACCGCCTCCGAGCTCGCCCCGCACGACCCCGACGCCGCCCGCCGGGTCGAGATCAGCTGGGAGCACATCGAGACGCTGCTGCACTCCGCGCTCGTACGGGCGCGGGCGCAGGGCGAGTTGCCGGAGGCCCGCGACCCACGGGCGCTGTCCCGCATGCTGCTCGTCCTGCTCCAGGGCGTACGGATCGTCGGGAAGGCGTCCGACGACCCCACCCGGGTGCGGGACGCGGCGGAGCAGGCGCTGACCCTGCTGGACTGATCAACCGTCACCGGCACGATCGGGCACGCGGTTTCGCACGCCCGAATAACAGACCGATCGATCAATTATCCAACTCGACCGGAGCGGGCTGCTCGGCCCGACCGTCCTTCCGCTCGATGTCCTTACGCAACAAGGGGAACGCTCACATGGACCGCTTCACCGGCACCACCGTGCTCGTCACCGGCGCAGGATCCGGCCTCGGCCGCGCCATCGCACGCGCCTTCGCCGCCGAGGGCGCCTCGGTGGTCGCTGCCGGGCGCACGGCCGACTCCTTGCACGGGACGGTCGCGCTCATCGAGGCCGCCGGCGGCACCGCCGTGGCCGTCACCGCCGACGTCACCGACTCCGGGCAGCTCCGCGATCTCGTCCACGCGACCGTCACCCGCTTCGGCGGCCTCGACATCGCGGTGAACAACGCCGGGATATTCCGGGGCTCCGGGCCCGTCGGCGAGGTGGGCGAGGAGGACTGGGACGCGGTCATGCGGACCAACCTCACCGGTGTGTGGCTGGCCATGAAGCACGAGATCGCGCACATGAAGGAGAACGGCGGCGGAGTGATCGTCAACATCTCCTCCAACCTGGGCGCGCACCTCCGCGTCCCCGGGGCCGCCGCGTACCTCACCTCGAAGGCGGGGGTCTCCGCGCTGACCCGTGCCGCCGCTCTCGACCACATCCACCAGGGCATTCGCATCAACGCCGTCAGTCCGGGCGCCTCCGCCGCCCCCATGTCGCTCCGCCCCGGTGAGACGGAGGCCGAGCGTACGGAGCGGATGAAGTCGGAGAACCCCCTCGGCCGGGTCGCAGAGGCCCGGGAGGTGGCCGCCGCGGTGCTCTACCTCGCCTCGCCCGCGGCCGGTGCGGCGGTCGGCACCGACCTGGTCGTCGACAGCGGGGCGTCGGCCTGACGGTCCGGGGCTCCCGCACCCGGGCCGGCCGCCGCTGCGGCGTACCGTGCGGCGAGTTCGGCGAACGCGGCGGTCAGCTCGGGTGGTCCGACGACCTGGATGTCGGTGTCGAAGTGGCCGATGGTGGTGGCGAGGCCGGTCCACGACCAGGAGCCGAGGGTGAGGCGGCAGCGGTCGGGGCCGAGTTCCTCGACGATGCCGTCCTCCGCGAAGGGGGCCACCGCCCCGGCGGGGGCACCGAGGACGACTTCGCCTCGGCAGGGCCAGTCGGTGGTGGAGCCGTCGGTCCCCCGGAACCGTCCCGCGACGAACGCGGCCACGTCCCCGCCGGGCAGGTCACGGGGCGTGAAGCGCGGGCCGGAGGGGGTGCGGGGACGCATGCGGTCGGCGCGGAAGGTGCGCCAGTCGTCCCGGTCGAGATCCCAGGCGACCAGGTACCAGCGGCCGCGCCAGGTGACCAGGTGGTGCGGCTGCACCCGGCGGGGCCGCTCCGCCGCGGTGGGCGCTCCGGGAGCGCCGTGGACATCGGAGACACCGGCAGGACGCCGAGAGGCTCCGGCGTCCGGCCCGTAGTCGAAGCGCAGTTCCTCGCGGGCGTGGATGACGCGGCCCAGTTCCACGAGCAGCCGCGAGCCGGCCGGGGAAGCACCGCCGGCCCCGGGCGGCCGGACGGCCGTGACCCGCAGCGTGTCGATGCGCCGGCGCAGGCGCGGTGGCATGACCTGACGCACGGTGGCCAGGGCCCGGGCCGCGTCCTCCCCGATCGTGTCGTCGGTCGCCGCCGACCGCAGGGCCAGCGCCAGGGCGACCGCCTGGCCGTCGTCGAACAGCAGCGGGGGCAGATGCGCGCCGGCGTCCAGGCGGTAGCCGCCGGACGGCCCCTTGGAAGCGCGGACCGGGTACCCCAGTTCCCGTAGCCGGTCGATGTCGCGGCGCACCGTGCGCGGAGTGGTGCCGAGCCGCCCCGCGAGGTCGTCACCGGACCGGTCGCGGTGCGTCTGGAGCAGCGTGAGCAGGGCGAGCAGTCGCGCGGACGTCTTCTGCATGCCCCTCATCCTGCCCGCAGTACAGGACACATCCTGTCCGCTACCTCTGGAAGGGTCGGTACCGGGATCAGCGGAGAGAACCGCCTGGCGGACCGCGGAGCCCATGGACCACGCAGAGCCGTCACGCGGAACCACACCCGAGGAGCACGCCATGTCCGTCACGACCACCACCCACCTGAACTTCCGGGGAGACGCGCGGGCGGCGCTGGACCACTACCGGTCCGTCTTCGGCGGGCACGTCACCGTCGTCACGTACAAGGACACGGGTGACGTACGGGACGAGAGCGAGGCGGACCACGTGATGTGGGGGGAGGTGCGGGGCGACGACGGTTTCCACGTCATGGCGTACGACGTCCCCTCCCACCTGCCCTGGGACCAGGGCCGCAGCCCGTTCTTCGTCTCCGTGCGCGGGGACGGCGCGGAGGAGATCAGCGCCCTCTGGCCGAAGCTGGCGGAGGGCTCGACGGTCGTGCGGCCCCTGGGTCCGTCGCCGTGGGCACCGCTGTACGGCATGCTCACCGACCGTTTCGGTGTGACCTGGGTGCTGGACGTGGCGGCCCCCTACAACGGCTGATCCCGATACCGATCGGCCCGGTCGGGGACGAAGCGGAAGGAGGCCGGACAGCATGGTGTGCGGCAGAAAGGAGGGGCGGCTCCCATGACCGTCCTCAGCACACGCGCTCTCAACCGCGCCACCCTCGCCCGGCAGTACCTGCTGGAGCGCACGAGCGCGCCGCTCCAGGAGGTGGTGGCGCATCTGGCGGGCCTCCAGGCCCAGGAACCGCAGGAACCCTTCACCGGCCTGTGGTCCAGGCAGCGCGCCTTCACCCCCGGCCGGCTCGACCGGGCGCTGACGGACCGGCACGTCGTCCGTACGCATCTGATGCGCCGCACCGTCCACCTGGTCACCGCCGACGACGCACTCGCCTGGCGGGCCCGCCACGACGCCATGCTGCGCGGGCGGGTGCTGGCCACCTACCGGAGCGACCTCGCCGGGATCGACACCGACGAGGTCGCCGCGGCCGGCCGGGCGGTCATGGCCGACGGCCGGCCCCGCACCATGGCCGAGCTCGTGCAGGCGCTCCAGGACCGCTGGCCCGGCCCGCCGCGCCGCGCCCTGGGCGAGCTCCTCGTCGCCGCGCTCGTCCCCATGGCCCAGCTCCCCCCGCGCGGTCTGTGGCGGACGACGGCGGGCGTGCGCAATCTGCCCCTGGACGCCTGGCTCGGACGGGATCCCGCTCCCCTGCCCGAGGGCCCCGACGCCGACGACGACCCCGTGGGGCAGCAGCTGGTGCGCCGCTACCTCGCCGCCTACGGGCCCGCCTCCACCGCGGACCTCCGCTCCTGGAGCGGTCTGGCCGGACTCCCCGCGGCGGTCAGAGCCGTCCGGGACGAGCTGGTCACCTTCCGCGACGAACGCGGCCGGGTGCTCCTCGACCTGCCCGACGCGCCGCGCCCGTCCCCGGACACCCCCGCCCCGGTCCGCTTCCTCCCGGCCTTCGACAACGCGATCCTCGGCTACCGCGACCGCAGCCGCATCATCGACGACGCCGACCTCGGGCTGTCCGTCGCGGGCTTGCGCGCCGTGCTCGTCGACGGCCGCGTCGCCGCCACCTGGACCACCCAGGACCGGCGGCTCGGCATCACGCCCCTGCGGCGCCTCTCCCGTCAGGAGCGGGAAGCCGTCGAGGAGGAGGCCCACGCCCTGGCGGTCTTCCTGGACCGGGGCATCGACGGCATCGGTTTCACGGCCTCCCCCACGGCGGCGCCGTGACCCCTGCCGAGCGGCGCCCGGCGGACGTTCGCTCCGGACACGGCAGGAGGGCACGGTGTACAGTTTTTGAGTCCTGTCGTCTCCGATAGAGGTGGACGTTGCGCATCTGAGGTCCGCGATCATCGCGCGGTACGGCCCCCGCCGTAGCCCGTCACGCCCTGTCGGCCTTCCTGCCGCCCCGTGACCCACCGCGTGGATGCGACCTCGGTGCATGAGCCGTCCCCCGCACGTCGGACGGACCACACCCCTTCCTCCCCGGCCGGTCGCCGCGTGGTGCTCGCACACGAAGCCCCTGTTCACACGCTTTCGACCGCGAGGATCACATGTCTCATCCCACGGCACCCGCCGCCTCCCTCAGCTGCTCGTCCCTGTCCTTCCGGTGGCCGGACGGCACGGAGGTCTTCGACGGGCTCTCCCTCAGCGTCGGCCGGGGCCGCGCCGGGCTCGTCGGGACCAACGGTTCCGGCAAGTCGACCCTGCTGCGGCTGCTGGCCGGCCGGCTGAAGCCCTCCGCCGGCTCGGTGACCGTCGGCGGCCACCTCGCCTACCTCCCGCAGAACCTCACCCTCGACACCGGTCTCCGCGTCGAGGACGCCCTCGGCATCACCGAGCGGCGTACGGCGCTGCGCGCGATCGAGGCGGGCGACGTCGCCGACGAGCACTTCGAGACCGTCGGCGACGACTGGGACGTCGAGGAGCGGGCCCTGGCGACCCTGGGTTCGCTCGGCCTCGGCGACGTCGGCCTCGACCGCACCGTGGGGCAGCTGTCCGGCGGCGAGACCGTGCTGCTGCGGCTGGCCGCGCTGCTGCTGGAGCGCCCCGACGTCCTGCTGCTCGACGAACCGACCAACAACCTCGACGTGTTCGCGCGCCGCCGGCTGTACGACGCCGTCGAGTCCTGGCGTTCCGGGGTGCTCCTGGTCGTCAGCCACGACCGCGACCTGCTGGAACGGGTGGACCGCATCGCCGATCTGCGCGCGGGTGCGGTGAGTTGGTACGGCGGGGGCTGGTCCGCGTACGAGGAGGCGCTGGCCACCCAGCAGGAGGCGGCGGGCCGCATGGTGCGGGCCGCCGAGTCCGACGTACGCCGGCAGAAGCGCGAACTGGAGGAGGCACAGATCAAGGTGGCCCGCCGCCAGCGGCACAACAAGAAGATGGACGCGCAGCGGCGTGCGCCGAGGATCGTCGCGGGCGAGCACAAGCGGTCATCCCAGGAGGCGGCGGGCAAGCTCCGCGGGCTGCACGAGGACCGGCTCCAGGAGGCACGGGAGCGGCTCGACACCGCGTCCGAGGCGATCCGGGAGGACGCCGAGATCCGGGTGCGGCTCCCCCACACCGCCGTCCCCGCGGGCCGCACGGTGCTGAGCGCGCACGGGCTCCGCCCCCGCTTCGGGGCCCTGCGCGACGGCGAACTCCACGTCCAGGGGCCCGAACGCATCGCGCTGATCGGGCGCAACGGGGCGGGCAAGACGACGCTGCTGCGCACCCTCACCGGGGAGCTTGCGCCCGAGGCCGGTGAGGCCCGGACGCATGTGCCGCTGCGCTTCCTGCCGCAGCGGCTCGACGTCCTGGACGACGGGCTGAGCGTCGCCGCGAACGTGTCCCGCGTGGCGCCGGGGACCACCGACAACGAGATCCGCTCGCAGCTCGCCCGCTTCCTGTTCAAGGGGGCGCGCGCCGAGCAGCCGGCGGGGACCCTGTCGGGCGGCGAACGCTTCCGGGCCGCCCTCGCGGCGACGATGCTGGCGACCCCCGCCCCGCAGCTGCTGATGCTCGACGAGCCGACCAACAACCTGGACCTGGCGAGCGTGCGGCAGCTGACGAGCGCCCTGGAGTCCTACGAGGGTGCGCTGATCATCGCCGGCCACGACCTGACGTTCCTGGAGTCGGTGGGCATCACGCGCTGGCTGCTCGTCGGGGAGGAGCTCACGGAGCTGGGCGCCGACGAGGTGCGCGAGCTGATCGGCGCACCCGACACGATCGGGTGAGCGGTGGTGTACTGGAAGGGTGCGGGCCGCGCTCCCGGGCCCGCCCCAGGCACCACCGGCTACCGATCCGGATCTCGCCATGCACCGTCCCCATGGATTCAGCGGCGTTCCCCGGGCCCTCGCGGGCGCGGCCGTCGTCCTGCTGGCGGCCGGAGGCCCGGCCGCCGCGACCGCTACGGCCGGGCCGCCCCCGGCCGTAGCGGCGGCCTCACCGGCCCCCGGCGCGTCCGTCTTCCCGTCCGACCGGACCGACCCGCGTACGGCGACCGCCGAGCTCACCATCCCGGCGATCGGCATGACGGACCTGCGCGTGGTCCCGTACGAGGGCACGACGGACGACGGGCCCGGCACCCGCATCCAGGACCGCGGTATCGCGGCCAGCCCGTACGGCGAGGACGGCGGCGTCGGGCCGGGCGGGACGGGGAACTACCTCGTCACGGCCCACCGGATCGCCGCCGGGGGCCCGTTCCGGGAGCTGCCGTCGCTGGACAAGGGCGACAAGGTCCTGGTCAGGGAGGGCGGCACGGTGTACGAGTACCGGATCACGGAGACCCGGCAGACGTCCTTCAGGTCCGAGCGCTCGCTCACCGAACAGCGGGCCGAGGTGCCGGGAGAGCCGGGCGAGGAACCGTCCCGGGCGATGATCACCCTCTCCACCTGTGCGACCCCGGAGGACGACGCGGCCGGGAACTTCTGGCGCGACGCCCACCACAATCCGGAGCACCGCATCGACAAGATCGGCGTCCTGGTGTCCTCCCGGCCGGCCTGAACCACCGGCCGTGCCCCGCCGTCAGGAACCGCCGGGCATGTCGTCGGGCAGCTCCAGCCACCGCGCCTCACCCGGCTCGACGACGTACGCGCTGCCGTCCAGCCTGACCCGTACCCCCGGCCGCTCCGAGTCCGGTACGGCGATCCGGAGGCGCTCGGCGCGCAGCCGCAGGTCGACGTCCCAGTGGCGTCGGAAGCGGAGCCGCATGCGGAACTTCGAGAGCTGGGGCAGCGTGGCCGGCGCGAGCCACAGGGCGTCGTCGCGGGTGTCCAGGCCAGTCATCCCGCGCTGGACGAAGTCGAGGGTGCCGGCCATCGCGCCGAGGTGGATGCCCTCCTCCGTCGTACCGCCCTGGATGTCGGCCACATCGCCGATCAGCGCCTCCTCGCAGTACGTCCAGGCGTCGTCGCGGTGGACCCGCGCCAGCACCCAGGCGTGCACGAGGGAACTGAGGGTGGAGCCGTGGCTCGTACGGCCCACGTAGTAGTCGACGGTGTCCCGCCAGGCGTCGTCGTCGAGCGCGTGGCCCAGCCGCCGGAACAGCGCGGCGAGTTCCTTCGGTGCGAAGAGGTAGCCGAGCATGAGGACGTCGGCCTGCTTGGACGCCTGGTAGCGGTTGACGGTGTCGCCCTCCGCCTCCAGGATCCGGTCGAGCCGCCTGATGTCCCCGTACCGCTGCCGGTAGCCGTCCCAGTCCAGCTCCTCCAGATCGCCGTATCCGGCGAACTGGCTGATGACACCGCGGTGCTGGGGAACGTACAGCCGCCGGGAGATGTCGTCCCAGTGCTCCAGCTCCGCCGGGTCGAGCCGGATCGTCTCCAGGAGCTGCGCGCACCGGCTCGGCGGCAGGGAGCCGCAGAGCTCACCGGCGCGTGCCAGCACCCAGGACGCCGTCACGTTCGTGTACGTGTTGTCGTCGAGCCCCGCCGCGTCGGAGTCCGGGTAGGCGTCGTGGTACTCGTCGGGCCCGACGACCCCCCGGATCCGGTAGCGCCCGACGGAGGCGTCCCACTGCGCGCTGTCCGCCCAGAAGCGGGCGATCTGCATCACCATCTCGGCGCCCTTGGAGTAGAGGTACTCCGTGTCGCCGGTGGCCTGGCAGTACTGCCACACGTTGTACGCGACCGCCGAGCCGACATGGTGCTGCAACCGCGAACGGTCGGGCAGCCAGCGCCCCGAACGCGGGTTGAGATGGAGCTCCTGGGTCTCCTCGCGCCCCTCGGACGCGCTCTGCCACGGGTACATCGCCCCCTCCCGGCCCACGGCCCGCGCGGCGGCGCAGGCGGCGGGGAGCCGGCGGTGGCGGTAGTCGAGCAACCCCCTGGAGACCTCCGGGAGATGCAGATTCAGGAAGGGCAGGACGAACAGCTCGTCCCAGAAGACGTGTCCCCGGTACGCCTCGCCGTGCAGCCCTCGCGCCGGCACCCCGACATCGAGTTCCGCCGTGTGCGGGGAGAGGGTCTGGAGCACGTGGAAGAGGTGCAGCCGCAGGATGTGCCCGGGCTCGCCGGGCACCTCGATCTTCACCTGCTGCCACAGGTCGGCCCAGGCCCGGCGGTGCGAGGCCCGCAGCCGTACGTACGCCGGGGCCTCGCCCACCGCGGACACGGCGGCCCGCAGCGGACTGCCGATGGCCGGGTCGCGGGAGGTGTAGAGGGCCACCGTCTTGTCGACGACGGCACCGGAGTCCGGGGCGATCGGCAGCCGCAGCGTCTGGTGGACCGCGCGGGGCTGCTGCTCCGGTTCGGCCCGGTGGTCACCGTTGCGCTCGGGTCCGCAGGAGGCCACCGTGCGGGCGGCGAGGGCGATCCCGATGTCCGACTCCACCGTGCGGCAGCGCAGCCAGACCATGGACCCGGGTTCGGTGCCGGTCTCCCAGCCGGCGAGGTGGCGGTCGGCCAGTTCGCGGTAGCGCGCGACACCGTTGTTACGGATGTCCCCGTCGATCCCGGACTCCACCTCCAGCTCGCCCGACCAGCCCTCGGCGGTGAACACCGTGTGCAGCGCGGCGAGATGGGGGTCGCCCATGTGAACCAGCCGTTCCTGCTCCACCGTCAGCCGGCGGCCGGCCCTGTCCTCGTACACCGAACGGCGGTTGAGGATCCCGCCGCGCAGGTCGAGCGACTGCCGGTGGTCCACGAGGTAGGCGTGGTCGGGGGTCAGCCACGGGCCCGTGCGGGAGCCGGCGGGGCGGATGCGGTAGCGCAGCGGCAGCCAGTTGGGGAGGTTGACCACGTCCTCGTTCTCGACCTGGCGCCCCTGGACGGAGGACGTCAGCCGGTTGAAGCAGCCCGCCACATAGGTGCCCGGGTAGTGCTTCTCCGCGGCGGGGGTCTCGGGCGCGGCTCCCCGGGTGGCGAAGTAGCCGTTGCCGAGGGTGCACAGCGCTTCGTGCAGGCGCTCCTTCTCCGGGTCGTACCCCTCGTACGCCCAGACCCAGCCGCGCGCCATCAGTCCTCCCCGGTGATCAGCAGGTCGCCCGGGTCGGCCACCACGAGGTCGGCACCGTGGCGGCGCAGGTCGGCGGCGCCCTCGGAGGTGTCCGTCCGGTCCACCCCGACGACGAGCCCGAAGCCGCCCCGGCGGCCCGCCTCGACGCCGGCCAGCGCGTCCTCCACGACGGCGGAGTCCCCGGGCGGGACGCCCAGGCGCCGTGCCGCCTCGGTGAACAGGGCGGGGTCAGGCTTGCCCGGCAGCTCCAGCCGGCGTGCCTCGTTGCCGTCGACCACGGTGGTGAACAGGTCCAGGAGCCCTGCCCGTGACAGCAGTTCGGTCGCGTGCCGGGACGCGGACGCGGCGGCGATCGGCACCCGTGCCTCGTGCAGCACGTGCAGCAGTCGGACCGTGCCGGGCCAGACGGCGATCGGCCGGGTGCGCAGGGTCCGGGTGAACGCCTCGTCCTTCCGTGCGGCGACGGCCCACACCGTTCCGGTGCCGGGGGGATCGTCGGGGCTGCCCTCGGGGAGGTCGAGACCCCTGGAGGCCAGGAAGGCGGCCGCACCGTCCTTGCGTGCCTTGCCGTCGACGTAGCGCCGGTACTCGGCCTCCTCGTCGAAGGGCGGCAGGTCTCCGTGGGAGGCCAGGCAGGCGTCGAACGCCTCCTTCCAGGCCGCGGCGTGTGCCGGGGCGGAGTCGGTGATCACACCGTCCGTGTCGAAGACGACGGCGTGTACGGAGAGCAGGACTGCGGCCGGTGACGGTGCACGTGCCATGACCGGTGGTCCCTTCGTCGAGGCGTCCCCGTTCCATGGCACCAGGTTCCGGACCGGGCCGCTCCTCGTGGCCTCCGGAGGCTGGTTCTCCGGCGCGACCTCGTGGCAACCTCCGAGGAAAGCACTGGCAAAAAGTCGGAAAAGTTTCTAAATGTCTCGTTCGGGGCTACCGTAAAAACATGGCCAGAACCGAGCGTCAGACCGACAGGCAGGCGGAGTACGTGTGTCCGGCCTGCAAGCAGCCCGTCGCGACCGTACTGGCGCGGCACAAAACTCTCGGCATCTTCGTCCCGCACTGGGGACCGGGGCCGTGCGACAACGCCGAGTGCCACCGTCATGAGGGGATGTCCGCGGAGCCGGGCCGGGTCCCGTCCGCGGGAGCGGGGGGTGTGCGGAGCCGGGGGTCCTCGGTGTGATCGGTGTCCCCGTTGCGAGAGGCGTTCTCCGCGCGAGAGGCGTCCTCGGTGTCATCGATGCCCTCGGTGGGAGAGGGGGCCTCGGTGTCATCGATGCCCTCGGCGGGAGAGGGGGCCTCGGTGTCATGATCCTCACGCTCCAGGTCCGCGGGGAGTTCGCGCTCGGCCGGTGAATCGCCGTGGTCGTCATGTCGGATGTCAGGCGTTCAGGCGGAGCTGCTGTCCGGGGAAGATCAGGTGCGGGCCCTGGTCCAGGAGTTCGCGGTTCAGCTCGTACAGCGCGGGCCAGCCACCGTCCACGTCCGCCCGCTCGGCGATCACCGAGAGGCAGTCGCCCGGCTCGACGACGTACGTCTCCGCGTCCGCGAGGTCCTCGGAGTAGTGGTGCGTGGCGCCGTTGTCGCCGCGTGCGGCGCCGTCGTCGTCGCTGTGGTGCGAGCTGCCGGACGACACGTTGCCGGACGAGCCGCTGTTCGAACTGCCGGTCGACTGGCGCTCGGGGGCCGCCTGCGCCGTGTCGCTTCCGTCGACGCTGCCACTGCTGCTACCGCTGCTGCCACCGGAGGACGAGGAGCTCGATGTGCCGTTGGCGCCGAGGCGGCCACAGGTGGGCCAGGCGCCCAGTCCCTGCGAGCGTCGGACGCGCTCGGCGACGGCGATCTGCTCGGACTTGGTCGCGAGGTCGGCGCGGGGTGCGTACTGCCCACCTCCGTAGGCCCGCCAGGTGGAGGGGGCGAACTGGAGGCCACCGTGGTAGCCGTTGCCGGTGTTGATGCCCCAGCGGCCGTTGCTCTCGCACTCGGCGATGCGGTCCCAGTCCGTCCCGGCCGTGACGGTCGGCGCGACGACCGTCGGGGCGACGACGGCCCGGGCGGGGGCGGCCTGGGCCGGTACGGCCTGGGCGGGGGTGCGGGCCGGAGCCTGGGCGGGGGTGGCCGCCACGCTGCGGCCGGCGAGGCCGAGCACGCTCAGGAGAACGAGCAGAAGGGCGAGCACCGATTCGACGGGCCGCTTTGCGAGGGGTGATGCCGGCATGACGGTATTCCTCCGCTGTGCTCCAGAAGGTGTGCAAGGGCACGAACAGATAAGCCGCCGATCATCTTTTCAATGGGCTTCGACGCGGCCGACGCCCTCACAATCACCCGGGTGGAGGGCCCGCCCGGCCGCCGCACGGCGTGACCACGCGCGGCCGTCGCCGGAGGACACCCACAGGGGTGCCGGCATCACTGGGTGCGGCTCCGGCCCTACTTCTTCTTCACCCGCAGCCGCGCCATCTCCGCGCGGATCGCGGGGAGTTGACGGTAGAGCGCCTCACCGGGGCAGTACGTCGAGAAGGTGTCCCGGTGGCCGGCCACGGCGTGGAGGTAGACCACCTCACCGCGCCGGTACAGGCTGTCGTCGTTCGTCGACACCATCCGCACGATGCCGCGGGGGTCGATCGACCGGTCCAGCTTCCACGCACCGACCTTCGCGATCCCCTCGATGAGCGCCTTCGGGACGGTGACACCGGGATCGAAGGTGCCGAGGGCCGCGATCCCCACGCTGTGCGCGTTGAACCCGGTGGCGTGGGCCCCGCGTACGGAGCGCCCCACGCCGCCCGCCCTGCCCTCGTATATGGTCCCGCAGCGGTCGACCACGAAGTTGTAGCCGATGTCGTCCCAGCCCTCGCCGCGGACGTGCGCCTCCTCCATCGCCCGGAGCATCTTGGGGGCGTCGGCGCAGTCGTAGTTGTTGGTGTGACCCGTGTGGTGGACGAAGACGGCCCGCACCGTCCCCGTGTACACCGCGTCCTCCTTGACCAGGCTCTCGTCCGCATGCCACTCCGCCCGGCTGACGATCGCGGGACGCGGGGCCGCCGGCGGTGCCACCGGCTTCGCGGTGCTCTGCTCGGGCGCGGCGAGCCGTACCGGCGCGTCCCGGAGCACCAGGAACGCCAGCGGCACGACCATGGCGCACACGGCGGTTCGGCGAAGCCACATAGGGCCACCATGCGGGCTGACCAGCCACTTCGCAGGCGCCCACACCCGATCGGGTGACATGGCCTGAGGCGGCCCGCGGCCTGGCCGGGGCACTCCGTGACACCGCCCGGGCGGTCAGGAAACGGCGACCGCCTGCTGCTGCTCGATGATGCGTGCCGCGCGGTGCGGTGAGGTGTCGAGCCGGGCGAGCACGCCCGGGACCGCGTTGTTCGGGAGGATGAGCTCGAAGAGGGCGGAGATCTCGGCGACCAGGTCCGGCGGCTCCGCCATGGACTCGGTCACCAGCTGGACCCCGGTCCACGCCCCGACGAAGAGCCGTGAAGTGGCCTCCGGGTCGACATGCGGAAGGAGCTCGCCCCGCTCCCTGGCCTCGGTGAGTATCTCCGTGCCGAGGGCGATCCAGTCCGGCCAGCGGGTACCGAAGAGCCCGCGCGCCCGTGGGTCGACCGACAGCCGGATCGAGGCGCTGAGCAGGGGTTCCCTGGGCAGCCGGTAGGCGAGCAGGAGTGCTATGTCCACCCATTCCTGCAGCTTGAAGGTCTGCGGGGTGACCCCGTCCGCGGTCACGGCCTCCTGGAGGACGCCACGGGCCAGCTCCTCCTTCGACGTGAAGTGGAAGTAGAGCGCACCCCGTGTGAGCCCGGCCCGGTCGAGGATCGCGGCGATCGTGGCGGCGTCGTAACCGTGCTCGTCGAAGACCTCGGCGGCCGCTTCCAGGAAGATTCTGCGCGTGCGGATCGCCCGTTGCTGTCGTGCCAACTCGCGCTCCCCTTGAACGTGGCCTGACGCTTCTTCAAAAAGTACCGGTGAACCGGTATCATATCAGCGCCGTAATGCCCATTTTGTTCCATTGTCCGGGAGGGCCGTGCCCGACATACCCGTTGTTCCGAGACCACCGCACTGCACAGCGGAGGGCCGGAACGGCGTCCCCAAGGAATACGTCCACCTGGGGCGTACCGAGATGGTCTTCCTCACCGCCTGGCACAGCAGGGAAGATGGCGAGTTCTCGCTGTCCGCGAGGTGGCCGGCACCCGCGGCGGGGCTCCCGTACGACCCCCGGGTGCTCACCCAGACCATCAGGCAGAGCGGGCTGGTCATCGCGCACGCAGCGTACGGCGTTCCGCTGGCCGATCAAACCCTCCTCCACTACTTCGACTTCACCGTCGCCCCGGGCTTCCGCACCCCCCTCGACGGGCCCTGCGACCTGGCCGTGGAGGTCTCCGTCGCCGAGCCCAAGAAGCGTGGGCGGACGGTCAGTTCGCTCGGAATGGACGTCCGCGTACTCCAGGGTGGCAGCTTGGTGGCCCGTGCGGATTCCGAGTTCGGCTGGATTTCTCCGCGCGCCTACCGTCGGCTCCGCGGGGAACACCTCACCGTCGACTGGAACGCCTGGCCCCTGCCCGCCCCGCTCGACCCCCGCACCGTCGGGCGTCACACCCCGACCGACGTGGTCCTGGCGGCCGGAAACCGGCCCCTGCACTGGCAGTTGCGCAACGACGTGGACAACGTCGTGCTCTACGACCATCCCGTCGACCACGTCCCGGGGCTCGTCCTGATGGAGGCCGCCCACCAGGCCGCGAACGCCGCCCTGTTTCCCGCGCTTTTCGAAGCGACCACCGCCACCAGCGAGTTCAAGAGGTACTCCGAATTCGACCGGCCCTGCTGGATCGAGGCGGAGATCCTGCCCGCCGGCCCCGGGGAGACCTCCGTCCTGGTGACCGCGACGCAGGACGGGGAGACGGTCTACCGGGGCCGGCTGAGCGGGCCCTGCGGCTGACGCCTCACTGGTTGATGAAGCCGCCGTCCACGGGGAGCACGGTGCCCGTGAGGAAGGGGCAGCGGTCGCTGAGCAGCCAGGCGACCGCGTTCGCCATCTCTTCCGGCTCGGCCGTACGCCCCTGCGGCGTACGGCTGTTGACCATCTCCTCCAGGCCCGGGTTACGGCCGAACCAGTCGGCGGTGATCTCGCTGCGGGTGGTGCCGGGGGCCACCGCGTTGACCCTGATGCCCTGTTGGGCGTATTCGTCGGCGGCGGCCCTGGTGAGGCCGACGACGGCGTGCTTGGCCGCTATGTAGGGCGCGGCCGCCGGTATGGCCACCAGCCCGCCCACGCTGCTGTTGTTCACGATGGAACTGCCCCCGGAATTGGGCAGCATGGCCGCTATCTCGTGGCGGAGGCAGTTCCAGACACCCCGCACGTTGACGTCCATGACCGCGTCGTAGACGTCATCTCCCATGAGGTGCAAGGGAGTACGGTCGCCGCCGAGGCCCGCGTTGTTGAACGCGGAGTCCAGGCGCCCGTAGGTGTCGACCGTGAAGTCGACGGCGCGGGCGGCGTCCTCGGCCACCGTGACATCGCAGACGACGTAGGAGGCTTGGGCCCCCTTGTCCCTCAACTCGGCCGTCAGCGAGGCCAGTCGGTCCTCCCGGCGCGCGGCCAGGACCACCGTCGCGCCCTCCTCGGAGAACACCCGGGCCGCCGCCGCGCCGATACCGCTGCTCGCCCCGGTGATCAGGACGACTCTGTCGTGAAGAAGATCGCTCATGGCCCGCAGTCTGGCAGGCGAGCGGCCCCACGACCACGGCCGATCCGCCCGGAGTACCGGCCGGCCCGGCCCCGGGACCCCGGCCAGGCCCCGCCCCCATAACCGACCGATTGTCCTGTTTTCGCCTGGCCGCTCACCGGATTCCGACGGCGGGTACCGGGCCCCGGTCCGGCCGGGCGGCTCCGCGATACCCTGCGGCATGCTCGCGATCCAGTTCGACCGCTTCGGTGGACCCGACGTACTCCGCCCCGTGGAACTGGCCGCCCCCGTGCCGGGCCCCGGAGAGGTGCTCCTCACCGTCGAGGCCGCCGGGGTCAACTTCGCGGACACCCATCAGGTGGACGGCTCCTACCTCGCGGCCGACGCCCTGCCGTACGTGCCGGGCAGCGAGGTCGTGGGCCGCACCCGGACGGGCGGCGGGTGCTGGCCCGGGTCTCCCACGGATACGCGGAGCAGGTGACCGCCAAGGAGTCCGCCGTCCTGGAGATCCCCGAGGACCTCGGCGCGGCGCAGGCCCTCGCCCTCATGATGCAGGGCCTGACCGCCTGGCATCTGCTGCGGTCGGCGGCCCGGCTGCGTGCGGGGGAGACCGTCGTCGTGCACTCGGCGGCGGGCGGCGTCGGCAGCCTGGCCGTCCAGCTGGCCAGGGAGTTCGGAGCGGGCCGGGTGCTCGCCCAGGCCTCCACCCCGGAGAAGGAGCGCCTCGCCCGGGACCTCGGCGCGGACGGGGTGGCCGCCTACCCCCTCGCGGAGAGGGCGGACGTCGTCCTGGACGCCGTCGGCGGTGACCTCTTCGACCAGGCCCTGGGCTCCCTGGCGTCCTTCGGCCGGCTGGTGACCTACGGCAACGCCGCCCGCGGCGGCTTCACCCCCGTCGACCCGGCCCGTCTGGGCCGCCTCAACGCCTCCGTCGTCGGATTCTGGCTGCGCCCCGCCCTCGCTGCGCCCGGCGGGGTCAGCGGGCCGCTCAAGGAGCTCTTCGCCCTCGTCGGCGAGGGCCGCCTCAGGCCCGTGACCGGCGGCAGCTACCCGCTCGCCGACGCCCGGCGCGCCCATGAGGACCTGCTCGGGCGCCGGACCACGGGAAAGCTGATCCTCACGCCCTGAGCCGCCCCTGTTCCGGACATGGCGCCCTAGAGTGACCGGATGCCTTCCCAGACCTCTCGCTCCCCCGGGCCGGCAGGCGCCGATGCGGCAGCTCCGGCGCCGGCGCGGTCCCGTCCCGGTCGCGACCCGTTCTTCGACAACGCGAAGTACCTGGCCATCGTCCTCGTCGCGATGGGGCACTCCTGGGAGCCCCTCCCCGGCAGCGGGCGGCTGGTGGAGACGCTCTACACCTTCGTCTACACCTTCCACATGCCGGTCTTCATCATCATCGCCGGCTACTTCTCGCGCGGCCTGGAGCTGAGCTCCGACCGGGTGTGGAAGCTCGTCACGAGCATCGCCGTGCCCTACGCCGTCTTCGAGGTCGCCTACACCCTCTTCGAGCGCCTGACCGGGTCCCCGGAGTTCCCGCTGAGCCCGCTCACGCCGTACTGGCTGCTGTGGTTCCTGCCCGCGCTGTTCCTCTGGCGTCTCACCACCCCCTTCTGGCTGCGGGTGCGGTGGCCCGTGGCGCTCGCCCTGGTCATCGCCGCCATGGGGGCGGTGACCAGCAACATCGGCGAGGACCTGCAGTTCCAGCGGGTCCTCCAGTTCCTCCCGTACTACGTCCTGGGCCTGTGCCTGCGTCCCGAGCACTTCGACCTCGTACGCCGCAGGGCCGTGCGCCTCGCCTCCGTACCGGTCTTCCTGGTGGCCCTGGCCGTCGCCTACTGGGCGGTGCCGCGCTCGACGACCTCGTGGTTCTTCCGCCGGTACGGCGCGGAGCAGCTCGGCTCGCCCGCCTGGGCGGGTGCCGTGGTCACGCCGCTGCTGTTCGGCTGCGCGCTCGTGCTCAGCGCCTGCTTCCTCGCCTGGGTGCCGAACCGCAGGCTCTGGATGACCGCGCTGGGCGCCGGCACGCTCTACGGCTATCTGCTGCACGGCTTCGTCATCAAGGGCGCGGTCAAGCTCGGCCTCTACGAGGTGGACGTCGTCTCCACGCCCCTGGGCCGGATCCTGGTCTCCGCCGCCGCCGCGGCCGCGGTCACGGTCCTCTGCAGCCCTCCCGTGCGACGGGTGTTCCGTTACGTCGTGGAGCCCCGGCTCGACTGGGCCAGGAAGCCCGTCCCGGGGTCCTGAGGCCCCGGGACGCACCGCACCCCCGGGCCGGGAAGGCCTCGGGGGTGCGGTGCGGTCGGCCGGACGGCTACGCGGCCTTGTTGGCCCGGCGCTGCGCCGCCGCGGCGCGCGCCTGCGGGGTGGGCGTACTGGCGTTGGAGCGGCGCCCCTGGCCAGGACGCGCGCCGCGCCGGCCACGGGGACCGGAACCGCTGCTCTTGCGCTCCGACACCGGTGACGTGATGGTGACGGGCACACCCGAGGGGGCCTGGGCACCGGTGATGCGGTTGAGCTCGGCCTCGCCGGAGCGGACCTGGGCGATCTGCGGCGTGATGCCCGCGTCCGCCATCAGCCGGGTCATCTCGCGGCGCTGGTTGGGCAGCACGAGCGTGACGACGCTGCCGGACTCCCCGGCGCGCGCGGTGCGTCCGCCGCGGTGCAGGTAGTCCTTGTGGTCGCTGGGCGGGTCCACGTTGACGACCAGGTCGAGGTTGTCGACGTGGATGCCGCGGGCGGCGACGTTCGTGGCGACCAGCACCGTGACGTGGCCGGTCTTGAAACGGTCCAGGGTGCGGGTGCGCTGCGGCTGCGACTTTCCGCCGTGCAGCGCGGCCGCCCGGACACCGCTGTGCAGCAGGTGGTCGGTGAGCTTGTCCACCGCGTGCTTGGTGTCGAGGAACATGATCACCCGGCCCTCGCGGGCGGCGATCTCGGTGGTCGTCGCGTACTTGTCGGCGCCCTGGACGTAGAGCACGTGGTGCTCCATCGTCGTCACCGCGCCGGCCGCGGGGTCCACGGAGTGGACGACCGGGTCGTGCAGGTAGCGGCGGACCAGCAGGTCCACGTTGCGGTCCAGGGTGGCCGAGAACAGCATCCGCTGACCGTCGGCACCGACCTGGTCGAGCAGCTCGGTGACCTGCGGCATGAAGCCCATGTCGGCCATCTGGTCGGCCTCGTCGAGGACGGTGATCGCGACGCGGTCCAGCCGGCAGTCGCCGCGCTCGATGAGGTCCTTCAGCCGGCCCGGGGTGGCGACGACGACTTCGGCGCCGCCGCGCAGGGCGCTGGCCTGGCGGCCGATCGACATACCGCCGACGACCGTGGCCAGCCGGAGCTTGAGGGAGCGGGCGTACGGGGTGAGCGCGTCGGTGACCTGCTGGGCCAGTTCCCGGGTGGGGACGAGGACCAGGGCCAGCGGCCGGCGGGCGTCGGCGCGGTTGCCCGCGGTGCGGGCCAGGAGCGCGAGGCCGAAGGCGAGCGTCTTGCCCGATCCGGTGCGGCCGCGGCCCAGGACGTCCCGTCCGGCGAGCGAGTTCGGCAGGGTGGCGGCCTGGATGGGGAACGGCACCGACATGCCCTCGGAGGCCAGCGCCGCCAGCAGGGGCGCGGGCATGTCCAGGTCCGCGAAGGACTCGGCGGCCGGGAGGGCGGGGGTGATGGTCACCGGCAGGGCGAACTCGCCCTGGACGGAGGAGGAACGGCGGCCGTTGCCCCCACCGGAGCGCCTCGGCCCGCCGGAGCGGCCCTGCGCACCCGCGCCCTGCCGGCCGGATGCCGTGCCGCGGAATCCGTTGGCGGTGCGGCTGCCGGCGGATCCGCCGGAACGCGTCCGGGAGAATCGGTCGTTCGTGCGAGATGTGCGATCGCGGTTCAAGAAGAACCCTTCCCTCGAATGGCACGTATCGAGGGATTCTTTCCGGGCGGCTGCAGCCATGTACGGCGCCAAGAATCGCAAGAACGAGCCGGTGAAATATCGATGAACGAAGCCCGTCCAGCGGATGAACCAGCCGGATCCGGCACTCCATATGACTGCGGATAATCGCCGCACCCGCCCCGTGCACACCGGGAATTACTCCGTCGGTGCGACGGCAGCGGGCGACAGCCGGGAAAACACAACGAGCCGGGGCCCGCACCCCTAGGTGCGGGCCCCAGCTGCGTCGTACACCTGAGTGATCAGGCGGGGGTGATGTTCTCCGCCTGCGGGCCCTTCTGGCCCTGCGTGACGTCGAAGTTCACCTTCTGGCCTTCCTGCAGCTCGCGGAAGCCCTGGGCGGCGATGTTCGAGTAGTGGGCGAAGACGTCGGCGCCGCCACCCTCCTGCTCGATGAAGCCGAAGCCCTTTTCCGAGTTGAACCACTTCACGGTGCCAGTAGCCATGTCATATCTCCTTCGGGGCGTTGCCCGTGGGCCCACACCGTGTGAGCCCTACGTCGCCGCAAATGATTGCCCCGTCCGGAAGAGACCGGAAATACAAAAGCGCGCCCACCGGAGTGAAAACGGTGAGTGCACTTGTAAGTTTTGGGAACCACAACTGCAACTGAGATCAACAGTAGCACGATTCGGTCACAACTGAGCTGTACGCCATATCACTACGCCATCGCTCCACCGCGTGTGGCATAAACCCTCACCGCACTTTGCGCGTATTTCTGTGCCGACGGAAACAGATATGCACCCGTGCGCCGGTCAGGAATCGCCGCCGCTCCGGCCCGCGGCGGGCCGCCGCAGTTCCTCGTTGAGGCGCAGGGCCTCCTCGAGCTGGTCCTCCAGGATGACGATGCGGCAGGCGGCCTCGATCGGTGTGCCGGAGTCCACGAGCTCACGGGCGCGGGCCGCGATGCGCAGCTGGTAGCGCGAGTAGCGGCGGTGGCCCCCCTCGGAGCGCAGCGGCGTGATCAGCCGGGCCTCGCCGATCGCCCTGAGGAAGCCTGGCGTCGCACCGATCATCTCGGCGGCCCGCCCCATCGTGTACGCGGGGTAGTCGTCGTCGTCGAGACGGTCCGTGGCATGCGACGGGGATTCCCGGGTCATCTGCACCTCTTCTGCTGCGCGCCGGTCCACCGATATGGCCTGGCTGCACAAGAAACCCTAGGCGTACGGATAGGTCATGTCTATCGCCGCCGGAACAGGTTTCCTCCGTCCCCGGCGTGACCCGGGTGCGGTTTCCGCCCGGCAGGCGCCGGGCGGGAGCCCTCCGTAGCCGTACGAACACCCCAACAGGGCTGACCGACCGGTCAGTTGTCGGCAGACCGGCGAACGGTCATACTGCACGGGTAGCCCTTCACGCATCCCCCGTCGTGAAGGGCTACTTCACGCGCGGCCGCCGGTATCCGCGCGGCCCGCGCGAACCGGAGTACCCACCATGAGCGGCACGGACACGACCACGGACCTGACCACGACCGTGGCCCGCACGGTCACGGACGTCCTGCAGCCCCGCAATGTGCTGCTCTTCGGGATGCTCGCCGTCGGGCTGGCCTCGGCCGGTGACTGGACCGGGCTCCCCTGGGGCTTCCTCGGCGCCCTCTGCGCCGGGCTGATCCCCGCCGGCTACATCGAGTGGGAGCGCGGGCGCGGCACCTGGGGCGACCGGCACGTCGTGGACCGGACCCAGCGGGCGCCCATCTTCCTGGTGATCCTGGGCTCGCTCGGCACCGGCGCGCTGATCATGGTCCTGGGGCACGCGCCCCTCGGCATCCTGATCGCGATGATCGCCCTGTGGGTCATGACGACGGTGCTGCTGGCCGTCAACACGGTCTGGAAGATCTCCGTCGACTCGGCCGTCGCGTCGTCCGTGGTGGCGCTGCTCAGCGTCGCCCACTCCCCGTGGTGGCTGTGCGCGGCCGTACCGGCCGTCGCCGTCTGCTGGTCGCGGGTGGCACTGCGCTACCACACGGTGGCCCAGACCGTGGCGGGAGCGGCCGTGGGCGCCGCCACGGCGGCCGGCTTCCTCTTCGCCTGACACCTGGCCCGGACGGACCGGACGCGTACTCCGTGGCCGGCCCGGCCGGCCCCCGATTGCGGACCCGTCCCGCAGCCGGTTACGTGGACCGAGGGGCCGCGCAGCGATGTCGGGAGGCACGCAGATGCCGAGGAAGCCCGCGAACTCGAAGATCGGCCTGCTCCTGAGCCTGGGCAGCAGCGCGATCGCCGTCCTTCGCACCATCAAGCAGATGCGCCGGGCCAGAGGCACCCAGGACAAGCTCACCACCGCGAACACCCTGGCAGGTCTCATGCCCCTGGTGACGTCGGCCCTGATCGTGCTGCGCCGGCTGCGGGGACGCTCCCGGCACGCCGGCTGAGCCGCTCCCGCAGCCTCTCCGCCACCCGGGCGCCCAGCAGCTCGTACTCCTCGCGGAGCCGGACGATCTCCGCCGGGCGCTCGACGGCCACGCCCCCGGTCACGGTCTCGTGCGGGGCGAACTGCTCCCGGGTCAGGTCGATCTCCGTGGCCCCGCCCAGCCTGTTCCACCAGTGGAAGTCGACGCGCTCGCCGTCCACCATCACCTCGCCCCGGATCAGCTCGCCGCCCAGCAGGTCGTGGACCACGAGCGCGGTCACCCCGCACTGGTCCCGGGCCGGATCGGCCGGATCCCAGTCCGCCCGGTGCGCGGGCGTGGTGGTGTCCGCGCCCCAGCTGCTGCGGACGGCGTCTTCGATGTCGGTGAGGAGCAGAGGTCCCATGCCGCGCATCCTCGCACCGGCCACTGACAACGCCCCCGCGCCGCAGGAGCGTTCAGTAGCCCCGGCTCCGGGAGACGAGCACCGCGATGTCGTCCTCGGCCTCCTCCGCGAACCGGTCGACGACCTCCGCCAGCAGGTCCTCCAGCCGTCCGCCCGGCGGCAGCTTGAGCTGTCTGAGCCGCCCGATCGACACGTCGATGTCCTCGCCCCGGCGCTCCACCAGGCCGTCGGTGTACATGAAGAGCACCGTCCCGGGAGCGCACGGCAGCACCGTCGTCCGGTACCCGCCGAAGCCCGTGCCCAGGGGCGGTCCGACGGGCACGCGCGCCACCCGTGCCTCGGGTGCCCCCGGGTCGATGAACACCGGCGGCGGATGTCCCGCGCTGGCCACCTCGCAGGTTCCCTCCTTCCGGTCGACGACCGCGATCAGGCACGTCGCCGCCCGGTCGAGGCCCGACTGCCCGACCGCCCGGTCGAGCCGCTCCAGGATGCGGTGCGGAGGTTGCTCGTCGTCGGCCATCACGCGGAGCATCGAGCGGTAGTTGCTCATGGCGACGGCGGCTTCCACGCCGTGCCCCATGACGTCGCCCATCACCTTGATGTGGCGGCCGCCCCGCAGCGGGATGGCGTCGAACCAGTCGCCGCCCACCAGCGCCTCCTCGCCCGCGGGTAGGTAGAGCGAGGCGATCTCGATGCCCGGGTTCGGTACGCGCGGCTCGGAGAGCAGGGAGCGCTGGAGCTCCCGGGCGACCCGGTGCTCGTGCGTGTAGCGGTGGGCGTGGTCCACGTCGACGGCGGCACGCCCCGCGAGCGTCCGGGCCACGACCACGTCCAGGCCCTCCGTGAACGGGGGCGAGTCCCCGGCCCGTACGAGGCTGAGCGCCCCCAGCGGCCGTCCGCGCGTGGTGAGCGGCACGACGACCGCCGAGTGCAGACCGAGAGCGCGGTAGGCGGCGGCCCGCTCCGGGGAGGGACCCGACCGGTTGCGGTTGAGGCCCTCGCCGCCGACGAGGTTCTCGATCACGGGCCCGTCGGCGGCCAGGCAGCGCGAGACGGCCGCGTCCTCCTGGTAGTCGACGTCCGTACCCGGGCCGCCGAACCGGGAGAGCCGATCGGCGAGTTCGGGGATCGAGGCCACCCCGGCCCGCCGCAGCCGCAGCACCCCGGGCGGCGACTCGCTCCGGGAGTGCCCGTCGGCGTCCGGGACTATCTCGACGACCGCCACATCGGCCATCTCCGGGACCACGAAGTCCGCGAGCTCCTGGCAGGTGGTCTCCACGTCCAGTGTCGAACCGATGCTGACGGTGGCCTTGTCGAGGAGCGTCAGATAGCTCCTGGCCCGCCGCAGCTCCGCCCGCTCGTTCTCGGTGGCGGTGACCTCCTGGGCGAGGGCGATCAGCCCGTGCACCGCCCCGTCCTCCTCGAACCGGTGGAGGGCCACCCGCCAGTACCGCCGCTCGATGACGGAGTCCACCCGGGTCTGCCCGCTGGTGGTCATCTCCCGGGGCCTGCCGTCGGCCAGCACCTGGCGCATGACGTCGGTCCGTACGTTCATGTCCGGCAGCACCTCGTCGACGGGCCTGCCCAGGTGCTCGGCGGCCGGCAGCCCGTTGAGCCGTTCGAGTGCCGGGTTCACGTAGACGTAGCGCAGCTCCGTGTCGAAGACCGCCACCCCGGCCGGGCTGCTGCCGATGAGCGTGTCCAGCGCTGTCACGTCGATGTACGTCGGATCGGCGTGCTCTTCGGCCTGCAACGGAGCCTCCAGAGGGGTCGTGCCCGGCAGCGCGGGGCGGTCCGGCCCTCACGGGCCACCGAGCACCCGGCCCCTCATCGTCGGACGCCGCGCAGCGCCCCGCATCTCCGCGGCCCCGGCCCGCCGGCGTCGAGTCCGTCCAGGGACAGGGTCCCCTCGGAGGCGGCCGCCCCCGGAGGCAGCCCGAACGCCGCCTCGACCCGCTTCGGCACCGGGGTCAGCCCCAGCAGGCCGGTGACCAGCAGGCCCGCCAGATGGTGCCAGGCCGGGGCGCGGCGGATCATCGCGTGGTCGCTGCCCGGGATCGTCACCAGGCAGGTCCGGGCCCCCGCCCGGCGCGCCCTGGCCGTGAGCGACTGGGAGGCGAGGGGGCTCGTCACGCGGTCCCGGGTGCTGTGCAGCAGGACGACGTCACGGTCCGCGAGCTGCGTCACCGGGTCGCCGGGCGGGCACCAGGGGGCGAGACCCACGACGGAGCGGACCAGCGGGTGTCCGGCGGCGTGGAGAGCGGCGCGGGCGCCCATGGAGTGGCCGAGGAGGACCACGGGGATGTCGCCGGCCTCGCGCCGCAGGGCGTCGAGCACCCGCAGGGCGTCGTGCAGCGGGTCCTCGCGGGAGCCGTTCCAGCCCCGGTGCGTGTAGCGGACGCGCTGCACGCGCACCCCGGAGTCCCCGCTCACCGCGCGGGCCACCACGCGGGAGACCGGCAGCATGCGCAGACCGGGCAGGTTCAGCGCGCCCGGTGCCGGTGCGGCCATGCCGGTCTCGTAACCGCCGTGGAGGATGAGCACCGCTGCCGACGGCGGTCTTCCGGCCACACGTACCTCCAGATCGGGTGCGGGGCCCACGCCCGCCCACACCCCCATATTCGGTGCCGGACGCCGGACGGATGGGTCGAACGTACCGATGCGTGGAAAGTGCCGTTCACTGGAGGGCGCACGAACCCTTCCCCTACGCGACCCAAGGAGCCCCCGACATGGCGTCAGGACCCCGAATCGGCCTGCCCGCACCGGACTTCACCCTCCCCGGAGGCGTCCTCGGCGACGACGACTTCGCCCGGCGCGACTACACGCTCTCCGCCGCGCGCGGACGGGCCGTCGTCCTCGCCTTCTACCCCGGCGACAACACCGCCGTCTGCACCAAGCAGCTCTGCTCGTACTCCTCGGGCCTGGAGACCTTCGAGGGCCTCGACGCCGAGGTCTGGGGAATCAGTCCACAGGGTGTGGACAGCCATGAGTCCTTCGCCCGCGGCCACGGGCTGCGCATGCCCCTGCTGGCCGACACGGCGCGGGAGACCGCCCGGGCCTACGGGGTCGCCGCCCCCGGCATCGGAGTGCGCCGCTCCGTCTTCCTGATCGGGCCGGACGGTGTCCTGCGGTGGAAGCACGTCGCGCTGCTCGGTGCCACCTTCCAGTCGCTCGACACGCTCGCCCAGCAGCTTTCCGGCATCGGAACTCCGTAAAAACTGCCGGACTCCGGCAGTGCCGCGGCATGCCCCCCTATGGGACCATTCAGCCAGTTCGACGGAAGCTCTTCGGGGGACAGTGAACAACGGGGGAGTGATCACGTGACCGTTTTCCTTGGTCTCGGCATGGCGGGAATCGTGCTCCTCGCCCTCTCCCTGATCTTCGACGGGATCCTCGAAGGGCTCCTCGGCGACGCGCTCGGCGGGCTGCTGAACGGCTTCTTCGACGGCCTGCTCTCGCTGCCCGTCATCGCCGGTTTCCTCTCGATGCTCGGCTTCGGGGGAGCGATCGTCCTCGGCACCACCGGGAGCGGCGTCCCCCTGGCCCTCACGGCAGGTGCGGTGGCGGGCGTCGTCGCGGCCTGGCTGACATGGAAGTTCAGCAAGGCCCTGATGCGGGACCAGACCACGGCCACCCCGCGTGGCGACGACCTCGTCGGCACGTCGGGTTCGGTGGTCACCCCGATCCCGGCCGACGGTTACGGCGAGGTCCTGCTGCGACTCGCGGGCCAGACCGTGAAGTTCTCCGCGAAGAGCGCCGTCCCGGTCGAACGCGGCGCCGAGATCTGGGTGGAGGCCACGCTCTCGACCACCTCGGTCACGGTCCGCCCCGTCGAGCGCTGACCACCACCGAACCCCACGCCTGTCCGACACCCGTACAACCGAACACACTGCCGTCCCTTCGGGAGGGCAAGGGGGACACCTCTCATGAGTCCAGTAGTGATCGCCATCATCGGCATTGTCGTACTTCTCGTACTCCTGGCCCTCGCCGTGATCACCCGTTACAAGGTCGCGGGGCCCAGCCAGGCCTTCATCATCACGGGCCGCCGCGGCAAGAAGTCCACCGATCCGGTGACCGGCCGCACCAGCATCGACAACAGCGGCCAGAAGGTCGTCGTCGGCGGCGGCGTCTTCGTCGTGCCGTTCGTCCAGCAGAAGTTCACGCTGGACCTCTCCAGCCGGCACATCCCCGTCGCCGTGCGCGGCGCCGTCACCCTGCGCGGGGTGAAGTCCAACCTCGAAGGCGTCGCGATCGTCAAGGTCGGCGGCAGCGAGGACGCGATCCGGGCCGCGGCCCAGCGCTTCCTCCAGCAGCAGAGCGGCATCGTCGGCTTCACGCAGGAGGTGCTCTCCGGGGCGCTCCGCGCCATCGTCGGCCGCATGTCCGTCGAGGACATCATCCGCGACCGCGCAGCGTTCGCCGGGCAGGTCGCCGAGGAGGCCGAGGCCAGCCTCTCCGGCCAGGGCCTCATCCTGGACGCCTTCCAGATCCAGGACATCACCACCGAGGGCTCCTACCTGGAGGACCTCGGCCGCCCCGAGGCCGCCCGCGCCAAGCAGGAGGCCGACATCGCCGAGGCCATCGCCCGGCGCGCCTCGGAGCAGGCCCGGCTGAAGGCGGCCGAGGAGATCGCCATCGCCGAGCGGACCTTCTACCTCAAGCAGGCCGAGATCAAGGCCGAGACCGAGGCCGCGGCGGCCAAGGCCAACGCCGCCGGTCCGCTCGCCGAGGCGGCCCGCCAGCAGGAGGTCCTCAGCGAGCAGGAGAAGGTCGCCGAGCGCCAGGCCGCTCTGACGGACCGTGAGCTCGACACCAAGGTCCGTAAGCCCGCGGACGCCGCCCGCTACCAGGCGGAGCAGGAGGCCGAGGCCCGCAGGATCGCCCAGGTCAAGGAGGCGGAGGCCGACGCGGAGCGCTCCCGGCTCACCGGTCAGGGTGAGAAGCTCCATCGCTCGGCCCTCGCCGACGCCGTACGCATCGAGGGTGAGTCCGAGGCCGCCGCCATCGCCGCGAAGGGCGCCGCCGAGGCCGAGGCCATGCAGAAGAAGGCCGACGCCTTCAAGCAGTACGGCGACGCGGCCGTCCTCCAGATGCTGGTCGAGGTGCTGCCGCAGGTCGTCGCCAAGGCGTCCGAGCCGCTGAGCGCCGTCGACAAGCTGACGGTGATCTCGACGGACGGCGCGAGCCAGCTGTCCCGCACGGTCGCCGACAACGTCGCCCAGGGGGTGGAGCTCCTGAACTCCACCACGGGTGTCGACCTGGCCGCGCTGCTCCGCAACCTCCAGGGCAGGACGGAGACCACGGAGTCCGCGCCGGCGGTCCCCTCCCCCGCGGTCAACGGCGAGGAGATCCAGATCAAGGGCTGACCAGGTCACGGAGTGATCCGTCGCACGGCCTCAGGTGCCCGGCCGGCTCACCGGCCGGGCACGCCCATGTCCACGGCGCCCGGGCCCCGCGCGGAAGCGGTTTCTCGCCTCCCGATGGCCGGTCGACGGCTCCGGTTAAGGTAATAGGCAGCTAAAGAGATGATCAAAAGCGCCGCCCCGTCACCGCGCGCACCTCGGGAGGAAACCATGGGAACCCACCGCACATCGCTGCCCGGAGTCGGCGTCCAGTACGACTACACCACCGAGTCGGGGCAGCACATCTCCGTGGTCGTACACCATGACGGCCGGCGGTTCCTGGGGTTCTACGAGAAGGACGACCCTGATTCGTGCGTCCTGTCCGTACCCCTGACGACCACCGAGGCCACCGGGCTGGCGCACCTCATCGACGCGGCGCCGATCGACGCCGTACGGACCGAGGGGATCGACCTGGTCACCGAGCACATCCCGCTCGGGGCCCGCTCCCCGTACGGCGGCCGGCTGCTCGGGGACACCCGGGCGCGGACCCGGACGGGTGCGTCGATCGTGGCGGTGCTGCGCACGCACAGCGCGCATCCGTCACCGGGGCCGGACTTCCGGCTGGCCATCGGCGACACCATCGTCGCCGTAGGAACGCGTGAGGGCGTGGACACGCTCTCCGAGATCATCGCGGAGGGCTGACCATGCACGACACGACAGCACTGCTGGTGGAGCTGGGCGCCGTCATTCTGGGGCTCGGCATCATCGGAAGATTCGCCGGACGGATAGGGCTCTCCCCGATCCCGCTCTACCTGCTGGCCGGGCTCGCCTTCGGTGAGGGCGGTCTGCTGCCGCTCGGCGCCAGCGAGGAGTTCACCGCCATCGGGGCGGAGATCGGCGTCATCCTGCTGCTGCTCCTGCTCGGTCTGGAGTACAGCGCCTCGGAGCTCGTCACCAGTCTCAAGACGCAATATCCGTCCGGGGCCGTCGACTTCGTGCTCAACGCGACGCCCGGCGCCGCGGCCGGTCTGATGCTCGGGTGGGGCCCCGTGGGGGCCGTCGCGCTGGCCGGCGTCACCTGGATCTCGTCGTCGGGCGTGATCGCCAAGGTGATGACCGACATGGGCCGGCTCGGTAACCGCGAGACGCCCGTCATCCTCGGTGTCCTCGTCATCGAGGACCTCGCGATGGCCGTCTACCTGCCGCTGCTCACCGCGATGCTGGCCGGTGTCGGCCTGGCCGGCGGCAGCATCGCGCTGCTGATCGCGCTCGGCACCGTCGGGTTCGTGCTGTATCTCGCGCTGCGCCACGGCCGGCTCATCAGCCGCGCGGTGTCCTCCGACAACCCGGAGATGCTGCTGCTGGTCGTCCTCGGGCTCACCGTCCTGGTGGCCGGGGTGGCCCAGCAGCTCCAGGTGTCCGCGGCCGTCGGCGCCTTCCTCGTGGGCATCGCCCTGTCCGGCGAGGTCGCCGAGGGCGCGCGCAAGCTGCTGACGCCGCTGCGGGACCTGTTCGCCGCCGTCTTCTTCGTCTTCTTCGGGCTGTCCACCGACCCGGCCGAGATCCCGCCCGTGCTGCTTCCCGCGGCACTGCTGGCGATCGTCACGGTCTTCACGAAGATCGGCACCGGCTGGTACGCGTCCCGGCGGGCCGGGATCGGTCCACGCGGCCGCTGGCGCGCGGGCGGGACGCTGGTCGCGCGTGGGGAGTTCTCGATCGTCATCGCCGGGCTGGCCGTGGCGACCGAGCCGCGGATCGGGCCCATCGCGACCGCGTACGTGCTGATCCTGGTGATCGTCGGACCGCTCACCGCCCGGTGGACGGAACCGGTCGCCTCGAAGCTCCAGGCCGTGCTGGCCGGCAAGCGCTCGAAGCCGGCCGCGGTGGCCGAGCAGCCGATGCCGTCGCACGACGACCTCACGCCGGAGCACGCCGGACGCGACTCCGACTGACGGTGCGGCGGCGGGGCCCGGCGAGGGCCCGCCGTCAGCGGTTCAGAGCGGGGTGGCCGCGTGGAGTATCCCGACGAGCGTCACCGTCGCGTTGAGCGACGACAGCGCGGAGGCCGCCGTCCCCGCCGTCGCGGTCACCGCCGCCAGGGCCAGATGCGCGGAGGCGGGGGGCCAGAGCCCTGCCGAGGGTTCGGGGTCGAGCAGCGCCGCCACCCGGCGCGGCACGGGCCCCTCCGCCGCGAAGGCGGGGAGCACCGCGGGTCCCGGAGGGCGGTTCGAGAACAGGGCCGCCTTGCCGACCGCCGTGGCGACGGCCCTGCGGCTCCCGACGGCGTCCGCCGCCTCCTCGTCCGCCCAGCGTTCGGTGCTGTACGCGACCGCCGTGCGCAGCGGCAGGAGGAACGGGTTGGCGCGGGCCGCCAGTTGCGTCACCAGCAGATAGCGGTGGTGCCGGCCGGTGAGGTGCGCGCGCTCGTGGGCGACGAGCGCGTCACGCTCACGGGCGTCCAGGCAGTCCATCATCGCGGTGGAGACGACGATCCGGCCGCCCCGCCCCCGCCCCGCCGGAAGGGCGTACGCGTACGGGTCGGGGGACGCGACCAGCGCGAGGTCCCCCGTGGCTCCGGGCCCGGTGGGCGCCGGCAGCGCCCGGGCGGCGCGGATCCGGGTCCGGGCGTGCCGCAGCAGTGTGCCGCCGCAGGCCATCAGCACCGCTCCCAGCACGCCGATGGCGACCTGCCCCGCCTTCTCCTCGTACGGGACGGCGGCGCGCACCTCCGGGTCCGACCAGCCGTCGGGCAGCGGGTTGCCGGGGAGTTGCGCGGTGCCGACCACCATGAGCAGCGCCAGGCACAGCGTGCTGCACAGGGCCAGCGTCGAACCCACGGCGGCCAGCAGCCGGGTGGCGCTCCGGGGGTGCAGATGCTGTTCCGCGAGACGCGCCATGGGTAAAGCGGTCAGTGGCAGGACGAGTGGCAGGTAGACGAAGACGCCCATCGTGATGACTATCGGCCTTCTGGAGCGGTGGGATCGCCGGGGTCGTCCGCCGCGCGGGAGAGCAGCGCGCGGAGCCTCGCCTCGTCACCGGGGGACAGCGCGGAGACGAACCGGGCGAGGACGGCCTCCCTGTCGCGTTCACCGTCCAGGACGCGGCGCATCCGCAGCGCGGCGAGACCCGCCTCGTCGGAGGCCGGGGTCCAGGCGTAGGAGCGGCCCTGGCGGCTGCGCGTCACGGCCTTCTTCGCGTACAGGCGGGAGAGGATCGTGATGACGGTGGTGTAGGCGAGGTCGCCGTCCAGGTGTTCCTGCACCCAGCCGGCCGTCGCGGGGCCGCCCGCCGAGCGCAGCACGGTCAGGACCTGGGACTCCAGCTGTCCCTGGCCGCGCCTGGGCGGCCGCCCGCCGTCCCCGGTGCCGCCCTCGTCCGTACCTGTGGGCCTGTTCATCCGCCGCATCCTACTGACTGCCGTGTGGCCGGATACGAGCGTGCCGCCCGCCGTGCCGCCGATGGCCACCCGTGGTTCTTCTACACAGTTGTAGAGTTTGCTGGGTTCCCGCACCACAGGCAACGCAACGATGGAGACGTCATGGCCCTTTGGGATCGGATCAAGGAATCCGCGTCGACGATGCAGACGCAGCTGGAGGCGAAGAAGAACGACCTGAAGAGCGGGGCGTTCCGGGACGCGAGCATGGCCATGTGTGCCCTGGTCTCCGCGGCGGACGGTTCCATCGACCCGTCCGAGCGGCAGCGCGTCGCCTCGCTGATCGCCACCAACGACGTGCTCCAGAACTTCCCGGCGGACGACCTCCAGCGCCGGTTCAACGACTACGTCAACAAGCTGACCGCCGACTTCGCCTTCGGCAAGGTCAGCATCCTCCAGGAGATCGCCAAGGCGAAGAAGAAGCCCTCCGAGGCCCGTGCCGTCATCCAGATCGGCATCGTGATCGGTGGCGCCGACGGCGACTTCGACAAGTCGGAGCAGGCCGTCGTGCGCGAGGCGTGCTTCGCGCTGGACCTGCCCCCGCACGAGTTCGACCTGTAGTAGGGCCCTCTACGCGAGGCCTCCGGCCCTTGCCCCGGCCGTGGGCCTCGCGCGAACCTTCCGGACCCTCCGGGCCGGGCCCGTCAGAGCTCCTTGGCGGGCCAGTCCAGCAGCCGGGCGCCGATCACCGCGGTCTGCAGCGTGTAGCGGTGCATCGGATCGGAGGGGTCCGAACCGGTCAACTGGTGGATCCGCTCCAGCCTGTACGTCAGCGCCCGCACGCTCAGCGACAGTCGGCGGGCCGTCTCGGCGGCGACACAGCCCGCGTCGAAGTACACGGACAGCGTCCGCAGCAGCGGCTCCGCGCCACCCCGCGCCTCCTTGAGCGGGCCGAGCTCGCTCCGCACCAGATCGGCCATCGCCTGCCGGTCCCTGGTCAGCACCGGGTAGACCAGCAGGTCGGAGGCGTACAGCACGGGGTCGTCGAGGTCCATCCGCTGCGCCAGATCGAGGGCGTCGAGCGCCTCGTCGTACGAGTGGACCACCCCGCCGGGACCGCGGTGGGGGCGGCCGACGGCGACCTGGCCGCCGTCCGTCGCGACATGCGCCTGCTTCGCGAAGTAGCGCAGGACGTCCGGCTGGCTGCCGGGGGCTATGCAGACGAGGCGGCCGTCCTTCGTGGTGAGGAGGATCTTCCGGCCGCTGAAGCGGGAGAGCAGCGCCGTCTCCACGCTGCGGGGCACCGTGTCGGACTCGCCGTAGGCCTCGGGTCCCGCCGCCACCGCGACGGCGTGGGCCCGCGAGAGCCGCAGTCCGAAGCGGGTGGCGCGCTCCGCGAGCCGGCCCAGGTCGCTGCGCCCGTACAGCAGGTCGTCGATGAACTCCCGCCGCGCCGCCTCCTCACGGCGCACGGTGAGGCGCTGCGCCCGCTCGAACCCCTCCGCGAACGCGTCGACGGTCTGCTCCACGGCGCCCAGCACGGCGTCGGTGCCGGCGGCGCCCGATGTGGTGGGCGGCCAGGCGGCGCGGGTCTCCGCGAGATGGCGCCGGACCAGCGCGCGCAGCTGGTGTCCGGCCTCCGCGGCCTCACGGCCGAGCGTGCGCCGCGTCTCCAGCTCGTCGCGGGTGAGCCGGCGGCCGGTCTCCGCCACCTCGGCCAGGATCCGCGCATAGCCCTCCAGGAACCGCTCGGAAATCTCGGGCTCCGCCACTGCGTACTCCTCCACACGTCTTCGGCACTGTCAGTTCCTCAACGCACGGAGGGCTGTGCCGGTGCCCGGCAGGGTGGTCCCGTAAAGGCTGCCGGATTCCGGCAATGCGCCTGATGCCCCCGGCTGACAGGATCGGTTCAGCAACACACGGGGGAATCACGGGGGTTACGGGGGACACGGGGGAAAGAACCGGTTGCTGCGGGGCCGCTCGCGGTGTCGCAGCGCCGGTGCCCCGTCCCGCCTGCCGCCGCCCGGTCCCCCGGACCGTACGGCATCGCAGGGGGTGGACCGGATGACCGAGTTCTTTTCCGCGGCAGTCGCCTTCCCGGCCGTCGTCTTCGGCGGCGCGCTGGTGGTCGTCGTCTGCTTCTGGCTGCTGGTGCTGCTGGGGGCGGCCGGACCCGACTCCTTCGACGCCGACCTCGACTCCGAGGCGGTCGGCTTCGGCGGGGTGCCCGTATCGGTGTCGGTGTCGCTGTTCGTCGTCGTCGCCTGGTTCACCGGCCTGGCCGGCTCGGTCCTGGTGCTCCGCAGCGGAGCGACCGGCACCCTGCGGGCCGCACTGCACCTCGCCGTCCTGGCGGGGGCGATCCTGATCGCCTGGGGGGTGGTCCGCATGCTCGTACGCCGATTCCGCCGGTACTTCCCCGCGGAACCTCCTCCATCCCGCGAGGACTTCGTGGGTCTGATCTGCACGATCCGCACGGGATCCGTCAGCGCCGACTTCGGGCAGGCCGAGGTCGCGGCCGCCGACGGGTCGACCGCGATCGTGCAGGTCCGGCAGCCGCTGCGGCCGTCCGAGCCCGGTGACGTGTTCACCTCCGGCAGTACGGGCCTCCTGTACGCGTACGACGCCGACGGCGAGTTCTTCTGGGTCTCGCCGTACGACGCGTCGCTCGCCCCGCGTCCGCTGCCGCGCCGAGCCGTCTGACCCGCTTCCGCTCACTCCGGGCCCCGGGCCCGTGGTTCCGCGCGCCGTCGTGCGGGCCGGGCCCCCTTTTTTTCTTCTTCGTACGTCATCACCAGCCGCAAGGACTGACATGGATGCCATCTCCTGGGGCATCGGCGTGCTCGTCGCCGTTGTCCTGCTCATCACCGTCGCTCTGGTCTTCGTCATCACCCGGCTCTTCCGCAAGGTCGAGCAGGGGAAGGCCCTGATCATCTCCAAGACCAAGAAGGTCGACGTCACCTTCACCGGTGCGGTCGTCCTCCCGGTGCTGCACAAGGCCGAGACCATGGACATCTCGGTGAAGACCATCGAGATCCGCCGTACCGGGCGTGAGGGCCTGATCTGCCAGGACAACATCCGGGCCGACATCCACATCACGTTCTTCGTCCGGGTCAACAAGACCGTCGAGGACGTCATCAAGGTGGCGCAGGCCATCGGCACGGAGCGGGCCAGCGACAAGGTCGCCATCCAGGAGTTCTTCGTCGCGAAGTTCTCCGAGGCGGTCAAGACCGTCGGCAAGCAGCTCGACTTCGTCGACCTGTACACCAAGCGCGAGGAGTTCCGGGACCGGATCATCCGGGTCATCGGGACCGACCTGAACGGCTACCACCTCGACGACGCCGCGATCGACTTCCTCGAGCAGACGCCGATGGTCCAGCTCGACGGGGCCAACATCCTGGACGCGCAGGGCATCCGGAAGATCACCGAGCTGACGGCGATCGAGCACGTACGGACCAACGAGTTCCAGCGCACCGAGCAGAAGGAGATCACCCGGCAGGACGTCGACGCCCGGGAGACCATCCTGGAGCTGGAGCGCCGGCAGGCCGAGGCGGAGATCAAGCAGCGCCGCGAGGTCGAGACGCTGCGGGCCCGTGAGGAGTCGGCCACGGCCCGGGTGCAGGAGGAGGAGCGGCTCGGTTCGCAGAGCGCCTTCATCCGTACCGAGGAGCAGCTCGGCATCCAGCGGGAGAACCAGGCACGGGAGGTCGCCGTCGCGCAGAAGAACCGTGAGCGGGTCATCGCGGTGGAGAACGAGCGCATCGAGAAGGACCGGATGCTGGAGGTCATCGGACGCGAGCGGGAGACCGAGCTGAACCGGATCGCCGCGACGAAGGAGGTCGAGGCCGAGCGCCGTGAGGTCGCGGACGTCATCCGGGAGCGGATCGCGGTGGACCGTACGGTCGCCGAGCAGGAGGAGTCGATCCTGACCCTGCGGTCCGTCGAGGAGTCGGAGCGCACCCGCAGGTCCGTGATCATCGCGGCCGAGGCGGAGGCGCAGGAGAAGCTGGTCAAGGACATCAAGGCGGCCGAGGCCGCGGAGGCGGCGGCGGTCCACCTGGCGGCCGAGCAGCTGACGCTCGCGGACGCCCGGCTGAAGACGGCCGACCTCGACGCCCAGGCGAAGCTGCGGCTGGCGGAGGGCATCCAGGCCGAGTCCGCCGCGGCGGGGCTGGCGGAGGTCCAGGTCCGGGACGCGGAGGCGGAGGTCACCGAGAAGGCCGGTCTCGCTGAGGCCCAGGCGACCGAGGCCCGGCTCAGGGCCGAGGCCGAGGGCGCGCGCCTGAAGGCGCTGGCGGCCGCGGAGGGTACCCAGGCGCAGGCGACCGCCGACGCGGCGGTGATCGGCGAGAAGCTGAAGGCCGAGGCGGCGGGGCTCACGGAGAAGGCGGCGGCGATGGCCGCGCTCGACGAGGCGTCGCGCGGCCACGAGGAGTACCGGCTGCGGCTGGCCGCGGAGAAGGAGATCCGGCTGGCGGAGTTCGACGTGCAGCGGCAGGTGGCCGAGGCACAGGCGACGGTCCTGGCGACGGGTCTGGAGAACGCGGACATCGACATCGTCGGCGGGGACTCGGTCTTCTTCGACCGGCTCGTCTCGTCGATCTCGCTGGGGCGGAGCGTGGACGGGTTCGTGGAGAACTCGAAGACCGCGCAGACGCTCGCCGGGCCGTGGCTGGACGGCAGCGCGTCCTTCACGGACGACCTGACCCGGGTGCTGGGGTCGGTGTCCTCGGGGGACGTGCAGAACCTGACGGTGTCGGCGCTGCTGATGCGGCTGATGCGGGGGACGTCGGGGGCGGCCTCGGGGCAGGTACGGCAGTTGCTGGCGGCGGCGGAGGAGCTGGGGCTGGCGGGGATGACGGTGTCGTCGCTGACGGGTGAGTCCTCGCCGGTGCCGTCTCCGGCGCCGGTGGCCGCGCCGTCCGTGAACGGGGCCGCGGTGTAGCGGGCCCCTGGTGAGTGAGTTCCGCCCCGTCGGCGTGAGGGTTCCGTCCTCAAACGCCGGACGGGCTGGACATGCCGGCCCGGGTGGGGGTTGTCAGTTGTGGGAATCGTAGGGAGCCGTACGCATGGACCGTGACACCACACTCACCGAGGGCGGTGCCTACGAGGTGCTCCGGCGGCGGCTCGGGGCGCAGGCCGACGAGCTCGTCCGGCGGGCCGAGGCGCTCAACGCCCGGCGGACCGAGGAGTTCGGGTCGACCGGGCTGCGGCTGCTGGCCACCGAGCAGGTGCACTCGGAACGCCCCTCGCTGGCCCGGGACCTGGTGGCGGTCGGCGGCCGGCTGCTGTTCGGCTTCGAGCGGGGGCCCGGCGTCGGCGGGGAGGCCGGGGTCGGTGACGTCCTCGTCCTGCGGGAGGCCGGCCTGGACGAGGTGACGGGCGAGGGCCCCCTGGCCGACGAGGCGTTCGTACGGGAGTTCGCGGGCCTGCACCGCTACTTCCGTGACGCCCGGCTGCTGCGGCTGCGCAGGGTCAACGGCCGGCTGATCGCCGTGTTCCGCACCGGGGAGAGCGCCGAGGACGTCCGGGTCCTGCGCTGGGCCCTGGGCCCGGACGGGACGCCCGGGGACTTCCTGGACGCGCGGGGCGAGAAGGACCACGTCTTCCCGCCCTCGCACGACTTCGACTGGACCCCGGCGGGACGGGACGCCCACCGCCCCGGCCGGCACCCGCACATCGCCGTCGCCGAGGGCGCGCTCTTCGTCGACACCCTGGGCGGCACGCTGACCGTCAAGACCGAGGACGACACCGAGACCCCGGACGGGATCTACGAGGAGCCCGTCGACGAGCCGCTGCAGTCCCTGGCGGACGCCGACGTCGAGTACGCGCGGGCCGGCCCGCTGGTCCTGCTGCGGGTGCGCCCGTACAAGGAGGAGGCCTGGCGCCACCTGGTCTTCAACACCCTGCTCGGCCGGGTCCAGCGGCTGGACGCGATCGGGCCGTCCTGCCACCGGCTCCCCGAGGACCAGGGGATCATCTTCCCCGGCGGCTACTACCTGACGACCGGCGCGGCCAAGACGTTCGACACCGCCGAGGAGCTCACCGACCCGGTCTTCGAGGGCGCGGTCCGCTCCCCCAACGGCGAGGACGTGCTGTACGTCTTCCGGTCGCGCGACGAGAGCCGCACCCTGCTCCTGCCGTACAACCTGATCCGCCAGGAGGTCGCCACCCCGCTGCTCGGCCGGGGGCACGCGCTGCTGGACGACGGCACCCTCGTCCTGCTCAAGGGCGGCGAGGACGGGCCCGCCCGGGTGCATCCGTTGCAGCGCTGGCAGACCCCGTACGTCTCCGACACCTACGCCGCCGCGCGCCCCGCCGGGAGCGGACCGCTCGCCCGGACCGGCAACGCCGACCTGGTGCGCGGGATCTCCGACTGCCTCGCCCTGGCGCACGGCATCCGCGACATGACGCCGACCGCCGCCGTGTACACCCGGCTCGTCGCGGACTGCGCCCGGGCCGGTGACCGCTACCACTGGCTCACCGACCCCGAGCTGGGCGGACTCGGTGAGCCCCTGACGGAGATCGGGGCCACCGCGGGCCAGGTGCTGGCCGAGTTCGGGACGGTGCAGGAGCTGACCCGGCAGGCCGCCGAGGCCCTCGACGGGACGGCGGCCCGGCTCACCGCGCTCGTCCGCCGCATCCGGGGCGAGGCACCGCGCACGGCCGCCGCCTGGGTCGACCAGCTCACCGAACTCCGCCGCACGCACGGTCACTTGGCGACGCTCGCGGAGATGCGGTACGCCGACACCGAGCGCATCGCCGAGCTGTCCGCCGAGGCCGAGGACGACCTGGCCTCGGCCGCCCGCCGGGCCGTCTCCTTCCTGGCCCGCGAGGACGCCTTCGCCGGGTACCACGAGGAGCTCGCCGCCCTGACCGCCACCGCGGACGCGCTGACCGCGGTCGCGGACGCCTCGGAGGTCGGCGACCGGCTGACGGCGATCACCGAGGGGCTGGCGACCGTCACCGACGTGGTGGCCGGGCTCGACATCGGGGACGCCACCGTCCGTACGTCGATCCTGGAGCGGATCGCCGGGGTGCTGGGCGACGCGAACCGGGCCCGCGCCACCCTCGACGCCCGCCGCCGTGAGCTGCTGTCCCAGGAGGGCCGGGCCGAGTTCGCCGCCGAGTTCGCGCTGCTGGGGCAGGCCGTCACCGGGGCGCTGGCGGCCGCCGACTCCCCCGAGGCCTGCGACGAGCAGCTGGCGCGGCTGCTGCTCCAGCTGGAGAACCTGGAGTCCCGGTTCGCGGAGTCCGACGACTTCCTCGGCCGGCTGGCCGAGCGCAGGACCGAGGTCCACGAGGCGTTCTCGGCCCGTCGGCAGACCCTCCAGGACGCCCGCGCCCGGCGCGCCGAGCGGCTCGCGGACTCGGCCGCCCGGGTGCTGGAGACGGTCACCCGGCGGCTGGCCGCGCTGGAGGACCTGGACGCCGTCCACACGTACTTCGCCTCCGACCCGATGGTCGCCAAGGTCCGGCGCACCGCCGACGAGCTGCGCGAGCTGGGCGACCCGGTGCGCGCCGAGGAGCTCGACGGGCGGCTGAAGGCGGCCCGTCAGGAGGCCGGGCGCGCGCTGCGGGACCGCGGTGAGCTGTACGCGGACGGCGGCGCGGTCCTCAGGCTGGGCCGGCACCGGTTCGCCGTGAACACCCAGCCCTTCGACCTGACCCTGGTGCCGCACGGCGACCGGCTCGCGTTCGCGCTGACCGGCACCGACTACCGGGCCCCGGTCACCGACCCGGAGTTCGCGGCGACCCGCCCGTACTGGGACCGGCTGCTGCCCTCGGAGTCCCGGGACGTCTACCGCGCCGAGCACCTGGCCGCCCGGCTGCTGGACGAGCACGGCGCCGACGCCCTGGCGGACGCGCCGGACCTGGCCGGGCTCGTCCGGGAGGCGGCAGCGGCGGCGTACGACGAGGGCCACCAGCGGGGCGTCCACGACGAGGACGCCACCGCGATCCTGACCGCCCTGCTGGAGCTGCGCGCCGGGGCGGGGCTGCTGCGGTACGAACCCGCCGTGCGCGCCGCCGCGCAGCTGTTCTGGGCGCACGAGGCGGACGACGCCGTGCGCGCCTCCTGGACGCGCCGGGCCGTGTCGCTGGCGCGGGCCCGCGACACCTTCGGGCTCGCCCCCGCCATCGCCGTGCTCCAGGAGGAGTGGGCGGCCGTGATGGGCGCGGGCACGACGGCCGCCGTGTACCTCTTCGAGGAGCTGACGAGCGGCCCCACCGGGTTCGTGACGAGCGCCGCCACCCGCACGTTCCTGGAGAAGTTCCGCCGGGCCACCGGGACTTCGGCGTACGACGACGACCTGGCGGCGTTCGGTGACGACCTGCCGGCCCGGCGCCAGCTGGTCGAGGGCTGGCTCGGCTCGTACGCCGCCGCGGCCGGTACCGACGTGGACGCCGGGGACCTGGCGGAGGCCGCGGCCGTGGAGCTCTGCCCCGGCCTGGAGCGGTACGACCGCGACGCCCCGCTCACCGTGACCGTGGACGGCCTGCTCGGCGACCACCCCCGCGTCGAGCGGGGGTCGCTGACCGTGCGGCTGGACGAGCTCCTCGCCCGTACCGCCCGTTTCCGCGCCGAGGCCGTGCCCGGTTTCCGCGCGTACCAGCGGCTGCGGACCACGCTGGTCGACTCCGAGCGGGCCCGGCTGCGGCTGGACGACCACCGGCCGCGCGTCATGTCGGCGTTCGTCCGCAACCAGCTGCTGGACGAGGTGTACCTGCCGCTGATCGGCGACAGCCTCGCGAAGCAGCTCGGCACCGCCGACGCGGACCGGCGCACCGACTCGCAGGGCCTGCTGCTGCTCGTCTCCCCGCCCGGCTACGGCAAGACGACGCTCATGGAGTACGTCGCCGACCGGCTCGGGATGGTCCTGGTGAAGGTCAGCGGGCCGAACCTCGGCCACGACGTGACCTCGCTGGACCCGGCACAGGCGCGCGGGGCGACCGCACGCCGCGAGGTCGAGAAGATCAACTTCGCGCTGGAGTCGGGCAACAACACCCTGCTCTACCTGGACGACATCCAGCACACCTCGCCGGAACTGCTCCAGAAGTTCATTCCGCTCTGCGACGCGACCCGCCGCGTCGAGGGCGTGCGGGACGGCGAGCCGCGCAGCTACGACCTGCGGGGCAAGCGGTTCGCGGTGGTCATGGCGGGCAACCCGTACACCGAGTCCGGGGACCGGTTCAGGATTCCGGACATGCTCGCCAACCGGGCCGACGTATGGAATCTGGGCGAGGTGCTGAGCGGCCGCGAGGACGTCTTCGCGCTGAGCTTCGTGGAGAACGCGCTGACCGCCAACCCGGTCCTCGCCCCGCTCGCGGGCCGCTCCCGCGCCGATCTGGCGCTGCTCGTGCGCATGGCGTCCGGATCCGGCCTCGCGGCGCGGGCCGACCAGCTGGAGCACGCCTACGCGCCGGCCGAGCTGGACCGGATCGTGTCCGTCCTGCGCCATCTGCTCACGGCCCGGGAGACGGTCCTCGCGGTGAACGCGGCGTACATCGCCTCGGCGGCGCAGACCGACGCGGCGCGCACCGAGCCGCCGTTCCGGCTCCAGGGCTCGTACCGCAACATGAACAAGATCGCCGAGCGGATCGTGCCCGTCATGAACGACGACGAGCTGGCCGCCGTCGTCGACGACCACTACGCGGGCGAGGCCCAGACGCTCACCACGGGCGCCGAGTCGAACCTGCTGAAGCTGGCCGCCCTGCGGGGCACGCTCGGCCCGGCACAGGCCGAGCGCTGGGCGGCGGTCACCTCCGCCTACGTACGCGCGCAGGCCATCGGCGGGCCCGACGGCGACCCCGCCTCCCGGGCGGTCGGCGCGCTGGGGCTCCTCGCGGACCGGATCGCGGCGGTCGAGGCGGCCATCGAGCGGGCGACGGGTCCCCGGCGGGCGGCCGGAGGCCCACGCCCCCGTCACGCGATGATCACCGACACGCCCGACTGATCGGAAGGGAGCAAGGCATGCTGGGTTCCGTGACCTCACTTCCTCAACAGCCCCAACGCCCCGCGAGCAGCGGCCACATGGTGGTCTGCGGCGACGACGCCCTGGCCCGCCGGCTCGCCGTGGAGCTGCGTTACGTGTACGGGGAGCGGGTCACGCTCCTGGTCCCCCCGGGCCGGGAACCCAGCAGGCCGGACCTCCCGCTGACCCAACGGGCGCGGGCGGGAGCCCTGTTCGGCCGCATGTCGGCGGCGATGATGCGCAACGGGACGGCCGGCGGGAACGGCTCCGGCGACACGAACGCCGGGGTCGAGGCCGTCCGCATCATGGAGGCGCACGAGCCCTCCGACGACGTGCTGGAGGAGGCCGGCGTCGACCGGGCCGCCGCACTCGCCCTCGTCTACGACGACGACGAGCTCAACATCCGCGCCGCCCTGACGGCGCGTCGGCTCAATCCGCGCCTGCGCCTGGTCATCCGGCTCTACAACCGCAAGCTGGGCCAGCACCTGGAGACGCTGCTCGACCAGGCGGCCGCCCTCGCCATGCCCGGTCTCGACCCGGCCGTGCTGGACGCCTCCACCACCGTCCTCTCCGACGCCGACACCGCCGCACCGGCCCTCGCCGCCACCGCGCTGACCGGCAGCAGCAAGGTCATCCAGGCCGAGGGGCTGCTCCTGCGCGCCGTCGAGCGCACCCCGCCGCGCCCGGGCGAGCTCGCCGATCCGGGGCTGTGCACCCTGGCCCTGCTCTCCTCCACCAGCCAGGACCCGGCCGGCAGCGAGGGCTCCGACAGCAGCGGCGACGAGGGCCCGCAGCTGCTGCCCGACCGGGCCACGGTGAACGCCGCCACGGGCCGGGGCACGATCGTCCTGGAGGCCATCAGCCAGGCGGGGCCCGACCAGGCGCCCACCCGGATGGGAGGCCGGGGCGCACCGCTCGGCCAGGTCTTCTCCCGGCGGCTGCGCTGGTCGGCGCTGGGCGTCGCGGCGGCCGTCGTCGCCCTGGCCGTCGCCTCCGTGGTCACCACGGGGGACAGCCCGCTGCACGCCGCCTATCTGACCCTGCTGGACCTGCTGGCGATGGGCGACCCGGCGGTCGAGGACACCGACTCGGCGTCGCGCCAGGTCATCCAGCTGCTCTCCGGCATGGCCGGGCTCCTGCTGCTGCCGCTGCTGGTCGCCGCCGTGCTGGAGGCGTTCGGCTCGCTGCGCACCGCGTCCTCGCTGCGCCGGCCCCCGCGCGGCCTGTCGGGCCATGTGGTCCTGCTGGGGCTCGGCAAGATCGGTACGAGGGTCCTGGTGCGCCTGCGGGAGCTGGACATCCCCGTGGTGGTCGTCGAGGAGGACCCCGAGGCGCGCGGCATCCCGCTGGCCCGCAGCCTGCACGTCCCCACGGTCATCGGCGACGTGACCCAGGAGGGTGTCCTGGAGGCGGCGAAGATCCGCCGGGCCCGCGCGCTGCTCGCCCTGACCAGCATCGACACGACGAACCTCGAAGCCGCGCTGTACGCCCGCTCAGTGAAGCCGGAACTGCGGGTGGCGCTGCGGCTGTTCGACGACGAGTTCGCCACCGCCGTCTACCGCACCCTGCGCACGGCCCACCCGCAGGCCCTGACCCGGTCCCGCTCGGTGTCCCATCTGGCCGCGCCGTCGTTCGCCGTCGCCATGATGGGGCGGCAGATCCTGGGCGCGGTGCCGGTGGAGCGCAAGGTGATGCTGTTCGCGGCGCTGGAGGTGGCGGGCCACCCGCAGCTGGAGGGCCGGACCGTCGACCAGGCGTTCCGGGCGGGCGCCTGGCGGGTGCTCGCCCTGGACGCCACCCCGCCGGCCGACCGCCTCCCCGACCTGGCCGCCGTACCGCCGTTCGACCCCGACGGCGGTACGGTGCCGGCCGGCCCGGACCGGCCCTCCGGCCTGGTCTGGGACCTGCACCCGGGCTATGTGCTGCGGCCGGTGGACCGGGTGGTGATCGCCGCGACCCGGCGCGGGCTGGCCGAGCTGCTGCGCGGACAGCGACACCCGGCGGCACGCCGCTGAGCCGGGGGCGGGAGCCCGGGGCCGGGCCGCCCGGAGCCGGGGGCCTTCAGGGACCTTCAGGGGGCTTCAGACGAACATCCCCATCGCCTCCCTGACCTCCGTGAGCGTCGCGTCGGCCACGGCGTTCGCCCGCTCGTTGCCGGCGCGCAGCACGTCCCGTACGTACCCCATGTCCTGGGCGTACTCCGCCCGGCGGGCGCGGATCGGGGCCATGCGCGTGTTGACGGCGTCCGTCACGGTCCGCTTGAGACCGGCCGCGCCGCCGCCACCGATCTCCTCGGCGACCTCGTGCGGGTCGCGGCCCAGGCAGAGCGCGGCCAGCAGCACCAGGCTCGACACCCCGGGCCGCAGCCCGGGGTCGTAGGTGATGTGCCGGTCGGCGTCGGTGGTGGCGCCCTTGATCAGCCGGGCGGTCTCGTCGGCGTCGGCGCCCAGCGCGATGGAGTTGCCCCGGCTCTTGCTCATCTTGGTGGCGTCGGTGCCGAGCAGCAGGGGCGCCGCGGAGAGCAGCGCGTCGGGCTCGGGGAAGAGATCGCCGTACCGCTCGTTGAAGCGCCGGGCGACGGTACGGGTGATCTCCAGGTGGGGCAGCTGGTCCTGGCCGACGGGCACGAGGTTGCCCTTGCAGAACAGGATGTCGGCGGCCTGGTGCACCGGATAGGTGTACATGAGGCCGCTGACGGCGGACTGCCGGGAGTGGGCGATCTCGTCCTTCACCGTGGGGTTGCGGCCCAGTTCCGCGACGGAGACCAGGGACAGGAACGGCAGCAGCAGCTGGTTGAGGGCGGGGACCGCGCTGTGGTTGAAGACCGTCGTACGGGCGGGGTCGATCCCGATGGCGAGATAGTCCAGGAGCAGCCCCTCCACATGCTCGGTGAGCCGTTCGGCGACGTCCCGGTCGGTGAGGACCTGGTAGTCGGCGATCAGCACGAAGACGTCCACGCCGAGGTCCTGGAGGCGCACCCGGTTGTGGAGGGTGCCGAAGTAGTGGCCGAGGTGCAGGGCACCGGTGGGCCGGTCCCCGGTGAGGACGCGGAAGCGTCCGGGGTCCAGGGCGAGCCGCTGTTCCAGTTCGGCGCTGCGGCGCGCCGCGGGACTGACGGAGAGGTCGGCGGTCGTGGTCACGGGGGTCTCCTCGCTGGTGGTGTATGCGTGGAGGACGGCCCGTCACGGGGCACCGAGGCAGCGAAAAGGGCCGTCCGAAGATCGAACGGCCCTGGTTCCGCGCGGAGAAGGTGGCCGCTCCTAGGAGGAGCGCCACCAGTTTCGGCACGGTACGGAGGTCATGGGCCGAGTGTAGCGCGCACCGTGTCCTGAGGGCGTGAGCCCGGATGGACAAGGGCCGGGGCGCGGGTGGAATAGAGAGAGGGGGTGCTCCGTTGTAGGGTGTGTTCACATAGTTCAACGTTCAACAACAACTCGGAACCACTCGCTCAACACTTCTCGCGCAACACCTTTGGAGGCGGGCGCCATGCAGTTCGGGATCTTCACCGTCGGGGACGTCACCACCGACCCCACGACCGGTACGACACCGAGCGAGAACGAGCGGATCAAGGCGACCCTCGCGATCGCGCTCAAGGCCGAGGAAGTGGGCCTGGACGTCTTCGCGACCGGCGAGCACCACAACCCGCCGTTCGTCCCGTCCTCGCCGACGACCACGCTCGGCTACATCGCGGCCCGCACCGAGAAGCTGATCCTCTCCACCTCGACCACGCTGATCACCACCAACGACCCGGTGAAGATCGCCGAGGACTACGCCACGCTCCAGCACCTGGCCGACGGCCGCGTCGACCTGATGATGGGCCGCGGCAACACCGGCCCGGTCTACCCCTGGTTCGGCAAGGACATCCGCCAGGGCATCCCGCTGGCGATCGAGAACTACGCGCTGCTGCACAAGCTGTGGCGCGAGGACGTCGTCGACTGGGAGGGGAAGTTCCGCACCCCGCTGCAGTCCTTCACCGCGACCCCGCGCCCGCTGGACGGCGTCCCGCCGTTCGTCTGGCACGGCTCGATCCGCTCGCCGGAGATCGCCGAGCAGGCCGCGTACTACGGCGACGGGTTCTTCCACAACAACATCTTCTGGCCCATGGAGCACACGAAGAAGATGGTCGACCTCTACCGGCGCCGCTACGCCCACTACGGGCACGGCACCGCCGAGCAGGCCATCGTGGGCCTGGGCGGCCAGGTGTTCATGCGGAAGAACTCGCAGGACGCGGTGCGGGAGTTCCGCCCGTACTTCGACAACGCGCCGGTCTACGGGCACGGGCCCTCCCTGGAGGACTTCACCCAGCAGACCCCGCTGACCGTCGGCTCCCCGCAGGAGGTCATCGAGCGGACCCTGTCCTTCCGCGAGGACGTCGGTGACTACCAGCGCCAACTGTTCCTGATGGACCACGCGGGGCTGCCCCTGAAGACGGTCCTGGAGCAGCTCGACATCCTGGGCGAGGAGGTCGTGCCCGTCCTGCGCAAGGAGTTCGCCCGCCTGCGCCCGGCCGGAGTGCCGGACGCCCCCGTCCACCCCGCGGTCGCCGCCGCCCGCGCCGCCGCAGACCCGAAGGAGCTCCGATGACCGTGCCCGCCACCGCTCCCCTGAAGATCGTCGCCGTCGCGGCCGGTCTCAGCAGCCCCTCCTCCACCCGGCTGCTGGCCGACCGGCTCGCCGAGGCCACCCGCGAGAGGCTGGCGGCCGACCAGGACCGCCGCGTCGAGGTCCAGGTCGTCGAGCTGCGCGACCTGGCCGTCGACATCGCCAACCACCTGGTCACCGGCTTCCCGCCGGCCGGCCTGAAGAAGGCGCTCGACGCGGTGACCGGGGCGGACGGACTGATCGCCGTGACACCCGTCTTCACCGCCTCGTACAGCGGGCTGTTCAAGTCCTTCTTCGACCTGGTCGACAACACCGCGCTGACCGGTAAGCCCGTGGTCATCGCGGCGACCGGCGGAACACCCCGCCACTCGCTGGTCCTGGAGCACGCGATGCGCCCGCTCTTCGCCTACCTGCGGGCCGTCGTCCTGCCGACCTCCGTGTACGCGGCGTCCGAGGACTGGGGCGCGAACGGGGACGAGTACACCGAGGGGCTGCCCTCCCGGATCCGCCGCGCGGGCGGCGAGCTCGCCTCCGCCGTGACGGGGCGGACCGTGTCCGGCGCCTCACGGACCCCGACCCTCGACGACGGCGAGGACGCGCTCGTCCCGTTCGAGCAGCAGCTCGCCGGCCTGCGGGTCGGCTGAACCGGAACTCCGGGGGCCTGAGCGGCCCCGGTGCCCGCCTTGACTACAGTTGCTCCCTGTATGCCGTAAATGTTGAACACACTGGAGGCAGACATGGGCAGGATCGTCGTGGGCGTCGACGGGTCGGACCCGTCGATCAAGGCACTGCGGTGGGCCGTACGCCAGGCCGAGCTGACCGGCGACACCGTCGAGGCGGTCAACAGCTGGGAGTACCCCGCGACCAGCTGGGGGTCCATGATGCCGGGCATGCCGGAGGACTTCGACCCGCAGGCGGTGGCCACCGTGGCGCTCAACGAGGCGCTGGAGGAGGCCCTCGGCGCCGAGGGAGCGGCGGCGGTCGAGAAGATCGTGGTGATCGGCAACCCCGCCCAGTCCCTGCTGGAACGCTCCAAGGGCGCGAACCTGCTGGTCGTCGGCGCCCGTGGTTACAGCGGCTTCAAGGCGACGCTGCTCGGCTCGGTCAGCCTCCACGTCGCCCAGCACGCGAGCTGCCCGGTCACCGTCGTCCGCGACTGACCGACGAGGCACCCCGGCCTCCCGCACGACGAACGGGCGGGCCCCCGGCACTTCGGGGGCCCGCCCGTTCGTCGTGCGGCCGGGACCGGCCGTCACTCCTCGCGCGTGTAGTAGGCGTAGAACATCGTGACGAGCGTCCCCGCGCCGACCACCAGTCCGATGAAGCCCGACATCAGCACGCTCCGGCCGTTGAGGCTGGACAGGTAGCCGACCGCGCCTCCGGCCAGCACGCCGCACGCCGCCGCGCGCAGCTCGCGCGGCAGGGACCACCGGACTCGCGCGAACAGGAAGCAGAGCGCGGCGAACGCCACGCCGGAGACGACTCCGAGCCAGATCTGCCCGTTCGTGGTCGTCCCGCCGTCCCGGTTGATGAAGAAGGCCCAGAATCCGAGGATCACGCCCAGCACCAGGGGCACCATCCAGGCGAGCGCGGTGTGCCGGTGCCCCTGCCGGGCAGGGGTGCGGGCATGCGTCCGCCGGCGCATCGGCATCGTCGCGTGTGTGGCCATGACGCACAGCTCCTTCCGTCGCCCCCGTCGTCCGCCGTCGTGTTCCTCCAGCGCACACCCGGCCGGGCCGCCCGGCAACTCGAATGGCGTACGGCCCGGAGCGCCCCGCCGCCGCACGGGATTGGCTGGTGTCCGTGCGGACCTCTCTCTCAGCGGCCCTGTCGGCGGTACTGCTCGTCCTGCTCGCCGTGCTGGTCCCGTTCGGCGCGCTCTCGGCGTGGGTCGATCTGGAGCTCGACGACACCGACCGGTATCTCGCCGCCGTCTCCCCGCTGGCCTCGGACACCGACGTACGGACCACCGTGGCCACGGTGGTCACGGACGAGGCGATGAAGAACATCGACGTCGGGCCGCTCCAGGACACCGTCGAGCAGTTCCTGCGCGAGACCGCCCTGTCGTTCACGACGACCGACGCCTTCCAGCGGGCGTGGGACAGCGCGAACCGTACGGCGCACCAAGCGGTCACCGCGTCGCTGCACGGGGACGACGGGCAGGCCGTGACCATCGATCTGGCGCCGGTGATCGAGGAGGTCAAGAAGGAGCTGGTCGACAGCGGGGTGCCGTTCGCCGACCGGATCCCGGTCCGGGAGACCTCCCTCACCGTGCTGTCCGCCGACCGCGCCGACGAGCTGCGGTCCTCGTTCCGGTGGCTCAGGTACTGCAGTGTCTGGCCGGCGGTGGCGACGGTGGTCCTGCTCGTCCTGGTGCTGGGCCTCACGCTCGTACGCGGTGGAGCGCGGGCCGCCCTGACCACCGCGGCCGTGGCGGGCGGCGGGCTGGCCCTCGGTGCGGTCCTGCTCCGGATCGCGGTCGCCGTCGGCCGCGCCCGGGTGCTCGACGAGGTTCCGGGGACCGACCGGGGCGGGGCCGCCGCGGTCTACGACGCGCTGACCGCGTCCCTGCGCACGACGGTGTGGATCGTGCTGCTCGTGGGGGCGGTGCTGGTGGTCGGCGGGCTCGCCGGGCGGTTCGTGGCGGGCCGGCGGGGGCGGACGACCGCTGCGGCGCCCTCGCGCACCTGATCCCGGGCGCTCCCGGGCCCGACATGCGGGGGTGCGTGGGCCGGGCGAGAGTGGGATGCGTGAGTGCAGGGGGCCGAGTGAGAGGGCTGCCGTATGCGTGCCATCGCCGTCAGCGCGTTCCGTGCGGAGCCCGGACTCGTCGAGATGCCGAAGCCCGACCCCGGTGCGGGCGAGGTGCGGGTGAAGATCGAGTACGCGGCGCTCAACCCGCTCGACCGGCAGACCGCCGACGGTGCCCCCGAGGGCGCCGACCCGCCGGCGTACCCGCTCGTGCTGGGCACCGACTTCGCGGGCCGGGTGGACATGATCGGCAGCGGCGACAACACGTTCCGGGTCGGCGACCCGGTCTTCGGCCGGGTCACGGCGTCGCCGCCCGGACGCCGCGGTGCGTACGCCGAGTACGTGTGCGTCCCGCAGGACTCCCCGATCGCCCTGGTCCCCCGCGACATGCCGCTCCAGCTCGCCGCGGCGCTCCCCACGGCCGGGTCGACCGCCGCGCAGATCCTGTCGAGCACGGCCGTACGCAGCGGACTGAGCCTGCTGATCGTCGGGGCGACGGGCGGCGTCGGCAGCTTCCTCACCCAGCTCGCCGCGGCCCGGGGGACCGCGGTCGTCGCCGCCGTGCGGGGCGACGAGCGGCGGCGGATGCGGGCGCTCGGGGCGACCGCCACCGTCGACACGACCGAGGGCCCCGAAGCGCTGGAGGCCGCCGTGCGCGACCTCTGCCCGGACGGCGTCGACGCGCTCGTCGACCTGGTCTCCGCCGACACCGCGTCGTTCGCCATGTACACCGCCCTGGTGCGCGACGGCGGGGTCGCGGTGACCACCCGGGGCGTCGCGGCTCCTGCGGGCGTCGCCTGGGCCGACTTCCGGCTCGCCCCGGCCACCGCGGTGCTGGACGAGCTGGCCTCGGCGGTGGCACGCGGCGAGCTGGCCGTGCCCGTCGACATGGAGCTCCCCCTGGAGAAGGCGCCGCAGGCGCTGGTGCAGAACCGCGCGGGCGGGGCGCGCGGCAAGACCGTCTTCGCCCTCTGAAACCGACTTCGCCGAACGAAACCGTCTTCGCCACCGAACGACACAGGACCGGGAGAGGCTCATGGCCGACCAGGACATCTTCGAGAACATCGACGGGCTGATCGCCGAGGAGCGCGCCCTGCGCTCCCGCTCCACCGCCGAACTGGGACTCTCCGCCGAGGAGCGGGTACGGCTGCGCGAGGTGGAGGTCCAGCTGGACCAGTGCTGGGACCTGCTGCGGCAGCGGCGCGCGCTCAGCGAGTACGGCGAGGACCCCTCGGAGGCGAGGGTGCGCCCCGCCTCCGAGGTGGAGGGCTACCAGAGCTGACTAGCCGGGGTTCGGGCCCCTGCCCTGGGGGCCCTGGATGCCTTGGAGGCGCTCCATCTCGCGGCGGTCCCGCTTGGTGGGACGGCCGGTGCCACGGTCACGGACCGGGACCTGGAGGGCCACCTCGCGCGGCGGCGGGGGCGGGCTGTTGTCGACGAAGCACTCGGCCGCGACGGGCGGTCCCACCCGCTTCTTCACGATCCTGGACACCACCACGATCCGGTCCCGGCCCGCGTGCCGCAGCCGCACCTCGTCGCCCGTACGCAGCGCCTGGGCGGGCTTCGCGCGCTCGCCGTTGACCCGCACGTGCCCCGCGCGGCAGGCGGCGGCCGCCTGCGACCGGGTCTTGGTCAGCCGGACCGCCCAGATCCAGGCGTCGACCCGGACGCTTCCCTCCGCCTGCGGCGCCTCACCGGAAACCATGCGTACGACTGTAGTGCGGTGAGGCGCCGTGGTGGGCCGGAAGCGGGTGGGAAGCGGGCCGGAGCGGTCAGGAGCCGAAGCCGCTGATCACCGCGCCCATGTCGTAGCTGTACAGCTCCCGCTTGCACACCCCGCACTTGCTGGGCGCGTGCTCGCTGAGCGACCACAGCTTCGGCGGGAGGCCGTCGCCCCTGCCGTGCGCGAGGTACAGGTCCTCCGGGCCGAACGAGCTCTCCAGGATCTTCGGGTTGGCGACGAGCTGCGTCGTGCCGTCCACGGTCTTCGGGGTGGCCTGCATCAGCCGGCCGTTGTCGTAGGCGTTGCTGCGGTGGAAGTACCACGCACCGTCGTAGCGCGTGACGCCCTGGATCTTGTGCCAGAGGGCCTCGCCCCCGAAGGTGCCGGTGTCCGGCAGCCCGTACGCGAGGTCCGCCTTGGCCGAGGTACCCGCCGCACCCTCGACCGCGGCGGTCAGCGCGGTCATCGGGTAGGTGCCGACACGGCCGTTGCTGGACCCGCCGTTGTTGGTGTTGCAGTACTCCCCGAGGACCATGTGGTCGTCGCCGGTCCGGTCGAGCGAGATGTACGAGGCCTTCGGGCGGCCCGTCGCGTAGCACTGGTTGCCGCTGGTGGACCCGCCGTTCTTCGCCGTGGTGAACTTCAGCGAGGCGACCTGGGGCATCACGTACCGGTAGCCGTAGGCGTACCAGACGTTGTTCTGGCGGCCGACCCGCTTCTTGTCGACGACGTTGCTGACCAGGCCGTCCGGCGTCGGGTCGTGGACCGAGGCGTCGTTGTCCGGGTTGAGGTCCATGATCTTGCGGAGGTCGAAGACCCGCATGCCGTTGGCCGTGTCGGCGACGTACAGGTAGTTGCCGTACCAGACCATGCCGCCCGCGTGGATGCCGTTCTGCGCCTTGCAGGAGGCCGTCACGCCGGAGGCCGCGGTGCACTTGCCCTCGCTGGCGTGCAGGGCGTCGAAGGAGATGTGGTCCTTCGAGTTCAGGTAGGGCCAGGCCAGCAGCACATGGCGGTACTTCTTGGTGGCCTGGTTGAAGAAGCTGACCCGTATGCCCTTCTCGTTGCAGGCGTCGGACGCGGAAGCCTGCACGCAGTTGTCACGGCCGGAGGCGTAGTCGCTGCGGCCTGGGTTCCGGTCGTCGTAGCCGGCCACCGCGATGGGCTCGGCGTCCGAGGTCCCCCAGTCCTCGTCCTCCTGGGCGTCGGAGACACCGGTGATCGCCTGCGGGATCCACTCGGAGGACGTGGCGTCGTCGTCCGCCCAGCAGACCCGGGGCGCGGCGACCAGGTCGGGACCGTAGATGGCGGCGTCACCGCAGGTGGAGTTCCATCCGGCGTCCCGGTTGGCCTGGGTCATGAGCGCGGTGAGGCCCTGCTTGGGCAGCGCGGCGTCCAGCTTGCCGACCAGACCGGTCAGATCGGTGCCGGCCGCCAGCGTGAAGTCGCCCGGGCGCCCGGGGACCACGGCCTGCGCGTCGGCCCCGGCCGACGCCGAGGGAGAGGTGCCCGCGCCCGCGAGGTCGTCCTGCTCCCCCTCGGGCGCGTCCTCGAAGCCGTCGTCCGGCATGCCCTCGTGGCCCGGTACGGGATCGTCCGCCGCGACGGCGCGCGGGGCGCCCGCGGGAGCGGCCGTGGCACCCGTCGCGGGCACCAGCGCGGACAGCAGTGCGCCTGCCGCGACGGCACAGGCCGCGAGGCGTGTTCTGCGGGATGGATGTCCCATGTGGGGGCCCTTCGTGAGTGCGCGTACTGATCGGCCGGCACGACCGACCTGACGTCGGTCACACCGGCCGGTCACGCTAGCAACGCAACTATGGGCCTCATGAACACATTTGAACGACACTCATCAGGCATGCACCGCACGGACACAGGCCGTAGGCGGGCCTCCGTTTCCGGCCGCCCGGCGCGCCTCGGACCTCGGACCTCAGACGCCGATGTCGCTGCCGTCCTTGCGCCAGACGGCGACGACCGACGGGCGCACGATCCTGCCGCGCCCGTCCGGCCAGGTGCTCGCCGGCTTCTCGACGGAGGCGCCGTCCACCTCGCCCGGGTGCTGGACGGCGACGAGGACACGGCGGTCCTGGATCACCGGTCCGCAGGTCTCCGCACCGGTCGGCACGGTGAGGAACTGCTTGAGCTCACCCCGCCGTTCGCCCTGCGTCGCGACGCCGAACAGGCCGTCGTGCGAGCCGAGCTGGTTGCCGTCCGTGGAGATCCACAGGTTGCCGTGGTCGTCGAAGGCCACGTTGTCCGGGCAGGAGATGGGGCTGACCTTCTCCTTCGGGAAACCGGAGAAGTACGTCGACGGGTCCTCCGGATCCCCGGCGACGAGGAACAGCCGCCAGGCGAACCCGTCCCCCGCCGGGTCGTCCCAGTTCTCCGCGAGCTCCAGGATCTGGCCGTGCTTGTTGGCGTTGCGCGGGTTGGCCTCGTCCGCGCCCGCCTTGCCCGCCTTGCCGCGGTCGGTGTTGTTGGTCAGGGCGATGTACACCCGGCCGGTGCGCGGCGACGGCTCGACGTCCTCGGGGCGGTCCATCTTCGTGGCGCCGACCTTGTCACCGGCCAGCCGGGTGAAGACGTACACCTCCTCGGCCGTCATGCCCGGGACGTGCGAGGTGGTGCCCGTGGCGAGCGGGATCCAGACACCGCTGCCGTCGAACTCGCCGTCGGAGGGGAGCTTGCCCGTGCCGTCGAACTCCGTGACGGGGGAGTCCCCGGTCAGCTTGGCGACGTACAGCGTGCCCTCGTCCAGCAGGGTGAGGTTGTGCTCCCGGGCGGCCCGCGAGTTCCCCTTCTTCATCCGCTTGCTGGAGACGAACTTGTAGAAGTAGTCGAACCGTTCGTCGTCGCCCATGTAGACCACGGGACGGCCGTCGGCGGTCAGCCGGGGCTGCGCCGCCTCGTGCTTGAAGCGGCCGAGCGCGGTCCGCTTGCGGGGCGTGGAGTCGGGGTCGTACGGGTCGAGCTCGACGACCCAGCCGAAGCGGTGCGCCTCGTTGGGCTCCTGCGCCAGGTCGAAGCGCTTGTCGAACCGCTCCCACTTGCGCTCGGTCGCGGCGGTGCCGATGCCGTAGCGCTTGTCGGTGTCGCTGGAGCCGTTGGCGAAGTACTGGTTGAAGTTCTCCTCGCCGTGCAGCGTGGTGCCCCACGGGGTGGTTCCGCCGGCGCAGTTGTTGAGGGTGCCGAGCACCTTGCGGCCGGTGCGGTCGGCGGAGGTGCGCAGCAGCGGGCTGCCGGCGGCCGGACCGGTGACCCGGAATTCGCTGGTCGCGGTGAGCCGACGGTTCAGCGGGTGGCGGGTGACCGGGGCGAGCTTGCCCGTGCGGTTCTCCTCCTGGACGACGACCACGGAGAGTCCGTGGGCCGCCCAGGCGATCTCCACCTGCTCACGGGTCGGGGCGGCCGGATCGTAACCACGGAACATCAGGTTCTCGTCCGTGTACTCGTGGTTGGCGACCAGCACCTGACGGCCGCGCTCACCGCGCAGCGGGAGCAGCGAGAGGAAGTCGTTGTTGTAACCGAACTGGCCCGCCTGCGCCTTCGCGGACTGCTTCTCCGGGTCGAAGGCGGGGGCGCCGCGCAGGATCGGCTCGCCCCAGCGGATCACCACGTTCTGGCCGTAGCCGTCGGGGATGGTGACCTTGTCGTCGGTGTTCGGCGCGACGGCCGCGAAGCGCAGGCCCCGGGCGCCCGTGGCGGTGGGCTTCGGCCTGCCGCCGGTCCGCCCGGTGAGCGGTGCGGCCTCGGCGCCCGGGGCGGCCGGGCCGGCGAGAGCGGCGGTCCCCGCGGCGGCCACGGTCACCACGGCGGCGGCGCGCAGCATCGAACGGCGCGACAGGGCACCGGCGATGATGTCGCCGGCGTACTCGTTGTCGCTCGTGTTCGGGACCTCCTGGAAGCAGGCGTCACCGCAGCGGTAGCGGCAGGTCAGCGCAGAGCGCCCGCCCTGGTGCGAGCCGATGAGCGGAAGCAGTTCGCGCACGTTTTCGTCCCTCCGTCTGTGTGTCACGCGGTGACGGTAGGGGCGCATCCACGCCGTTCGAGGGACTGCCGGTGAACGGCGGGTGAAGTCCCGGACACCGCTCCGCTCCTGGTCGTACGGGCTCCCGTCCAGGACTCGGTGACGACTCGGTTGGGGCTCGGTTGACGCCGGGGCGGGCCGCACAGCCGAACGGCCGGATCCGGCCGCTAACCTTACGTATCCGCCCTGGCCAGGGATCAATTCCCGCAGTACGGACATTTATCGCACCCAACTCATGCGAAAGGCCTCGCCCATGGGCATTCGGAGCTTGCTGCGCAAGGTGTTCGGCCGCACGGAGCAGGACGAGTCGGCCACGGCCACCGTCCCGCCCCAGGCCGAGCGCACCCAGCCCACGGAGCCGGAGCCGGAGAACGCCACTCCGGCGGCCGAGCCCGCGAAGGCCTCGGTACCGGCCCCGGCCTCCTCCTCGGACCGGTCCGCCGGTGCCGAGCACGACAGCGGACAGGCGTCGGACCTGGTCGCGGCGGCCTTCGACAAGGCGTCGGCGGGTACGACGACCTCCGCGCCCGCGCCGAAGGTTCCGGCCCAGGGATCGGACCCGGAGGCGAAGCCGGCCACGGCCGGCACCGCGGACACCGGGAAGGACGCCGCCGACGCGGTGGCTCCCGCTGACACGGCCGCTGAGCCGGCTGCGGAGGCCGTGGCCGAGACCGAGGCTGCCGCCGTGGCGCCCATCACGATCGACATGGACCCGGAGCCGGAGGCCGAGACGCCCGCGGCGGAGGAGGCGAAGGCCACCGAGGCGAAGGCCACCGAGGCGCCCGTTGCTGACGCGCCGGTTGCCGAGGCGTCTGCCGCCGAGGTGGAGGCCGCCCCGGAGCCGGCCGCGGCCGGGAAGCCCGTCGCGGAGCCCGCGGCCGAGAAGCCGGCCGCCGAGCCGGTCGTCGGGAAGGCCCCCGAGCCGGAAGCGGCCCCCGAGCCGCCCAAGGCCGAGGCCGCCGCCGAGCCCGAGCCGAAGGCCGCCGAGGCCGCCGCCGCGCCCGAGCCGGAGCCGAAGGCCGCCAAGCCCCAGGGCAAGTCCACCGCCCCGGCGGCCGGCAAGCCCGCCGTCACCCTCGCCCGGGTCAAGGCGGCCGCGCCCGCGCTCGTGGCCCCGTACAAGGCCGCGCAGGCCGGGCTCAAGGCCCACGGGCTGACCGGGCTGCGGGCCACCGTGTACCTGGTGCTCGACCGGTCCGGTTCGATGCGGCCGTTCTACAAGGACGGCAGCGCCCAGCACCTGGGCGACCGCACGCTGGCGCTGGCCGCGCACCTGGACGCCAACGCCACCGTGCCGGTCGTCTTCTTCTCGACCGACATCGACGGCACCGGGGCGATCGACCTCACCGCCCACGAGGGCCGGGTCGACGAACTGCACGAGGGCCTCGGCCGCCTGGGCCGTACGAACTACCACCGGGCCGTCGAGGAGGTCGTCGCGCACTACGAGAAGTCCGGTGCCGACGGCCCCGCACTGGTGATCTTCCAGACGGACGGCGCCCCGGACGCCAAGGTCGCGGCCAAGCAGGCCCTGGCCGACGCGGCGCGGCTGCCGCTGTTCTTCCAGTTCGTCGCGTTCGGCGACGAGGACGCGAAGGCCTTCGACTTCCTGCGCCGGCTGGACGTCGAGAACGCCGGGTTCTTCCACGCGGGTCCCGCCCCGCGCGAGGTGCCCGACGCGAAGTTCTACCGGGAGGTGCTCGCCGGGCTCCCCGCCTGGGCCGCCGCCCGCGGGATCGTCGCGGAGGGCTGATCCACCGGCAGCCGTACGGTCACGGTGAGCCCGCCCTCCGGGCCGGGCACCGCCGTGACCGTACCGCCGTGGGCCAGCGCGATGGAGCGCACGATCGACAGGCCGAGCCCCGAGCCCTGCCCCATCCGGTCCCGCCCCTCCCCGCGCCGGAACGGCTGGAAGAACCCCGCGATGTCCCCCTCGGCCACCACCGGGCCGGTGTTGCGGACCGCCAGGACCCCGTCCGCCGACAGTGCCACCCCCACCCGGCCGCCGGGCACGTTGTACCGCACCGCGTTGGACAGCAGATTCGCCACCAGCTGCGCGAGCAGCTGCCGGTTGCCCCGTACGACGCAGGGCTCGGCCGCGACCGTCACCTCGGGCCGGTTCGCCGACACCCGCTCCGCCGCCGCCAGGGGCCGGGCCGCCTCCTCCGTCACCACCTGAGCCAGGTCGACCTCCGCGCGCTCCCCGCGCGCCAGTCCCCGCTCGCTGCGCGCCAGCACCAGCAGCCCCTCGATGAGCCGCTCGCTGCGCCGGTTGTTGTCCAGCAGCGTCTGCCGGGTCCGTACGAGATCCTCCGGAGACGGGTCGTCCAGCCCCACCTGGATCGCCGCCCGCTGGGTGGCCAGGGGGGTCCGCAGCTCGTGCGAGGCGTTGGCGATGAACCGCCGCTGGCTGTCGAAGGCCTTCTCCAGCCGGGCCAGCAGCGCGTCGAGCGTCTCGCCGAGCTCCTTCAGCTCGTCGTCGGGGCCGCTGGACGCGATCCGCTCGTGCAGGGTGTGCTCGGAGAGCCGTCGCGCCTTCGCCGTCATCGCGTGGACGGGCCGCAGCACCCGCCCCGCGGTCCACCAGCCGACCCCGACCGCGCAGCCCGTCATGACGAGCAGCGCGGCGGCCGACCAGTACAGGAGCTCGCGGCTCGCGGCGTCGCTGACGTCGTCGGTGACGTCGTAGACCGTGGGCGGGCCGAGGCGGCCCCGTGCGTGCAGGGGACCGTTGACCGCGAAGCCCGGCTGGGCGACCGCGGCGGACGTGGCGATGGCCCGGGCCTGCGAGTCCGTACCGGCGCGCGAGGCCAGATTGACCGTGGCGAGCAGCGCGGTGCCGAGGACCAGGAAGACCCCGCCGTAGACGAGGGCGATCCGCATCCGGATCGTGGAGTGCCGGACGTGCGCCGTCCCGCCGGCCCGCACCAGCCCCAGCAGCCTGCTCACAGGGCGTACCCGACGCCCTGGACCGTACGGATCAGGGCCGGCTCGCCCAGCTTGGCGCGCAGCTTGCTCATGCAGACGCGGACGGCGCCCGTGAAGGGATCGGCGTTGGCGTCCCAGGCTCGCTCCAGCAGCTCCTCCGCGCTGACCGTGCCCCCGTCGGCCTCCAACAGCAGCTGCAGCACGGTGAACTCCTTCGGCGACAGGTCCAGGTCCCGCCCGTCGCGGGTGGCGGCGCGGCGCACGCTGTCGAGCCGGATGCCGTGTCTCTCCAGCTGCGGCGGCACGGGCCGGGCGCTGCGCCGCCGCAGCGCGCGCACCCGGGAGACCAGTTCGGGGAACTCGAAGGGCTTGCTCACATAGTCGTCCGCGCCGAGGTCGAGCCCCTCCACCCGGTCCTCCATCGTCCCGGAGGCGGTGAGCATCAGGATCCTGGTCCGCGAGCCGGTGGAGACGAGCCTGCGGGCCACGTCGTCGCCGTGCACCCGGGGGAGGTCGCGGTCCAGGACCACGACGTCGTAGTCGTGGAGCCCGAGGTAGGCGAGCGCGGCGTCACCGCTGTACACGGTGTCGACGGCGAATCCGGCCCGCCGCAGCCCGGTCGCCACCAGCTCCGCCAGAATCTCCTCGTCCTCGGCGACCAGTACCCGCATCGTGTTGTCCCCTGCCTCGCGCACGCGTGCCCACTCCTCCCAGGATGCGTCTTTGGTACGGGAAAGGATGTTTCGCAAAGCTCTCCGCCGCCCGGGGCACACTCATCGATGTGAGTGGATCTTCCACGGGCCGTTAGGATTTCGACCATGGCGGCCACTGGATCCGAGAAGCAAGGGGGCGACGTCGTGAAGAGTTACTACGTATCGACCCCCATCTACTACGTCAACGACGCTCCTCACCTGGGCCACGCCTACACGACCGTCGCAGGCGACGTGCTCACCCGCTGGCACCGCCAGCGCGGCGAGAAGGTGTGGTACCTCACCGGCACGGACGAGCACGGTCAGAAGATCATGCGCACGGCCGAGGCGAACAACGTCACGCCCCAGGCCTGGTGCGACAAGCTCGTCGAGGAAGCGTGGAAGCCCCTCTGGGAGCACCTGAACATCGCGAACGACGACTTCATCCGTACGACGGAGAAGCGGCACACCGACCGTGTGCAGGAGTTCGTGCAGGACCTGTACGACAAGGACCAGATCTACAAGGGCGGGTACGAAGGCCCGTACTGCGTCGGCTGCGAGGAGTACAAGCTCCCCGGCGACCTGATCGAGGCCGAGGACGGCACGAAGCTGTGCCCGATCCACAAGAAGCCGGTGGAGCTCCTCAAGGAGGAGAACTACTTCTTCAAGCTCAGCGAGTACGGTCCGAAGCTCATGGAGTTCTACGCGGCCAACCCGGACTTCATCCAGCCCGAGTCCGCCCGCAACGAGATCGTGAACTTCGTGAAGCAGGGTCTCCAGGACCTGTCGATCTCGCGCTCCACGTTCGACTGGGGCGTCCCGGTGCCGTGGGACCCGAAGCACGTGATCTACGTGTGGATCGACGCCCTCCTCAACTACGCGACGGCGGTCGGCTACGGCGCCAACCAGGAGAAGTTCGACGGAACCTTCCCGGCGGACGTGCACCTGATCGGCAAGGACATCCTGCGGTTCCACTCGGTCATCTGGCCGGCCATGCTGATGGCGCAGGGACTGCCGCTGCCCGGCAAGGTCGTCGCCAACGGCTGGCTGATGGTCGGCGGCGAGAAGATGTCCAAGTCGAACCTGACCGGCATCAAGCCCCAGGACCTGACCACGCACTTCGGCGTGGACGCCTACCGCTGGTACTTCCTGCGGGCCATCGCGTACGGCAGCGACGGCTCGTTCTCCTGGGAGGACTTCAGCGCCCGCTACACCTCCGAGCTGGCCAACGACTACGGCAACCTCGCCTCGCGCGTCGCGGCCATGGTCGGCAAGTACTTCGGCGGTGCGCTCCCGGAGGCCACGGCCGCCGGTGACGCGGAGCGGGCGGTCCAGGAGGGCCTGGCCGCGGCCGTCGCCTCCGCCGACAGGAAGATCGGCGAGGACCTGGACTTCCAGGGCGGCATCCTGGCGATCTTCGACTTCGTGAAGCAGGTCAACGGCTACATCACGGAGCAGGAGCCCTGGAAGGTCGCCAAGGACACCTCGCCCGAGGGCCAGGCGCGGCTGGCGACCATCCTGTACACGGCGGCCGACGCCCTGCGCGGTGTCGCGGTCCTGCTGAACGCGGTGATGCCGGACACCTCGCAGAAGCTGTGGGAGTCCCTGGGCGCCGAGGCGTCCCTGGGCACCCTGGCCGACCAGCCGGTGCAGGACGCGGGCCGCTGGGGTCAGCTGCCCGTGGGCGCGACGGTCACGAAGGGCGCGGTGCTGTTCCCGCGTCTGGAGGAGAAGCCCGCGTAAGCGGCGTTACACAAGGCAGGAGCCCGGGCCCCGAACACATCGGGACCCGGGCTCCTCCGCGTCGTCCACCGGCGCGTACGCCCTCGTCACAGGGCCAGCGACGCGGCGTCCCCCATCACGATCACGGGGTACTTCGCGGGGTCCAGGGTGAGCAGCAGCTCCCGCATCCGGTCCTCGGTGAGCGAGACACAGCCCTGGGTGGGCCCGCCGTGGTCCACATGGATCCAGATGCCGCCGCCCCTCTCCGCGCCGAGCGGCCGGGTGCGGTCCAGCGGGCTGGTGCCCGGGGTCCGGTTGTAGTTGATGGCGACGACGTAGTCGAAGGAGCCTTCGAGCGGCTCCCCGAGGAAGCCCTCGCCGCTCACCGCGAAGCGGTGCTGTTCGTCGTACGGGAGCAACGCGCCCGGGTCGGGCAGCCGGCCGCCCGCGTCGGTGAGGCCGAAGACCCCGACGGGCGAGCGGAGGTCGTCGGCGAGATGGTGGTCCGTCCAGCCCTCCATGCCGTTGTGGGCGGGCCACGGGCCCGCCCCGGGTCTCCAGCCGAGAGCCGGGTCGTCGAGGCTGTAGAGGACGGCCGAGGAACGGTTGGAATCGGGGCCCTGACCGGTCACCACGAGGGCCTGCCGGGCCGTGGCCGGAATCTGCGCCCGGGTCTGCGGACCCAGGTCCGGAATCTCGGCGGGGGGCCGGAGGCTCTCCACGGCGCGGGGCGGTGCGGCTGAGGCCCCGGGGCCCTCCGCACCCCGGGGCGCGGAGGGGTCGGTGGTCTGCACCGCCCCGGCGGAGCAGCCGATGACCAGCAGGAACAGGGCGACGAGCAGGACGTACGGACGGCGCGGGACGGACACGGTGCGGAACTCCTCGGTGGGGGGCGGACGAGCACTTCCCGTGCCAGTCCTTGCCGGGCCCGACGGCGCCGAATCGGAACCGGGGCCATCCGGATGTACCCGCTTCGCGCACCCGTGCGCCGGAAAGTCCCGCAGGGTCCACCCGTACGCAGGCAAGGAGCCCGCGACCGCCCCGGGTCCCGGGCCCCCGCCGAGGGGCCACGGGAGGGTGCCGGCCTCCACGTGAAACAGCCCCCGGCCATCCGGCCGAGGGCTGTTTCACGTGGAACCGAAGCGGAACCGCCGGTGCCTACTTCGCGCCGGTGTCCCTGACCACGGCCTCCGTGACATCGGCCTTGTCCTTCGTGCCCGCGACGGGCTTGCGGAGCTGGATGTTGAGCTCGCGCAGCCGGGTCTCGTCGAGGACGGTCGGGGCGCCCATCATCAGGTCCTGGGCGTTGCCGTTCAGCGGGAAGGCGATCGTCTCGCGGATGTTGGGCTCGTCGGCGAGCAGCATCACGATGCGGTCGACGCCCGGGGCGATGCCACCGTGCGGCGGGGCGCCGAGCCGGAAGGCGCGGAGCATGCCCGCGAACTCGTGCTCGACGGTCTCGCGGTCGTAGCCCGCGATCTCGAAGGCCTTGAGCATCAGCTCGGGCTCGTGGTTACGGATGGCGCCGGAGGACAGCTCGATCCCGTTGCAGACGATGTCGTACTGCCAGGCCAGGATGTCCAGCGGGTCCTTCTCCTCCAGGTCCTTCAGGCCGCCCTGGGGCATCGAGAAGGGGTTGTGCGAGAAGTCGATCTTGCCGGTGTCCTCGTCCTTCTCGTACATCGGGAAGTCGACGATCCAGCAGAACCGGAAGACGCCCTCCTCGAAGTGGCCGGCGCGCTTGGCGGCCTCGACACGGACGGCGGACATGATCTTGGAGACCTCGTCGAACTCGCCGGCACCGAAGAAGACCGCGTGGCCGGGGGCCAGGGACAGCCGCTCGGTGAGGGTCTTGACGTCCGTCTCGGTGAGGAACTTCGCGATCGGCCCGGCCAGCGTGCCGTCCTCGCCCACGCGCACCCAGGCGAGGCCCTTGGCACCGTGCTCGACGGCGTACTCACCGAGGCCGTCGAAGAACTTCCGGGACTGGCCCGCCGTGTCCGGCACCGGGAGGGCGCGGACGTGCTTGCCGGCGAACGCCTTGAAGCCGGAGTCGGCGAAGACGTCGGAGATGTCGACGAGCTCCAGCTTGGCCCGCAGGTCCGGCTTGTCGTTGCCGTACTTCAGCATCGACTCGCGGAACGGGATGCGCGGGAACGGCGAGGTGACCTCGCGGCCGTTGCCGAACTCGGTGAAGAGCTCGGTCATCAGCTTCTCGATCGGCTGGAAGACGTCCTCCTGCTCGACGAACGACATCTCGACGTCGAGCTGGTAGAACTCGCCCGGCGAACGGTCGGCGCGGGCGTCCTCGTCGCGGAAGCAGGGCGCGATCTGGAAGTACCGGTCGAAGCCGGAGATCATCAGCAGCTGCTTGAACTGCTGCGGCGCCTGCGGCAGGGCGTAGAACTTGCCCGGGTTCAGCCGGGAGGGGACCACGAAGTCACGGGCTCCCTCGGGGGAGGTCGCGGTGAGGATCGGCGTCGCCATCTCGTTGAAGCCGAGGGCCACCATCTTGGAGCGGATGGAGGCGATCACGGCCGAGCGCAGCATGATGTTGCGGTGCATGCGCTCACGGCGCAGGTCGAGGAAGCGGTACTCCAGGCGCCGCTCCTCGTTGACCCCGTCCTCGGTGTTGATCGTGAAGGGCAGCGGGCCGGCCTCGCCCAGCACCTCGACCTCGGAGACCTCGATCTCGATCTCACCGGTCGGGAGCTCCGGGTTGACGTTGTCGGCGCCACGCGCGGAGACCTTGCCGTCGATCCGGACGACGGTCTCCTTGGTCAGCTTCGCCAGGGCCTCGTTGCCGGGGGTGCCGGGACGGGCGACGAGCTGCACCAGACCGTAGTGGTCGCGCAGATCGATGAAGAGGATGCCGCCCAGGTCTCGGCGATTGTGCAGCCAGCCGCTCAGCCGGACGTCGGTGCCGACGTCAGAGGCGCGGAGCTCGCCGCAGGTGTGGGACCTGTACCGATGCATCGTCGTTCATCCAGTCTTCGCGGTCGGGGGTGGTGGATTGACACCCCAGGCTACCGCCCGTGGACGCACCGCTTCATTGCCATTGTCGCCGCACGGCCGTCCGGGGCGCATCCGGCGGCCTCCGACGGGCGGCTGCCGTGCGGTCTCCCTCGGTGGCGACCGTGGAGAACATCTTCCTAAAGTGGGGCAATGCGCACCGAGGAGATCCTGGCTGCGATCGGGACCGGCCTGTGGAGCTGGGACAGCTCGTCGGGCACGGTCACGCTCGACGCCGAGGCGGCACGGCTGGTGGGACTTCCCGCCGAGGCCACGGTCCGCCCCGGCGAGGAGGTGCGCCCCCGCTTCCACCCCGCCGACTGGAACGAGATCGACGGCATCGTGAACTTCGCGATCGCGGAGGGCACGGTGGCCGAGGCCAGGATGCGGATCGTGGACGAGCAGGGCGCGGTCGTCCGCACGGTGCGCACCCGGTCCAAGCCGGTCCCGCTGGACACCCCGGGCCGCCACACGTACGTACTCATGGGGATTCTCCAGGAGGTCGCCCAGCCGCCGGAGGCCACCGCGGCGCAGACCCCGCTCACCGGCGACTGGCGGCGGTCGCGTGAGGCGTTCCTGCTGGACGCGGGGCGGGCGCTGGCCGAGGCGGTGTCCACCGAGGAGGTCCTGCGGGTCGCCGGTTCGCTCTCCATGCCCGGCTTCTCCCCGGACGGGCTCGCCGTCTTCGGGGTCTCGGGCGAGCGGCTGACGGTCGTGGGGCACCACGGGCAGAACGTCGGCGACGAGAAGCCGTTCACCGACATGCCCCTGGAGACCGACTATCCCGCCGCCGAGGTCGTACGGACCGGTCAGGCGATCTACCTGGAGTCGCCCGAGGAGTACCGGCGGCGCTTCCCGGCCACCTGGCCCCTCGCCGAGGAGTTCGGGCGCCAGTCCTGGGCCTTTCTGCCGCTGATCTCGTCCGGGCACACCACGGGGGCCTGGATGGCCGGCTTCCGGCACAACGTCGCCTTCTCGCCGGACGAGCGCTCCGTGCTGTCGACGGTGGCCAGGATGCTCGCACAGGCGCTGGCCCGCGCCGGTGCCGCCGAGACGGAGCGGGAGCTGTCGCTGGGCCTCCAGAGGGCCATGAGGCCGTCCCTCGGCCCCGATGTGCCCGGCCTGACGGTGGCGGCGCGCTACATCCCGACCGGAGGGGGTCTCCAGGTCGGCGGCGACTGGTACGACGTGATCCCGCTCCCCAACGGCCGTATCGCCCTCGTCATCGGTGACGTCCAGGGCCATGACGTGCGGGCCGCGAGCCTGATGGGCCAGCTGCGGATCGCCCTGCGCGCGTACGCCTCCGAGGGCCACCGCCCCGACGCCGTGCTCTCCCGCGCCTCGCGCTTCCTGTCCGGGCTGACCGAGACGTACGACCTCGCCGACGGCGAGGACCGGTCCGACGCCACGCGCTTCGCGACCTGTCTGTACGCGGAGGCCGATCCGGGGACCGGGGCCCTCGACGTCGCCCGTGCCGGCCATCCGGACCCGGTGGTGATCAGCGTCGACGGCACCGCGGTGATCCGGCAGACCGCCGGAGGCCTGCCGCTGGGCGTCGAGAAGGACGCCGACTACCCGACGACCCGCGTCGTCCTGGGGTCCGGGGAGACGATCATGCTGTGCACGGACGGGCTCATCGAGACCGGCGGGCACGACATGGCCACCGGATGGACCAGGCTCAGGCCCGTCCTGGAGAAGAACACCGAGGACCTGGAGGAGCTCGCCGACGCTCTCGTGCAGACGGTGCACGGGCCGGGCTCGCACTACACGACGGGGCCGCTGGTGGACCGGCGCGAGGACGACATCGCCGTCCTGGTGCTGCGCCGCGACGGAGCGCGGACCCGCAGGACACCGGTCCGGCGCTCGGCGATGACCATCGCCCAGGCGGAGCCGGAGCGCGTCGCGTCGGCCCGGCAGCAGCTGCGCGAACTGCTGCACGACTGGGCGGACGCCGAACAGGTCGACTCCGCGGAGCTGATGGTCTCGGAGATGTCCACGAACGTGCTCGTCCACACCGACGGGGACGCGCTGCTCGTGGCCGAGGTGACGGGTGAGCGCGGCGAGCGGCGGCTGCGTGTCGAGGTGGCCGACTCCAGCGACGAGCTGCCGCACAAGAGGCGTCCCGGTGAGATGGCGTCCAGCGGCCGCGGGCTGGTGCTGATGGAGATGCTCGCCGACGCGTGGGGGGTGGACCCGCGGGGCGAGGGGAAGTCGATCTGGTTCGAGCTGTACGAGTCCGCGGAGCCGGCGGAACTGGGCGGCTCCGCCGGTTCATGAGCCCTCGGGGACCGCGCCTCCCCGGCCCTCGGCCGCCCTGCGCAGCTCGCCGATCACCCCGAAGCCCGCGGCGCACAGCGGCACCGCCAGCAGCATGCCCAGCAGCCCCGCGACGCTCGCGCCCGCGGTCAGCGCGATCATCACCATGGCCGGATGCATCTGGACCGTACGGCTCTGGATGACGGGCTGGAGCACGTGCCCTTCCAGCACCTGTACGGCCAGCACCACGCCCAGCGCCCAGAGCGCGATCACGATGCCCCGGTCGGCCAGCGCGACCAGCACGGCGACGGCACCCGAGATGAAGGCCCCGAGGTACGGGATGTAGGCGCCGACGAAGACCAGGGCGCCCAGTCCCACCGCCCCCGGCACCCCCAGGATCAGCAGGCCCACCGTGATGCAGAACGCGTCGATCAGGGCGATGAAGGTGGTGCCGCGCATGAACCCCTCGACCGCTTCGAAGGCCCTGCGCCCGATGGCCTCCACCAGGGCGCCCGTCCCGCGCGGGGCGACCGCGTGGGCGAGGTGGGCGGCACGGTCGGAGTCACGCAGGAAGAAGAACGTCAGCAGCAGGGCAAGGACGGACGTCGTCACGAGCGAGCCGATGAGGCTGATCCCGGTGAGCAGTCCCCCCGCCGCGCTCGCGCCGAACTTCTCGACGAGGTTCTTGGCGTTCGCCGCCAGGTCGTCCACATCGGCGACACCCGCGATGTCGAAGTGGTCGATGACCCACTGCGCGGCTTCCTTCAGCGAGTCCACGATCTGACCGCCGGTGTCGACCATGACGGTGACCACGATGTACCCGGCGCCGCCGACGACCGCGACGAGCGCCGCGCAGGTCAGTCCGGCCGCCAGCGACCGGTTGACCTTGTGGGCGGTCAGCCAGCGGTGGACGGGCCCGAGGAGCGCCGTGCCGAGCAGCGCCAGCAGGACCGGGGTGACCGCGGTCTTGAGCGCCACGCACAACCAGACGGCCACCGCCGCGACTCCGGCGACCAGCAGCAGCACACCGCACCAGGCGGCCGTCCGCCGCGCGACGTCGGGCAGGAGGGGCTTCCGGGTAGGCACCCTCCCACCCGATCACGGGCCGGGAGCGGTGTCCCTCCCGCACGGGCGTACGGGTGACGGTCCGTCACCCGTACGTCGTGCGGGACCGGTCACATGCCGTGGACGGCCGGGACCTTGCCGAGGCGGCCGGCCTGGAAGTCCTCGAAGGCCTGCTTGAGCTCGTCCTGGGTGTTCATCACGAACGGCCCGTAGTGCGCCATCGGCTCACGGATCGGGCGTCCGCCCAGCAGCACGACCTCCAGGTCCGGCGTGTTGCCGTCCTGCGTCTCGTCGGCGCGGACGGTCAGCGAGGACCCCTTGCCGAAGACGGCGGTCTGCCCGGTGCGGACGGGCCTGCGCTCCGCGCCGACGCTCCCGCGCCCGGCGAGGACGTACGCGAGGCCGTTGAACTCCTCGCGCCAGGGCAGCGTCACCTCGGCACCCGGCCGGACCGTCGCGTGGACCATGGTGATGGGGGTGTGGGTGATGCCCGGACCCTCGTGGCCGTCGAGCTCGCCGGCGATGACGCGGAGCAGCGCGCCGCCGTCCGGGGAGGCGAGGAGCTGGACCTGGCCGCCGCGGATGTCCTGGTAGCGCGGCGCCATCATCTTGTCGGCCTTGGGCAGGTTCACCCAGAGCTGGAGGCCGTGGAAGAGACCGCCGGACATGACGAGCGCCTCGGGCGGCGTCTCGATGTGGAGGAGTCCGCTGCCCGCGGTCATCCACTGGGTGTCGCCGTTCTCGATGGACCCGCCACCACCGTGGCTGTCCTGGTGGATGAAGCTCCCGTCGATGATGTACGTGACGGTCTCGAAGCCGCGGTGGGGGTGCCAGGGCGTGCCCTTCGGCTCGCCCGCGGCGTACTCCACCTCACCCATCTGGTCCATCATGATGAACGGGTCGAGGTGCCGGTAGTTGATCCCGGCGAAGGCGCGCCGCACCGGGAACCCCTCGCCCTCGAAGCCGCTCGGCGCGGTCGTGACGGTCAGCACGGGGCGGGCGACGGCGTCGGCCTGGGCCGCGACCTTCGGCAGGGTCAGCGGGTTTTCGACGGTCACTGCGGGCATGGGAGCCACCTCCGGGAGTCTTCTGATCCCAATTTAGTTGAACGGTGAACATCTAGCAAGGCGGCATTCATTCCCGCGCGCCCCGGGGCATCACCGACGGCCGCGACGGGGCCGCGACGAGCCCCGGACAGCACCGAGGGCCCGCACCGTGCCGGTGCGGGCCCTCGGACTGCCGGTGTGCGGCGGCTGCCGCTCAGCCGTACATGCGGCGCATGGCGAAGTCGACCATCTGCTCGACCGCCTTGGCGTCGAAGACCATGCGGTGATCACCCTCCATGTCCAGGACGAAGCCGTAGCCCGTCGGCAGCAGGTCGATCACCTCGGCGCCCGTGATCACGAAGTACTTGGACTCCTTGCCCGCGTAGCTCCGGAGCTCCTTGAGCGTGGTGAACATGGGGATCACCGGCTGCTGGGTGTTGTGGAGGGCCAGAAAACCCGGGTTGTCACCGCGCGGGCAGTAGACCTTCGCCGTGGCGAAGATCTGCTGGAAGTCCTCGGCGGACAGCGATCCGGTCGTGAAGGCCCGTACCGCGTCGGCCAGGGACGGCGGCGAGGGCTCGGGGTACAACGGCTGCTCGCCGTAGCCGCCGCCCATCTGCTGCTGCGCGCCCGGGTTCTGGTCGTAGCCATACATGCCGCAAAGAGTAATCGGACACATCTGTGCCTTGAGGGGTTGCGTCTTATTACTGACGGGTAGCATCATCGTAGGGGTCAGGTGATATACCCACGCCAGGCCGTCCGTCGCCCGATCCTCACTCCTCCACGGGGCGCTGCGCGCCACTGCTATTGATTACGGAGCCTTCCCATGGGGCACTACAAGTCGAATCTCCGCGACATCGAGTTCAACCTCTTCGAGGTGCTCGGGCGCGACAAGCTGTACGGCACCGGTCCGTTCGCGGAGATGGACGTCGACACCGCGAAGAGCATCCTGGACGAGGTCACCCGCCTCGCGGAGAACGAGCTCGCCGACTCGTACGCCGACGCCGACCGCAACCCGCCGGTCTTCGACCCCGAGACGAACACCGCGCCCGTCCCGGCCTCCTTCAAGAAGTCCTACCAGGCCTTCATGGACTCCGAGTACTGGCGCCTGGGCCTGCCCGAGGAGATCGGCGGCACGACCTCCCCGCGCTCCCTGATCTGGGGTTACGCGGAGCTGCTGCTCGGCTCCAACCCGGCGGTCTGGATGTACTCCTCCGGCCCCGCGTTCGCCGGCATCCTCTTCGACGAGGGCAACGAGGCGCAGAAGAAGGTCGCCGAGATCGCCGTCGAGAAGCAGTGGGGCTCGACGATGGTCCTGACCGAGCCGGACGCCGGTTCGGACGTCGGCGCCGGCCGCACGAAGGCCGTCGAGCAGGAGGACGGCTCCTGGCACATCGAGGGTGTGAAGCGCTTCATCACCTCGGGCGAGCACGACATGTCCGAGAACATCCTCCACTACGTCCTGGCGCGCCCCGAGGGCGCCGGCCCGGGCACCAAGGGCCTCTCCCTCTTCCTGGTCCCGAAGTTCCACTTCGACTGGACCACCGGCGAGCTCGGTGCGCGCAACGGCGTGTACGCGACGAACGTCGAGCACAAGATGGGCCTCAAGGCGTCGAACACCTGTGAGATGACCTTCGGCGACCAGCACCCCGCCAAGGGCTGGCTGATCGGCGACAAGCACGACGGCATCCGCCAGATGTTCCGCATCATCGAGTTCGCCCGCATGATGGTCGGCACGAAGGCCATCGCGGCCCTCTCTGCGGGCTACCTCAACGCGCTGGAGTACGCCAAGGAGCGCGTCCAGGGCACCGACCTGTCGCAGTTCATGGACAAGACGGCCCCCAAGGTCACCATCACGCACCACCCCGACGTGCGCCGCTCCCTCATGACGCAGAAGGCGTACGCCGAGGGCATGCGCTCCCTGGTGCTCTACACCGCCTCCGTCCAGGACGCGATCCAGGTGAAGGAGGCCGCGGGCGAGGACGCCAAGGCGCTCAACGGCCTGAACGACCTGCTGCTCCCGATCGTCAAGGGCTACGGCTCCGAGAAGTCCTACGAGCAGCTCGCGCAGTCGCTCCAGACCTTCGGCGGCTCCGGCTACCTCCAGGAGTACCCGGTCGAGCAGTACATCCGGGACGCCAAGATCGACACCCTGTACGAGGGCACGACGGCGATCCAGGGCCAGGACTTCTTCTTCCGGAAGATCGTCCGCGACCAGGGTGCCTCGCTGAACACCCTCTCCGAGGAGATCAAGAAGTTCCTCGCGAGCGCCCAGGGCAACGAGGAGCTCGCCGGCGCGCTGGACAATCTCGCCAAGGCCGCGGTGGACCTGGAGGCGATCGTCGGCACGATGATCACCGACCTCACCGCGACCGGCGAGGACGTCAAGAACATCTACAAGGTGGGCCTCAACACGACCCGCCTGCTGATGGCCTCCGGTGACGTCGTGGTCGGCTACCTGCTCCTCAAGAGCGCGGTCGTGGCCTCCGAGAAGCTGCGCAACGCCTCCGCCAAGGACACCGCCTTCTACCAGGGCAAGATCGCCGCCGCGAAGTTCTTCGCCGCGAACGTCCTGCCGGGCGTCTCCTCCGAGCGCGCGCTGGCCGAGGCCGTCGACAACTCGCTGATGGAGCTGGACGAGGCCGCGTTCTAGTCCTGCCCGTCCCACCGCCGTCGGCGCCGCCGTCCGGATCCTTCCGGGCGGCGGCGCCGACGGCGTTCCTGAACACTTTCCGGACACGGGGCCGCGCCCGCCGTCGTACACCGTTAAACGTCCCGGTCCGCCCTCGTTAAGGTGAGGAACATGAGCTCTTCCCTCCGCTTCGACCGCGGGCACACCGACGATCTGATGGCCTTCCTCATGGCCGCCCCCTCCCCGTACCACGCTGTGGCCACGGCCGCCGCGCGGCTGGAGAAGGCCGGATTCCGGCAGGTCGAGGAGACGGAGGCATGGGACGGCTCCCTGGGCGGGAAGTACGTCCTGCGGGGCGGCGCCATCGTGGCCTGGTACGTGCCGGAGGGCGCCGGCGCCCACACCCCGTTCCGGATCGTGGGGGCCCACACCGACTCCCCCAACCTCCGGGTCAAGCCGCTGCCCGACACCGGCGCGTACGGCTGGCGCCAGGTCGCCGTCGAGGTCTACGGCGGGACGCTCCTGAACACGTGGCTCGACCGGGACCTCGGTCTCGCCGGCCGCCTCTCCCTGCGCGACGGCACGCACCGGCTGGTCAACATCGACCGGCCCCTGCTGCGCGTCCCCCAGCTGGCCGTGCACCTGGACCGGTCCGCCAACCCGGAGGGCCTCAAGCTCGACCGCCAGAAGCACATGCAGCCGATCTGGGGGCTCGGCGAGGTCGAGGAGGGCGACCTCATCCGCTTCGTCGCCGAGGCGGCGGACGTCGACCCGGCGGAGGTCACCGGCTGGGACCTCATGCCGCACGCCGTAGAAGCGCCCGCCTACCTGGGCCGGGACCGTGAGCTGCTCGCCGGTCCGCGCATGGACAACCTGCTCTCGGTGCACGCCGCGACGGCCGCGCTGGCCGCCGTGTCCGCGCAGCCGGACGCCGAGCTGCCGTACATCCCCGTGCTCGCCGCCTTCGACCACGAGGAGAACGGCTCCCAGTCCGACACCGGTGCGGACGGCCCGCTGCTCGGCACGGTCCTGGAGCGCTCCGTGTTCGCCCGTGGCGGCTCGTACGAGGACCGTGCCCGGGCCTTCGCCGGAAGCGTCTGTCTCTCCTCGGACACCGGCCACGCCGTCCACCCCAACTACGCGGAGCGGCACGACCCGACGCACCACCCGGTGGTCAACGGCGGACCGATCCTCAAGGTCAACGTCAACATGCGCTACGCGACCGACGGCGGCGGCCGTGCCGTGTTCGCCGCGGCCTGCGAGAAGGCGGGCGTGCCGTGGCAGACGTTCGTCTCCAACAACTCGATGCCGTGCGGCACGACGATCGGCCCGATCACCGCTGCCCGGCACGGCATCCGGACCGTCGACATCGGGGTGGCGATCCTCTCGATGCACAGCGCGCGTGAGCTGTGCGGCGCCGACGACCCGTATCTGCTGGCCAACTCGCTCACGGCGTTCCTCGCGGGCTGACCCCCGCACCGTCTTCCACCGTCCCAACCGCCTCCGTGGACATGGTTGTTACCGGGCCGGGTACGCGATCCGTACACCGGCCCGGATTCACCGGGCCGTCGAGGAGGCAGAAGTCATGGGACTCGGAGGATGCATTCTCCTGATCGGTGCCGGAGCGATCCTGGCGTTCGCCACCGACTGGGAAATGGACACCGTCAACGTCGACCTGGTCGGCTGGATCATGATGCTCGTCGGCCTCGTGGGGGTCTTCGTCTACGTGAGCATCGCGCGGCGCCGCCGCATGGTCGTGCCGCCCACCACCACCGTCGTCTCGGAGGACGAGCGCCGTTACCAGTGAGCGGGCGTCCCGGCGGGGGAGGGCCCGCTACCGGTGAGCGGGCGTCCCGGCGGGGCCGGCCGGCCGTGAGCCGGCCCGCCGTCAGCCCTGCTCGTCCATCCCGGCCAGCACCAGCGGGAGCCTGGACGTCCCTCCGGCGGTGACGCTCACGGGGACGCCCCAGTCCTGCTGGTGCACATGGCAGGCCGGGTACTCGTTCGCCGGGTCGTCGTCGCAGGACGCCGCCATCGCGGACACATGCAGGACGCCCTCCGTGACCCCGTCCGCGAGGACCAGGTCACGGCTCAGGTCCGTACCCGGGCCGGAGCCCTCGGCCAGCAGCTCCGGCGGGGTCGAGGAGACCAGCAGCCGGGTAGAGGGGCCGTACCGGGTGTCCAGCTTCTGGCCGGCGGGGGCCTGGAAGACCACATCGAGCCGCAGCGTGCCCGCGGCGACCTCGGTGGCCGCGCGCTGGGTGCGGTGGGCCCGGTCCGCGACGCGCACGGCCTCCTCGGGGAGCCGCAGCCGGGTCAGCCGGTGCCGTGCGGACTCGACGACCACCAGGTCGCCGTCCACCAGCACCGCGTCGCTCGGCTCCCGCAGATCGGTGGCCAGCGTGGTGACCTCGCCGCTCTCCGGGTCGTACCGCCGCAGCGCGTGGTTGTAGGTGTCGCTCACCGCGACGGAGCCGTCCGGGAGCGCGGTGACGCCCAGCGGGTGCTGCAGAAGCGCCTGGCCGGCCGGGCCGTCGCGGTGGCCGAAGTCGAAGAGTCCGGTGCCGACCGCCGTATGGACGGCGCCCTCCCGGTCCACGTAACGCAGCGCGGAGGTCTCGGAGTCGGCGACCCAGAGCCGGTCACCGGCGGCGGCCAGGCCGGACGGCTGCGCGAACCACGCCTCGCCCCCGGGCCCGTCGACGAGACCCTCGTTGGTCGTCCCGGCGGCGACCCGCACCGAGCCCTCGGCGGGGTCGTACGTCCAGAGCTGGTGCACCCCGGCCATGGCGATCCACAGCCGGTCCTCGAACCAGGCGATGTCCCACGGCGACGACAGGTCCACCTCCGTGGCCGGGCCGCTGGTCGCTGAGCCCTGCCACCACTGGCGGCCCGTGCCGGCCAGCGTGGTCGTCACGCCCGTCGCGAGGTCGAGCGCCCTGATCGCGTGATTGACGGTGTCCGCGACGGCGATCCGGCCGTCGGGCAGCACGGCGAGGCCCTGCGGTTCGCTGAAGCGGGCCTCGTCCCGCCCGCCGTCCGCGAATCCACGCTCACCGCTGCCGAAGTGACCCCGGACGGTCTCGCCGTCGGCCTCCAGCTCCACCAGCCGGTGGCGGGTGGTGTCCGAGACCAGGAAGCCGCCGTCGGGAAGGACGAGCGCCTTGCCGGGGAAGCGGAGGTGCGTCGCGACCGGTTCCGGAGCGACGTACGGGCCGTCGCCCCGGCGCAGGGTGCCCTTCGCGGCGTGCTCCGCCTCCAGCTCCTCGACCAGCTTCTCGATGGCGTGCGCGTGCCCCTCACCGGCGTGCTGCGCGACGACGTAGCCCTCGGGGTCCACGACGACGAGCGTCGGCCAGGCGCGGACGGCGTACTGCTTCCAGGTGGCGAGCTCGGGGTCGTCGAGGACGGGGTGGTGCACCTCGTACCGCTCGACGGCGTCGACCACGGCCTGGTGCTCCGCCTCGTGCACGAACTTCGGGGAGTGGACACCGATGATCACCACGGTGTCGCGGTGCTTCTCCTCCAGCTCGCGCAGCTCATCCAGCACGTGCAGACAGTTCACGCAGCAGAAGGTCCAGAAATCCAGGATGACAATGCGTCCCCGCAGGTCAGCAAGGGTGTACTGCCGGTCGCCTGTATTGAGCCAGCCGCCCTTGCCGATCAGTTCGGGGGCGCGGACACGTGCACGTGCTGTCATGCCACCAGTCAACAGCACCGTGGCCTACGCGCATTCCGGAGGGGCGTCGGGGAACCTGTGATCCATGAGACTTCTCGTACGTGAGCGACTGTTCGGCGTCGGCGACGACTACTGGATCGAGGATGCGGACGGGCGGAAGCTCTTCCTCGTCGACGGCAAGGCCATGCGCCTCCGCGACACCTTCGAGCTGAAGGACACGGACGGCCGGGTGCTGGTGGAGATCCGCCAGAAGCTGATCAGCCTGCGCGACACGATGATCATCGAGCGCAACGGCGAGGAGCTCGCCAAGGTCAAACGGAAGCGGCTCTCGCTCCTGCGCAACCACTACCGGGTGGCCCTGGTGGACGGCACCGAGCTGGACGTCAGCGGCAAGATCCTGGACCGCGAGTTCGCCATCGACTACGACGGCGAACTGCTCGCCCAGATCTCGCGGCGCTGGCTGACCGTCCGCGACACCTACGGCGTCGACATCGTGCGGGACGACGCCGATGTGCCCCTGCTGCTGGCGGTGGCGGTGTGCGTGATCGTCCTCGCGGACAAGGAGCACGGCGACGACTGACCGGTGGCCGCACGCACCGAGGGCGCCGGTTTCACGTGAAACCGGCGCCCTCGGTGCGTGTACGGGAGTCCTCGGTGCGTGTATGGGAGCCCTCGGTGCGCGTGCGTACGGCTCAGGCCAGACGCCGTGGCGCGAGGCCCAGGCGGCGGTCCTTGAGGGCCGGGAACTGCTCCCGGGTGGTGGTGGCCTTCGTCGGATCGAACTCCACGCTGAGCACCTCCTCGCCGGCCCCGGCCTCGGCGAGAACCTCGCCCCAGGGGTCGACGACGATGCTGTGGCCCGCCTGTTCGACCCCTCCGTTGGTGCCGGAGGAGCCGACCGCCAGGACGTACGCCTGGTTCTCGACCGCGCGGGCCTGGGCCAGCAGCGTCCAGTGCGAGCGGCGGCGCTCCGGCCAGCCGGCCGCGACGACCAGGGTCTCGGCGCCCGCGTCGATCAGCCCCCGGAACTGCTCGGGGAAGCGCAGGTCGTAGCAGGTCGCGAGACCGAGCGTGGTCTCCGGGAGGGCGACGGTGACGAGTTCCTCACCGGCTCCCATCATCGCCGCCTCGCCCTTGTCGAAGCCGAAGCGGTGGATCTTACGGTAGGCGGCGGCCCGCTCGCCCTCGGGCGAGAACACCAGCGAGGTGTTGTAGAGGGTGCCGTCCTCGGCGCGCTCGACGAAGGACCCGGCGTGCAGCCAGACGCCTGCCTCCGCCGCCGCCTTCGCCATGATGTCGTGCGTAGCGCCTTGCAAGGGCTCGGCCTCATCGGTGAACGCGGTGTAGGCGAAGGCGCCGACCGGCCAGAGCTCGGGAAGGACGACGAGGTCCGCTCCCCGTTGGGCCACGACCAGCGAAGCCGCGCGCTCTCTACGGGAATTGACCGATTCATCCGGGTTTACTGCGATCTGGATGAGGGAGGCGAGCACACTACCACCGTCCTGGCATGGAAGCCGTCAACGCGGGCCTACGATCGTCACACGAAAGCACTGCCGGGGTGCCTGCTCGCAGCGTAACTTAGCGAGCGAACCTCCCACGCAGCCCGCAGACAGCACCGACGGTGCCGGCACCCCCGCCGGCACTCCCTGCTCTCCAGCCCATGCACCGCAGAACCGCACGAGGGGTCCCGTGACCGTCCATCCCAGCCTCCAGACCTATGCCGATGCCTGGACCCACTCCATCGAATCGATAGCCGAGCTGGTCAAGCCGCTCGCAGAGGGGGAGTGGAACCGCCGGACACCCTGCCCGGGCTGGTCGGTGCGCGACATCGTCTCGCACGTCATCGGCATGGAGTGCGAGCAGCTCGGCGACCCCCGTCCGATCCACACGCTGCCGCGCGACCTGTACCACGTGCAGAACGACCACCAGCGCTACATGGAGATGCAGGTCGACGTACGGCGCCACCACACCGCGCCGGAGATGACCTCGGAGCTGGAGTACACGCTCATCCGCCGCATGCGTCAGCTGCGCAACGAGTCGCGTGCCCCCGAGACCATGGTGCGGGCACCCCTGGGCGCCGAGCAGACCCTGGAACTGGCGCTGCGCATGCGGGCCTTCGACGTCTGGGTGCACGAGCAGGATCTGCGCACGACGCTGGGGCAGCCCGGCAATCTGGACTCCCCCGGAGCCCTGATCGTCCGGGACACGCTGCTGGTCGGGCTGGCCAAGGTGGTCGCCAAGGACGCGGGCGCCCCGCCGAATTCGGCCGTGGTCTTCGATGTGCACGGCCCGCTGGAGTTCCTGCGTACGGTCAGGGTCGACGGCGAGGGCCACGGTTCGGTGGACGGCGCGCCCTCGCTGGGCCCCGTGGCGACCCTGGCGATGGGCTGGGAGACGTACTACCGGCTGGCCTGCGGGCGGGTCCGGGCGCAGGCCGTGGAGGACCGGATCAAGATCGAGGGCGACCAGGAGCTGGCGGCGGAGATCCTGCGCCACTTCGCCGTGACCCCGTGACCCCGTGACCGGCGGCGCCCGTCCGTGGCGGACCGGGACGGGCGCGCCGCCGGGGCGCCGTCAGGCGGGAACGTGTACCGCTTCCACCCGGCTGACGACGTGGTGGTCACGCTCCCTGTGGGTGGCACTGGCGTGCAGCCGCAGGATCTGTACGACGCCGAGCGCCTCCAGGACGAAGACCGAGGCGAACGCGATGCGGTAGTTGTCCCCGGTCGCGTCCAGCAGCACCCCGACCAGGAACAGGGTCGTCATCGAGGCGACGAAGCCGCCCATGTTGACGATGCCGGAGGCGGTGCCCTGGCGCTCGGGCGGATTGGCCGGCCGGCCGAAGTCGAAGCCGATCATCGAGGCCGGGCCGCAGGAGCCGAGCACCACGCACAGGGTGACCAGCAGCCACATCGGAGCGTGGTCGCCGGGATAGAAGATCGTGCACGCCCAGAGCAGCGCGGTGACCGCGACCGTGCCCAGGGCCAGCGGCGCGCGGGCCGCGTGGTGGCGGGCGATGACCTGCCCGTAGACGAGCCCCACCGCCATGTTGGAGAGCACGACCAGGGTGAGCAGCTCACCGGCGGTGCCCCTGCTCAGCCCCTGCGCCTCGACCAGGAACGGCATGCCCCAGAGGAGCAGGAAGACCATGGCGGGGAACTGCGTGGTGAAGTGCACCCACATGCCCAGGCGAGTGCCCGGCTCCCGCCAGGACGCCGCGATCTGCTTCCGTACGAACGCCGCTCCGGCGTGCTCGGCGGGCGGCGGCTCGTGGCCCTCGGGGTGGTCCTTGAGGAAGAGCAGCAGCAGGACCAGCACCAGCACGCCCGCGAGCGAGCTGCCGACGAAGGTCGCGGTCCAGCCGAAGCCGTGCAGCGCGCGGGCGATCACCAGGGTCGAGACCAGGTTGCCCGCCATCCCGAAGAGCGCGGCCACCTGCCCGATCAACGGCCCGCGCCGGGCCGGGAACCACCGTGCGCCGAGCCGCAGCACGCTGATGAACGTCATCGCGTCACCGCAGCCGAGCAGGGCGCGGGAGGCGAGGGCCATGCCGTACGAGGGGGAGAGGGCGAAGCCCAGCTGCCCCAGCGTGAAGAGCACCACCCCGAGGGTGAGGACCTTCTTGGTGCCGAGCCGGTCGACCAGCAGCCCCACGGGTATCTGCATGCCGGCGTAGACGAGCAGCTGGAGTATGGAGAACGTCGACAGGGCCGAGGCGTTGACCTCGAACCGGTCGGCGGCGTCGAGCCCGGCGACACCCAGGCTCGTACGGAAGATGATGGCGACGAAGTAGACGGCGACGCCGATGCCCCAGACCCAGACGGCACGCCGGCCGCCGGGCGGATCACCGGGCAGGGAGAGGGTGGGTGCGGCCGAGGTCATCGGTCATCACCCCTGACCAGCACCTTGACCCGGCTGACATGGCGCCGGACGACCCCTGCGGCGCCTTCGGCGTCACCGGACCTGATGGCCTCCAGCAGCTCTCCGTGCTCGGTGATGTTGGCGGCGATCCGGCCGGGATGCGCCTCCATCACCGCGACGCCCATTCTCAACTGCCGGTCACGGAGCTGGTCGTAGAGGCGCGAGAGGATCTCGTTGCCCGCGTTCTTCACGATCTCGGCGTGGAAGCAGCGGTCCTTGACGGAGACCGCGGCCAGATCGCCCGCCTCGGCGAGCTCCCGCTGCTCCTCCAGGAGCTGTTCGAGCCGTGCGATCAGCTGGGCCGGGGCGGGCACCGCCTTGCGTGCGGCGAACTCCTCCACGAGCAGCCGGGTCTCCACCACGTCGGAGATCTCCTGCGCGGAGACCGCCAGCACGAGCGCGCCCTTCTTCGGGTAGAGCTTGATCAGCCCTTCGACCTCCAGGCGGAGCAGCGCTTCGCGCACCGGGGTCCTGGATACGCCGACGGCCTCGGCCAGGTCGCCTTCGGTGAGCAGCGTGCCGCCCTCGTAGCGCCGGTCGAGGACCGCTTCCTTGACGTGGGTGTAGACGCGCTCGGCTGCGGGCGGCGGCTTGGGGGCGGTGGGTGCGGCAGGCATGCACACAGCATAGATACAAGATGGGTGCGTCCGCTCCCCCGTCCGCGATCCGGACCCCTGCCGCTCCCCGGACCCTCCTCCGGGAGCCGCGCACCGAGCTCCGGGGCGACCCCCGGCCGGCCTCGCCTCCATGACGCGATTCACTCTTACGGGTGTACAGCCATTCGGCGCGGTCATGAGTCTCATGACAGGGCGGCACTCCCGTGCGACGGCCCCTTCAGGGACACTTGGAGCATCTACCTTGAAATACGGCATCACGGGCATCCGCCGCGCCTCCGTAGCGGCCACGGTCTCCCTGACGGCAGGGGCCGTCCTCGCGGGCGGGGCGTTCGCCTCGGCGGCCACGGCCGCGGCACCGCCGACGCCCACGATCACCGCCAAGGGCGGCTTCGTGATGAACAACGGCACCGCGAAGACGCTCTACGGCAAGAGCGCGGACACCCGCCGCTCCACCGGCTCCACCACGAAGATCATGACCGCCAAGGTCGTGCTGGCGCAGAAGAACCTGAACCTTGATTCCAAGGTCACGATCCAGAAGGCGTACAGCGACTACATCGTCTCGAAGAACGCCTCGTCGGCCCGGCTGATCGTCGGCGACAAGGTCACGGTCCGCCAGCTCCTGTACGGTCTCATGCTGCCGTCGGGCTGCGACGCCGCGTACGCCCTGGCCGACAAGTTCGGCTCCGGCTCCACGCGTGCGGCCCGGGTGAAGTCGTTCATCGGCAAGATGAACTCCTCCGCGAAGAGCCTCGGCCTGAAGAACACCCACTTCGACTCGTTCGACGGCATCGGCGGCGGTTCGAACTACTCCACCCCGCGCGATCTGACGAAGATCGCCAGCAGCGCGATGAAGAACTCGACGTTCCGCGCGATCGTGAAGACCAGGTCGACCAAGCAGAAGGTCACCACCAAGTCCGGTGGCTACCGTTACATGTCGTGGGCCAACACCAACGCCATGCTCGGCAGTTACACCGGGATGATCGGTGTGAAGACCGGCTCGGGCCCCACGGCCAAGTACTGCCTGGTCTTCGCCGCGACCCGTAACGGCAAGACGGTCATCGGGACCGTCCTGACGTCGACCTCCGCGACCACGCGGACGGCCGACGCGAAGAAGCTCCTGGACTACGGCTTCAAGAAGTAGTCAAGAAGCAGCCAGGACCGGCACATGCGAAGGGGCCCGCCGCGCGATGCGGCGGGCCCCTTCCGTGCGGCTCGTCAGCCCCAGGTGATCAGGCGCTTCGGCTGTTCCAGGATCGCCGCGACATCCGCGAGGACCTTGGAGCCGAGCTCGCCGTCGACCAGCCGGTGGTCGAAGGAGAGCGCCAGCGTGGTGACCTGGCGGGGCTTCACCTTGCCCTTGTGGACCCAGGGCTGGAGCTTGATCGCCCCGACCGCGAGGATCGCGGACTCGCCCGGGTTGAGGATCGGCGTACCGGTGTCGACGCCGAAGACGCCCACGTTGGTGATGGTCACCGTGCCTCCGGCCATGGCCGCCGGGGAGGTCCTGCCCTCGCGTGCGGTGGACACCAGCTCGCCCAGGGCCTCGCCCAGCTCGGGCAGGGTCTTGTCGTGCGCGTCCTTGATGTTCGGCACGATCAGGCCGCGCGGGGTGGCCGCGGCGATGCCCAGGTTGACGTAGTGCTTCTGCACGATCTCCTGGTTCGCCTCGTCCCAGGCGGCGTTGACCGCCGGGTTCCGCTTGATCGCGACCAGCAGGGCCTTGGCGATGACGAGGAGCGGGTTGACCCGGACCCCCGCCATGTCCTTGTCCTCCTTGAGCTCCGCCACGAGCTTCATCGTGCGCGTCACGTCGACGGTCACGAACTCGGTGACGTGGGGAGCGGTGAAGGCGCTGCCGACCATGGCCTGCGCGATGGCCTTCCGCACGCCCTTGACCGGGATGCGGGTCTCCCGGCCCACCGGCGCCGCCGCCTCCACGGGTGCGGGGGCCGCGACGGCCTCCTCCGCCCGTGCGGGCGCCTCGGCCGGGGCCGGCGCGGCAGCCGCGTGGACGTCCTCACGGGTGATGACACCGCCCTCGCCGGTCGGGGTCACCGTGGCGAGGTCGATCCCCAGGTCCTTCGCCAGCTTGCGCACCGGCGGCTTGGCGAGCGGACGGCTCTCCGCCACCTTCGCGTGGTGGCCGTTGAGCTCGGCCTGGGCCGCGGCCGCGGCCGGGCCCGGGATCTCGGCACCCTTGCGGGCCCGCCGCTTGGTCGAGCTCTCGGCCACGCCGTAGCCGACGAGCACCGGCTGACGGCCCTTGGGCTCCTCCTCGGCCGCGGGTTCCGCCACGACCTCCTGCACGGGCTCCGGCTCGGCCGGGGCGTCACCGCTGCCGGGCGCCACGTCCACCGCGATGATCACCTCGCCGACGTCGACGGTGGTGCCCTCGGGGAAGCGCAGCTCGTGCACCACCCCGTCGAACGGGATCGGCAGCTCCACCGCGGCCTTCGCCGTCTCGACCTCGCAGACGACCTGGCCGTCGGTGACGGTGTCGCCGGGCTGGACGAACCACTTGAGGATCTCCGCCTCGGTCAGTCCCTCGCCCACGTCGGGCATCTTGAACTCACGGAAACGCGCGGACGTTTCGGTCATCGTCGTCACGACCCTCTCCTCAGTACGCCAGCGAGCGGTCGACGGCATCGAGCACCCGGTCGAGACCCGGCAGGTACTCGTCCTCCAGCCGGGCCGGCGGGTAGGGGGCGTGGTAGCCGCCGACCCGCAGCACGGGCGCTTCGAGGTGGTAGAAGCAGCGCTCGGTGATCCGGGCGGCGATCTCGGCCCCGGACCCGTAGAACACCGGTGCCTCGTGGACCACGACCAGCCGGCCGGTCTTCTCGACCGAGGCCTGTACGGCGTCGAAGTCGATCGGGGACATCGACCGCAGGTCCAGGACCTCGACCGACTTCCCCTCCTCCTGCGCGGCGGCGGCGGCCTCCAGGCAGACCTTCACCATCGGGCCGTACGCGACGAGCGTGAGGTCGGAGCCCTCGCGTGCCACGGCGGCCTTGTGGAGGGGGCCGGGGATGGACTCGGTGTCGAGCTCGCCCTTGTCCCAGTAGCGCCGCTTGGGCTCGAAGAAGATGATCGGGTCGTCGCTCTGGACGGCCTGCTGCATCATCCAGTACGCGTCGCTCGCGTTGGACGGCGAGACGACCTTCAGACCCGCCACATGCGCGAACAGCGCCTCGGGCGACTCGCTGTGGTGCTCGACGGCGCCGATGCCGCCGCCGTACGGGATGCGGATGACGACCGGCATCTTGACCTTGCCGAGTGCGCGCGCGTGCATCTTGGCGAGCTGCGTGACGATCTGGTCGTACGCCGGGAAGACGAAGCCGTCGAACTGGATCTCGACGATCGGGCGGTAGCCGCGCAGCGCCAGACCGATCGCCGTACCGACGATGCCGGACTCCGCGAGCGGGGTGTCGATCACCCGGCCCTCGCCGAAGTCCTTCTGGAGCCCGTCCGTGATCCGGAAGACCCCGCCGAGCTTGCCGACGTCCTCACCCATGATGAGGACCTTGGGGTCGGTGTCGAGCGCCTTGCGCAGCGACTCGTTGAGCGCCTTCGCGAGGGACATCTTCTCAACGGCCATGGCTAGTTGCCCTCCTCGGCGAACGATGCCTGGTAGGCGGCGAACTGGGCGCGCTCCTCGTCGACGAGGGGGTTGCCGTCGGCGTAGGCGTGGTCGAAGATCGCCAGCCGGTCCGGGTCGGGCATCGCCCGCACCGCTTCGCGCACCCGCTTGCCGAGGGTCTCGCTCTCCTCCTCCAGCGCGGTGAAGTACGCCGCGTCGGCGAGCTCCTGCTTCTCCAGGTACGTACGCAGCCGGAGGATCGGGTCCTTGGCCTCCCAGGACGCCCGCTCCTCGTCCGCCCGGTACTTGGTCGGGTCGTCGGAGGTGGTGTGGGCACCCATCCGGTACGTGAACGCCTCGACGAGGGTCGGCCCCTCACCCCGCCGGGCCCGCTCCAGCGCCGAGCGTGTGACGGCCAGGCACGCGAGTACGTCGTTGCCGTCGACCCGTACGCCCGGGAAGCCGAAGCCCTGCGCGCGCTGGTAGAGCGGCACGCGCGTCTGCTTCTCGGTCGGCTCGGAGATCGCCCACTGGTTGTTCTGGCAGAAGAACACGACGGGGGCGTTGTAGACGGCGGAGAAGGTGAACGCCTCCGCGACGTCGCCCTGGCTGGAGGCGCCGTCGCCGAAGTACGCGATCACGGCCGAGTCCGCGCCGTCCTTGGCGACGCCCATGGCGTAGCCGGTGGCGTGCAGGGTCTGCGAGCCGATCACGATCGTGTACAGGTGGAAGTTGTTGGTGTTCGGGTCCCAGCCGCCGTGGTTCACGCCGCGGAACATCCCGAGCAGATTGGTCGGGTCCACGCCCCGGCACCAGGCGACACCGTGCTCCCGGTAGGTCGGGAAGACGTAGTCGTCGTCGCGCAGCGCCCGGCCGGAGCCGATCTGCGCGGCCTCCTGGCCCAGCAGCGAGGCCCACAGGCCCAGCTCGCCCTGGCGCTGGAGGGCGGTGGCCTCGGCGTCGAAGCGGCGGGTCAGGACCATGTCCCGGTAGAGACCGCGGAGCTCGTCCGCGCTCAGGTCGATCTCGAAGTCCGGGTGCTCGACGCGCTCGCCCTCGGGCGTCAGCAGCTGTACCAGCTGGGGGCCCTCCGGTGTATTCGCGGGCGTCTTCGCGGCGCTGGTCCGCTTGCTGCTGCGTCGCGGTTTGCGCGCGGCAGTGCTCTCCACGGTCACGTGCGTGCTCCTCCGTCGGTCCGGCCCCCGGGATGGCCGGGAACCAGTGCGGCTCGCCTGTGTCCGGACCCGTGCACGGGGTGGGTGCCGCTCGGCCGGGAACAGGCGTGACAGGTGCCCCGGCGAGCGTCCTGTCATACGCACGTTACCCAGTGCACCGCATAACTGCGAAACACCTTGTGACCTGCGATTTTGCTTGGATTTCCAAGTAAATCCAGAAAAGCGCGAACTCCCGCTGGTCACAGCATCGGTAACAGCCTGGCAGGCGGCCGGAACAACGGCACGTTATCCCGGGCCGGAGTCGCAGGGAAGGGCGGACGACAAAGGAGTGTGTGAGACTTCGAATGTGCGCGAAGAAGGAAAAATCACGGTATTCCTGCTCGATGATCACGAAGTCGTCCGGCGCGGGGTCCACGAGCTGCTCTCGGCCGAGGAGGGCATCGAGGTGGTCGGCGAGGCGGGCACGGCCGCGGACGCGCTCGCACGGATCCCGGCGACCCGGCCCGACGTCGCCGTCCTGGACGTACGGCTGCCGGACGGCAGCGGGGTGGAGGTCTGCCGCGAGGTCCGTTCGGCGGACGAGGACATCAAATGCCTGATGCTCACGTCGTACGCCGATGACGAGGCCCTTTTCGACGCGATCATGGCCGGTGCCTCGGGATACGTACTGAAGGCCATCCGCGGCAATGAGCTGATCGGCGCCGTACGGGACGTGGCGGCCGGCAAATCCCTGCTGGACCCGGCGGCCACCGCCCGCGTGCTGGAAAGGCTGCGCGAGGGCAAGGACGGCAAGGGCGACGACCGTCTCGCCGGGCTGACCGAGCAGGAGCGCAGGATCCTCGACCTGATCGGCGAGGGGCTGACGAACCGGGCGATCGGCGAACGGCTGCACCTCGCCGAGAAGACCATCAAGAACTACGTGTCCAGCCTGCTCTCGAAGCTGGGCATGGAGCGGCGCTCGCAGGCGGCGGCGTACGTGGCGAGGCTCCAGGCCGAGAAGCGCTGAGGGGCGGGGGAGCGGGAGGGGGAAGGGCGACAAGCGGGAGCGGGGGAGCCAGGCAGTGGATGCGGGGGCAGGGGGAGCGGGGCAGGGACTTTGGACCCTGGCCGGTCGGGGCGGCGGACCCTTACACGCCTCCTACCTCTGCCGGAGAGTGGAGAGCATGCTTTCTCCCCGTCCCTACGACCGCCTGTCCGGAACCGCCGCCGCACCAGGTTCCGGAATCTTCGGCTCCGCCGGCTCCTCCGTCGCGGACAGGCTCCGGGCCATCGAGTTGCTCGCCAGCGTCCGCTACGGCCGGCTGGCCATGAGCATGCGGGCCCTGCCCTTCCTGGCGGTGGCCCGGCACCTGGTGGTCGAGGGCCGGGTCGTCCTGCGGATGCACCGAGGGCTCGGATTCCACGAGTCCTGCGACGGAAGCGTCGTCGCGTACGGGGCGGACAACTTCAACTCCCCCGCCCACGGCAGCACGGAGGACCTCTGGTCGGTGCAGTTCACCGGCCCCGCCGAGATCGTGCATCCGGCCTCCGACCAGCGGGAACGCTTCGGAACCGGCCCGGCCGAGGTGAACGGCGAACACTTCGATCCGGTGTATCTGCGACTCGATCCGCACCTCGCCCATATGCACACTCTGGCCTTCGACGCAAGTCCGTAAAACCAGCCACTCAGCGTCACCTAACATGTGTCGGGTGCTGCGCTCATCTGTGACCCTCCCGCCAGTCCCACCGGTCGGCGAGGTCCTGCGCCGCTACCCGGACGCCGGTGAACCCCTCGCGTGCGAACCGATCGGCAAGGGCCTGCTCAACCACGGTTACCGCGTGTCCACCACCCGTGGTGCGTACTTCCTCAAGCACCATCTCGACAAGCACCACCTCGACGACGCCAGTGGTGATCACGCCACGATCGTCCGGCAGCACCGGGCGACCCAGCAGCTGCACTCCCTCGGTGTGCCGGTGGCCCCGCCGCTCTCGGACACGGAGGGTGACACGGTCACGGTGATCGACGGGCAGCGCTATGCCCTGCACCGCTGGGTGGACGGCCTCCACCGGGACGGCGCCCAGCTGACGACCGCCCAGTCCCGCCGGCTCGGGGCGCTCCTCGGAGCCGTACACATGGGCCTTGAGCAGGTCATGGAGCCGGACCCGCCACCTCCGGTGCGGGGGCAGAGCCCCGATCCCGCCGATACGTTCACGCTGATCGACGAGCTGCTGACGGCCGCGCGGCGCATGGGCCCCCGGGACGCCTTCGACGAGCTCGCCGTACACCGTCTCGTCGAACGCCGAGCCCTGCTGGAACAGCACGCGCACCGACGCCCGCCCACGCCCGAGGGCTCCGCCCGGGGGTGGGTCCACGGCGACTTCCACCCGCTGAACCTGCTCTACCGGGGGGCCGACCCCGTCGCGATCGTCGACTGGGACCGGCTCGGCGTGCAGCCACGCGCGGAGGAGGCCGTCCGTGCGGCGGCGATCTTCTTCGTCCGGCCGGACGGCGAACTGGCGCTGGAGAAGGTGCGGGCGTACGCCCGCGCCTACCGGCGGTCGGCGGGCGCGGGGGCGGCCGAGCTGGCGGCGGCGGTGCACCGGGTGTGGTGGGAGCGCCTCAACGACTTCTGGATACTGCGCTGGCGCTACCGCCTGCACGACCGCAGGGCCGACCCGCAGTTCCCTGCGGTATCGGCCCTGGCGGTGTGGTGGACGCGCGAGTACGAGGCGGTGGGCGAGGCCTTCACGGGGTGAGGGCCGGGGCTACCGGCCGGTGGTCACTCCCCCGTGGTGCCGGTCGCTCCCGCCGCGGCACCCGCTGCGGTGCCGGCCGCGGCCCCCTCGCTGCCCCCGTTGTTCGCCCCCGGGTCCGTGGGCTCACCGGTCGGTTCGCCGGTGTTGCCCCCGTCCTCACCCTCGGACGTGCCGCCGTCGGACGTTCCGCCCGTCCCCGGGTCGGACGACGTCGGCGTGTCCGTCGGCTCACGGGTCGGCTCGGTCGGCTCGTTGGTCTGGCTCCACGTGGGCTCACTGGTGGGCCACGTCTGACCACCCGAGGAGGTGTTCGGCTCCTCGGTCTCCTCCGTCTCCTCGTCCGTCGGCTCGGCCGAGGACGGGGTGGGCGAGGGGGTGACGGAGGTGGAGGGCGTGGTCGGCGACTTCTTGTTGCCGCCGTCGTCGTTCGCCGCCTGGACGGCGAACGCGACGCCCGCACCGATGGCGATCAACGCGAGCAGGACGAACAGCCACATCTTGCCGCGGCCGCCGCCGTTGTGCTGTCCGCCCGCGTACGCCCCGTCGTCGGGGTTCATGGGCGGCAGGATCGGGCCCTGCGAGGTGTCCCCGTGCATGGGGTGCCCCATGGCCGCCGTGCCGCCGCCGATGTTCATGGCGGCCGTGTGGCCGGCGTCGTTCACATTGACCGGGCCCGTGTTCCACGTACCGGTGTGCCCGCCCTGGACCTGCAGCATCTGCAGGCTGTACTGGACGAGGCCGCGCATCTCCTCGGCGCTCTGGAACCGGTCGTCCGGGTCCTTCGCGAGGGAGCGCATCACGAGCCCGTCGAGCTCCGGCGGGACGGACCCGCCGGCCTGCGAGGGCGGGACCGGGATGTCCTGGACGTGCTGGTAGACGACCGAGAGCGGGGTCTCACCGGTGAACGGGGGCCGCAGGGCGAGAAGTTCGTAGAGCAGGCAGCCCGTGGCGTACAGGTCGGACCGGTGGTCGACCGCCTTGCCGAGTGCCTGCTCGGGGGAGAGGTACTGGGGCGTGCCCATGACCATGCCGGTCTGGGTCATCGTCGACTGGGCGCCGTGCAGCGCGCGGGCGATGCCGAAGTCCATCACCTTGACCGCGCCGGAGTGCGTGATGATCACGTTCGCCGGCTTGATGTCCCGGTGCACGATGCCGTGCTGGTGGGAGTAGGCCAGGGCTTCGAGGACGCCCGAGACGATGATCAGCGCCTGCTCGGGCGGCGGCGCCTCGGCCTCCAGCAGCAGATCGCGGATGGTGTTGCCCTCGACGAGCTCCATCACGATGTACGGCACGGTCGAGCCGCCCACGACGTCCTCGCCGGAGTCGTACACGGCGACGATCGCGTGGTGGTTGAGGCCCGCGACCGACTGTGCCTCACGCGTGAAGCGGGCCTTGGAGACCGGGTCCTCGGCAAGATCGGAACGCAGCAGCTTCACCGCCACCGTGCGCCCCAGACGGACGTCCTCCGCGGCATAGACCTCGGCCATGCCGCCGCGGCCGAGCCGGTGCGTCATGCGGTAACGGCCGTCCCCGACCACACCGCCGACACCCCAGGAGTCGGTGCCATCCGAAACTCCGCCGCCGTTTGCTTCGGATTCGGGTGCCATCAGTCCTCGCCGTCGTATCTGTCCGCGCGTCCGCGGGTTCTCACGGTGCCTTGCTGCATTGCCACGTCACGCTACAGCCTCTGTGCGACACACCGGTTCCCAGAGTGACGGGCCATCCAATCGGCTCGCGCGCCGTCCACGCAAATTCCATGCGCTTCCTGTAACGCTTCCGAGACGCTTCCAGCGCGTAGGGTCACGGAACGGGCACCTGGCTTGACGTGTCGTACCCCTCGGGCAGACTTGGCCCGTAATAGGGATGATCGCGTCCGTCGGGCGCCGAGGGGGATGCAAGCTCATGAGCCACGACGGCGCACAGGGCGCACAGGGGCGCTACGCGGGCGGTTCCGTGGCCGGCGGCCGCTACCAGCTGCGCGACCTGCTCGGTGAAGGCGGCATGGCGTCCGTCTACCTCGCGTACGACTCGGCCCTGGACCGCCAGGTGGCCATCAAGACGCTGCACACGGAGCTGGGGCGCGAGCAGTCCTTCCGCGAGCGGTTCCGGCGCGAGGCGCAGGCCGTCGCCAAGCTCCAGCACACCAACATCGTCTCGGTGTTCGACACGGGCGAGGACGAGCTCGGCGGCGCGCTGATGCCGTACATCGTCATGGAGTACGTCGAGGGGCAGCCGCTCGGCTCCGTGCTCCAGTCGGACATCCAGCAGTACGGCGCGATGCCGGCCGAGAAGGCGCTCAAGGTGACGGCCGACGTGCTCGCCGCCCTGGAGACCAGCCACGAGATGGGCCTGGTCCACCGCGACATCAAGCCCGGCAACGTGATGATGACCAAGCGCGGCGTCGTCAAGGTCATGGACTTCGGCATCGCCCGTGCCATGCAGTCGGGGGTCACCTCGATGACCCAGACCGGCATGGTCGTCGGCACCCCGCAGTACCTCTCCCCCGAGCAGGCGCTCGGCCGCGGCGTCGACGCGCGCTCCGACCTGTACTCGGTCGGGATCATGCTCTTCCAGCTGCTCACGGGGCGTATCCCGTTCGACGCGGACTCCCCGCTCGCCATCGCGTACGCGCATGTGCAGGAGGAGCCGGTCGCCCCGTCCAGCATCAACCGGTCCATCACGCCCGCGATGGACGCCCTCGTCGCCCGGGCGCTGAAAAAGAACCCGAACGAGCGCTTCCCGAGCGCCGCCGCGATGCAGGACGAGATCACCCGCGTACTGAACGCGAGCGGCCCCTCGGGCGCCCCGGTGATCATCGGCGGCGGCACCCCGGCGAACAGCGGCTCGGGGGTGGGCTCAGCGGTCTTCCCGCCCGTCGACCAGACGACCCCGGCCCCGCACAGCGTGCAGACGCCGTACCAGCCGCACCCGCACCAGCCCGGTCCGTACGGTGCGCCGACGCCCGCCCCCACGCCGGGCTACGGCTACCCGCAGGCGGCCCAGCCGTACGGGACCCCGGCCCACCTGGCGCACCAGACCCCGCCGCCGTACACGATGTCGCCGCAGACGACGACGGGCGCCGGCGGTGGCGGATCCAGGCGCAACATGCCGGTCATCGTGGGGTCGATCGTGGTCGCCCTGGTCGCGATCGGCGGGCTGGTCGCCTTCCTGAACATGGGCGACGACACGGAGAACGGCAAGGGCGGCGACCCGAGCTCCAGCGAGTCCTCCGTCGCCGGCGAGCACAAGCCGCCGGAGCGGAACCGGACGATGGAGGCCGAGAAGTGCACGGGCGCCCAGGAGGACACGGACGACCCGGCGAAGGTCCAGGCCCCGAACTTCGTCTACAAGGACATCCTTTCGGTGAAGGACTGTCTTAACGCTGCGGGATGGACCGTCAAGGTCATCGACGAACCGGGCAACACCTACGCCGAGGGTCAGGTCGTCGGCCAGTTCCCCTCGGCGGGCACAGCCGTCGCCGAGACCGGTGCCCACTTCGAACTGCAGGTCTCCACGGGGGACCCGACCTGAGCGACGACCTCCGGGACGGTTCCCCGGGCGACTGAGGTCCGGTCTCACCGCTGCACTCGAAATGCCGGACATATCGGGCCGTGTGACTCTGGTCTCATGCCTCCAGGACTCCCGGCTTCACGGTCGTCACGGTGTGTCGCCTGTCTGGTGATGGCGCTCGGGCTGGCACTCGGACCCCCCGCCCTGGCATCCGGCGACAGCAGGTCCTCCGGGTCCGTACGCGCGGGGCAACCGGCGTCCGTACATGCGGGGTATCAGGCCCTGGCGAAGCCCTCGGGCTCCTCTTCGCCCGCTCCTTCTCCCTCGGCGAGTTCCTCCGCCGAGGAGTCTCCCCTCGCGGGGCGGCAGGCCGGAGAGGGGCGGGCCCGGCCGGGGCGGTCGCTGTCGCCCATGGAGGTCGCGGACTCGGAGGCCGCGGCGGACGAGATGCCGCCGGAACCGGATCCCGCGAAGGTACCGGCCTTCACACCGCCGCCCGAGGCGTTCCCGGAGCCCGGGGAGACGGCCCGGCAGCGGCAGGCGCTGGACGAGCCCGCCCTGAAGCAGGTGCGCGACGTGTCGCTGGGCAGTGGCATCGCCCTGGTCGGGCTGGGGCTGGCATTCCTGGCGATCCGCATGCGCCGCGCGAACTGACCGGACCGTCGCCCGGGCCCGGCCCTGGCCCCGGGCGGAATGAGGGCTGCCGCTGACAGCTGGTTCCGGTGCCCCCGGAAAGGTGGATCATGCTTTTCCGGGGGCACCAACGTGATGTGAAGCAGGTGTGCGAGACAATGGCGGCATGGAGATGCCGAGGAATGACCGGTCGCAGGAGCACCCACAGGTCCTCGTGGTGGGGCAGGACGGAATGGCTATCGGCGGTGGCGGTGACGACGACTCTCGCGAGGTCCCGGTGACGGAGATGGTCGAGCAGCCCGCGAAGGTCATGCGCATCGGCAGCATGATCAAGCAGCTTCTGGAGGAGGTCAGGGCGGCTCCTCTCGACGAGGCGAGCCGCGTCCGGCTGAAGGAGATCCACGCGAGCTCGGTGAAGGAGCTCGAGGACGGTCTGGCGCCGGAGCTGGTGGAGGAGCTGGAGCGGCTCTCGCTGCCGTTCACCGAGGAGTCCGTCCCCTCCGAGGCCGAGCTGCGGATCGCACAGGCCCAGCTGGTCGGCTGGCTGGAGGGCCTCTTCCACGGTATCCAGACGGCGCTGTTCGCCCAGCAGATGGCGGCCCGTGCCCAGCTGGAGCAGATGCGCCGCGCCCTCCCTCCGGGCGTCGGCCACGAGGACGAGGAAGTCGGGATCGACCCGCACGGGCCGGCGCGCTCCGGCCCGTACCTCTGACCGCCTGAGTCCATACCGACCGCGGAACGCAACGGGGCCCGGCACACACCATGTGTGCCGGGCCCCGCGTCTTCGGCGCGACTCCCCTGGGTGTCGGCCTTCAGCTCGGCGCCCCTGGGGGCTCTGGCGGCTCGACGCCCACGGGCCTCAACCCTTGGGTGCGGAGTTCCGGCCGTCAGGCCTTCGGCGCGGCCAGGAGGATCTTGCCGATGTGGCTGCTGGACTCCATCAGCCGGTGGGCTTCGGCCGCTTCCGGCATCGGCACGGTGCGGTCCACGACCGGCCGTACGACGCCGTCGGCGAGCAGCGGCCACACATGCTCACGTACCGCCGCGATGATCGCGGACTTCTCCGCGAGCGGTCGCGCGCGCAGCGAGGTCGCCGTGACGGCGGCCCGCTTGCTCAGCAGGGCGCTCAGGTTCAGCTCGCCCTTGGCGCCGCCCTGGAGGCCGATGATGGCGAGCCGGCCGTTCACCGCCAGCGCCCGTACGTTCCGGTCCAGGTACTTCGCCCCGACGATGTCGAGGATCACGTCCGCTCCCGCGCCGTCCGTCGCCTGCCGCACCTCCTCCACGAAGTCCTGCTCGCGGTAGTCGATGAGGATGTCGGCGCCGAGCTCCTGGCAGCGGGCCAGCTTCTCGGGGCCGCCCGCCGTCACCGCGACCCGGGCGCCGACGGCCTTGGCGAGCTGGATCGCCATCGTGCCGATACCGCTGGACCCGCCGTGCACCAAGAGGGTCTCGCCGGGCCGCAGGTGGGCCACCATGAAGACGTTCGACCAGACCGTCGCCGCCACCTCGGGCAGTGCCGCGGCCTGCGCCAGGTCCACCCCGTCGGGCACCGGCAGCAACTGGCCGGTGGGCACGGCGACCTTCTCCGCGTAACCGCCGCCCGCGAGCAGTGCGCAGACCTCGTCGCCGACGGACCACCCGGTCACTCCGGGACCGAGCGCCGCGATACGTCCCGCGCACTCCAGGCCGGGATAGGGGGAGGCGCCGGGCGGCGGGTTGTAGAAGCCCTGCCGCTGCAGGACATCCGCCCTGTTGACCGCGCTGGACACGACCTCGACGAGAACTTCGCCCTCGCCTGGTACGGGATCGGGGACCTCGGCCCATACGAACGCTTCGGGGCCGCCGGGTTCGGGGATCGTGATCGCATACATGGCCGCGAGGCTACTCCGTGCGGAGTCCCGGACGGGGCCGGACGGGCCTGTGCCGCGCCCGGCCGCTCATCTCAAGGCCACTGAGTGGGCTGCTGCGACGGGTTCACCGGCGGTGTCTGGGGCGGTGAGGCACGCACGATCGTGATCACCCGGTCCGTCAGTTGCAGGGGGCTGGCCGCCGGATCGTCGTAACCGAGGAGCCGATGGCCGCGCACGACGGTGACCACCAGGTCGTCGGTCTCCCGGACGCTCTTGCCCACCTCGGCCTTTATCACCGGCCGTTCGATGAGATCGAGTCCGCTGCCCTGCTGGATGAGGTCCTCCATCACCGTGCCCGCGCTGGGGCTGAGGACGGAGAGGCCGAGCAGACGGCCCGCCGCGCTCGCGCTGGTGATCACGGCATCCGCGCCGGACTGCCGCAGCAGAGGAGCGTTCTCCTCCTCGCGCACGGCGGCCACGATCTTCGCGCCCCGGTTGAGCTGACGCGCGGTCAACGCGACGAGTACGGCCGTGTCATCGCGCTGGGTGGCGATGATGACCTGACGGGCCTTCTGGACCTCGGCCCGCAACAGCACATCGCTGCGCGTCGCATCGCCCAGCACGCCCACGAACCCCTCGGCGTTGGCTGCCTCGATCACCTTGCCGGCCGGATCGACGATGACGATCTGGTCCTTCTTCAGCCCGGTGGCACAGAGCGTCTGGATTGCCGAGCGGCCCTTCGTGCCGAAGCCGACGACGACGGTGTGTTCACGCAAGTTGGTTCTCCAACGGTTCAGCCGGAAGTCCTCCCGGGTCCGTTCCGTGAGGACCTCGAGGGTGGTGCCGACCAGGATGATCAGGAAGAGCACGCGCAACGGCGTCACCAGCACCACGTTGACCAGGCGTGCAGGATCGCTGTACGGGACGATGTCGCCGTATCCGGTCGTCGACAGGGTCACCGTCGCGTAGTAGACCGCGTCGAGGAAGTCGACCTTGCTGTCGGCGTTGTCGTGGTACCCGTCCCGGTCGGCCCAGACGATGAAGACCGTGGCGGCCAGGACCGTGAGGGCCATGGCCAGCCGTTTGGCCACCTGGCGCAGCGGTCGGTCGACGACCCGCCGCGGCAGAAGCACCCTGGTCGGCACCACATGTTCGTCCGCTCGCCGGGCCATCGCATCGTGGCCGGGAAGTTTCACGTGAAACACCCTTCCGTCCACGGCGATGCCGAGGCCCACGGTAGATCGAGGATCTCCACCTCGGTGCCGGACCGTACCCCGCCGGGCGGGACCACGGCCAGCCCGTCCGCGGCGGCGATGCCACGGAGCATGGCGGGGCCGTTGTAATGCAAGGGCACAACGCTGTCGTCGCGGTGGACCACGGGGATCAGCCGGGTGTCGTGCGGGTGCGCGTGCACCTCCTCGTGGACGGGAGCGCGGTAGCGGTCCTGGGCGGGGCGCCCGGCGATCCCCCGAAGCAGCGGCTCGGCCAGTGTCAGCAGCCCGGAGACCGCGGCCAGGGGGTTTCCGGGCAGACCGACCAGGCAGGGGCCGTCGTCGGGAAGCCGCGCCAGGAGCATCGGATGCCCCGGTCGTACGGCCACCCCGTCGACCAGCAGCTCGGCACCGATCCGGGCCAGAACCGGGTGGACGTGGTCCACCGGGCCGGCGGCGGTGCCGCCCGTGGTGAGGATCAGGTCGGCATCGGAGGTGACGAGCGCCTCACGGAGGGCTTCGGCGTCGTCGCCCAGTCTCCTGGGCTCGGCGACCTCCGCTCCCAGTGAGCGGAGCCAGGGGGCGAGCATGGGGCCGAGCGCGTCCCGGATCAGCCCTTCACGGGGAAGCCCTGCCGTGAGGAGCTCGTCACCGAGTACGAAGACGTCCACGCGAGGCCGGGGTACGGCGACGAGAGCGTCGTACCCCGCGGCTGCCGCCAGTCCGAGCACGGGCGGGGTCACCACGGTCCCCACGGGCAGGAGCTCGTCACCGGACCGGCACTCCTGGCCCCGGGGACGGATGTCCTGGCCCGGTACGACGTCGCGGGTGGCGTGCAGCAGACCCTTAGCCTCATCGCAGTGTGCGTGCTCGCTGCGGATCACGGCGGTAGCGTCCACGGGGAGGCGTGCGCCTGTGGCGATCCGTAGGGCGTACCCGTCGGGGAGCGGCTCGGATGGCCCGCGTCCGGCGAGCAGCCCTTCCCCTTCCCGTACGGTCCAGGGCCCGGGGCCCGCGACGACCCAGCCGTCCATGGCCGAGGTGTCGAACGACGGCAGGTCGGTGAGCGCGACGACGGCCTCGGCGAGGACATGCCCGAGAGCGCGGTCCAGGGGGAGGCGGTGGGCGGCCAGGGGTGCGGCTCGGCCGAGGCGCTCGGCCAGGGCGAATGCTCCGTCCCAGGCGGCGGCCCGGGCCCGGTGCGCGTGCGGAGGGGCCGAGCGGCCGTGGGCAGGGACGGTGCCGGCCGACCCCGTGCCAACCGGGCCGGATCCGCTACGGCTGGTGGGGCCGGGGGTCGGGGAGACCGGCTCCGACGCCTCCGGGCTGGGGTCGCCGAGGTACGGGGCCGCGCCGGCGGGCTCGCCCGGGTCCGTATGCCTGCCTGATCGTGTGCGCTCGCCCGGCTCCGGGTGCGCGCCCGGCTCCGTGTATGTGGCGGGTTCCCCGGACCGGTCCGGCGGGGGGTGCGGCGCCTGTGGCCGACGGCCGACGAGAGCGAGCGCCTGCTCGACGGCCCGCTCCTCCTCGGCTGCCCGCTCCTCGGCCGCCCGCGCATCGCCTCCGTGGGGGGTCATGGCGTACCGGGCCCGCTTCCGGAAGCCGTTTCCTCCTCCCACCGGAGCGCGAGGGCAGTGGCCTTGCGGGAGGCATCGGCCACTGCTTCGGCCGCGTCCGCCGGGCTCTTGCCGCTGCTGGCCAGCGCCGCCGCGTACCCCACCAGGAAGGTGGTCAGCGGCGCGGCGGGCCGGGCCACGCCGTGGGCGGCGTCACGGGCGAGGTCCAGCAGGACGCCGGTGTCGACGTCCAGCTCGATGCCCAGTTCGTTCTTGACTGCGGTGATCCATTCGTCCAGCACGGTCCCATGCTCCCTGATCCTCGCCCTGGCGGCGGCAATGTCTTCCCAGGTGTCGCAGTCGAACGAATCCAGCGGACCGGCCTGCACCCGCGCCAGGTCCAGTTCGGCGGTCAGCAGCCGCAGGGGGAGACCGGCGAGGCTGCCGTGTTCGGTGGCGAGAAGGGCGAGTTCACGGCGGAGCGGCTCGGTCCGGTAGACCGCGACCAGCGGTTGGTCCCGGCCGTCCTGGTCGGTGCACAGGGCGCCTTCCCGTACCTCCGGCTCCGCGGCGGCCAGCAACGAGCGGACCGTTGCCTCCCCCAGGAACGGCAGATCCGCGGAGAGCACCAGAACACTCTCCGCGGCCGTGTGCCGGACCCCCGCGCCGAGGGCCGCCAAGGGGCCGCCGCCCTCGGGCACTTCACGTGTCCAGGTGACCGGACGCACGGTGGGCCTGCGCCCGCCCACCACCACCGTGGACCCGGCGTCGGCACATGCGGCGAGCACCCGGTCGAGCAGCGCGCGGCCGCCCACGCGGAGCCCTGGCTTGTCGGCTCCCCCGAGGCGCTTCGCAGCCCCTCCGGCCAGAACGATGGCGTCATACGCGGTCATGCCCCCGAGTATGCGGGCCGCCCGCCCAGGACGGCCCCCCGGGGACCGAACTCACCGACCGCGGATCCGGGGGTGCCGTAGGCGCTCTCGACTACAGCGTGCGCAGCAGCACCGCCGGCTGTTCCACACAGTCGGCGACGTACCTCAGGAAGCCACCGGCCGTGCCACCGTCGCAGACCCGGTGATCGAAGGTGAGCGAGAGCTGAACGACCTGTCGGACCGCCAGCTCGCCTTCGTGCACCCAGGGTTTGGGCACGATCCGGCCGACGCCGAGCATGGCCGCCTCCGGGTGGTTGATGATCGGCGTCGACCCGTCGACCCCGAACACCCCGTAGTTGTTCAGCGTGAACGTGCCTCCGGTGAGCTGCGCCGGGGTCAGCTTCCCGTCCCGTGCGGCCTCGGTCAGCCGGGCGATCTCCGCCCCGATCGACTCCGCGTGACGCGTGTGCGCGTCCCGGACGACCGGGACGACCAGGCCTCGCTCCGTCTGGGCGGCGAAGCCCAGATGGACCCCGGGCAGCCGCACGATCTCCCGGGCCTCCGCGTCCACCGTCGAGTTGAGCTCGGGGAACCGCGCCAGGGCCGCCGTGCAGATGCGGGCCAGCAGCGCGAGCACCGAGATCTTCGGCCCGACGGCGTTCATCGCGGCTCGCGCCGCCATCAGCTCGGTGGCGTCGGCATCGACCCAGCACGTGGCGTCGGGAATCTCCCGTCGGCTGCGCGAGAGCTTCTCGGCCACCGCACCCCGGACCCCGCGCAGCGCGACCCGCTCGCCCGAGCTTTCGGGCTCGGGTCGGGCGGGCGTGGCCGCGACGGCAGCGGTGCCCTCCTCGGCGGCCCTGATCGCGGACTCCACGTCGGTACGCAGAATCAGCCCGTCCCGACCCGATCCGGTGACCTGCCGGAGATCGAGGCCGTGCTGCCGCGCCAACTTCCTGACCAGCGGGGAGATGACGGCGACGGGGCCCTGAGGGTCCACCGGCCCGAGCACCGGAACCACGGACGGCGCCGGGGCGGAAGCCCTGGCCGGCGCCGGGCGCTCGGCCGGGACGGGCGACGGCCGGGCAGGCGTGGCCGAGGCCGGGCGCGCAGGCTTGGCGGGGGCCCGGCCCGAGACGGGGGCGGGCCTGACCCTGCGCCGCCGAGCGGCCGGCGCACCCGTGCCGTAACCGACCAGCACATTGCCGGACGTCTCGCTCCCGGCGCCGTCGCCGGAGAGCTCACCGGAGGCACCTCGGCTCTCCGTGGTCTCCATCGATCCGACGGCCACCGTCAGCAGTGGTGCGCCGACGGGGAGTTCCGTGCCCTCCTCACCGAAGCGCGCCGTCACCACGCCCCCGTAAGGGCAGGGCACCTCCACCATGGCCTTGGCCGTCTCGACCTCGACGACCGGCTGGTCGACGGCGACGACATCGCCGACCTCCACCAGCCAGCGCACGACCTCGGCCTCGGTCAGCCCCTCGCCCAGGTCCGGCAGCTTGAATTCGAGCACCTGCGCCATCAGCTCTCGGCCTCCCACTGAAGTCGGGCGACCGCGTCGAGCACCCGGTCCACGCCCGGCAGATGGTGCCGCTCCTGCATCGGCGGCGGATAGGGGATGTCGAACCCGGCGACCCGCAGGACCGGCGCCTCCAGATGGTGGAAGCACCGCTCGGTGACCCGCGCCGCGATCTCGCCGCCGGGGCCGCCGAATCCGGAGGACTCGTGGACGACCACCGCGCGCCCCGTGCGGCGCACCGACGCGGCGACGGTGTCGTCGTCGAAGGGCACCAGGGAGCGCAGGTCGACCACCTCGAGGTCCCAGCCCTCGGCAGTGGCGGCCTCGGCGGCCTCCAGGCACACCGGGACGGACGGGCCGTAGGTGATCAGGGTCGCGCTGCGGCCGGGTCGCCGGACCACGGCCCGCCCGATCGGCTCGACCGGAGCCGGCGCCTCCGGCGACCAGTCCGCCTTGGACCAGTAGAGCCTCTTCGGCTCCAGGAAGACCACGGGGTCGTCGGAGGCGATCGACTCCCTCAGCAGCCCGTACGCGTCCTCGACCGTGGCCGGCATGACGACGTGCAGGCCGGGGGTCGCCATGTAGTACGCCTCCGAGGAGTCGCTGTGGTGCTCGACCCCGCCGATCCCGCCGCCGTACGGCACCCGCACCGTGATCGGCAGGGGCATGGCGCCCCCGGTCCGGTTCCGCATCTTGGCGACATGGCTGACCAGCTGCTCGAAGGCCGGGTAGGCGAAGGCGTCGAACTGCATCTCCACCACGGGCCGCAGCCCGTACATCGCCATGCCCACCGCCGCTCCGAGGATGCCCGCCTCGGCCAGTGGTGTGTCCGTACAGCGGTCGTCGCCGAACTCCTTCGCCAGGCCGTCGGTGACGCGGAAGACGCCCCCGAGCGTGCCGACGTCCTCCCCGAGGACGTGCACCGCCGGGTCGTCGGCCATCGCGTCACGCAGCGCCCGCCCGAGGGCCTGCGCCATCGTGGCCGGCCGGGTCCTGGCGGTCCGTTCACCGGCCGTCGCGGCAGCGGTGCTCATCGTTCCTCCTCGGCGGGGCTCTCGCCGTCCGCACCGTGCTCCGCGTCCAGCTCGGCCCGCAGCCGCGCCGCCTGCTCCCGCAGCTGGCCGGTCTGCTCCTCGTAGACATGGGTGAACAGATCCATCGGATCGAGCGCCGGGTCGGCGTTCATCTGCTCCCGCAGTCCCTCCGCCATCCGCTCGGCCGCCTCCCGCACCGTCCCGATGCCGTCCTCGTCCAGCAGCCCGCGTCCGGTCAGCTCCCGTTCGAGAAGGCTGATCGGGTCGTGCGCACGCCAGGCCTCCACCTCACCGTCGCCGCGGTAGCGGGTGGCGTCGTCGGCGTTCGTGTGGGCCTCCATGCGGTAGGTGACCGCCTCGACCAGCGTCGGGCCCTCACCCCGCCTCGCCCGCGCCACCGCCTCGCTCAGCACCTGGTGCATCGCGGCCGCGTCGTTCCCGTCGACCAGGCGGCCCGGCATCCCGTATCCCACGGCCTTGTGGGCCAGGGACGGCGCCGCGGTCTGCTTGGCCAGAGGCACCGAGATCGCGAAGCCGTTGTTCTGCACGAGGAAGACCACCGGGGCCCGCCAGACCGCCGCGAAATTCAGCGCCTCGTGGAAATCTCCCTCGCTCGTCCCGCCGTCGCCGACCATCGCCAGGGCCACCACGTCGTCGCCCTTGAGGCGCGCCGCGTGCGCCAGACCCACCGCGTGCGGCAACTGGGTGGCCAGCGGGGTGCAGAGCGGGGCGATGCGGTGCTCACGCGGGTCGTAGCCGGTGTGCCGGTCCCCCCGGAGCAGGGTCAGCGCCTCGACGGGGTCCAGGCCACGCGCCACGGCGGCGAGCGTGTCGCGATAGCTGGGGAAGAGCCAGTCCCGGTCCTCCAGCACGAGCGCCGCCGTGACCTCACAGGCCTCCTGGCCGGTGCTCGACGGGTACACCGCGAGCCTGCCCTGCTTGGTCAGCGCGGTGGCCTGCGCGTTGTACCGGCGGCCGCGCACCAGCTCGGCGTAGAGCCTCAGCAGCAGCTCAGGGTCCACGTCGGCCACGGCGTCCGTCCCGAGCACGCGGTACGGCTCGGGGTCCGGGAGCAGCGGCGCGGGATCGGTGAGCGGCTTCCAGGCCGGGGGCGGCGTGGGCCGGTAGGCGGCTGCGCCGGGCAGCTCCTGGACCGTCATGACAAGCACCTCCTGGCATCGAGATATATCGAGGGGTGTCGAAATCTGCAGGAATCGGGGCATGGGCGGGGCGCCGGTGTGGTGCGCCTCACCTACCGATTGTTCGGTCGCGGGGGCAATTTGGCTACACGCACCTTCAGCCTGTGGACAAACGGTTCTCCACAGCCTGGGATAGGGGCAGGTCGTCCACAACAGGGAGGCGCGGGCAGATGGCAGCTGAACAAATGGCCGACGGGGCCGGAGTTCCGGGCCGGACCCCGCCCGCCCGGCCGCTGGACTCCATCGACCGCGCGATCCTGCGCATCCTCCAGACGGACGGCCGCGCCTCGATACGGGCCGTCGCGGAACGCGTCCACGTCTCGCGTGCCAACGCCTACGCCCGGATCAACCGGCTCGTCGAGGACGGGGTGATCCGCGGTTTCAGCGCGCGCGTGAACCACGAGCGGGCAGGACAGGCCGCCTCCGCCTACATCACACTCAAGATCGTCCAGAACTCCTGGCGCACCGTGCGCGAACAGTTGCAGGCGCTTCCCGGCGCCACCCACATCGCGCTGGTCAGCGGCGACTTCGATGTGCTGCTCCTGGTGCACACGCCGGACAACCAGGCACTGCGCGAGCTGGTCCTGACCAGGATCCAGGCCATCCCCGAGGTGCTGTCCACCCGCACGCTGCTGGTGTTCGAGGAGACCGATCTGGGGCCGCGCCCGGACCGCCCGGCCGAGCTCGCCTAGGGCGTGTTCGAAACACGGCCCTAGGGGCGGGCGGCCCGCATCCCTTCGAAGGCGAGCCGGACGACCGTGTCCGCGAGCTGTTCCGTCTCCACGGAGCCGCCCGGCTGCGGCCGGTACCACTCGACCAGCGAGTTCACCATGCCGAAGAGCAGCCGGGTCGCCAGGCGTATGTCCACGTCCGCACGCAGGTCCCCGTCCGCCACCGCTGCCTTGAGCAGGTCGGACACCCGCTGGTCGAACTCACGCCGGCGCTCCAGGGCCCAGCGTTCCGTCCTGGTGTTCCCGCGCACGCGCAACAGCAGCGTGACGTAGGGGACCTCCGCCATGAGCACCTCGACCGTGCGGCGCGTGACGTACTCGACCCGGGTGATCGCCCGGCCCTGGGTGGCCCCCGCCTCGTCGAGAATGCCGAAGAGCCCGTCGAGCGCCCGGCTCACCGCACGCCTCAGGAGCTCTTCCTTGCCCGCCACGTGGTGGTAGATGGACGACTTGGAGATGCCCGCCGCCTTGGAGAGGTGCTCCATGGACGTGCCGTCGTATCCGCGCTCGTTGAAGACACGGACGGCGACGGTCAGGAGTGTCTCCGGGGTGTACGTGTCCCGCTTGGCCGTGGTCATGACCGCGATCCTCCCCCATGAGTTGTCCACAGGTCCCTCGGGACCCCTTGTCCCGACCGATCGTTCGGTTACTCTAACTCCGTCAGCACATCCCTGCCCGGCTCGACGAGGAGTTGGTCCGTCATGGCCGCCCAGCTTTCCCCCGAGAAGCTGTCCGAGATCCACCGCCCGACGCTCGACCAGGCCCTCGACGCGATCCGCTCGCGCGCCTACTGGTCCCCGCACCCCGAGCACCCGAAGGCCTACGGCGAGGGAGGCCTCCCCGGCAGCCTCGGCGCGGCGGAGGGCAAGGCCGCGTTCGACGCCGTGCTCGGCACCAGGCTGGATCTCGGCCAGCCCGGCACCGACGGCTGGACCGGCGGTGAGGTCTCGCCGTACGGGCCGGAGCTCGGCGTCGAGTATCCGCACGCCGATCCGGACGTCCTGCTCCCCGCCATGAGCGCCGCCATGGGCTCGTGGCGCGCCGCGGGGCCGGAGACGCGGGCCCTGGTCTGTCTGGAGATCCTCGCCCGGATCAGCGCGCGTACGCACGAGCTGGCGCACGCCGTGATGCACACCAGCGGGCAGGCCTTCGTGATGGCCTTCCAGGCGGGCGGTCCGCACGCCCAGGACCGCGGTTTGGAGGCCGTGGCGTACGCGTACGAGGAACAGACGCGCACCCCGCGCAGCGCCGACTGGTCGAAGCCCCAGGGAAAGCGCGACCCGCTGCGGCTGCACAAGTCGTACACGGCGGCGGGGCGCGGGATCTCCCTGCTGATCGGCTGCAACACGTTCCCCACGTGGAACGGCTACCCGGGCCTCTTCGCCTCCCTGGCGACCGGTAACCCCGTGCTGGTCAAGCCGCACCCGCGGGCGGTCCTCCCGCTCGCGCTGACCGTGCAGCTGGCACGCGAGGTGCTGACCGAGGCGGGCTTCGACCCGAACCTCGTCGCGCTGGCGGCCGAGCGGCCTGGCGAGGGCATCGCCAAGACCCTGGCCATCCGCCCCCAGATCAAGATCATCGACTACACGGGCTCCACCGCCTTCGGCGACTGGCTGGAGACCAACGCCCGGCAGGCCCAGGTCTACACGGAGAAGGCGGGCGTCAACACGATCGTCCTCGACTCCACCGACAACTACCGGGGCATGCTGTCCAACCTGGCCTTCTCGCTCTCCCTCTACAGCGGCCAGATGTGCACGACCCCGCAGAACCTGCTGATCCCGCGTGACGGCATCACCACGGACGCGGGCGCCAAGTCGTACGAGGACGTGGTGGCGGACCTCGCCGAGGCGGTGAACGGGCTCCTCGGTGACGACGCCCGGGCCAACGGCCTGCTCGGCGCCCTGGTCAACCCGGATGTGAAGGCCAGGCTGGAAGGCGCCGCGGCCCTGGGGGACGTCGCGCTCGCCTCACGCCCGGTGGCCAACCCCGACTTCCCCGACGCCGTGGTCCGTACGCCTGCCCTGGTGAAGCTCGACGGCACCAAGCCCGACGAGGGGGCGCCCTACCTCTCGGAGTGCTTCGGCCCGGTCTCGTTCGCGGTCGCCGTCGACTCGACCGCTGACGCGCTGGACCTGCTGCGCCGCACGATTCGCGAGAAGGGTGCGATGACCGTGGGCGCGTACACCACCTCCCCCGAGGTGGAACGCATGGTGGAGGAGGTCTGCTTCGACGAGTCGGCCCAGCTCTCGCTGAACCTCACAGGCGGCGTGTACGTCAACCAGACGGCGGCCTTCTCCGACTTCCACGGGTCGGGAGGCAATCCGGCCGCCAACGCGGCGCTCTGCGACGGGGCGTTCGTGTCCAACCGCTTCAGGGTGGTGGAGGTCCGCCGGCAGGCCTGAGCCCGGCCCGTCGTCCGACGGCAGCCGGTGGAGCGGGATCCCTAGGGGTACACCCGCCCCACCGGACATCCGCTCAGCCGGTCACCCGTCGCGCGGGTCGGGGATGTCCGCGTAGCGCTGGACCCACGCGTGCATCGCGATGGCGGCCGCCGCGCCGGCGTTGATCGACCGGGTCGAGCCGAACTGGGCGATCGAGCACACCATCGAGGCGTGCTTGCGCGCCTCCTCAGTCAGCCCGGGGCCCTCCTGACCGAACAGCAGCACACACCGGCGCGGAAGCTCCGTCCGCTCCAGCGGAACAGCCCCTGGGAGGTTGTCGATCCCGATGATCGGCAGCCCCTCGGCCGCCGCCCAGGCCGTCAGGTCCGCCGTGTCGGGATGGTGCCGTACGTGCTGGTAGCGGTCGGTGACCATGGCCCCCCGCCGGTTCCAGCGCCGCCGCCCCACGATGTGGATCTCCTTCGCGAGGAAGGCGTTGGCGGTGCGCACCACCGAGCCGATGTTGAAGTCGTGGCCCCAGTTCTCGACCGCCACGTGGAAGTCGTGGCGCCGCAGATCGAGATCGGCGACGATCGCTTCCCGCGTCCAGTACCGGTAGCCGTCGCCCACGTTGCGCCGGTCGCCCTGGGCGAGGAGCTCCGGATCGTAACGCTCGTCCTCGGGCCAGGGCAGCGGGTGCGGGCCGACCCCGATCACACCGCCGTACCCGTCGTCGTACTGGCTCGGTTCCTCGGACGGATCGGGCGCGGCTGCCGCCCGAGGCCCTTCCGCACTGCCGGCCTCTTCGGTACTGCCGGTCTCATCTGTACTGCCGGTCTCGCTGGTCACCCGACGAGCGTATGGCCACCGCCGCCGTCACTGCGCAGGGCCTCCTCGTCGTCCTGCCCTGCCCGTCGCTGTCCGGGGAGACGAAGCCGCCCCGCCGTCCGTGAGGAGAGGAGGCGCCGGCCGAGCAGCACCCTGCGTTCCAGCCACAGCAGGAAGACGGTCGGAAGGAAGACGGCGTCCGCGGCGATCATCGCCATGGAGAAGAAGGGGAGTCCCAGCAGGACGGAGATCCCCGCGTGCTCGCCGATCATGAGGACCAGCAGGACGTTCTTGACGCGCCGGTTGAACAGCGTGAAGGGGAAGGCGACCTGCACGACGACCGTGGCGTACGTCAGCACCATGACCAGCAGCGCGCTGGACGCGACCAGGCCGGAGAGCCCGGTCCACGGGGTGAAGTAGTCCAGCTTCAGGGGGTAGTAGACCGCCGTACCGTCCTGCCAGCGGGAGCCCTGGATCTTGTACCAGCCGGCGGTCGCGTAGATCAGGCACACCTCGGCCATGATCACGAAGAGAGTGGCGTTGTGGGCGAGGTTGGCCAGGACGTCGAGGAGGGCACGCAGCTCATGCTCCGGCGCTCGCCGGACCAGGACCCACCGGACGGCGTTGCCCAGCCACAGCACCCACAGGAGGGACGGCAGCCACCATGTACCGCCGAGTCCTTCCATGAGGGTGGCGGGCAGAAGGACGCAGCCGAGGACGGCCCACAGGACCGGGCCCGCGACATCACGGGCGGGCCTGACTCCCTGCGCCAGACACGCGGCTTCCCGCGACGCACGGCGCGCGTCCAGGGACCAGACCCGCGCGCAGCGGGTCAGCACCAGGTAGACCGCCATGAGGTGGATGACGTTGTCACCGCCGTCGCCCATGAAGATGCTGCGGTTCTGCAGGGAGAGCACGCCGACCATGAAGACGACGGATGTGGCCCGGGTCCGCCAGCCGGTCATCAGCAGCGCGGCCGACACCAGCGTGAGCGCGTACACGGTCTCGAACCAGGCCGTGCCGTCCGACCACATCAGGACGGTGAAGGCGTCGTTGTTGGTGATGAGCCGACGCGCCATGTCCCAGCTCCACGGCCCGTCGGGGCCGTACAGCTCGTGGCGGTGAGGCAGTTCGCGCAGCAGGAACAGCAGGCAGGTGGCGGAGACGCCGATCCGGACGACGGCGCTCTGGTAGGGGCCGAGGGGAGCGGCCGTGACGCGCTGGACGGCCTGGGCGAGCGCGCGTCCGATGGACCCGGTGCCGCCGGCCGGGGAGGGGGTGCTCATCGCTCCGCCTTCCCGGCCCGCGTGGCCTGGTCCGTGGTCGCCGCCCCGGGGCGGTCGGACGGAGTGACGGTCCACCACGGGAGCTCCCTGTACTCCAGCTGCGTGTTGATCTTCTCGTCACTCCATGCCGGGGCGCCGACGGAACGGGTGGCGGACCGGACCTGGATGCGCTCGACCGTCCCGCCATAGCCGTGCTCGGCGAGGCGCAGCATGACGATGCGGCGGATGTACCGCTCGGACAGCTCACCGCGCAGTCCGTTCGGGCGGTTCTCGGTGTCGTGGGACCCGGTGTAGAAGTCCCAGGCGCGGCGCAGCTCGTTCTGGTCGACGTGGCTGGGGAGAAGGTTGCCGCGTATCGCCTCGCCGTCGTCACGCGAGAGGTTCATCCAGCGCGTGACCTTGCTGCCGTCCGCACCGTCGTCGGCCACCTCGGCCCGTACGTGCACCGAGATGTTCTGCTGGAGCGGATTGGGGGCGAACAGCTTCCAGTTCTGCTCGAACTCGGGGAAGATCCAGTCGTCGACCACCTCGCCGTGCTGCTTCGTCAGCGTGTTCGACGGTGCGACGTACAGAAAGATCATGGCTATGTGGGCGCAGGCCAGGAGCCCCATGCCGGACAGCGCGAGCGCGGCGGCGATCTGGTACGGAAGCGAGAGCGCGGCCATACCGCCGCCCTGACGCCTTCCGTCCGAACCGGGGGCCGGTATACCCGCAGGCGCGGCCTCCGCGTCAGGTGCCGTCCCGGCGTCCTGACCAGCGCCCTCGCCCGTCTCCTGCTCCGCGTGCGGGCGGCTCGTCACATCGGGCCAGGGGGACTTCTTCTCGTTTCCGGTGCGCCCACCGTGGTCCGCATCCATCCTGCCCCGATCACCGTCGATCACCACTCAGTTATCCACAGGGTTGACACCCTACGGGCCTCCGACTCACCATTGAAGCCAATGAACCGAACGATCGGTCGGTAGGGAGCCCGGGATGGCGGCAGTGACTGCGGACCAGACGACGCAGGGGACAGCAGGCACAACGGACGACGCGGACGCGGAGCGTCTGGCGGCGTTCGACGCCGCGGTGGCCGCCGACGACCGGATCGAGCCCCGGGACTGGATGCCCGACGCGTATCGCGCCTCGCTCATCCGCCAGATGGCCCAGCACGCGCATTCCGAGATCATCGGCATGCAGCCCGAGGCCAACTGGATCACCCGGGCGCCGTCGCTCCGCCGCAAGGCGATCCTGATGGCGAAGGTGCAGGACGAAGCCGGGCACGGCCTCTACCTGTACAGCGCGGCGGAGACGCTGGGGGCCAGCCGCGAGGAGCTGCTCGACAAGTTGCACGCCGGCCGTCAGCGGTACTCCTCGATCTTCAACTACCCCACGCTGACCTGGGCGGACGTAGGTGCGATCGGCTGGCTCGTCGACGGGGCCGCGATCACCAACCAGGTGCCGCTGTGCCGCTGCTCCTACGGCCCGTACGCGCGGGCGATGGTCCGGGTCTGCAAGGAGGAGTCCTTCCACCAGCGCCAGGGGTACGAGCTGCTGCTCGCCCTCAGCCGGGGCACCCCCGCCCAGCACGAGATGGCGCAGGACGCGGTGAACCGCTGGTGGTGGCCCTCCCTGATGATGTTCGGCCCGCCCGACGACTCCTCCGCCCACTCGGCGCAGTCGATGGCCTGGAAGATCAAGCGGCACTCGAACGACGAGCTGCGCCGACGCTTCGTGGACATCTGCGTCCCGCAGGCGGAGGCGCTGGGGCTCACCCTCCCCGACCCCGACATCAGGTGGAACGAGGAGCTGGGCCAGCACGACTACGGAGCGATCGACTGGACGGAGTTCCAGGAGGTCCTCAAGGGCAACGGCCCCTGCAACGAACAGCGGCTCACCCAGCGGCGCACGGCCCACGAGGAGGGCGCCTGGGTCCGCGACGCGGCAGCGGCATACGCAGAGAAGCACGCGGCACGGCCCGGCTCCGCCGGCGCGGCCGCCCAGCCCGTGGAGGCGACCGCATGAGCAGCTCGACCGACTGGCCTCTGTGGGAGGTGTTCGTGCGCTCCCGGCGCGGACTGTCCCACACCCACGCGGGCAGCCTGCACGCGCCGGACGCCGAGATGGCCCTGCGCAACGCCCGCGATCTCTACACACGCCGCTCGGAGGGCGTCTCCCTCTGGGTGGTCCCCTCGACGGAGATCACCGCTTCCTCGCCGGACGAGAAGGACTCGTTCTTCGAACCCGCCGGGGACAAGCCCTACCGCCACCCCACGTTCTACGAGATCCCGGACGGGGTGAAGCACCTGTGACCGCGGCCCTCGCCCTCGGCGACGACGCGCTGGTGCTCTCGCACCGGCTGGGTGAGTGGGCGGGCCACGCCCCCGTGCTGGAGGAGGAGGTGGCCCTCGCCAACATCGCCCTGGACCTGCTCGGCCAGGCCAGGACGCTGCTCTCGTTCGTGGGCGACGAGGACCAGCTGGCCTACCTCCGTGAGGAGCGGGCCTTCCGCAACGTCCAGCTGGTGGAGCAGCCGAACGGCGACTTCGCCCACACCATCGCCCGTCAGCTCTACTTCTCCGTCTACCAGCACCTGCTGTACGAGGAGCTGGCCGCCGGGGGCGGCGAGTTCGCGGACCTCGCCGCCAAGGCCGTCAAGGAGGTCGCGTACCACCGGGACCACGCGGAGCAGTGGGTCCTGCGGCTCGGCGACGGCACCGCGGAGAGCCATGAGCGGATGCAGAGCGCCCTGGACGCCCTGTGGCGGTTCACGGGCGAGCTGTTCGAGCCGGTCGAGGGAGTGGACGTCGACCGTCACGCCCTGCGGGACAGCTGGCTGACCGCTGTCAGCTCCGTGGTGGAGCGAGCGACCCTGACGCTTCCGGCGGGGCCGCAGTCCGGAGCCTGGACGGCCGGAGCGGGCCGGCAGGGCCTGCACACGGAGCCGTTCGGGCGGATGCTCGCCGAGATGCAGCATCTGCACCGCAGCCACCCGGGGGCGTCATGGTGACCACCGAGACCCCGCTGGAGGCGGAGCTCCACCGGCTGGCGGGCTCCGTGCCCGACCCGGAGCTGCCGGTCCTCACGCTGGACGAGCTCGGCGTGCTCCGCGGTGTGCGGGCGGACGGCCCCGACAAGGTCACGGTGCGGCTCACACCGACGTACACCGGCTGCCCGGCCATCGAGAGCATGTCCGCCGACATCGAGCGGGTGCTGCACGAGCACGGCGTCGCCGAGGTGTCCGTGGTCACGGTCCTCGCCCCGGCCTGGTCGACCGACGACATCAGCGACGAGGGTCGCCGCAAGCTCGCGGAATTCGGGATAGCGCCACCACGCCCGGGAGGCGGATCCGACGGGCCGGTCCCTCTGACGCTCTCGGTGCGCTGCCCGCACTGCGGTTCCACGGACACCGAGCTGCTGAGCCGGTTCTCCTCCACGGCCTGCAAGGCACTGCGCCGCTGTGTGGCGTGCCGCGAACCGTTCGACCACTTCAAGGAGTTGTAGATGTTCCATCCGCTCCGGGTCAGCGCGGTCGAACGGATCACGGACGACGCGGTGGCCGTCACCTTCGCCGTGCCGTCCGACCTGCGTGAGACCTTCCGCCACACCCCCGGCCAGCACCTCAATGTGCGCTACCGCGTCGGCGGCGAGGAGATCCGGCGGTCGTACTCGATCTGCGCACCGGCCACCCAACAGCCGGGCGACCCCGTGCTGCGGGTGGGCATCCGCATGGTCGACGGCGGCGCGTTCTCGACGTACGCCCTCAAGGAGCTGGCCGTGGGGGACCAGCTGGAGGCGATGGCCCCGATGGGCCGTTTCGTCCTCGCACCGCGCCCGGGCCGCTTCGCCGCGATCGTCGGCGGCAGCGGCATCACCCCGGTGCTGTCCATGGCGGCGACGCTGCTGGCGCGGGAGCCCTCGGCGCACTTCTGTCTGATCCGCAGCGACCGGACGGCCGCTTCGACGATGTTCCTGGACGAGGTGGCGGAGCTCAAGGACCGCTACCCGGACCGCTTCCAGCTGGTGACCGCCCTGTCCCGGGAGGAGCAGGCAGCCGGGCTTCCTTCGGGCCGCCTGGACCGCGAGCGCCTCACCGGCCTGCTGCCCGCGCTGCTCCCGGTGGCCGATGTGGACGGCTGGTTCCTCTGCGGGCCGCTCGGCCTGGTCAAGGCGGCCGAGGGGGCGCTGCGCGAGCTCGGCGCCGACCGGGCACGCATCCACCAGGAGATCTTCCACGTCGCCGACACGGGCACGGCGCTGCCGTCGGCCGCCCGGGCCGCCGCCCCGTCGGACAGCAGACTCACGGCGACGCTCGACGGCCGGTCGGGCAGCTGGCCGGTCCAGGACGGCGAATCGCTCCTCGACACGGTGCTACGGAGCCGCGCGGACGCCCCGTACGCCTGCAAGGGGGGAGTCTGCGGGACCTGCCGGGCCTTCCTGGTCTCGGGTGAGGTGCGGATGGACCGCAATTTCGCTCTGGAACCGGAGGAGACCGACGCCGGCTTCGTGCTGGCCTGCCAGTCGCACCCCGTCACGCCGGAAGTCGAACTCGACTTCGACCGCTGACGGGCCGCACAGCCGAGCGCTCCCCTTCTGCGCGGCGTGCGGTGTGCGGTGTGCGGTGTGCGTCATGGGGCAGGCAGGCGTCAGAGGACGAAGGCCGAGTTCCCGTTGTCCGTGACCATCGGGCGCCCGGCGCCGTCCCAGGCGAGCATGCCGCCGTCGATGTTCACGGCGTCGAGGCCCTGCTGCACCAGGTACTGCGTGACCTGTGCGGAACGGCCGCCGACGCGGCACATCACATGCACGCGCCGGCCGTCGTCGGCCGCCTCGGTCAGCTCACCGAAGCGGCCGACGAAGTCGCTCATGGGGATGTGCAGCGCGCCCTCGACATGCCCGGCCGCCCACTCGTCGTCCTCCCGGACGTCCAGCACGAAGCCGTCCGACGGAACCGCCGCGGCGTCCACGGAGGGCAGCGGAGCGAAATTCATGGGTAAGCCTTCTCTCGTACGTACGCGCCAGGGTCATCCGGAACGCTACTGCACCAGCCCCGCCAGCTCGTGCTCACGCTTGGCCACATCGGCGAGGAGCTTCTCGCCGATGTCGTCCAGCAGACGGTCGGGGTCGTCCGGAGCCATCCGCAGCATCGAACCGATCGCGCTGTCCTCCAGCTCCTTGGCCAGGACCGTCAGCAGCTCCTTACGACGGCTGAGCCACTCCAGCCGCGCATAGAGCTCCTCGCTCTCGCTCAGCCGCAGCTCGGGCGTCGCAGGACCCGCCGCCCACTCGGCGGCCAGTTCCTTCAGCAACGCGACGTCGCCGCGCCCGTAGGCCGCGTTCACCCGGGCGATGAACTCGTCACGCCGTGTCCGCTCCGTCTCGTCCGGTGCCAGGTCGGGGTGTGCCTGACGAGCCAGCTCCCGGTAGAGCTTGCGCGCCTCCTCACTGGGCCTGACCCGCTTGGGCGGCCGGACGGGCTGCTCGGTGAGCATGGCCGAGGCCTCGGGCGAGAGCCCGTCCGAGTCCATCCAGTCGTGGAAAAGCTCGTCGACGCCCGGCATCGGCATGACGATCGCCCGTGCGTCCTGGGCCTTGCGCAGGTCCTCGGGGTCGCCGGTCCTCGCGGCCCGCGCCTCCGCGATCTGCGCGTCGAGCTCGTCGAGGCGGGCGTACATCGGGCCGAGCTTCTGGTGGTGGAGCCGGGAGAAGTTCTCCACCTCGACCCGGAAGGTCTCCACCGCGATCTCGAACTCGATCAGCGCCTGCTCGGCCACCCGGACAGCCTTGGCGAGCCGCTCCTCGGGCCGCGGGGTGCCACCCTCGGCTTCCGCGTCACCACCCACCTCACCGGTCGCGCCACCTGCCGGATCGCCGGTCGCATCAGCGGCCGCGTCACCGGGCGTGCCGCCGCTTGCCCCGCCGGTCGTCTCACCGGTTGCCTCACCGGCGGCGGGGCCCGCCTCCGCGGCAGGGCCGGGAGCGGCTCCCACGCCGTCGTCCTGCGACGCTTCCTGCGGCTGCCGCGGCGCATCGTGCGCAGGCTGTGGCTGGTCCTGCCGGTCCTGGTTCTGCCGGTCTTCGTCGTTCCGGGTGGTCGGCACCCCGGCGGCTTCGTGGGTCACCCGTCCAGCGTATGGCCACGGCTCGCGCCCCTGGAACACACGGTGGCCGCAAGATCCGCTCAGACGCCGAGCTCGGCGGCTATTCGCCCGGATCGGACGGCCCGGACGAGCTCGGCGTGATCCGCCTCGGTCCGGTCCGCGTACGTCACGGCGAAGTCGGCCACCGCCGCGTCGAGCTCGGTGTTCTTCCCGCAGTAGCCGGCGAGCAACCGGGGATCGGCGCTGTGCGCATGGGCCCGGGCCAGCAGCGCACCGGTCATCCGCCCGTAGTCGTCCACCTGGTCCGCGGCGAGCGCGGCGGGATCCACGCTGCCCTTGCGATTCCTGAACTGACGCACCTGGTACGGCCGGCCCTGGACCTCGGCCCAGCCGAGCAGTATGTCGCTGACGACCTGCATCCGCTTCTGCCCGAGCACCACCCGGCGTCCCTCGTGCACCACATCGGGAACCTCGAAACCGACCTGCCGGAGACAGGGCGAGAGCACGGAGGGACGCGCCTCCTTCACCTGCAGGACCAGCGGCTCGCCGCGGTGGTCCAGCAGCAGCACCACATACGACCGGGTCCCGACACTGCCCGTACCGACGACCCGGAACGCCACATCGTGGATCGCATAGCGGGCCAGGAGCGGACGCCTGTCCTCCGAGATCGTCCCGAGGTAGCCCTCGAGCCCCGCCGCGACGGCCGCCGCCTCCTCGTCGGGGACACGGCGCAGCACGGGCGGGGCGTCGACGAAGCGGCGACCGCCGTCCTCGCACTCCTCCGTGGACCGCGCGGCGAAGCGGGCACTCGTGTTGTTCCGCGCCTTGGCGGAGACCCGCTCCAGCGTCCCCAGCAGGTCCCTCGCGTCGGTGTGCGAGACGAGCTCCTCGTCCGCGATGGCGTTCCACGCGTCGAGTGCGGACAGCCCGGCCAGCAGGCGCATCGTGCGGCGGTAAGCGCCGACCGTGTCGTAGGCGCCCCGGCGACAGGTGTCCTCGTCCGCCCCGGCCTCGCGACCGGCGAGCACCAGCGAGGTGGCGAGCCGCTTGAGATCCCACTCCCACGGGCCGAACACGGTCTCGTCGAAGTCGTTGAGATCGATGACCAGGTTGCCGCGGGCATCGCCGTACAGCCCGAAGTTGGCCGCGTGCGCGTCACCGCAGAGCTGGGCGCCGACCCCCGTGACCGGGGTGCCCATCAGGTCGTGCGCCATCAGACCGGCCGAGCCCCGCAGAAACGCGAACGGGGTCGCCGCCATCCGCCCGACCCGTATGGGCGTCAGGCCGGGCACCCGCCCCTGGTTCGACTCCTCGACCGCCTGCACGGCGTCCGGCCTTCCGGCGGGCAGGGTCAGAGAACTGTGCGCGGACCTGGGCACCTTGAGCCGCAGCGCCTTGCCGGCTGCCTTGGGGGACGCCGCCCCGGCACCGGACGGCCGCACCCCGCCGGCCACGCGCCGCGCGAAACCGGGAACGACCGGGATACGCCCGTCCCCCGCCTCCCGCTGTGCCGGCACCATCGTCTCGACCTCGCCCATGGAGCGCCGCCTCCCCCGCCCTCGTCGGCTGTTCCGCCCGACCAACATCAACTGCGGACGACGGTACAACCGACGTGCGGCGGCCGTCTGCCCCTGTGGACAACTCGGGATCCGGCCTGTGGACAACGTCCCGCGAGCCAGGACCCCGGCGCCCGGCCGTCAGACGCCGACAGCCTCTTCCATCTCTTCCTCGGTCTCCTCCCCGGCACCGGCCGCCGGCCGGACGGCGGCCGCTTCGGACGCCTTCCCGGCCGCGTCGTGACGCCGCCTCGACTCGGCGAGACCCGCGCATCCCACGGCGGCCAGCCCGGCCACGAACCACAGCGCCAGTACCAGCAGGTGCCCGCCCAGGGCGTGGCCCCCGAAGTACACGTGGCTGCGGACGCCTTCGACGAATCCCGCACCGTTCCAGAAGGAGTGCAGGGATCCGAAGAAGCCCGGCTGGAGCTCGGGCCGGAAGATGCCGCCGGAACTCGTGAAGTTGAGCATGACGAAGAGCAGCATCACGCCGAGCGTGGTCCACCGCTTGAGGAAGGTGTGCAGCCCCACCCCGATCAGCAGGACGCCCGCCGAATAGAGCCACGCCATCGCCCAGAGCCCGCCGAGGCCGTGATCCACCAGGCCGAACACCGGGCCCGCGAACGCGGCGCCGATCACGCTCACCAGGAAGGAGGTGCCGATGGCCAGCCCCACCCTGATCCTCAGGGCGAGCACCGCCCCCGCGCCGCCGATCACCGCGACCGACGCGTACGACCCGATGCTGACGGCCACCAGCAGGAAGAAGATCCCCTGGCCGGTCGGATCGCCGTCGGCCGTGGGCGCCACGTCCGTCACGTCCAGCGGGGCACCCTGCTCCGCGGCGACATCGGTGAAGACCTTCTGGACCACCGTCGCGCTGGTGTCCGACGAGGCGCGGGCCACCAGGAGCTCCGGGCTGCCGCCCGGCACGTAGGCACCGTAACTCTGCTGCGTCCTCAGGTGGTTCACCGCGATGTCGCGGTCCGCTACGGTACGCACACTCAGCGCCCCGTCGCCCTTGTCCTGCAGGGTCTGGGCAAGCACCTGCGCGCTTGCTCCCGAGCCGACGACGTCCACCCTCAGGTCATGCGGCTCCGGGGCGTGGAAGGCCCCCAGATAGGCGAGCCCCATACCGATGCACATCAGCAGTGGCGTGACGAGATGACCGAGCACATGACGCAGCTCACCGGCGGTTGAGCCGGAGGCGGGGCGCGGGCCTGCGGACATGAGACCGCTCCTCCAATGGTTGGCTTTTACAACTCCTACGTTCGTTGTACCATACAACTAAAGTTCGAGAAGGTGATTCACGTGGCAGACGCCCCCCGGGAACGCGAGGAGTCGCTGGATGTCATCCAGCGCGAGCTGACCGCTTTCGCACGCCGTGCGCGATCGACCGCAGCACGACTCCACCCGGATCTGCCGCTGGTCTCGTACACACTGCTCGCCCATATCGACCACCGGCACGGATGCCGAGCGACCGACCTGGCGGCGCACTACATGCTGGACAAGTCGACGGTCAGCCGGCAGGTGGCGGCGCTGGAGAAGCTCGGCCTGGTGGAGCGCCATCCCGACCCGGACGACCAGCGCATCCAGGTGCTGCACCCCACCGCCGCCGGCACCAAGGCACTCGCCTCGACACAGGCCAGCCGACGCGCCGCCTATCGCGAACGCCTCGGGACATGGACGTCGGACGACCTCGAACAGTTCGCGGAGTATCTGCTGCGCTACAACTCGGCGGGCGAGGACAGCTCTCCTCGATAAGGGACCAGCGGGTCGACCGCCGGCCATCGCCGCCGACGAGCCCGGACCGGCCGCCGGCCCACCACGACCAGGGCCCGGCCGGTCAGCAGCCCCCCGGCCCCGCCAGATGCGCGTCAGCCCATCGCCCGAGCTCCTTGAGCGCGGGCTCCAGGGCCGCCCCGGCCTCCGTCAGCCCGTACGCCACCCTCAGCGGAGGCCCCTCGTCGACCTGCCTCACCACGAGGCCGGCCGCCCCCAGCTCCGACAGCCGGTCCGAGAGCATGCGCTCACTGATGCCCGGGATCGCCCGCCTCAGATCCGCGAAGTACACGGGCTGCCGCATCAGCACGGAGACGATCGGGCCGGTCCAGCGCTTCCCGAACAGCTCGAAGACGCGAGTGATGCTCGCATCCACCCGCCGACAGGCCTGTTCGCTGTGATCCGCCATGCCCCCAGCGTACTGCGCCGACGTACGGGACTTACGAAAAGTAAGGAGCTGTGTTATTACTAGCTACGTACTCAAAGGCCGGGTCATGCCGACGGTTGCCATCCGTGGGACCACCGGGCCGCCGCCTGATCCCTACGGAGAACCCCATGGCCACGCTCCTGCACCTCGACTCAGCCGTCTTCCCCCAGGGCTCGACGTCCCGTGAGGTCACCGCCGCGTTCGTCACGTCCTGGCGCGAACAGCACCCCGACGGTGAGGTCGTGTACCGCGACCTGGCAGCCGACCCCCTGCCCCACCTGGACGCCACGGCTGTGGCCGCAGGCGCCGAGGACGCACTGCGCGGACAGTTGGCAGCCGAACTCGCAGCCGCGGACGCCGTTCTCATCGGCGCACCGATGTACAACTTCTCGATCCCGTCCACCCTCAAGGCGTGGCTCGACCAGGTGATCATCGTCGGCCACAACGCGGGCCCGGACGGCCCTGTGGCCGGCACGCCCGTCACCGTCGTGGCCAGCCGTGGCGGCTCCTACGCCCCCGGAACCCCGCGCGAGGACTTCGAGTTCGTCCAGAACTACCTGGAGAAGGTGCTGGCGGGCATGCTGGGCGCCGAAGTCGACTTCATAGTCCCCGAGTTGACACTGGCGCACTCGAAGCCCGAGATGGCCGAGCTGATCCCCCTCGCTGACGCCTCCCGCGCACAGGCGTTCACGGACGCGGCAGAGAAGGCCAAGGCACTCGCAGCGCGGCTCGCCGCCTGACGCGGCACATCCGAACACTCGGGCGCAGCCGTTTACGTGCGACCGCGCGAAGCACCCCATTGGTGCGGATCCGACGTTTCACGTGAAACAGAGACCCTCTCGGGCCGCCCTCCCGCACCGGATGCGGGCTTCGTCACAGCATCCGCCGCGCGCCGTCGGCCCGGCACACAACGAAGAACCCCCGCACCGGATATCCGGTGCGGGGGTTCTGTCGAACCAACCCGGCGGTCGCAAGCGACTGCCTGTTGTGCGCGAGGGGGGATTTGAACCCCCACGTCCCTAAGGACACTGGCACCTGAAGCCAGCGCGTCTGCCGTTCCGCCACTCGCGCATGAGTGGTGTTTTCAGACTCTCTCACCGAGTGGTGTGAGCGCCTGGCGACATCCGAAGATTAGCACGCTGGACAGGGTGGATTCACATCCGTTGTTTCCCCGGACCCACGGCGGGAACCGGGAACGCGGAAAGCCTGGCCCCACTCCTCCTGAGTGCACCCGGAGTGCGGGACACTGTCAGGAGGGCACCTCTACGATCCCGTGTGAGAGGTGACACTCGTCCACTGTGCAGACAAGGGGAACCAGCCGATTTCCCGACGCGTGGATACGATCAGTAAGCAGTACAGGGATGACGACACCGGAGGAGGTGCCCCATGGGAGTCATGAAGCGTTTCGAGCAGCGTCTCGAAGGTCTGGTCAACGGCACCTTCGCCAAGGTCTTCAAGTCCGAGGTGCAGCCGGTCGAGATCGCCGGAGCACTCCAGCGCGAGTGCGACAACAACGCCTCGATCTGGAACCGCGAGCGGACCGTCGTGCCCAACGACTTCATCGTCGAGCTCAGCACCCCGGACTACGAGCGGCTCAGCCCGTACTCCGGCCAGCTGGGGGACGAGCTGTCCGGCCTCGTACGTGACTACGCCAAGCAGCAGCGCTACACCTTCATGGGACCGATCAAGGTCCACCTGGAGAAGGCGGACGACCTCGACACGGGTCTCTACCGCGTGCGCAGCCGGACCCTGGCGTCGAGTTCGTCACAGCAGGGCCAGCAGAGCGGCCCCGCTCCCTACTCTCAGCCGAACCGCCCCGCAGCCCCTCAGGGCCAGGGCGGCTACGGCTACCCGCCGGCCTCCGCCCCTCCCATGCCCCCGGCCCCGCCGCCGGGTGCAGGGCGCTCCGGAAGCCCTTCCAGCGACTGGCGCCCGCCCGCCGCGTCCGGCTCCATGCCGGACGCCCAGGTGCGGCGCTGGATCGAGATCAACGGCACCCGCCATCAGATCTCCCGCCCGACGTTGGTGATGGGACGAAGCACCGACGCCGACGTGCGGATCGACGACCCCGGCGTATCGCGCCGGCACTGTGAGATCCGGACCGGAACGCCCTCGACGATCCAGGATCTCGGGTCCACCAACGGCATCGTGGTGGACGGGCAGCACACCACCCGCGCTACGCTCCGCGACGGCTCGCGGATCGTCGTGGGCAGCACCACCATCGTTTACCGGCAAGCCGAAGGGTGAAGCGGGGGCAATGTCAGAGCTGACCCTGACGGTCATGCGGCTAGGTTTCCTGGCTGTTCTGTGGCTATTCGTAATCGTGGCCGTCCAGGTCATTCGCAGCGACCTGTTCGGTACGCGTGTCACGCAGCGCGGCTCACGCCGCACTGCCGCTGACACCCGCCCGCAGCAGGGGCGCCAACAGCAAGCAGCGCCGCCTCAGCAGCGCCAGCAGTCCGGGCGCCAGCGCCGCGGAGCACCCACCAAGCTGGTCGTCTCCGAGGGCACGCTCACCGGCACCACCGTCGCCCTCCAGGGCCAGACCATCACCCTGGGCCGGGCGCACGATTCAACGATCGTGCTGGATGACGACTACGCGTCCAGCAGGCATGCCAGGATCTACCCGGACCGTGACGGCCAGTGGATCGTCGAGGATCTCGGGTCCACCAACGGCACCTATCTCGACCGGACCCGGCTCACCACCCCGACACCTGTTCCGCTGGGCGCGCCGATCCGCATCGGCAAGACCGTCATCGAGCTGCGGAAGTAGTACGACAATGAGCGAGCGGAGCGAGCGAGCCGCCGCGGTCCTGACGACGGACCCGGCCCGGCTCCCGACCGGAGGGTGGGCAGTGTGGCTCGAGACCGGCTGTACCCCGAGCCGACGGGCGAGGTGCGCATGAGCTTGTCCCTGCGCTTCGCCGCCGGATCGCACAAGGGCATGATCCGGGAAGGCAACGAGGACTCCGGCTACGCCGGCCCCCGCCTTCTCGCCATCGCCGACGGCATGGGCGGCCAGGCGGCCGGAGAGGTCGCCAGCTCCGAGGTGATCTCCACGCTCGTGCAGCTCGACGACGACGTCCCGGGCTCCGACATCCTCACCTCGCTCGGCATGGCGGTGCAGCGGGCCAACGACCAGCTGCGCGTCATGGTCGAGGAGGACCCCCAGCTGGAGGGCATGGGCACGACGCTCACCGCCCTGCTCTGGACCGGTCAGCGCCTCGGGCTCGTCCACGTCGGCGACTCCCGCGCCTACCTCCTGCGTGACGGCGTCCTGACGCAGATCACCCAGGACCACACCTGGGTGCAGCGTCTCGTCGACGAGGGACGGATCACCGAGGAAGAGGCCACCACCCACCCGCAGCGCTCCCTGCTGATGCGGGCACTGGGCAGCGGCGACCATGTGGAACCCGATCTCTCCGTCCGGGAGGTCCGCGCCGGTGACCGCTATCTGATCTGCTCGGACGGACTCTCCGGCGTCGTCTCCCACCAGACGATGGAGGAGACCCTGGCCAGCTACCAGGGCCCGCAGGAGACCATCCAGGACCTCATCCAGCTCGCCCTGCGCGGCGGCGGTCCTGACAACATCACCTGCATCGTCGCGGACGTCCTGGACGTCGACAACAACGACACCCTGGCCGGGCAGCTCAACGACACCCCGGTCATCGTCGGCGCGGTCGCCGAGAACCAGGCCGTCCAGGCGAACGACGGCCGCGCCATGGAGACCCCGGCGGGCCGTGCGGCCGGCCTCGGCCGTCCCGTGCCGCCGCCGGCCGGAGGCTTCGGCCCTCCCGGCAGCGGTGACGACATGGGCTACGGTTCCGGCCCGGACGGCGCCTTCAACTCGTACACCGACGACGACTTCGTCAAGCCCCGCGCCGGCCGCAGGTGGCTGAAGCGGTCGTTCTACATCGTGCTCGCGCTGGCCGTCATCGGCGGTGGCGTCTACGGCGGATACCGCTGGACCCAGACGCAGTTCTACGTGGGCACGAAGGACGACAACGTCGCGCTGTACCGGGGCATCAGCCAGGACCTCGCCTGGGTGTCCCTCTCGAAGGTCGAGGAGAACACCGAGATCGAACTGAAGTACCTTCCGCCGTACTGGCGCAAGAAGGTCGAGGCGACCATCTCCCAGGGCAACCTCGCCGACGCGCACAAGAAGATCAGCGAGCTCGAGGCCCAGGCCTCCGCCTGCAAGAAGGACGCGCAGCGCCGCGCCGCCGAGGCCGACGCCGACGCCAATGCCGCCAAGGACAAGGGCGAGACCGGCAACGCCTCCGACAGCACGTCCGCAACGACTCCCGCCAAGGGGACCAAGACCGCGACTCCCACTCCCGGCCCCAGCCTCTCGGAGGAAGAGAACAAGCTGGCCCAGCAGTGCGGTAAGCAGTAAGCCGTAGGGGGCCTTCAGCACATGAGCGTTGTCACCAACACGACCACCATCGGCGCGATCGACGCGCCGAGCCGCCGTAACACCGAGCTGGTGCTGGTCGCGTTCGCCGTCCTGATCTCGGTGTTCGCGTACGCCAACGTGGGTCTCGCCCTCAACGGCGAACTGCCCGCCGGCATGCTCGGCTACGGGCTGGGCCTCGCCCTGCTCGGAGGCGTGGCACACATCGCCGTACGGAGATTCGCCCCGTACGCGGACCCGCTGCTGCTGCCGCTGGCGACCCTGCTGAACGGACTCGGCCTGGCCATCATCTGGAGGCTGGACCAGTCGGAGCGCTTCCAGGCACTCAAGACGTTCGCCCCCGCGGCCTCCAAGCAGCTGATGTTCTCGGCGGCGGGCGTGGCCATCATGGTCGTGGTGCTGCTCGCCCTCAAGGACCACCGCATCCTGCAGCGCTACACCTACATCTCCATGCTGGTCGCGCTGTTCCTGCTGATCCTTCCGATGTTCTTCCCGGCCGTGAACGGCGCCAAGATCTGGATCAGGATCCCCGGCGTCGGCACACTCCAGCCGGGTGAGTTCGCAAAGATCATCATCGCGGTGTTCTTCGCCGGCTACCTCATGGTCAAGCGGGACGCACTGGCCCTGGCCAGCCGCCGCTTCATGGGCCTCTACCTCCCCCGCGGGCGGGACCTCGGGCCGATCCTCATGGTCTGGGCGTTCTCGATCCTCATCCTGGTCTTCGAGACCGACCTGGGTTCCTCGCTGCTGTTCTTCGGCATGTTCGTCGTGATGCTGTACGTCGCCACGGAACGCACCAGTTGGATCGTCTTCGGTCTGCTGATGTCGGGCGCCGGCGCCGTCGGTGTGGCCACGTTCGAGCCGCACGTCCAGGACCGTGTCACCGCCTGGCTGGACCCCTTCGCGGGTTGGGGCAAGGAGGCGGCCAGCGAGCAGATGGCCAAGTCCCTCATGGCCTTCGGCTCCGGTGGCACGCTCGGCACCGGTCTCGGCCAGGGCAACTCCGACCTGATCGGCTTCGCCGCCAACTCCGACTTCATCCTCGCCACCGTCGGCGAGGAGCTCGGGCTGGCCGGCATGATGGCCGTCCTGCTCGTCTACGGTCTGATCGTCGAGCGCGGCGTCCGCACCGCGCTGGCCGCACGCGACCCCTTCGGCAAGCTGCTGGCGATCGGCCTCTCCGGCTCCTTCGCCATCCAGGTCTTCGTCGTCGCCGGCGGTGTCATGGGGCTCATCCCGCTGACGGGTATGACCATGCCGTTCATGGCGGCCGGTGGTTCGTCCGTCATCGCGAACTGGGCTCTGATCGGGATCCTGATCAGAATCAGCGACACCGCCCGCCGCCCCGCCCCGGCCCCCGCACCGTCCCCGGATGCCGAAATGACCCAGGTGGTCCGACCGTGAACAAGCCGCTCCGCAGGATCGCGCTCTTCTGCGGCGTCCTCGTCCTCGCCCTGCTGATCCGCACGAACTACATCCAGTACGTCCGTGCCGACGAGCTCAACGCGAACGAGCACAACCGCCGCGTCCAGATCGAGCGCTACGCCCACGAACGCGGCAACATCATCGTCGACGGCGAACCCGTCACGGGCTCCGTCGAGACCACGGACAGCGACTTCAAGTTCAAGCGCGTCTGGAAGGACGGCCCCATGTGGGCCCCCGTCACCGGCTACTCCTCGCAGGCCTTCGACTCGTCGCAGCTGGAGAGCATCGAGGACGGGATCCTCACCGGCAACAGTGACGACCTGTTCTTCGACCGCACCCTGTCGATGTTCACCGGCGACAAGAAGACCGGCGGGAACATCGTCACCACCCTCAACAGCGCCGCTCAGAAGGCTGCCTTCAAGGGACTGGGCGACAAGAAGGGCGCCGTCGCCGCGCTCGACCCGCAGACCGGCGCCATCCTGGCTCTGGCCAGTACGCCCTCGTACGACCCCTCGGTCTTCGCCGGCAACTCGATGAAGGACTCCGACGCCCGGCAGAAGCTCCTGAAGGACAAGGACAAGCCGATGCTGAACCGGGCCCTGCGGGAGACCTACCCGCCCGGCTCGACGTTCAAGGTCGTCACGGCCGCCGCGGCCCTGCAGAACGGCCTCTACACCGACATCGACGCCAAGACGGACTCGCCCCTGCCGTGGCGGCTCCCGCAGTCGACCAACCTGCTCCAGAACGAGGGCAACATCCCCTGCGAGGACGCCTCGCTCCGGGAAGCCCTGCGCTGGTCCTGCAACACGGTCTTCGGCAAGATGAGCGACGACCTCGGCAACGAGAAGATGATCGAGCAGGCCGACAAGTTCGGCTTCAACAAGGAAGTCTTCACCCCGGTCCGGGCCGACGCCAGCGTCTACCCCAAGGACAACCGGCCGCAGAACGCCATGGCGGGCATCGGCCAGGCGTCCAACCGCACCACCCCGCTCCAGATGGCCATGGTGGCGTCCGCGATCGCCAACGACGGCAAGCTCATGCAGCCGTACATGGTCGCCCAGCGCCAGGCACCCAACCTGGACGTCATCTACACCCACGAGAAGGAGCAGCTCAGCGAGCCGCTCTCGGCGGAGAACGCCCAGAAGGTGCAGCAGATGATGGAGACCGTGGTCAAGGACGGCACGGGAACCAACGCGCAGATCGACGGCGTCACTGTCGGTGGTAAGACAGGCACCGCGCAGCACGGCCTCAACAACAGCGAGAAGCCGTACGCCTGGTTCATCTCGTACGCGAAGACCGACAGCGGCTCACCGGTCGCGGTCGCCGTGGTGGTCGAGGACGGCAACGCCAACCGGGACGACATCTCCGGTGGCGGTCTGGCCGCTCCGATCGCCAAGAACGTGATGAAGGCGGTACTCGACGGAAAGTAGTGACACCCGTCACAACTTCTGTCCACACCAGCACATTGGGATACCGGTCGGATATCAGCTGACGGGTGCGGGCCGATCACGCCGGGAGCGCCCGGTAGCGTATGCGCGAGCAGCGCACCGCCGGACCACACACGGGTGCGGTCGGGACTGACGGAGAGGGCTGGATCAGTTATGGAAGAGCCGCGTCGCCTCGGCGGCCGGTACGAGCTGGGCTCGGTGCTCGGCCGTGGTGGCATGGCCGAGGTCTACCTCGCGCACGACACCCGGCTCGGCCGCACCGTCGCTGTGAAGACGCTGCGGGCCGACCTCGCCCGCGATCCGTCCTTCCAGGCACGGTTCCGCCGTGAGGCCCAGTCGGCCGCCTCGCTCAACCACCCCGCGATCGTCGCCGTCTACGACACCGGCGAGGACTACGTCGACGGCGTGTCCATCCCGTACATCGTGATGGAGTACGTCGACGGATCGACGCTCAGAGAGCTCCTGCACTCCGGCCGCAAGCTGCTGCCGGAGCGGACCCTCGAGATGACGGTCGGGATCCTCCAGGCGCTGGAGTACTCGCACCGCGCCCAGATCGTCCACCGCGACATCAAGCCGGCCAACGTCATGCTGACGCGCACCGGTCAGGTCAAGGTCATGGACTTCGGCATCGCCCGCGCCATGGGTGACTCCGGCATGACGATGACCCAGACCGCCGCGGTCATCGGCACCGCCCAGTACCTCTCCCCGGAGCAGGCCAAGGGTGAGCAGGTCGACGCGCGTTCCGACCTGTACTCCACCGGCTGCCTGCTCTACGAACTGCTCGCGGTGCGGCCCCCGTTCGTCGGGGACTCGCCCGTGGCTGTCGCGTACCAGCACGTACGCGAGGAGCCGCAGCCGCCGAGCAACTTCGACCCCGAGATCACGCCCGAGATGGACGCCATCGTCCTGAAGGCGCTGACCAAGGACCCCGACTACCGCTACCAGTCGGCCGACGAGATGCGTGCCGACATCGAGGCCTGCCTCGACGGCCAGCCGGTCGCGGCCACGGCGGCGATGGGCGCGGCGGGCTACGGCGGATACGACGCCTACGGCAACGACCAGCCGACCACCGCCCTGCGGGCGACGGACCCGGGCGGCGCCCCGACGTCCATGCTGCCCCCGGTCAATCCGGACGACGGCGGTTACGGCTACGACGACCGCCCGGGCCGCCGGCGGCAGAAGAAGAGCAACACCTCGACGATCCTCCTGGTCGTCGCCGGCATCCTGGTGCTCATCGGCGCGATCCTGATCGGCCGTTACATCTTCAGCTCCGGCGACGGCGGTGACGGCAAGGTGGACGTGCCGAACATGGTCGGCTCCACGGTCGAGGATGCGCAGAGACTGGCGGAGAACGCCGAGGTCACGCTGAAGGTCGGTTCCAAGGAGCCGTGCGAGACCCAGGAGAAGGACAAGATCTGCAGCCAGACGCCGGGCTCGGACGAGCAGATGGACACGGGTGGGACCGTCACGGTCGTCGTCTCCACCGGCGCGCCCAAGATCGAGGTCCCGGACGTTCTGGACAAGTCCGGGGACGATGCCCGCAAGGCCCTGGAGGACAAGGGCTTCACGGTGAACGTCAAGACGGCTGAGTCCGACAAGGATCCGGACACGGTCATCTCGCAGGATCCCGAGGGTGGTTCGAAGGCGGAGAAGGACACCGAGGTCACGATCACGGTGGCCAAGGAGGCCACCCAGAACGTGCCGGGCGTGGTCGGCAGGTCGTTCGAGGAGGCGGAGGCCCAGCTGAAGGGCGTCGGCTTCGCCAACGTCTCCAGGACCGACGTCGACTCCGACCAGCCCGCCGGCACCGTGATCGAGCAGACGCCCGAGGCGAACAGCAAGCAGCCCAAGAACGCCCAGATCGTCCTGAAGGTCTCCAAGGGCCCTGCCCAGCCCGAGCAGGTCACCATCCCCGGTGACATCGTCGGCCAGCAGTACCAGCAGGTGAAGGGCACGCTCGAAGGCCTGGGGCTCGTGGTCGCCCTCGCCCCGGGCTCGTCCGACAAGCCGAACGCCATGGTGATCAAGGCCGACCCGGGGGCCAACTCCCAGGTCCCCAAGGGCCAGACGGTCACCCTCACCACCATCGGCGGTACGGACGGCGGGGACGGCAACTTCTTCGGGGGCCAGAACGGATAGAGGGACCGGTCCGGATAGTCGGGGCGGTCCGCCGGACGGACCGGTCCGGCTGGACGGGCCCGCCCCCGTGTGAAGCCGTGACGACGGACTCACGCACCGACGGGCACAGCACAGGGCCCCGGCCACCTTCACGGTGACCGGGGCCCTTGCCTTGCCGGAGAGACGCGTTGCCGGACGGACGCTTGCCGGAGAGACGCCTAACGCAGCTCCTCCGGCTTCGTACGGTCCCTGTCGACCTTCTCGGTCCGCACCAGCTCGCCCCACACGATGTAGCGGTACTTCGACGTGTAGACCGGGGTGCACGTCGTCAGCGTGATGTAGCGGCCGGCCTTCTTCACGCCCGACCCCTCGGGCACCGCGGCGATCGCGTCGACGTTGAACTTCGACGTCTCCGGCAGCTCGGCGAAGACCTTGTAGATGTACCAGGTGTCCTTGGTCTCGAAGACGACCGCGTCGCCCTTCTTCACCTTGTCGATGTTGTGGAACCTGGCGCCGTGCCCGTCGCGGTGCGCGGCGAGCGCGAAGTTGCCCTGGGCGTCCGAGGGGAGCGCGGACTTCACGGGGTCCGTGTAGTAGCCGGCGATTCCGTTGTTGAGCGTCTCGGTGTCGGTGCCCTTCTTGACCAGCACCTCGCCGTTCTCCATGGCCGGGACGTGGAGGAAGCCGATGCCGTCCCGGGTGTCCAGCGCTCCCGGCCCGCCCGCCCAGCGGTCGCGGACGGTGTTCCCCTGCTTGTCCGCCTCACGGTCGGCCAGCACGTTGGTCCACCACAGCGAGTAGACGACGAACAGGCCCAGCACCAGCCCGGCGGTGATCAGCAGTTCACCGAAGATGCTCACCGCCGTGGCGACGGGATGGCGCCTTCCGCGCCGCACCGGGGCCGCCGGCTCGTCGGTGCGCTCTTCGTGATCGGTCCTCGCTGCCACCGCACCCGTCCCTGTCGTGATGTCGTCCAGCCCGCTCAGCCGACGAGCGCGTCGGGCTTCCCCTTGCTGCGCGGCCGTTCCTCGACCATTTTGCCCCACACGATCATTCGGTACGTACTCGTGAATTCCGGCGTGCAGGTCGTCAGCGTGATGTACCTGCCCGGGCCGGTGAAGCCGGAACCCGTGGGCACCTCGTCGATCACGGCCACGTTGGACGGCGACGTCTGCGGAAGGATGCTGGTCATCTCGTACGTGTAGTAGGCGTCCTGCGTCTCCACCACGATCGGATCGCCCGGCTTCAGCTTGTTGATGTAGCGGAAGGGCTCACCGTGGGTGTTGCGGTGCCCCGCCACCGCGAAGTTGCCCTGCTTCTCCGACGGCATCGCGGTCTTCAGCTTGCCCTCGCCGTAGTGGCCGACCATGCCGCGGTCGAGGACCTTCTCCTTGCTGATGCCCTCGGCGATCGGCGCGACCACGTCCAGCTTGGGGATGTGCATGATGGCGAAGCCCTGGCCGGGTTCGAAGGCCCCGGGGCTGCGCGCGCCGTTCGCCCAGTCGTCCTGGATCTTGCTGGTCTCGCGGCCGGCGATCTGGTCGGCGCGGACGTTCGTCCACCACAGCTGGTACGTGACGAACAGGAGCATCAGCACGCCGAAGGTGATGAACACTTCGCCGATGACCCGGCTGGCGACCACGGCCGGACTGTCCTTGGCGGCACGGGCCGCGCGCCGGGCCTCCAGGCGGGTCATCGGGGCCGCCGGCGCCGCCGCCTCAGGCTCAGTCGCGCGGCGGGGCTCGGCCCGCCGTCTCCCGCGCCCCTTGGCCGCCCGCCGGCGCTCGGCCCGGCCGCCCGTCGGCGACGGTTCGGAGGCCGCGGACTCCGAGGTGCCGGATCCGGCCGTGCCCGACGCGCGCCGCGTATCGGCGGTCCGCAGAGCGACGGTCTCGTCGTTCAGGACCGGCAGGACATCGGTGGCAGCCTCCGCGGGCTCGTGCCGGACCGCGTGCTCCACACGCGCCACGGGCTCGTGCCGGACGGGCTCCACCGGCACCACCGGCTCGGCCTGCGCCTCGACCGGGGCCTGGACGGGCCCCGGTTCGGACGCCGTACGCGCCGGCGGAGGCCCACCGTGGCCGGATATGACCGCCGTCCCCTGCACGGTGCCCGAGGCAGGAGCCGCTCCCGGCCCCTGCTGCCCGTACCAGTCCCTCCGGTAGCCCTCCGGGTCGTACCACTCGCTCGGGGGCTCCGTGGGTCCCTGAGCCGCCGTACGGGGCGTCTGTGGCGCCCCGTCATCGGTCTGCGCGCCCTCCGCCCGGAACCAGGGCGAGGTGTGCCCTCCCGGCAGCGGATCGTTCGACGGGTCCGCGAACTGTCCCGGCAAGGGATCGTTCAGCGGGTCCGCGAGCTGATCCACCGCCGCCTCGAACGTGCCGTCGGGCTCGTACGCTCCCTGCGCGTACGGGCCGTCCTGCCCGGCGTCGGGGCGGAGTGAGGTCACGCGGCGGCCTTGCCCACCACCGGGGCGAGCCCCGCCGATCTCTCGACCGCGCCCGCGTCGCCGCACTGCTCGAGCCAGTTGGCGAGCATCAGGTGGCCGTGCTCCGTGAGCACCGACTCGGGGTGGAACTGCACGCCCTCCACCGCGTGTTCGCGGTGGCGCAGCCCCATGATGATGCCGTCGGCGGTACGCGCGGTGACCTCGAGCTCGGGCGGGACCGTCGCCGGTTCGGCGGCGAGCGAGTGGTACCGCGTCGCGGTGAACGGGGAGGGCAGACCGGCGAACACGCCCTTGCCCTCGTGCAGGACGAGGGAGGTCTTGCCGTGCAGCAGCTCCGGCGCCCGGTCCACCACACCGCCGTACGCGACGGCCATCGACTGCATCCCCAGGCAGACGCCGAAGACCGGGACCCCGCTCGCCGCGCAGTGGTGCACCATCTCCACGCAGACGCCGGCCTGCTCGGGAGTGCCGGGCCCGGGGGACAGCAGGACCCCGTCGAAGCCGTCACCCGCGTGCGCCGTGGTCACCTCGTCGTTGCGGACCACCTCGCACTCGGCGCCGAGCTGGTAGAGGTACTGGACGAGGTTGAAGACGAAGCTGTCGTAGTTGTCGACGACGAGAATGCGCGCGCTCACTGGCCGGCCCCCGCTCCGCCGGCGCCTTCGCCGTCCACCGTCACATCACCGAACGGGAGCAGCGGCTCCGCCCAGGGGAAGACGTACTGGAAGAGCGCGTAGACAACGGCCAGGACCAGCACGAGCGAGATGAAGCCCCGCACCCATGCGTTGCCCGGCAGATGCCGCCAGATCCAGCCGTACATGCTGTTGCCTCCATTCGGTACGGCACCAGACTAAACGGCCGGGGCACAGACGTGGGTCAGCTGTGGAAAGCCGCTTGCCGGGGCGTCCGTCACAGTCCCGCGTGCGGCTCCCGTGGGCCGCCGGCCGGCGGGCCGGCGGGGCTACTCCACAGGCTGTGCGTAGTGGAGGTCGACCGTGCCCGAGTAGCCGGGGAGCGTCAGCTTGTCGTCCTCCTCGACCTTCCATCCCAGCCCGTACGCCTTGACGTACAGCTGGTAGTTCTGGATCGCCGTGGAGTTGTCCAGCGCCTGCTTCAGCTTCCCCCGGTCGCCGACGGCGGTGACCTTGTACGGAGGGGAGTAGACCCGCCCCTGGAGGATCAGGGTGTTGCCGACGCAGCGCACGGCGCTGGTGGAGATCAGCCGCTGGTCCATCACCTGGATCCCGCGCGCCCCGCCCTGCCAGAGGGCGTTGACGACGGCCTGCAGGTCCTGCTGGTGGATGACCAGGTCGTTGGGCTGAGGATCCGGGTACCCGGGGTTGGCCGTGGCGTTCGCCGGAGCATCGTTCAGCGTGACGGAGAGCGCCTCCCCGGTGATCTCCGTGGTCCCCGCGGCCTTCTCCAGCGCGTCGAGCTTCGCGTCCTCGGCGCGGGTGCTCCCGTCGTCGCGGCGGGCGAGGGTGTCGATGTCCGCGCGCACGGAGGCGGTCGACTCGTCCAGCTCCGCGTTCTTCTCGCTGCGCTGCTGGATGAGGTCGGAGAGCTTCAGCAGGGAGGAGTCGGTCCGGATATCGGTGCCCTTGGCCGTATTGGCACTGGTGACGAAGATCAGTCCGGCCAGCGCGAAGACGGCAGCCGTGAGGACCTGGACCGGCCGACGGGACATGCGCCGGGCAGGGTCGCGAGGAGAGTCGGCAGAATTGCTCAACGTACCCTTATCTCCTTAGGCGCCACGGAAGCACTACGCTAACGGACGCCCCGGGGAGGCAGCATTCCCCCTCGCGCCCCGGCGCCAGCCACAAGATCACTGCGCGGTCACGCAGCGCATCGACAGGAGAGTCCCTCGTGCCGAAGTCACGTATCCGCAAGAAGGCAGACTTCACGCCTCCGCCGGCGAAGCAGTCGACGAGCATAAAGCTGACCAACCGCAGCTGGGTGGCGCCGGTGATGCTGGCGCTCTTCCTGATCGGTCTGGCCTGGATCGTGGTCTTCTACGTCACCGAGGGCGACCTGCCGATCGACGCTCTCGGCAACTGGAACATCGTGGTGGGCTTCGGCTTCATCGCCGGTGGCTTCGGCGTCTCCACTCAGTGGAAGTAGCTCTGCCCTGAAGTTACCCACAGAGTTATCCACAGGTAGGGGAAAAGGTCTGACGATCTGTGGATAACTTCCCTCGAAGTTGACGCCGGTGTGACTACACACTTGCGCATCGCGCGAGGGTACGCCCCTTGTCCTGACTGGAAAAACCCAGTTCAGCGACAAGGGGCACACCTGTTCCCCACGTCATGCACAAGATCCGGCACCCTCTGTGGACAACCACAACCCCGGAGCAACGGATTCCGCTCAGGTGAGTGCCGCGGTCCTGAGGACGACGATCAGCACGACCGCCAGAAGGACCAGCCCGCAGGCGCCGTACTGCACGAGATTCCGGCGCTCCCGCGGCGCGTGGACCATGGCGATCGCGATCAGCGCGCCGGCCACCAGTCCACCGACATGCGCCTGCCAGGAGATCCCGCTCCAGGTGAAGGTGAAGACCAGGTTCACCACGAGGAGCGCGATCACCGGCCGCATGTCGTAGTTCATCCGGCGCATCAGCACGGCGGTGGCCCCCAGCAGGCCGAAGACGGCACCCGACGCACCGAGCGTCCCCTGCCCGGGGGCGGAGAGCCAGTAGGCGAGCGCGCTGCCGGCGAGTCCCGAGAGCAGGTAGAGCGCCAGATAGCGGACCCTGCCGAGCGCGGCTTCCAACGGCCCGCCGAGCCACCACAGCCCCAGCATGTTGAACGCGATGTGCAGCACCTCCTGGTGGAGGAACATCGACGTCAGCAGCCGGTACCACTGGCCCTCCGCCACGCCTTCGACGCCGGCCGACGGATCGCCCGTGTAGGCCCGGCCGAACAGCAGCAGATCGTCGAGCAGCGGGCGGCCGGCGACCGAGACCGCGATGAAGACGGCGAGATTGACGCCGATCAGGATCTTGGTGACCAGCCGGGGATCGGCGGCCACGCTTCCGCCCGCCAGGGTCCGCGGCCGGTTCGCCGCGGGGTGGTGGCCCGTACCGGAACCTTCGCGGACGCACTCCGGGCAGTGGAAGCCCACCGACGCCTCGATCATGCAGTCCGTGCAGATCGGTCTGTCGCACCGCGTGCAGCGGATTCCCGTCTCCCTGTCCGGGTGCCGGTAGCACGTGGGAGGCCCGCCCGCGGCCGCGGACCCGTCCTGGTCTTGCGGCGGCTGCTGGTCCATCGGTCACGGCCCCTTCGGTCCTCGTCCGTGCGGGGGCAGACATGCGACCGCCCCGCTCGCCCGTTATGTAGCAGTACGGACGAGCAGGGCGGTTGGTTCCCGCGGGGTTCGTCGCTCAGCGCGTCTCGATGACGACCGACTCGATCACCACGTCCTGGAGCGGACGGTCGGTGCGCGGATTGGTCGGGGCGGCGGCGATCGCGTCCACGACCCTCCTGCCCGCCTCGTCGGCGACCTCGCCGAAGATCGTGTGCTTCCCGGTCAGCCAGGCCGTGGGCGAGACGGTCACGAAGAACTGCGACCCGTTGGTGCCCGGCCCGGCATTGGCCATCGCCAGCACGTACGGCTTGTCGAACGCGAGGTCGGGGTGGAACTCGTCGGCGAACTCGTACCCGGGGCCGCCCGTGCCGTTGCCCAGCGGGTCACCGCCCTGAATCATGAATCCGCTGATCACACGGTGGAAGACAGTGCCGTCGTACAGCTTGTCGGTGGACTTCCGGCCGGTCCCCGGGTTGGTCCACTCCCGCCCGCCCTCGGCGAGCTCGACGAAGTTCTTGACCGTCCTGGGTGCGTGGTTCGGCAGCAGCCGGATCTCGATGTCGCCCAGGTTGGTCTTCAAAGTGGCGTAAAGCTGCTCGGCCACGGTCTGCCTTCCGTAAGTCTTCGCTGATGCCCACCGATCCTCGCACGGGGCCGCCTTTCCACAGCGTGGTCACAGCGCCGGGACGGGCGGCACTCACCTCGTTGCCCGCTTTCCTGCACCTTTCCCACACTTCCTGCGGGATAAATGCGGCCAACTGCCCGACGACACGGAGCGCGTCGGCACGAACCGTGGCATCGTCGGCGGGAACGCTCCCCTTGCACCGTATTGACCGAGAATGACGTTCATGACCCGGATGCCCGTCCCGCATGGCGCGCCAGGCGCCGGCGGGCATGATTTCGAGTTGGGTGGATAGGCGGAGTACCTACCCGCCACCAATGAGGAGGATCCCGTGACCCGCATCGACAGCGTGCGCGCCGCAACCTACTCGGCGAAGGACAGCGCGCAGCACGCCGCGGAAGTGGTGGCGCCTTACGCCGACACGGCCAAGGAACAGGCCACGCACTACGCGAACGAGGCTCGCGCACGGCTCGCGCCCAAGGTGTCGAAGGCAGCCGCGCAGGCCCGCGTCCAGTACGGCGCACATCTCGCCCCCCGTATCGAGCAGGCCCTGACCCATGTGCCCCCCAAGGTCGACGAGGCCGCGCAGCGGGCCGCCGTCCGGACGCGCAGTGCCGCGCGCACCGCGGCGGACTACACCGTTCCGCGCGTCGAGCACGCCGTGGCGGCGACCCGCCCCATGGCCGAGGAGGCCACCGCTCGCAGCACCGCGGCGCTGGCCGCCCTCCGTGGCCAGGTGACGGCCAAGGAGATCCAGAAGCTCGTCAGGAAGCACGAGCGCCGGGCCAGGGCGGGCCGGGCGGCCAAGGGGTTCCTCGTCCTGGGCCTCCTGGCCGGCGGAGCCTTCGCCGCCTGGAAGTGGTGGGACAAGCAGGCCAACCCGGACTGGCTGGTCGAGCCTCCCGCCCCCACCGAGGTCTCCGACGACCGCGCGCCCCTGACCTCGGTCGACGGCAGCGGCTCGACCGTTCTCGACCCCGAGGTCCGCGCCAAGCAGGACGAGAACGAGGCGGGGACGGACACGTCGGAAGGCGACGAGCGCCGCTGACCCGCATCGCCGGGGAATGACGCCGAAGAGGGGCGCCGGAGGACCTCACAGTCCTCCGGCGCCCCTCTTCCCGTGTCTGCGGGCGCCGACGAAGAAGTCCCTCCGCCCCGCGTTTCCGCGGGACGGAGGGACTTTCGGGATGTGGAGCCTAGGAGATTCGAACTCCTGACATCTGCCTTGCAAAGGCAGCGCTCTACCAACTGAGCTAAGGCCCCGAAAACCGGACATCGCACGACATAACCATGCCGCGATGTCCGTCGCAGAACAGAGTACCGGGTGACCCCCCGGATCCTGCAAAAGGATTGGGGCTCCCGGCCCGGAACGGCTCTCCGTAAGATGCACGAGGAGGTTCGCAGCAGCGAAGCCGCAGCGAAGGGGAGACGCAATGGACGCAGCGCAGCAAGAGGCGACGGCTAGAGCCCGGGAGCTCCAGCGCAGCTGGTACGGAGAGCCGCTGGGGGCGCTCTTCCGCAGGCTGATCGACGATCTCGGCCTCAACCAGGCACGCCTCGCGGCGGTGCTCGGGCTGTCGGCGCCCATGCTCTCCCAGCTGATGAGCGGGCAGCGGGCGAAGATCGGCAATCCCGCGGTCGTCCAGCGGGTCCAGGCGCTCCAGGAGCTCGCCGGCCAGGTGGCGGACGGAAGCGTCAGCGCGGGGGAGGCCACCGACCGGATGGAGGAGATCAAGAAGTCGCAGGGCGGATCGGTCCTGACCAACACCGGCCAGACCTCCACCACGGGCGGTGCCCCCACCGTGCGGCGCGTGGTCCGGGAGATCCAGTCGCTGCTGCGGTCGGTCGCGGCGGCCGGCGACATCATCGATGCGGCCGACTCCCTCGCCCCGGCCCATCCCGAACTGGCAGAGTTCCTCAAGGTGTACGGAGCGGGACGCACCGCGGACGCGGTCGCGCACTACGAAGGCCACCAGAGCTAGTAGGGGCCCGAGCCCCGGGGCCACCCCCGGGGCGGCCGAGCCGTGGCAGTATCCCGACAGCCGGGGCACGAACCGAAACGGGAACGGGAGCGGGCGCAGCGCAATGGGTGAGGTCTTCGCTGGTCGGTACGAGCTGGTCGATCCGATCGGGCGTGGTGGGGTCGGCGCCGTCTGGCGCGCGTGGGACCACCGGCGCCGCCGTTACGTGGCCGCCAAGGTCCTGCAGCAGAGCGACGCGCACACGTTGCTGCGCTTCGTCCGCGAGCAGGCCCTGCGGATCGAGCACCCGCACGTCCTCGCCCCGGCCAGCTGGGCCGCCGACGACGACAAGGTCCTGTTCACCATGGACCTGGTCAGCGGCGGTTCGCTGGCCCATGTCATCGGCGACTACGGCCCGTTGCCCCCGCGGTTCGTCTGTCTCCTGCTCGACCAGCTGCTCTCCGGGCTCTCCACGGTGCACGCCGAGGGGGTCGTCCACCGCGACATCAAGCCGGCCAACATCCTGATGGAGGCCACGGGTACGGGCCGGCCGCATCTGCGGCTCTCCGACTTCGGCATCTCGATGCGCAAGGGCGAGCCACGGCTGACGGAGACCAACTACGTGGTGGGCACGCCCGGTTACTTCGCGCCCGAGCAGATGATGGGGGCGGAGCCCGATTTCCCGGCGGACCTGTTCGCCGTCGGCCTCGTCGCGCTCTATCTCCTGCAGGGCCGCAAGCCGGACGCCAAGGCGCTCATCGAGTACTTCGCCGCGCACGGCACCCCGAGCGCGCCCCAGGGCGTGCCGGAGCCCCTGTGGCAGGTCCTCGCCGGTCTGCTGCAGCCCGACCCGCACGCCCGTTTCCGTACGGCCACGGGGGCGCGCAAGGCGCTGACGGCTGCGGTCGAGATGCTGCCGGAGCCCGGTCCGGACGACGAGCGGGTCGAGGTCTTCGACCAGATCGGCCCGCTGCCCGCCGGCTTCGGCCCCGACGGGCCCGCCACCGGTCCCGAGACACCCGGCCACGGGCCGCAGACGCCCGCTCAGGCCGCCAACTCCGCGCCGCCCGCCCCTCAGTCGTCGCAGCAGCCGTACGCCCCGCAGGACCCCGGACAGCAGCCCTACACGGCTCCGCAGGGCACGCCGGGGCAGCAGCCCTACACGGCTCCGCAGGCAACGCCGGGGCAGCAGCCGTACGCGCCGCCGCCCTCGTCGATGTCGGAGACGGGCAGCTTCCATCTCGCGCCCCCGCCCGCGCAGGTCCCCCACCCCGCGCAGCCGCAGGCCCCGCTCCCGGCCCACGCCGGGCCCCCCTACGCCTCCGACGCGTCCCCGGACCTCGCCCAGGCCCCCACGGCCGCGGTGCCGTACGGAACGGCGCCCACCCGCGCCTACACCGCCCAGCACCCGCAGGCCCCGCAGGCCCCGCAGCACCCGCAGAACACGGCACCGCCCGTACCGCACCCGCGGCCGGTCCCCGCGAAGCGGCCGGGACCGTCCCCGAAGGTGGCGGTCCCGGTGCTGGTGGTGGCGCTGATCTGCTTCGCGGTGGGGATCTGGGCGCTCACCCAGGCCTGAGCCCCTACCAGGCCTGCGGCGGACCCCCGAGCGGCGGCTGCCCGCCCGCGCCCGGCGGCACGGCGGCGGGAACGGCCCGGCGCCTGGCCAGCAGCACCCACACGCCGAGCCCCAGCACCAGCACGGAGCCCGTACCGATACCCGCCGCGGCGACCATCTTCATCGTGTCGCTCTCACCGGCCGCCGGCGCGCTCAGACCGCTCCTGGCCATGTCCCGGTCGTCGTCCGTGACTCCGAAGATCCCGGCGGCCCCCTGGTAGGGCGACGCCTTGCTGTCGTTGACGACCTTCACCTTGAGCGTCAACCCGAGCGGCCCGTCCCCGTAGTGCTCGGCGACCTCGGGCGAGAGCGTCACCGACAGGTAGTACCAGCCCGCGAAGCGCATGGCGCTGACGTCGGCACCGGCGTCGTAGCGGTTCTCGTACGCCACCGGGGGAAGCGGGTCCAGGGCCACCGAGTTGGGCGCTCCGGAGTACGACAGCGTCGCGTCGTCCACATGGCCGTGCGCCGGGTTGTCCAGGGCCAGCGCCAGGGCGTTGCCGAGATACTCCGTCGACTTGGCGCTGTTGCTCAGGGCGGCCGTGGCGAAGAGCTGCTGACCCCAGTCCACGGGGACCCGGTAGAAGCGGGTCTGCCCGGGCGCGATGGTGTCCACCCATTCACCGGTGTCCAGGCTGGTGGCGTCGTAGAAACCGCTGCCGCCGGTCCGCTTCTGCTTGCCGGCGGGCGGTGTCGGCGAGGCGGAGGGCCAGTTCTCCGGGGCCTCGGTCGGCATCGACTTCTTGTCCTTCAGCGCCGGCTCGTTCTCGAAGCGCAGCTCCAGGTCCCAGTCCTCGGGCGACGACGTCGCCTTGCTCTCCCGCTCGACCAGCACGTTGTAGGTGCCGCTCGCCGCGCACGTGGTGCTGTCCTTCTCCACCGTCCGCTGGGCGTACGCGGCGATCGGGCGGGGGAACTCCGCCGACGCGAAGTCCGCGTCCTCGGAGCTGCACCGGGTGTCGTCGAGGTCCCTGATGCTGATCGTGATGCCGTCCCCGTAGGCGACCTTCCCGCCGGCCTTCGGCACCGCCACGGCGGAGACGTACGCGTCCGTCCTGTCGTCGAGCTCCAGCCGGTAGTAGAGCTTCTGCCCCCGCCCGATGGAACTCCGGTAGACCGAACCCGGCTTCAGCTCCGCCGCGTCGGCGTTGGTCTCCGCGCCCTCGACCGTCGTCGCCGCCGGGTCGAAGGTGTACGCCGCAGGGCCGTCGGCCGCGTGCGCCTGCCCCGGCAGCGCCGCCACCGCGCACACCGCCGCGACCGTCGCGAGCGTCACCCGGCCTCTGTTGCGCTGCCTGTTCACGCGCTCCCCCTCGTCGTCCTCGTACCTGCCCGGCGCCGGCTGCGTACGAGCAGGAGACCGGCGGCCGGGGCGGCCACGGCGCCCGCTCCACCGGCGACCGCGATGCCGGTCCATCCTGCCCCGCCCGTACCACCGCTGTCTGCGGCCCCCGGCGTATCGCCGTCGTCGCCCGCCTTCTCACCGGGCGATCTCGGCGGACCCGCGCTTCTCCCTCACGAAGACTTCACCAAAGCAACCAAGTGATTCGCTTCGGTGAACCAGCGGATGTGGCCGCCACCTGGGCGGCGGATCCCCTGGCCGCGGTTCCGGGCAGCAGAAAGCCCCGGCCGCTCGGCGACCGGGGCTTGTAGCAGACTGTTCCGTCTCACACACCTGAACCTGCGGGCACGGAGTCGGTCGCCTCCGTCCACAGATCCTGCTCGGCGCGATCCGCCTGGATCTGGCGGTACACGAGGAGCCCGCCGATGGCGGCCAGTGCGACCAGGAGAAGCTTCTTCACCGCGCGACCTCGTCTTTCCTTGACGTAAGGGACTTCTGGCGCCCGACTATACACACCGGCCGATACCGATCGGTGACCTCCCCGGCACCCGCACACCACCCCTCCCGGACCCCTTTCGAGGTCCCCCGGCACCCCCCGGGACGGCTTTTTCGGGCCGGTTGAACCATAAGAGTGGTGTTCATCGGAAGATCGGCGCACCGGGGGCGTCGGTCCCGGTTTCCAGGGCCCGGATCCACATCATCGGAAAGGTAAGCAAACCGGACCACCTGAAAGCGAGGGGCCATGAGCACCTTCAGGGTCAAGAGCATCTGGACCGCCTTCATCACCGCCTTCTTCGCGCTTCTCGCGTCGCTGGGCCTCGCCACCGCCCAGGCCACGGCCGCGGAGCCGACCGTCACGAGCCACGAGCACACGGGTGCGAACCCGGCAACCGCGACCACGCCGTCGGTGCGATGGACCCTTCCGCGTGACAGGGCGCTGCCACCCACGATGAAGCAGCGCATCCGTGCCGAGGCCCACGGCTCCTCGCCCGCCACCCGCCAGCTGTCCGCCGACACCACGGACGCCGCGCACCCGACGGACGGTGCCCGCTCCGCCCACAGCGCCACACCGGCCGGGGACTCGGCCCCGCTGCCACCCTGACGGCGCCGCTGACGCCACCCAGGCCCCTGGTCCGGTTCACACCGGCGGGGGCCTTTTCCGTGCCTCCGTACGCGCCCCTGCCGAAGCCGGTCAGGAGAGGGCCGCCTCCGGGGCGGCCCGGAGGAGCCCGGCCTCGCTCGTGGGTCGTGACGGGGCGCCCCGGCTCTCTCCCCGAGCGCCCGGATCACGGCCGGGCCCTCGGGGTCGCGTCACACCCGCCGGCCCGAGGCCGCGTCACATCCGCCGGCCCACGGCTTCTCCCGGACATGCAGAAGGCCCCCCACCGTCTCCGGTGAGGGGCCTTCGTGCTGGTGGGGCTAACAGGATTTGAACCTGTGGCCTCATCCTTATCAGGGATGCGCTCTAACCAACTGAGCTATAGCCCCGCCGCGCTGTTGCGCTGACTTCTGAAGATTAGCGCACGTCGGGGCCAGTCCCAAAATCGATACCCGGCGCCCTACTCGTCCTCGGCGAGAGTGAGCTCCACACCGCCCACGAAGCCGGCCGACAGGTTGTAGATGAACGCGCCCAGCGTCGCCAGCGCGGTGGCCAGCACCACGTCGATCACCGCGATGACCGAGGTGAAGATGAGCACGCGCGGCAGCGACAGGAACGACTGCAGATCGAAGCCGTTGCTCTCGTTCGAGCCGGTGGCCTCGCTGATCGTGCCGCCGACCGTCTCGAAGACGCCCATCGCGTCCATCACCATCCACAGGACGGCGGCCGCGACCACCGTGCAGATGCCCAGCGCGATGGAGAGCAGGAAGCTGACCTTCATCACCGACCACGGATCGGCCTTGGCCACCCGCAGTCGCGCCTTACGGGTACGCGGAGTCGTCCGCGCCCCGGTCCGGGGCAGCCGGGTCGCCTGCGTACCGCCGACGCCCTGTACACCGCCCTGGGTGCCGCCGCCCTGCGTACCGCCCGCGGGGGACTGGTACGCCTGCGGCGGGTGGTAGGGACCCGCCTGCCCCGCCGCGGGCTCACGCTCGCCGGGCAACGGCCCGGTCGCGTATCCCTCGTACTGCGGCTGAGGTCCCCGAGTGTCCGTCACAGTGCCCCCTTGGGAGTCCGTGGCAGGGCCACGGGCGCCGTGCGCGCCTGCTCCGGAAGCGGCCGAACCGGCGCCCGTGGCTCCACTCACGCTCTACTCCTCGTGCTCCCCGGCCGAAGGCGCCGTGCCTTCGGCTGTGCCCTCGTCCACGATCGCGGCATCGGCCTCGACCGTGGCGCCTTCGGCCTCATCGGTCCCGTCGACCTCTTCGGCCTCACGACCGGCCTCGGCGTTGCGCGCGATGCCGACGACGGCATCACGCTTGCCCAGATTGATCAGTTGGACGCCCATGGTGTCACGGCCCGTCTCCCTGACTTCATTGACTCGCGTACGAATCACACCACCGCCGAGCGTGATGGCGAGGATCTCGTCCGCTTCCTCCACCACCAGCGCGCCGACGAGCGAGCCCCGGTCCTCGACGATCTTGGCGGCCTTGATGCCCAGACCGCCACGGCCCTGGACGCGGTACTCGTCGACCGCGGTCCGCTTCGCGTACCCGCCGTCGGTGGCAGTGAACACGAACGTACCGGGCCGGACAACATTCATCGAGAGCAGTTCGTCGCCCTCGCGGAAACTCATGCCCTTCACGCCCGACGTCGCGCGGCCCATCGGGCGCAGTGCGTCGTCGGTCGCGGTGAACCTGATCGACTGGGCCTTCCTGCTGACGAGCAGCAGGTCGTCCTCGGCCGACACCAGCTCGGCGCCGATCAGTTCGTCGTCGCTGCCGTCCTGGGTCTCCCTCAGGTTGATCGCGATGACACCGCCCGACCGCGGGGAGTCGTAGTCCTTCAGCGCGGTCTTCTTCACCAGACCGCCCTTCGTGGCCAGGATCAGATAGGGCGCGGCCTCGTAGTCGCGGATCGCCAGGATCTGCGCGATCTGCTCGTCCGGCTGGAACGCCAGGAGGTTCGCGACGTGCTGGCCGCGCGCGTCCCGGCCGGCGTCCGGCAGCTCGTACGCCTTGGCCCGGTAGACCCGGCCCTTGTTCGTGAAGAAGAGCAGCCAGTGGTGCGTCGTCGACACGAAGAAGTGGTCGACGATGTCGTCTTCCCTGAGCTTCGTGCCCCGCACGCCCTTGCCGCCGCGCTTCTGCGAGCGGTAGTCGTCCGTCTTGGTGCGCTTGACGTAACCGCCGCGCGAGATCGTGACGACGATGTCTTCCTCGGCGATGAGGTCCTCGATCGACATGTCGCCGTCGAAGGGGACCAGCTTGGAGCGCCGGTCGTCGCCGAACTTCTCGACGAGCGCCGCCAGCTCCTCGCTGACGATCTGACGCTGCTTCGCGGGCGAGGCCAGGATCTCGTTGTACTCGTTGATCTTCGCCTGGAGCTCGTCGTGCTCGGCGGTGATCTTCTGGTGCTCCAGCGCGGCCAGACGGCGCAGCTGCATCTCCAGGATCGCGTTCGCCTGGATCTCGTCGATCTCCAGCAGGCCCATCAGGCCCTCACGCGCGATCTCCACGGTGTTGCTGCGGCGGATGAGCGCGATGACCTCTTCGATCGCGTTCAGCGCCTTGAGCAGACCGCGCAGGATGTGCGCCCGCTCCTCGGCCTTGCGCAGCCGGAACTTCGTGCGCCGGACGATGACCTCGATCTGGTGCGTCACCCAGTGCCGGATGAACGCGTCGATCGACAGCGTGCGCGGCACCCCGTCGACGAGCGCGAGCATGTTCGCGCCGAAGTTCGACTGCAGGTCGGTGTGCTTGTACAGGTTGTTGAGCACGACCTTGGCGACGGCGTCACGCTTGAGCACGACGACCAGCCGCTGGCCTGTACGCGAGGACGTCTCGTCCCGGACGTCCGCGATGCCGCCGACCTTGCCGTCCTTGACCAGGTCGGCGATCTTCTGCGCGAGGTTGTCCGGGTTGGTCTGGTACGGGAGCTCCGTGACGACCAGGCACTGACGGCCCTGGATCTCCTCGACCGCGACGACCGCGCGCATCGTGATGGAGCCGCGCCCGGTGCGGTACGCCTCCTCGATGCCCTTACGGCCCACGACCAGCGCGCCGGTCGGGAAGTCCGGGCCCTTGATCCGCTCGATGAGGGCGTCCAGCAGCTCCTCGTGCGAGGCGTCCGGGTGCTCCAGGTACCACTGGGCGCCGGCCGCGACCTCGCGGAGGTTGTGCGGCGGGATGTTGGTCGCCATACCGACCGCGATGCCCGCGGAACCGTTCACCAGGAGGTTCGGGAACCGCGCCGGCAGAACCGTCGGCTCCTGGTTGCGGCCGTCGTAGTTGTCCTGGAAGTCGACGGTCTCCTCGTCGATGTCCCGGACCATCTCCATGGACAGCGGCATCATCTTGCACTCGGTGTACCGCATGGCGGCGGCCGGGTCGTTGCCCGGGGAACCGAAGTTGCCGTTGGAGTCCACCAGCGGCATGCGCATCGACCAGTGCTGCGCCAGTCGCACGAGCGCGTCGTAGATCGAGGAGTCGCCGTGCGGGTGGTACGTACCCATGACGTCACCGACGACGCGGGCGCACTTGTAGAAGCCCTTCTCGGGCCGGTAGCCACCGTCGTACATCGCGTACAGCACCCGGCGGTGGACGGGCTTCAGACCGTCCCGCACGTCGGGCAGCGCACGCGACACGATGACGGACATCGCGTAGTCGAGGTAGGAGCGCTGCATCTCCGTCTCGAGCCCGACGGGCTCGACACGCATGCCCACGCCCGGGACGGCGGGCTCCTCTTCGGGCATCACAGGGGTGTTCTCGTCGGCCATTGCTGGTCAAAGTCCTTTCGAGCTGCGGCTGCGGCTTGCTTGTACGGCCGACTCAGATGTCGAGGAAGCGGACGTCCTTGGCGTTGCGCTGGATGAACGAGCGCCGCGCCTCGACGTCCTCACCCATCAGCACCGAGAACAGGTCGTCGGCCTGCGCCGCGTCGTCCAGCGTGACCTGGCCCAGCACACGGTGGTCGACGTCCATCGTGGTGACGCGCAGCTCCTCGGCGTTCATCTCACCGAGACCCTTGAAGCGCTGGATCGAGTCTTCCTTGATCCGCTTGCCGTTCTGCTTGCCGAGCGCCACCAGGGCGTCCCGCTCACGGTCCGAGTACGCGTACTCGAAGTCGTCACGGCCCCACTTGATCTTGTAGAGCGGCGGGCGCGACAGATACACGTGACCGGACTCGACCAGCGGCCGCATGAAGCGGAACAGGAAGGTCAGCAGCAGGGTGTTGATGTGCTGGCCGTCGACGTCGGCGTCCGCCATCAGAATGATCTTGTGATAGCGGAGCTTCTCGATGTCGAAGTCCTCGTGGACCCCGGTGCCGAAGGCCGAGATCAGCGCCTGGACCTCGGTGTTCTGCAGGATCTTGTCGATCCGCGCCTTCTCGACGTTCAGGATCTTGCCCCGGATCGGCAGGATGGCCTGGTACATCGGGTTACGGCCGGACTTCGCCGAACCACCGGCGGAGTCACCCTCGACGATGAAGATCTCGCACTTCGTCGGGTCGTTGGACTGGCAGTCGCTCAGCTTGCCGGGCAGCGAGGCGCTCTCCAGGAGCCCCTTGCGCCGCGTCAGGTCACGGGCCTTGCGGGCCGCCACACGGGCCGTGGACGCCGCGATGCCCTTGCGGATGATGTCGGCGGCCTCGTTGGGGTTCCGGTCGAACCAGTCCGTCAGCTGCTCGTGGACGACCTTCTGGACGAAGGTCTTCGCCTCGGTGTTGCCCAGCTTGGTCTTCGTCTGGCCCTCGAACTGGGGCTCGCCCAGCTTCACCGAGATGATCGCCGTCAGGCCCTCGCGGACGTCCTCACCGGTGAGGTTGTCGTCCTTCTCGCGCAGCAGCTTCTTGTCGCGCGCGTAGCGGTTGACCAGCGAGGTCAGCGCCGCGCGGAAGCCCTCCTCGTGCGTACCGCCCTCATGCGTGTGGATCGCGTTGGCGAAGGAGTAGACGCCCTCGGTGTACTGCGTGTTCCACTGCATGGCGATCTCGACCGAGAGGAGGCGCTCCTTGTCCTCGGCCTCGATGTCGATCACCGACTGGTGGATCAGCTCTCCCTTGCGGGAGTTGAGGTACTTGACGAAGTCGACGATGCCGTTCTCGTAGTGGTACGTGACCGTACGGGTCGACTCCTCGTCGGGGACGTCGACCACCTCGGCGCTGTCGGCGCCCGCCGTGGCCTTCGCCGCCGCCCGCTCGTCGGTGAGCTTGAGGGTGAGCCCCTTGTTGAGGAACGCCATCTCCTGGAAGCGGCGCGAGAGGGTCTCGAAGGAGTAGTCGGTGGTCTCGAAGACGTCTCCGTCGGCCCAGAAGGTGACGGTCGTCCCCGTCTCCTCGGTGGCCTCGTGACGGGCCAGCGGGGCGGTCGGGACACCGAGCTTGTAGTCCTGGGTCCAGCGGTAGCCGTCCGTCTTGACCTCGACGGCCACGCGCGTGGACAGCGCGTTGACGACGGAGACGCCGACGCCGTGCAGACCGCCGGAGACGGCGTAGCCGCCGCCGCCGAACTTGCCGCCGGCGTGCAGCACGGTGAGGACGACCTCGACGGCCGGCTTGCCCTCGGACGGCACGATGCCGACCGGGATACCGCGACCGTTGTCGATCACACGCACCCCGCCGTCGGCGAGGATCGTGACGTCGATGGTGTCCGCGTGCCCGGCCATGGCCTCGTCGACCGAGTTGTCGACAACCTCTTGCACGAGGTGGTGGAGACCGCGCTCACCGGTCGACCCGATGTACATACCGGGTCGCTTGCGGACCGCGTCCAGGCCTTCGAGCACGGTGATCGCGCTGGCGTCGTACGAGGCGGTGACCTCGCCGGGCTCACCGGCTGTGGACGGGATGTTCTCGTTGGGGTTGCCGGAATCGGCCACGAAGCGCCCTTTCTGGCACAGCACAGGCCGTTCTCCGGCAGGCGGGAGCGGCTGCGTCGTTCGGCTTGTATCGACGAATCCCGCGAGGAAGCGGGATTGTCCACCAGTCTACCGGTAGCGCCGACATGAATGGGGGTTTGCCGGTGCCTGAGTACGCATGTGCCGCCCTGAATGAGCGGCTGACGACTCCCCATATTCGGGAAGGGGCTCCGGGAGGCTCACGACGGCTTTGCGCGCTTCGGGCTGTCAACCTCCCGCTACGGTGAGGGACGCTCCCCGTTCCGCGCGCAAACCAGATCGCCACACAACGGGACAGACCGGAAACCCTGGACTGTCCGCGAAGCGGGACATACGCGGGTGAACCGCAGCTGAGGCCTTCCTCGGCGCGGGCCGGGGGCCGAAGGCTCCCGATGAGGAAAAGCCCTGCTCAGCCGTAGGTGTCGCCCGGCCCCTTGCTCCCGGGAGTCCGGAGAGGGCCGAATCTGCGCTGCGGACCGCCAGGACCGAGCACCTTGATCATCCGTACGGTGCCCTGGCCCAGATCCGCGTTCAGCCGGGCCACCAGCTGCGGTGCCAGCAGCCGGAGCTGCGTCGCCCACGCCGTCGAGTCGCACTGCACGGTCAGAACCCGCTCGGCCGGGTCCTCGTCGTACCGCACGGGCACACAGTGGTTGGCCAGGTCGTCGCCGACGATCTGCGGCCAGCGGCCCATCACACCGCCGACGGCGGCCGGGGTCTCCCAGCCCCGCTCGGTGATCAGCCGGTTGATCGCCGAACCCAGCGGCAGCGGGTCACGGCCGTCGGATCGGGCCCCCGAACGCAGTCCGCCTCCCCTGCGCGCCTGGTTCTTCTGCTGCGCCGCGGCGCCCCGGGCGCGGGCCTGCTCCTTCGCCGCGCGCAGGGCCACCCGTGCCAGGTCCACACCCGACACCTCCGGCTGCTTCGCCGGTCCCGGGCCGGGACCGCGGCCGGCCGGATCCTGACCGGGGCCGTCCTGTCCGGCCGCGCCGCTCACAGCCGCTCCACCGCTCCGGCGGACACCGCGTACCGGGCGCCCGCCAGCACGCCCGGGACGTCGTCGTCCACGGCCGCCGTCACCAGCACCTGCTCACCGGGGGCCACCAGCTCCGCCAGCCGCTCCCGGCGGCGGGCGTCCAGCTCGGCGAAGACGTCGTCGAGCACCAGCACCGGCTCGTTGCCCTCGGTGCGCAGCAGGTCGTACGAGGCCAGCCGCAGCGCCAAGGCGTACGACCAGGACTCACCGTGGCTCGCGTACCCCTTGGCCGGCATGGAGCGCAGGCCGAGCACCAGGTCGTCCCGGTGCGGGCCGACCAGGGTCACCCCGCGCTCGATCTCCTGCTTGCGCGCCTGGGCCAGGGCCGCCATCACCTGCTCGTACAGCTCCTCGCGGGTGCGCGCGGGCTCCACGTCGGCACCGACCGAGCTGCGGTACTCCAGGGTGACGGGCCCGCCTCCGGGGGCGACGTCCGCGTACGCCTTGTCGGCCAACGGCTGCAGGGTGGCGATCAGATCCAGCCGCTGGGCCAGCAGCTCCGCGCCCACCCGGCCCAGGTGCTGGTCCCAGACGTCCAGGGTGGACAGGTCCATCGACCGGCCGCCGTGCCTGCGGGCCATGGCGGCGGACTTCAGCAGGGTGTTGCGCTGCTTCAGCACCCGCTCGTAGTCGGAGCGCACCCCGGCCATGCGGGGGGACCGCGCCGTGATCAGCTCGTCCAGGAAGCGCCGGCGCTCTCCCGGATCGCCCTTCACCAGGGCCAGGTCCTCCGGGGCGAAGAGCACCGTCCGCACTATCCCCAGGACGTCCCGCGGCCTGACCTGCGACGACCTGTTGATACGGGCCCGGTTGGCGCGGCCCGGATTGAGCTCGAGCTCGATCAGCTGCGAGCGCTCCCCCTGGGTGACCGCGGCCCGTACGACGGCGCGCTCCGCGCCCATGCGGACCAGCGGGGCGTCGGACGACACCCGGTGGCTGCCGAGCGTCGCGAGATAGCCGACCGCCTCCACCAGATTGGTCTTGCCCTGGCCGTTCGCCCCCACGAACGCGGTGACGCCCGGATCGAGAGGGACCTCGACCCGGGCGTACGAGCGGAAATCAGCCAGCGAGAGATGCGTGACGTGCATGGTCGCCGACCCTTCCGACTGCGTGTTCTGCTCTGTGTGCCGCCGTGCCGCGGGCTGTCCGCCCGCGGCGCGCGGGCTACTTCTTGTTCTCGACCGCGTGGCCGCCGAACTGGTTGCGCAGCGCGGCGATCATCTTCATCTGCGGCGAGTCGTCCTGGCGCGAGGCGAAGCGCGCGAACAGGGACGCGGTGATCGCGGGCAGCGGCACCGCGTTGTCGATGGCGGCCTCGACCGTCCACCGGCCCTCGCCCGAGTCCGCGGCGAAGCCACGGAGCTGGTCGAGGTGCTCGTCGTCGTCCAGGGCGTTGACGGCCAGGTCGAGCAGCCAGGAACGGATGACCGTGCCCTCCTGCCAGGAGCGGAAGACCTCGCGCACATCGGTGACGGAGTCGACCTTCTCCAGGAGCTCCCAGCCCTCGGCGTACGCCTGCATCATGGCGTACTCGATGCCGTTGTGGACCATCTTGGCGAAGTGGCCGGCGCCGACCTTGCCCGCGTGGACGGAGCCGAAGTCACCCTCGGGCTTGAGGGCGTCGAAGACCGGCTGGACCTTCTCGACGTTCGCGGTCTCGCCGCCGTACATCAGGGCGTAGCCGTTCTCCAGGCCCCAGACGCCGCCGGAGACACCGCAGTCGACGAAGCCGATGCCCTTGATGCCCAGCTCGACGGCGTGCTTCTCGTCGTCGGTCCAGCGGGAGTTGCCGCCGTCCACGACGACGTCACCCGGGGAGAGCAGCTCGGCCAGCTCGTCGATGGTGGACTGGGTCGCGGCACCGGCCGGGACCATCACCCACACGACGCGCGGACCCTTGAGCTTGCCCACAAGCTCTTCGAGGCTGTGGACATCGGCGACGTCCGGGTTGCGGTCGTAACCGATGACGGTGTGGCCTGCGCGGCGGATGCGCTCGCGCATGTTGCCGCCCATCTTGCCGAGGCCGACGAGACCGAGCTCCATCAGAGATTCCTTTAGCGTTGTGCCGATTCGTACCCAGGACCGAGCCTACGCCCGGCCTGGACAGCACGGCGGGGTGCAGCACGGTGAGCCCGCTCTGCGCTGAGCTGCCCGCCGGAAGCTGCCATGACAGGGACGACCGGCCGGATCAGCCCGAGAGGCGGACCGGCATGATCAGGTACTTGTAGGCGTCGTCCGCCTCCGCGTCGACGGCCGGCCGGCCGCTGAGCAGGGCGGGCTTGGTCGACGTCGTGAAGGAGAGCTGCGCGACCGGGGAGTCGATGGCGCTGAGCCCGTCCAGCAGGAAGGTCGGGTTGAAGGCGATCGAGATGTCGTCGCCCTCCAGCACCGCGTCGACGCGCTCCACAGCCTGTGCGTCGTCGCTGGAACCGGCCTCCAGGATGAGCACACCCTGCTCGAAGCTGAGCCGCACCGGGGTGTTGCGCTCGGCGACGAGGGCCACACGCTTGACGGCCTCGACGAACGGGGCGGTCTCGATGACCGCGACCGAGTTGAACTCGGTGGGGAAGAGCGTCCGGTACTTCGGGAGATCGCCTTCGAGCAGTCGCGTGGTCGTACGCCGGCCCGCGCCCTCGAAACCGATGAGCCCTTCGCCCGCACCGGAGCCGGACAGCGCCAGCGTCACCGTGTCACCGCTGGTCAGCGCCTTGGCGGTGTCCAGGAGCGTCTTGGCGGGCACCAGGGCCACGGCCGAGGCGTCGGGGTTCTCCGGCTTCCACAGGAACTCGCGGACCGCGAAGCGGTAGCGGTCGGTCGACGCGAGGGTGACCGTGTCGCCCTCGATCTCGATCCGGACACCGGTCAGGACGGGAAGGGTGTCGTCACGTCCGGCCGCGATGGCGACCTGGGCGGCGGCCGAGGCGAAGACCTCACCGGGGACGGTGCCGGTGGCGGTCGGCATCTGCGGCAGTGCCGGGTATTCCTCCACAGGCAGTGTGTGGAGGGTGAACCGCGAGGAGCCGCAGACCACGGTCGCCCGTACACCGTCCGTGGAGATCTCCACCGGCCTGTTGGGCAGGGCACGGCAGATGTCGGCGAGCAGGCGGCCGGAGACGAGCACCGTGCCGTCCTCCTCGACCTCCGCGTCCACGGAGACCTTGGCCGAGACCTCGTAGTCGAAGCTCGAGAAGCTGAGGGCTCCGTCCTCGGCCTTCAGCAGAAGGCCCGCGAGAACGGGCGCCGGCGGACGGGCCGGGAGGCTGCGGGCCACCCAGGCCACCGCCTCCGCGAGTACATCGCGCTCCACCCGGATCTTCACCGGAACCGCCTCCTGCTGTTGCTCGCTCGCCCTGCTGGCCTTCGTCGTCTGATCGGGGCTCCCCGCCGAGGGACTGGGGTCACCGCCGGGGTCCAGTCTGACGTACGGCGCCGACACTCGTTGCTGCTCGGGGTCAAGTCGCGCCAAGAGGTTCGCCGAGCTCGCCGCTCGAGTTGTGCACAGGCCCCACTTCGAAGCGGATTCCTGGCTAACTCTGAGTGGTAGTAGTAGTAGGCCCTGTGGAAACCGTGGATAACGTCGTTTCCCCAGGTCAGAAGCCGTTTTTTGTCCACCGACCCTGTGGGTGGCACCGGTGGACAACCTTGCGTTTCTGTGGACACGCGAAAGTTCTGCACACCCGATGCACAGGGCGGGGCGACTTCTCCCCAAGCCTGTCCCCAGCTTTACCCACGTTCCCCACAGCTCAACCAACGGTCCTCGTGTGACGCCTTTCACTCTGGGCAGTGAAAGGCGGTGTCGGGTTGCCGAACAGTGGACAGAGGTGTGGAGAAGCTGGGGACAACCGGGCCGAGCCTGTGGGTCGCCGGTGGACAACATCATCGCGGCCCTGTGGACGAAAAATCTGTCCACAGGCTGTGGATCACTGTTGACCACAAATCCCCAGGCATGTGACCTGGCCTGATGGAGTATCGGCAGCAGACCCTGTGGACGCAATCTGGACAACTTCACAGTCCCCAGGCTGTGGACGCCCCATTCCTCGCACTTCTGTGGAGAAGGGCCTGATCAGGGCCCGTATTCGAACACTCCCTGGGGACTCCCCCGCCCCGTACACAGTCGGCACGGGACCGAACGAGGGCGTGGAGCGGTTCCGAGAGGCGCTCCGAGGCCGCTGCGGAGGGCGCTGTCAGTGGCTCCAGGACGACGAAGGGCGCCCCATGAGGACGACGTACGGTCCTCCCGGGGCGCCCGGAGTGCGCTGTGCGGCGGGTTCTCTCCCGGCCGCTGTCCTGCTCGTCAGCCGTTCTTGATGCGGTTGGTGAGCTCGGTGACCTGGTTGTAGATGGAGCGCCTCTCCGCCATCAGCGCGCGGATCTTCCGGTCGGCGTGCATGACCGTGGTGTGGTCGCGCCCGCCGAACTGGGCGCCGATCTTGGGCAGGGAGAGATCCGTCAGCTCACGGCACAGGTACATGGCGATCTGGCGCGCCGTCACCAGGACGCGGCTGCGCGAGGATCCGCAGAGATCCTCCACCGTCAGGCCGAAGTAGTCCGCGGTCGCCGCCATGATGGCCGGCGCGGTGATCTCGGGTGCCGAGTCCTCACCGCCCGGGATCAGGTCCTTGAGCACGATCTCGGTCAGGCCGAGGTCCACCGGCTGCCTGTTCAGGCTCGCGAAGGCGGTCACGCGGATCAGAGCGCCCTCCAGCTCACGGATGTTGCGCGAGATGCGGGAGGCGATGAACTCGAGTACCTCGGGCGGGGCGTTGAGCTGCTCCTGCACGGCCTTCTTGCGGAGGATCGCGATACGCGTCTCCAGCTCCGGCGGCTGGACATCGGTGGTGAGGCCCCACTCGAACCGGTTGCGCAGCCGGTCCTCCAGCGTCACCAGCTGCTTGGGCGGCCGGTCCGAGGACAGCACGATCTGCTTGTTGGCGTTGTGGAGCGTGTTGAAGGTGTGGAAGAACTCCTCCTGCGTCGACTCCTTGCTCGCCAGGAACTGGATGTCGTCGACCAGGAGGATGTCCACGTCCCGGTAGCGCTTGCGGAAGGTGTCGCCCTTGCCGTCGCGGATCGAGTTGATGAACTCGTTGGTGAACTCCTCGGAGCTCACGTACCGCACCCGGGTGCCCGGGTAGAGGCTGCGCGCGTAGTGCCCGATGGCGTGCAGCAGGTGGGTCTTGCCGAGCCCCGACTCCCCATAGATGAAGAGGGGGTTGTACGCCTTCGCGGGCGCCTCGGCGACGGCGACCGCGGCCGCGTGCGCGAAACGGTTGGACGCCCCGATGACGAAGGTGTCGAAGAGGTACTTCGGGTTCAGCCGGGCGTGCGGTTCACCGGTCCCCGGCGGGGGTGCGGACTGCGTCCCCATGGGGCCGCCGCCGGCCCGGCCGGTGCCGGGACCGCCCTGGCGGTGCTGGGGCTGCTGCTGGTCCTGGAGATCGTGGTGGTCGCGGCTGTCCCGCTGCTGCTCGTAGCCCTGGTGCTCGGGCTGCTGCGGACGGTAGTCGTGCTGCGGCTGCTGCGGGCGCGGGCTCGCGTACGGGTCGCGGTCCTGGTAGCCGCCGTGCCGGGGCTGCCAGGAGAGGTCCTCCTGGGTGCGGGGCCAGGCGCCGGGCTCGGGTCGGTGCGGCTGGTAGTCCGGGTAGGCCGGGCGGGCCGTCGGCATGCCGTCGTCCGAGGACCGGGGGCCGTAGCCGTCGTACCCGTCGTTGCGCGGGGGTTCGTCGTGCTGCGGGCCCTGATAGCGGTGGGACTGCTGTCCCTGGTGGGGCTGGTGCATCGGAGGCGCGGGCGGGGCGGGAGGCTCTCCCGCGGAATCGTCGACCGTGATCGCGATCCGGATCGGCCGGCCGCACTCACGGGTGAGCGTCTCGCTGATCAGCGGCGCGAGCCGGCCTTCGAGGACACGCTTGCCCCACTCGTTGGGTACGGCCAGCAGCGCGGTGTCGGCGACGAGTGCCAGGGGCTGACAGCGCTCGATCCACTGTTTGTCCTTCGGCTCGATGCCCTGCTGGCCCTCCCCGAGGAGTTGTTCCAGCACTCGCGGCCACACTGCGGCAAGATCGGCAGGTACGTCAGCCACAAGGCACGCTCTCTCGCATGTCCCACGAATGTGTGCTTCTCGGGACGGGATGGGTCGGGTCGGGTGAGGCCCGGCAGGGAGGAAGGAAAAGAACCGGAGTTCAGCCACGGTAGTCAGGCCGACCCGCGCGGTTCAAGTTGTTGTCCACAGGCTGTGTACAGCAGGGGGTCGCTCGGAGCTGGTTTGACCGGATGGCGTAGCCGCGCGTACCGTGACCAGGTCGAGTTGTCGATGGCTGCTGCCGCCTGCCTCCGATGGGCAAACATCACGATCTGTGATTGTGAAGCGGTGCACTAAGGCGTTTACGCGAGTTCCTCGTGGGCGCACGGTGACAGCCAGGCGATGTCCCGCCAACACACGAATCATTTCTGGAGCCCCCGAGTGAGCAAGCGCACCTTCCAGCCGAACAATCGTCGTCGCGCCAAGACCCATGGCTTCCGCCTGCGCATGCGTACCCGTGCCGGCCGCGCGATTCTCGCGAACCGCCGTGGCAAGGGTCGCGCCAACCTGTCCGCCTGATCGCGGCCAGGTCATGACGTGCTGCCTACCGAGAATCGGCTGAGGCGGCGCGAGGACTTCGCGGCCGCTGTACGCCGGGGACGTCGGGCCGGTCGCCCGCTCCTCGTCGTACATCTACGCAGCGGTGTTACGGACCCGCACGTGACAGGGGAGAGTGCTCCCCCGCCGCGTGCGGGTTTCGTTGTCAGCAAGGCAGTGGGTGGAGCAGTCGTCCGCACCGCGGTGAAGCGCAGGCTTCGCCATCTGGTCCGCGATCGGCTTGCTCAGCTGCCCCCCGGTAGCCTTGTTGTCGTACGAGCGCTGCCCGGATCGGGCGACGCCGACCATGCACAGCTGGCCCGAGACCTGGACGCCGCCCTTCAGCGGCTGCTGGGAGGGGGCGCGCGATGAAGTACCCGCTGCTGGCTCTCATCAAGCTGTACCAGTGGACGATCAGCCCGCTTCTGGGGCCCGTCTGCCGCTACTACCCGTCGTGTTCCCACTATGGATATACGGCGATCGACCGGCACGGTGCGATCAAGGGAACAGCGCTGACCGCTTGGCGCATCCTGCGGTGCAATCCGTGGTCACCCGGCGGCGTGGACTACGTACCGCCACGCAAACGTCCGCGTTGGCACGAAATGCTGCGCAACTGTGTGCGTGGCGGCAAGGGCGGGGACTCCGCCGCCGATGTGCCTTCCGGGGGGTCGGTCTCCGAACCCCTGAGCCCGGCCACAGAGACCTCGCCCAAAGCTCAAGGAGCCTGATTAGTGGACACGATTGCCAGTCTGTTCAGCTTTATCACCACACCTGTCTCATGGGTCATCGTCCAGTTCCACAAGCTGTACGGAGCGCTCTTCGGCGATGACACGGGGTGGGCCTGGGGCCTGTCCATCGTGTCCCTGGTGGTCTTGATCCGGATCTGCCTGATCCCGCTTTTCGTGAAGCAGATCAAGTCGACCCGCAACATGCAGGTGCTCCAGCCGAAGATGAAGGCGATCCAGGAGCGCTACAAGAACGACAAGCAGCGTCAGTCCGAAGAGATGATGAAGCTGTACAAGGAGACGGGTACCAACCCGCTCTCCTCGTGCCTTCCCATCCTGGCGCAGTCACCGTTCTTCTTCGCCCTGTATCACGTGCTCTCGGCCATCGCCTCCGGCAAGACGATCGGCGTCATCGACCAGCCGCTGCTGGACAGCGCCCGTCAGGCCCACATCTTCGGTGCCCCGCTGGCCGCGAAGTTCATGGACAGCGAGGAGAAGGTGCAGGCGCTGGGCGCCTCCCTGACCGACGTCCGTGTCGTGACCGCGATCATGATCGTGATGATGTCCGCGTCGCAGTTCTTCACGCAGCGCCAGCTGATGACGAAGAACGTCGACCTGACGGTCAAGACCCCGTACATGCAGCAGCAGAAGATGCTGATGTACATCTTCCCGGTGATCTTCGCCGTCATGGGCATCAACTTCCCCGTCGGTGTCCTCGTGTACTGGCTGACCACGAACGTCTGGACCATGGGTCAGCAGATGTACGTGATCAACCAGAACCCCACCCCGGGCAGCAAGGCGCAGGACCAGTACCTGAACCGCCTGCTGAAGAGCGTGACCGCCCATGGCGAGGTGCGCGGCAGGACCCGGCGCAACACCGTCAAGCGGATCGTCGCCAAGGGTCCCGACCGCAACGACATCGAGCGCAAGTTCATCACCGGTCTGAGCAAGCTGGGACTCGCCGCCCAGGAGGACGGAACGGTGGAGAAGAGCGACACCGCCGTGCTCGAGGCGGAGGGCGGTGCTGCGGCCAAGCGGCAGCAGCCCAAGCGCCAGACCAAGGCGAAGCGTCACACCGCGGCCACAGGGTCCGCCACGGCGAAGAGCTCCGGCTCCACCGGCTCGGAGTCCAAGACGTCGCTGGAGAAGCAGGACGCATCGCAGGACGACAAGCCGAAGCCGGCGGGCAAGTCCGCCGCGTCCGGCTCCTCACGCCAAGCCAAGTCCGGGCAGCGCAAGGGCGGCCCGCAGCGGCCCAAGCACCCGTCCAAGAAGTAAGAAGGAGTCCATCCGTGACGGAAGGCACCACCACCAAGGCCGCTGAGGGCAGCGACACCCTGACCCGCCTCGAGCAGGAGGGGGAGATCGCGGCTGACTACCTCGAAGGCCTGCTCGACATCGCCGACCTCGACGGCGACATCGACATGGATGTGGAGGCGGACCGCGCAGCGGTCTCGATCATCAGCGACTCCGCGCGTGACCTGCAGAAGCTCGTGGGCCGCGATGGTGAGGTGCTGGAGGCGCTCCAGGAGCTGACTCGCCTGGCCGTCCACCGTGAGACCGGTGACCGCAGCCGCCTGATGCTGGACATCGCCGGCTTCCGCGCGAAGAAGCGTGAGGTTCTCGCGGCGCTCGGTGCGAAGGCCGCAGATGAGGCCAAGAGCTCGGGCGAGCCGGTGAAGCTGGAGCCGATGACGCCGTTCGAGCGCAAGGTCGTGCACGACGCCGTAGCGGCAGCAGGTCTGCGCAGTGAGTCCGAGGGCGAGGAGCCGCAGCGCTTCGTCGTCGTTCTCCCGGCCTGACCGGATCCTTGTACTGTCGGCCCCGTCTGTTCGCAGGCGGGGCCGATCTTTGTCAGCCTGATAGTCAGCGTGCTAGTGCGGTACGGAAGGACGGTCCCCGTGACGGAGGAAGCAGAGCTCCCTCAGGCGCCCAAGGAGGCGCAGGCGGTATTCGGTGAGTTCTTTCCGGAGGCTGTCAGGTACGCGGAGCTGCTCGCGGACGCGGGCGTCAAGCGAGGACTGATCGGTCCGCGCGAGGTGCCTCGCCTGTGGGAGCGCCACCTGCTGAACTGTGCGGTGCTCTCCGAGGTGGTTCCCGAGGGTGTCACGGTGTGCGATGTGGGTTCGGGGGCCGGTCTTCCCGGGATTCCGCTGGCCCTGGTGCGCCCCGACCTGAAGATCACGCTCCTTGAGCCGCTGCTGCGCCGCACGAACTTCCTCCAGGAGGTCGTCGAGCTCCTGGGGCTGGATCATGTGACCGTCGTCCGTGGCCGGGCCGAAGAGGTGCTCGGGACGCTGCAGCCCGTCCATGTGGTGACGGCTCGGGCGGTTGCCCCGCTCGACCGGCTCGCCGGCTGGGGAGTTCCTCTGCTCCGCCCGTACGGGGAGATGCTGGCGCTCAAGGGAGGCACCGCCGAGGAGGAGATCCAAGGGGCGCGTGCCGCTCTGAGCAAGCTCGGAGTGGTGGAGACCGAGGTGCTGCACGTCGGTGAGGGCCTGGTTGATCCGACGTCCACCGTGGTGCGTGTGACGGTCGGAGAGAGCCCCGGCGGTGTGAGGTTCGCCGCAAAGCGGGCCAAGGCCGCACGGGTGGGCCGGACGCGCCGTCGTCGATGAGTGCGGGCCGGGCGGAAGCTCGGCCAGTCCCCTTTGTATCTCCTGATACTCTTCTGGCCTTTTTGCGCAGATGCTCCATGCAAGCAGCGATATGTCCCGCCTGCGGAGTGTCGGGACCCTGCCGCTGTACTGCGGGGGCATCGTGTTTCACGTGAAACGTCGCTCTCTGTTGCAGGGAATCATCGGTCGCGGTCGTGCGGCTGCCGCGCCGCGCGACCGCAAGCCCGTGAGGGTTACCGAGTTGTCCACAGAACCGGATTCATCCACAGAAGAGTCGGCCTCGCTGGTTCACGACCCCGAAAGCATGGCAGGCTCTGTTCATTGCGAGCCTGAAGTCGAGGAGAGTGAATCCTTGCGGTCCGACGCCAACATCGCGGGACCGATGACCGATCCGGTCCCCGGTCCCCGTACCGAGTCCCTGGGGGACGGTGTTTCACGTGAAACACCGCCGCCGATGGACGACACACCTATTGGTCGTGCGGCTCAGCTGGCGGTCGAGGCCCTTGGCCGCGCCGGCGAGGGGCTGCCGCGACCAGACCGGACACGCGTCATGGTCGTGGCCAACCAGAAGGGCGGAGTGGGCAAGACGACCTCGACGGTCAACCTTGCTGCCTCGCTTGCCCTGCACGGCGCCCGCGTCCTGGTGGTGGACCTCGATCCGCAGGGGAACGCCTCGACGGCTCTCGGTATCGACCATCACGCGGAAGTCCCCTCCATCTACGACGTCCTGGTGGAGAGCATGCCGCTCTCCGAGGTCGTTCAGCCGGTACCGGACGTCGAAGGTCTCTTCTGCGCCCCGGCGACCATCGATCTCGCCGGTGCGGAGATCGAGCTGGTCTCGCTGGTGGCGCGGGAGAGTCGGCTGCAGAGGGCGATCCAGGCGTATGACCAGCCGCTGGACTACATCCTCATCGACTGCCCGCCCTCGCTCGGCCTGCTGACGGTCAACGCGCTGGTGGCAGGAGCAGAGGTGCTCATCCCGATCCAGTGCGAGTACTACGCGCTGGAGGGCCTCGGCCAGCTGCTCCGCAACGTGGACCTGGTCCGGGGACACCTGAACCCCGACCTCCACGTCTCCACGATCCTGCTCACCATGTACGACGGCAGGACCCGGCTCGCTTCGCAGGTCGCCGAGGAGGTGCGCAGCCACTTCGGTAAGGAGGTGCTGCGGACGAGCATCCCGCGTTCTGTGCGCATCTCGGAGGCTCCCAGCTACGGGCAGACCGTTTTGACGTACGATCCGGGCTCCAGCGGGTCCCTCTCCTACCTTGAGGCGGCTCGTGAGATCGCGCTGCGAGGCGTCGGAGTGCACTACGAGGCCCAGCACGCTCCGGCGGGCGAGCCGGCCCACACGGGCATTCAGAACAGTCAGCAGAGTCATTCGGAGGGCATGCAGTGAGCGAGCGTCGTAGAGGGCTGGGGCGTGGACTCGGTGCACTGATCCCCGCAGCTCCGCCGGAGAAGCAGGTGGCGAATCCCGCATCCGGTACACAAGCCGATGCCTCGTCGCCCGTCATGGCCCCTGAGCGGGGTGTCGCCGCTGCGAAGCTGACCGGGCTGCCCTCCGGCAGCCTGATCCCGGAGCCGAGCTCACCGGTCGGTGAGTCGGGGCCGGCCACGGATCAGACCGACTCCGCCGGGGCGTACTTCGCTGAGATCCCCCTTGCTTCGATCACGCCCAACCCCAGGCAGCCACGAGAGGTCTTCGACGAGGACGCTCTGGCCGAGCTGGTCACCTCCATCAAGGAGGTCGGGCTCCTCCAGCCCGTCGTCGTGCGGAAGGTCGACGAGGACCGCTACGAGCTCATCATGGGTGAGCGGCGTTGGAGGGCCTGCGGTGAAGCCGGTCTGGAGCGCATCCCGGCCATCGTCCGGGCGACCGATGACGAGAAGCTGCTCCTGGACGCGCTGCTGGAGAACCTCCACCGGGCTCAGCTGAACCCCCTGGAAGAGGCGGCGGCGTACGACCAGCTGCTGAAGGACTTCAAGTGCACCCATGACCAGTTGGCGGACCGGATCGGCCGGTCCCGCCCGCAGGTCTCCAACACGCTGCGTCTGCTGCGGCTCTCCCCGCCGGTGCAGCGCAGGGTGGCTGCAGGCGTGCTCTCAGCAGGCCACGCGCGGGCCTTGCTGTCGGTGGACGACTCGGAGGAGCAGGATCGTCTGGCCCACCGCATCGTGGCCGAAGGGCTGTCGGTGCGGGCGGTCGAGGAGATCGTCAACCTTCTCGGGTCGGAGCCCACGAGTTCGGCGAAGCCCCGGGGGCCGAGGGCCGGCGGCAGGGTCTCGCCGGCTCTCACCGATCTTGCCTCGCGCCTCTCGGATCGGTTCGAGACGCGAGTGAAGGTCGATCTCGGGCAGAAGAAGGGAAAGATCGTCGTCGAGTTCGCCTCGATGGAGGATCTGGACCGCATTCTCGGCAGTCTTGCCCCGGGCGAGGGACGTGTACTGGAGCGGAGTATCGAGGAAGAGCAGGCAGAGGCCGACGAGGCCTGAGTCCGGCCGCAGGTGAAGGGCGGGCCGAGTTCCGGGAAGTTAGCCGGAACTCGGCCCGCCCTTTGCCGTCTCTCGGTATCCCCATCACCTCTGGGTGGATACGATGCGTTCTGGTATGGCGTATGCACCATCCGTGATCCACCATCGTGATCCACCTCAGAGGAGGCGGGGGCCGTGCGATCAGTGAATCGCAGCCACCTGGTGACAGTAGGTTTGGGGCTTGGTGCTGTCGGGGGGTTCGTCGGCAGCCTGTTCCGAGAACGGAGTGCGCTGGCGGCCGCACGTGATGCGGCGGGCGAAGGAAGGGAGGAACCGCCTTCATGGGGCGTCGGCTCGTACCGCTCACACTGGACAACCTTCCGGATCTCCCCAGGCGCTGCCGCTCCTGTGTCTTCTGGGAACTTGATCCGGTCAGCGGGGAAGCTGCGGTAAAGGCCGGCAGACCCGAGCTGGAGAAGGAAGCCTGGATCTCCGCTGTTCTGCTGGAGTGGGGCTCCTGCGGGCGGGTCGTCTATGTGGACGATGTCGCCGCCGGGTTCGTTCTCTATGCACCTCCCGCGTATGTCCCCCGTTCCACGGCGTTTCCCACCAGCCCTGTCTCCCCGGATGCCGTCCAGCTGATGACCGCGTTGATCGTCCCCGGTTTTCAGGGGCAGGGGCTCGGACGCGTGATGGTGCAGACGGTTGCCAAGGACTTGCTGCGACGCGGCTTCAAGGCGATCGAGGCCTTCGGTGACGCCCGGTGGAAGGAGCCGGCGTGTGTACTGCCGGCGGATCATCTGCTCGCGGTCGGCTTCAAGACGGTCCGTCCTCACCCCGCCTATCCGCGGCTGAGGCTGGAGCTGCGTACGACGCTTTCCTGGAAGGAAGACGTCGAGCTGGCACTGGACAGGCTTCTGGGCGCGGTACAGAAGGAGCCGGCGCTGCGGCCGCTGTGAGAGTGTCCTGCCGCCTACGGCGGACAGACGAAACGGGTCCACCCCGAAGGGTGGACCCGTTTCACGTGAAACAACCAGCTGCTACTTCTGGGCGATGAAGCCCTCGAGGTCGCGGAGGATCGCGGCCTTCGGCTTGGCTCCGACGATGGTCTTGGCGACCTCGCCACCCTGGTACACGTTGAGCGTGGGGATCGACATCACGCCGTACTTCGCCGCGGTGGCCGGGTTCTCGTCGATGTTGAGCTTGACGATCTCGATCTCGTCGCCGTACTCAGCCGCGATGGCCTCCAGCGAAGGCGCGATCTGGCGGCACGGTCCGCACCAAGCGGCCCAGAAGTCCACCAGCACGGGCTTCTCGTTCTTCAGGACGTCCTCATCGAATGAGTCGTCGGTTACGTTCTTCAGGGCGCCGGCCACGGCGACCTCCTTAGCTTCGCGGGGGTGTGGGTTCGGGGAGTGCGGTCAGACTGCGGGGGTCTTCTCCGGCTCGGCGAGGTGCTCGTCGGAGAGCGCTGCCAGGAACCGCTCTGCGTCGAGAGCGGCCGAGCAGCCGGTACCGGCGGCGGTGATGGCCTGCCGGTAGGTGTGGTCGACGACGTCGCCGGCGCCGAAGACGCCCTTCAGGTTGGTGCGGGTGGAAGGGGCCTCGACCTTGAGGTAGCCCTCGTCATCGAGATCGAGCTGGCCCTTGAAGAGCTCCGTGCGGGGGTCGTGGCCGACAGCGATGAACAGCCCCGTCACCGGAAGCTCGGAGGTCTCGCCGGTCTTGGTGTTGCGGAGGGTCAGGCTGGAGAGCTTCTGGTCCCCGTGGACCGTGGCCACCTCGCTGTCCCAAGCGAACTTGATCTTCGGGTCGGCGAAGGCGCGCTCCTGCATGGCCTTGGAAGCTCGCAGGGAGTCGCGGCGGTGCACGATCGTGACGGACTTGGCGAACCGGGAGAGGAAGGTCGCCTCCTCCATGGCGGTGTCACCGCCGCCGACCACGGCGATGTCCTGGTCCTTGAAGAAGAAGCCGTCGCAGGTCGCGCACCAGGAGACGCCGCGTCCGGAAAGGGCGTCCTCGTTGGGCAGGCCGAGCTTGCGGTGCTGGGATCCCGTGGTGACGATGACGGCCTTGGCGCGGTGCACCGTGCCTGCGGTGTCCGTGACGGTCTTGATCTCACCGGAGAGATCCACGGAGACGACATCGTCGGGGATGAGCTCGGCACCGAAGCGCTCGGCCTGGGCGCGCATGTTGTCCATGAGCTCGGGGCCCATGATGCCGTCCTGGAAGCCCGGGAAGTTCTCCACGTCGGTGGTGTTCATCAGTGCACCGCCGGCGGTGACAGCGCCCTCGAACACCAGCGGCTTCAACGACGCGCGAGCGGTGTACAGGGCGGCGGTGTAACCAGCCGGCCCGGAGCCGATGATGATCACATTACGGACGTCGCTCACGGGTTCTTCCTCGTCTCTGCGGGCTGCCTGCTTGCCTACTGGGGTCGGTTCCTCGACTCTCACCCCACCCAACGGATCCTACGGGGCATGCATTCCCGGATTACCGGTCCGGCTCCCGGCAGGGGCCTCAGGGGCGTGTGTAGGAGTGGGTGAGCAGCAGCTGCCCTTTGGTCGCGGGCGTGGAATCCACGCAGGCAGCATCGACGACATAGGCCTGGACGCGAGTCCCGTCCGTCGCGTGGGGCAGCACGACGAGGAAGGCGGCGGTCCCTTCGTAGCTGCCCTCCTCGACCGCGAGAGCCGGGGCCTCCCGGCCGATGCCCTGCTGGACGCAGGGCGGGACGTCGACGATCGGCGCGCGCAGGGGCGTACGGGGGGACGCATCCTCGGGAGCCAGATCCCCGGGGGATGACTTGGTATCCAGGGACGGCTTGCCCGCGTCGTAGCCCGGGGACTCGGACATCTTGTTCAGGAGCGTATGGACGCGGTCCTCCAGCGTGGCATCAGAGAAGTCTCCCTGACTCTTCTCCGCGGCGCTGGCACCCCGGTCGGCCATCGCGCCCGACGAGTCCTGGGAGCTCTGGAGAGACTGGAGGAGGAAGACGCTCATGCCGACCGCTGCCGCGCCGAAGGCGGTGCCGAGGATCACCGTGCGGCGTCGCCGTCGGGAGGGAGCCCGGCCGGGGCCGGTGGAGCCACGAGGGCGACCCGCGGGACGAGGGACAGCCGCGCTCTCCGGTGTTGTTTCACGTGAAACAACGGGCGGTGCGTCGGGTGCTGTGGGTGCCGTCGCTGCTTCCGCTGCCAGTGCCGCGTCGATCCGGTCGATCACATCGGCCGGCATGCCCTCATCGGGAGGCGGTGTGGACCCCAGCAGTGAGCGGATCTCCTCCAGTGAGGCGTGGACATCGGCACACTCGTCACACGCGTCGAGGTGCTGGCGGAGCTCCGTCGCGCGGGACGGTGGGAGAAGGCCTTCGGTGAAGTCGGAGATCTCCGAGACGTCCGGGTGCTGAGCCGTGTCGGCTGTGGATGTCATGCGAGCCCACCTCCACCCTTCACTCCGGCAGGATCACCGTCACCTGCGTCTCTCGGTCCTGATGCCGGTGGGACGGATGGCCCCTGCGTCCGGTTCCTTTCCACGGGGACGTCCTTGCTGTCCTCTCTGGTGCTGCGTAGATGGGCCAGCAAGGGAAGCAGTCTGGCCCGGCCTCTCGCGCAACGACTCTTCACGGTGCCGGTGGGCACGTCGAGGACGCGGGCGGCTTCGGCGACGGGGTAGGCCTGCATATCCACAAGGACGAGCGCGGCCCGCTGCTCGGCGGGCAGGGTGGCCAGTGCGGCCAGGAGCTCTCGGTGCAGGTCCTGCCGCTCAGCGGGAGCCTCGGCGGACTCATGGGGCTCCATGAGCTGGTCGAACCGCTCGGTGTCGTCGACGGGTGCGGTCTTCCGGGAGGCGGCCTTGCGGACCCGGTCGAGGCAGGCGTTGACGGTGATCCTGTGCAGCCAGGTGGTCACGGCGGACTGGCCGCGGAAGGTGTGGGCGGCACGGAACGCGGAGACAAGGGCATCCTGCACGGCGTCGGCTGCTTCCTCGCGGTCGCCCAGTGTGCGCAGGGCCACGGCCCAGAGGCGGTCACGGTGCCGCCGTACGAGCTCACCGAAAGCGTCAGGATCGCCTGCGACGTGCTGGGCCAGAAGATCCTTGTCACTGGGCGGGTCGGATTGCTGCACGGTCCCCCTCCCTCCTGCTGAGCCCTGCCTGCGTGTGATCGGTAGCGCTCTTCCTCGATCTTGCTGCGGACAGTTCGACCGTACGTATCTGATCATGGCCGGGCCGACCTGACCGGAGTGCCGGTCTGTCTATCACGGTCTGATCGAGGAGAGCACAGAGATGAAGAAGCCTAGCCGTTGAGAAGGCCGCGGCCATGAGTATCCCAGTCGCAACGCTTGCTGGTGTGGGCGTTGTTGGAGGAGCGGGCACGGCAGGTGCGTCGCTTCATCAAGGTGTCCATCGATGCCGTGACACCGCGACGGGCGGGGTCACACAGGCGTCGGCGCGAAACGGGCCGGTGAGGAGTTCCTCGCCGGCCCGTTCGTTCATCCGAGTACCGAGATCTCCGAGATGCCGCCCCGGAAGCCTGAGGAGCCGTCGGGAGGCAGCTCAGCGATGCGGACCAGGATGTAGCGGGTCCGGACCGGCTCGGTGAGGGTCTTGTGCACCGTGCTCCCGGTCGTCTCCAGGTTCGTGAGGCGATGCGGGAAGTCGGACAGTGACGTGGGCTGGGAAGCGGATTCGTCCGCTGCCAGCACTTCGGCCTTCTGCTGGCTGCGGTACATCTTGATGTCGATGCCGGAGACGTCCTGTGCGCTGCCGAGGTCGACGATTATGCCGCTGCCCTGCTTGCGGTTCGCGAGGTTGCCGAAGTTGGCGTAACCCATGTAGCGCGGAGTGACCCAGGCGGTGTCCGACTTGCCGTCGATGGTGTTCGGGACGTCCTGCTGCTGAATGCCCGAACCACTGGGAGTGAATTCCTCCGCGTCCACGATGCGGAGGTCCTTGAGGTCGGCCGGAACCTTGTCGTCGGTCCCGTCCTCCGCGCTCTGGGTCGGGGTCGGTTCACCGGAGTCGCTGTCCCGGTTGAGCACGGTCTCCGCCAGCTGCCAGCTGCCGAGGCCCAGGGCGGCGATGAGAAGCGCGGACACGGCCCACTTGAGCGCCTTGCCCGTGCGGCTCTGGAGAGGGGGCGGGGGCGCCGTGATGACGGGCTGGGTGGCCGCGGTGGGACGTACCGAGGGGCGTCCGTAGGTGCCCTGCTGGTACGTCGTGCGCTGGTACTCGGGCGGCGCGGTGAAGGCGGGTTCCGGGGGCAGGATGCGCGGCATGGCCGCGACGGCCTTCGCCAGCTCGTCCGGGGTGGTGCACGGCTGTTCCTGGCGCGACGCGGTGGCACCGTCGTTGGCCAGCGCGCGCATGGCGAGCTCGGACAGGCCCCGGTGGACGCCGGCCCGCACCTGGTCCGGAGGAATCAGGCCCAGGTCCTTGGGGAGCCCGGAGAGCCCGTACGCGTCGCTCTCGTAGGGCCAGCGCCGGGTCAGGGCGGCATAGAGCAGTGCGCCGATGGCCTCGGTGTCCGTGCGGAGCGGCTGGTCCGCGGTGATGCCGCGCAGAGCGGCGTTCACGGCCAGGCCGCGGATCCGGTACTGGCCGGTCGAGCTGCGCAGTACGGCGCCGGGTGTGAGGCGCAGATGGGCGAGGCCCTCGCGGTGTGCGGCGGCCATGGCCTGGGAGATCTGGCTCACGAGCTGGTATGCGTCGTGCGCCTCGAAGGGGCCGGCGGCCAGCAGCGCGGTGAGCTCGGTGGCGTCGGGGAGCCACTCGTGGACGACGTAGACGAGGTCGTCCTCCTCCACGGCGTCCAGGACCTGGACGAATCGTGGATCACCGAGCAGCGCGGAGGAGCGGGCCGCGGCCAGCACCGAGCGGGCGCGAGGGTGATCTGCGGGCAGCAGGTGGACGCCCACCGCGCGGCGCAGTTTCTCGTCGACCGCCCGCCAGCTGCTGAATCCGTCCAGTCGGGTGACGCACTCCTCGAGGCGGTAGCGTCTGGCCAGCTTGTGACCGCTGTGCAGATCGGGCGACGCCGGTACGGATTCCGCGCTGTCGCGCCCGTCGGCCCCGTCCTTCGACCTCGCGCTCTCGGCGCCCTCTGTGTCCTGGGTTGCCGTCCCGTCGGTCGTGGCCGCGTCCGCCTTGGCGGTCAGCGGCTCGTCGCCGCTGTTGTCGGCCACGTCGACAGCAGCCGTGCTACGTTCCGCCACCGTCGTTCCTGCCTCCCCATCCGTTGCGCGATGCCAGCCAGCTCTGCACAGTCACGCCAATTGTGCCCACACTCCGGCGCTATGCACGACACGCGGTGTCCAGCGATGGTTGTGCGACGCGGAGCGTATTCAGCGTCCGAGCCGTCCTCGCACCATGCCGACCATGCCGTTGAGCTCCTCGATGCGCATCTTCTTCGCAGCGGCGAAGAAGATGCCCAGCAGGATGACGCTGCCGCAGACCAAGGCCACCACGGAGCCGCCGGCGCCTTCGCCGAGGGTCTTCAGCAGAGCGAAGCCCACGCCGCCGCCGACCACCGCCGCGGGGATCGCGGCCAGGCAGAGACGGGCGTAGGTCCGAACCACACGGGCTCCGTCGAGGTCGCCGCCGAGCCGGTTGCTGAGGCGTCGCCAGGCGATGCCGACACCGACCGCGTACGCCAGCCCGTAGGAGGCCGCCATTCCCACGACTGCCCACTGGGCCGGAAGAATCACGTAGCAGAGGGCGGAGGCCGCGGCATTGACCGCCGCGACGATGACCGTGTTGTAGAAGGGGGTCCGGGTGTCCTCGTACGCGTAGAAGCCGCGCAGGACGACGTACTGCACGGAGTACGGAATGAGGCCGAGGCCGAACGCCATCAGGATGAAGCCCATGGACCGTGCGGCCTCGGTGCCGCTGGACGCGTAGAGCAGGGTGCACATAGGCAGGCCGAGCGCCAGGAACGTGAAGGCCACCGGCACGATGGCCACCGCCGAGTTGCGCAGCCCCTGCGAGATGTCGTCGCGGACGGCCCCGGGGTCGTTGTCATGGGCGGCGCGGGAGATGCGGGGCAGCAGGGCGGCCATGACCGAGACGGTGATGATGGCCTGCGGCATGCCCCAGATCAGCTGGGCGTTGGAGTAGGCGAGGAAACCCGAGCCGTCCTTGTCCGCGAGCTTGCCCGCGGAGGTGGCCAGCTGGGTCACGACCAGCACGCCCGCCTGGTTGGCGAGGACGAACAGGACCGTCCACTTGGCGAGCCTTATGGTCTTCCCGAGTCCGTGGCCCTTCCAGTCGAAGCGGGGACGGAAGCGGAAACCGGCCTCTCGGAGGTACGGGATCATCGCCAGGGCCTGGACCACCAGGCCGAGCAGCGTCCCGATGCCCAGGAGCCTGACGCCCTCCGGCGGGATCGTCTCCACGCCCATCCTGGATTCGGCCGAGGTCCCGTAGACCCAGATGAACAGGCCGAAGGTGAAGATCATGACGATGTTGTTGAGGACCGGGGTCCACATCATCGCGCCGAACCTGCCGCGGGCGTTGAGGATCTGGCCCATCACCACATGGACGCCCATGAAGAAGATGGTCGGCAGGCAGTAGCGGGCGAAGGTGACGGCCACCGAGTCCGCCGCCGGATCGTTCGCGATCGTGCGCGACATCAGGTGCACCAGCTGAGGCGCCGCGAAGACCGCGACCGCGACGATCACGCCGAGCGCGACCATGACGAGCGTCAGCAGCCGGTTGGCGTACGCCTCGCCCCCGTCCTCGTCGTCCTTCATGGACCGGACGAGCTGAGGAACGAAGACCGAGTTCAGCCCACCGCCCACGGTGAGGATGTAGATCATCGTCGGCAGGGTGTAAGCGATGGTGAAGCTGTCACCGAGCAGCGCCGCACCCAGCGCAGCGGTGATCACGAGGCTGCGGACGAAACCGGTGAGCCGTGACACCAGGGTGCCCGCCGCCATCAGCGCACTGGACTTCAGTATCCCGGCGGCACGGCCCCCGGACTTCGGCGCTACGGGTGCCGGAGCGGGCTCAGGCTCGGCGGGAGGGCCCGGAGGCCGGCCCGACCCCTCCTGGTCGCGGAAGAGGTGCGCGAACGCGTCCTGCTCGTCCTTGTCGCCGGAAGCCTGGGTGACCAGGTCGTCCACTCCCACGTACTGGGTGGTCGCGGCGTGGTCGCCGTAAGGAAGGTGCCGGGAGGGGCCTGCGGGCTCCGGAGGCGGCGTCTGGGCCCAGATCCGGGGGTCAGGGGCGTGCTGGGCGGCGGGAGGCTGCTGGTAGAGGTCCTGCGGCTCCTGGTAGGTGCCTGGAGGCGGCGGAGGGTGTGAGGCGCGGTCGTAGAGGGCCTCGGCCACCGGGTCCTGAGAGGCGAGGTCCTGGGCACGGTACGGGTCGTGGTCGTACGCCTGCTGCAGGTAGGGGTCGGGTGCCTCCCCGTCCTGGCCGGCGCCCGGTGGCACCGGCGGACCGCCGGAAGACCCAGCCCCGCCCGCGCCCTGGCCGCGGTCACCGTCGTACGGCGCGTTCATCGAAACCCCACCTCATTGTCCCCGGCCGACAGGCCCCGACAGACATCGCTCAACGGTCCACTTTCTCACCCGGGCCCGAAGGGTTACCGCTTTCCGGACCGGTGTCCGGCGTCGGGTCACTCGGCTGCTCGGGTTCGCCGCCGTTGTTCTCCGCCGCGCCGCCCGCGACGGTGCGCTTGCGGTGGGTGTACATCCTGATGCCCGCCAGGACCAGGAGGAGCAATCCGCCCGCGATCACCAGGAGCACGGTCGGTGTGACTTCCGAGACCTTCACCGTGAAGGTCATCTCGTCGCCGTAGGGCACGCCCTCCGTGGTGAAGAGGCGCGCCGTGACCTGCGCCTGCCCGTTGGCGTTGGCCGAGGCGTCGAACTTCACGGACTGGCTGTGGCCGCCCGCGATCTCGACCGGCTGTTCGGCGACCGCTCCGCCGTCGTTGAGCTTGAGCCGGGTGGCATTGCCCGACGTCAGCCGGAGCACGAGGTGATCGACGCCCTGGACCAGCTTGTTCTGCACGGTCACGGGGATCGTCGCACTGCGTCCGGAGAGAGTGACGTCCGACTTGGTGATCAGCTGGACCTCGTTGGTGAGGCCCTGGAGGTAGGTGCGGACCGCGTCCCGGTACCGCTGTGCGTCCAGGGGCCTGCCGCGCCACGACGTCGACACGGCGCGGTTGATCGCGTTCCCGAAGGGGGTCACCACCCGGTCGGGCTGGGTGAGGATGACCTGGAAGCTGTTGAGCGAGTCCTGCGTCGTCCTGATGTCCTGGAACGCCTGGGTGGGCAGCTCCTGGTTGCGCAGCTTCTTCGGGTACTGGGAGGCACCGGGCACCTTGGTGGTGGCCTGTGCGTCGGGCTTCTCCTCGGCCGCGTCGGTCAGGTCGAGAGGCTGTGTCCAGCGGTCGGCCGTGAGGGCCTGGAGGGCCCGCGCCATGCTCTGGGCCTGGGCGGCTGTCGGAGTCCGCTGGGGGGCGACGACGATACTGCGCTCGTTGTCCGGGTCCTGCTCCGTCACCGCGAGTGTCTGGGCCAGGAACTTCTGGACGGCGAGGGTCGAGGCGCCCGCCTTGGACAGGTCGCCGGTGAACGCGGTGGAGAGCCGGTAGTCGGACACGACCGCGGTGGTACCGCCACCGATCGGCCGCGCCGATGTCGGCGTGTAGGGCAGCCCGCTGGTCTCGTCGAGGCTGTCGCTGCGGGCGATCACCTTGTGCGCGCCGGCGGAGGTGGCGACGTCGACGACCGAGGGGTCGACCGCTCCGTCCACCGGCCAGGCGAAGTCGGTGGACGGCTTCACATGGAGAACGGTCTCCACCGTCGTGCCGGCGACCTCGGTGGCCGTCTGCAGATGGCTGAGGGCGCCCGACACGTTCTTGCCACGGTGGGCGATGGACGCGAGATCGGGGTCGGCGAACGGCAGAGCCACCACCGTCCCGTCCTTCACGGCCGCCTGCAGATCCGTGAGCCACTTCTTGGCGATGGTCTGGTTCGTGCCCGCGACGGTGGTGTCACCGACCTTGACGCGGTAGTTCTTCGTCATCGCGTCGACGGACGCCAGCAGGTCCGGGTCGATCACCCAGGTGACGGGAAGCTGTCGCCCCAGTGAGACGAGTTGTTCCAGACGGCCGCCCGGAGCGAGCTCGAGAGCCAGATCGTCGTTGGCGAATACAGGGGTCTGCTGTTCGTCGGAGCCCGTCTCGGCGGTGACATGGGCCGACGCGATCAGCGGCCAGAGGTACGTGAGCTTGGTCTTGCTCTCGGTGTCCTCCGGCTGCCACGGCAGGAAGGTCCGCTGGATGCCGAGCACCTGGTCGTACGCGTAGTCCGTGGTCCTGCCCGTGAGGGAGACTCCGAGCTGATAGACGCCGTCGTCCCCCAGGTCCAGCTTGTCGACCGGAACGGAAAGGCTGAAGTCCTGGCTGACCCCGGACGCGAGCTTGGGGACCTTGAGCGTGTACGAGCCGCCGAGCTTGGCCGGGTCGCTGCCGGGCAGATACCCGGTGCGCTTGGCGGCCTCGTCGATCGCGCCCCTGCCGGACAGCCTCGGCCCGACGCGCAGGTCGACCTCCGCGTCCGTGACCGCCTTCTTGCCCCTGTTGGTCAGGGTGCCGGAGACGGTGAGTGTGTCCCCCTCGACCGGTGCGCTGGGGGCCAGCGTGTCCAGGGACACATCGACGGTACGCGAGCCGGTCGGGGTCTTCGTGACTCCTTCGGCCTGAGCCGAGGGAGCCGCCGGACCGGCCAGGAGGCCGGCGATCAGCGGTGCCCCGACGATCAAGGAGGCCGTGCGCCGGAGCCACCGGCGGGCAGGGGAGGGATTCATCCCCTGAAAGTCTGCCGCCTCGGCCACGCGTACCCGTCCCTCGTCGTCGTCAGCTGGTGCCGGCCTTGCCGGTCTCTGCGTCCCCGCATGGTAACGATGCGCCCGACACCTGAGTGCCGGGGACCGTGTCACATGATCGGGAGAGTCTCGCAGGGCCTCAGGAAACGATGACGCCCGGGCCGGTCGGGGCACGTACCCTTTTCTGTTGTGCCGAACGCCAACGAAGACAGCCCCCGTGCACTGAGCCAGGTGCAGCACCGCGCAGTCAGCGAACTGCTGCGGGTGTCCCCCGTCGCCGACGACCTCGCCCTCCGGTTCCAGGAGGCCGGGTTCAGCCTCGCCCTGGTCGGCGGGTCGGTCCGCGACGCGTTGCTCGGCAGGCTCGGAAACGACCTGGACTTCACGACCGACGCGCGCCCGGAGGACGTACTCAAGATCGTCCGGCCATGGGCGGACTCGGTCTGGGAGGTCGGCATCGCCTTCGGCACCGTCGGCTCGCAGAAGGACGGCTACCAGATCGAGGTGACGACCTACCGGTCGGAGGCGTACGACAGGACCTCACGCAAGCCCGAGGTCTCCTACGGCGACTCGATCGAGGAAGACCTCGTACGCCGTGACTTCACGGTCAACGCCATGGCCGTCGCCCTGCCGCAGAAGGAGTTCGTCGACCCGCACGGCGGCCTCGACGACCTGGCTCAGCGCGTCCTGCGCACTCCGGGTACGCCCGAGGCGTCCTTCTCCGACGACCCGCTGCGCATGCTGCGCGCCGCGCGCTTCGCCGCCCAGCTCGATTTCGAGGTGGCCCCCGACGTCGTCAAGGCCATGACGGAGATGGCGGGACGCATCGAGATCGTCTCGGCGGAGCGGGTCCGCGAGGAGCTCAACAAGCTGCTTCTCTCCGGCCACCCCCGCAAGGGGCTGGGGCTCCTCGTCGACACGGGGCTGGCGGACCGGGTGCTGCCCGAGCTCCCCGCGCTGCGCCTCGAAAGTGACGAGCATCACCGTCACAAGGACGTCTATGAGCACTCCTTGACGGTCCTGGAGCAGGCCATCGACCTGGAGGAGGACGGCCCGGACCTCGTGCTGCGCCTCGCGGCCCTGCTTCACGACATCGGGAAGCCGAGGACGCGTCGCTTCGAGAAGGACGGCCGCGTCTCGTTCCACCACCACGAGGTGGTGGGGGCCAAGATGACCAAGAAGCGGATGACCGAGCTCAAGTACTCCAACGACATGGTCAAGGACGTCTCCAAGCTGGTGGAGCTGCACCTGCGCTTCCACGGATACGGGGACGGGGAGTGGACCGACTCCGCCGTACGCAGGTATGTGCGGGACGCCGGGCCCCTGCTGGACCGGTTGCACAAGCTGACGCGCTCCGACTGCACGACGCGGAACAAGCGCAAGGCGAACGCCCTGTCGCGTACGTACGACGGGCTTGAGGAGCGCATCGCCCAGTTGCAGGAGCAGGAGGAGCTGGATGCGATCCGGCCCGACCTGGACGGTAACGAGATCATGCAGATCCTGGGCGTGGGGCCCGGGCCGGTGATCGGTAAGGCCTACTCGTTCCTGCTGGAGCAGCGGCTGGAGAACGGTCCCATGGAGCGCGATGTCGCGGTCGCCGCCCTCAAGGACTGGTGGGCCGGGCAGGACTGAGCCCGGCCGGGGCCCGGAAGGGGCCAGATCGGGAGCTGAAGAGGCCGTCGTGTTTCACGTGAAACACAACGTGTGTGAGGGCTTGCATAGCGAGTCAGGGGCGTTGTTTCACGTGAAACAACGCCCCTCACTCGTTGATGTGGGCGCGTTGAAGCGCGATGCTCACACGGCGCCGACGGAACATGACCACCGAGACGATGGCGTAGAGCACGGCCACGGCGAGCACCACGACGACGGACCGCCCGTCAGGGGGAAGCGCCAGGGCGGCCACTCCCGCGGCGGCGACGAAGGCGACGTTGAACAGCACGTCGTAAAGGGAGAAGACCCGGCCGCGATAGGCGTCGTCCACCGAGGTCTGCACCTCGGTGTCCGTCGCGATCTTCGCTCCCTGGGTCACGAGTCCGAGAACGAAGGCCGCCGCCAGCATCGGGCCCGGGGTGAACGGGAGCCCCAGTGCGGGCTCCAGGAGGGCGGCCGCTCCGGCGCAGCCCGCCAGCCAGCCGTACCGCCCGAAGCGGCCAACTGCCCACGGGGACATGAGAGCGGCGACGAAGTACCCCGCGGCGGAAGCACCGAGCGCGAGGCCCAGGAGCGCCAGGCCGTCGGACTCGCTGTCGGACCAGGCGTAGCGGCACAGCATGAGCACCGTCACCGTGAGCGCTCCGTAGCAGAAGCGGAGCACCGTCATGGCGGCAAGAGCGTGCGCCGCGTCCCTCCGCTCGGCCAGATGGCGCAACCCCGCGACGAGCCCCCGTGCGGTCGTGCCGAGCGCCTCGCGCAGGGGCACATGGTGCAGGCCCCGGTCCGGGCCGAGGAGGGTGCGGGGCAGAGTCAGTGAGGCGAGCGCCGAGAGAAGGTAGAGGATCGCGCCCAGCAGGACCACGGCCGCGTCGGACCCGTCCGTCAACAGGCGGATGCCCAGGGCCAGTCCGCCGCCCGCGGTCGCGGCCAGCGTGCCGGCCGTCGGGGAGAGGGAGTTGGCGAGGACGAGCCGCTCGGTGTCCACGACGCGAGGGAGGGCCGCTGACAGCCCGGCCAGGACGAACCGGTTGACGGCGGTGACGCAGAGGGCGGAGGCGTAGAAGAGCCAGTCCGGGACGGAGCTCAGGAGCAGCAGGGCCGTGCAGCAGGCCAGCGCGGCCCGCAGCAGATTCCCGTACAGGAAGACCTGGCGGCGGGGCCAGCGGTCGAGCAGGACGCCCGCGAACGGGCCGACCAGGGAGTACGGGAGCAGCAGTACGGCCATGGCCGAAGCGATGGCACCCGCCGACGTCTGGTTTTCCGGGGAGAAGACGACGTACGTGGCGAGCGCGACCTGATAGACACCGTCGGCCGACTGGGAGAGCAGTCGTACGGCAAGCAGGCGACGGAAGTTCCGGAGGCGCAGGAGCACGCCCAGATCACGCACGACAGGCATGTGTGCAAGGGTCACACAGATGGGGGGCCTCCGGGCGGATTGCCCGGGGACCCCCCATGTGAACAAGCGTCAGCAGTGACCGTCGGGTCAGCGCTCGACGTCGCCGGCGATGAACTTCTCGACGTTCTCGCGGGCCTCGTCGTCGAAGTACTGGACCGGCGGGGACTTCATGAAGTACGAGGAAGCCGAGAGGATCGGGCCGCCGATGCCGCGGTCCTTGGCGATCTTCGCGGCGCGCACGGCGTCGATGATGACACCGGCGGAGTTCGGGGAGTCCCAGACCTCGAGCTTGTACTCCAGGTTCAGCGGAACGTCACCGAAGGCACGGCCCTCGAGGCGCACGTACGCCCACTTGCGGTCGTCCAGCCAGGCCACGTAGTCCGAGGGGCCGATGTGGACGTTGTCCGCACCGAGCTCACGGTCACGGATCTGCGAGGTGACGGCCTGCGTCTTCGAGATCTTCTTGGACTCCAGGCGCTCACGCTCGAGCATGTTCTTGAAGTCCATGTTGCCGCCGACGTTCAGCTGCATCGTGCGGTCGAGGATGACACCCCGGTCCTCGAAGAGCTTCGCCATCACGCGGTGCGTGATGGTGGCGCCCACCTGGGACTTGATGTCGTCGCCGACGATCGGGACACCGGCCTCGGTGAACTTGTCCGCCCACTCCTTGGTGCCGGCGATGAACACCGGGAGGGCGTTGACGAACGCGACCTTGGCGTCGATGGCGCACTGCGCGTAGAACTTCGCAGCCACCTCGGAACCGACGGGGAGGTAGCAGACGAGAACGTCGACCTGCTTGTCCTTGAGGGCCTGGACGACGTCGACCGGGGCGTCGGCGGACTCCTCGATCGTCTCGCGGTAGTACTTGCCCAGGCCGTCGTGGGTGTGGCCGCGCTGAACGGTCACCCCGGTGTTCGGCACGTCGGCGATCTTGATGGTGTTGTTCTCGCTGGCGCCGATGGCGTCCGCGAGGTCGAGGCCGACCTTCTTCGCGTCGACGTCGAAGGCCGCGACGAACTCGACGTCGCTCACGTGGTAGTCGCCGAACTGGACGTGCATCAGGCCGGGCACCTTGCCGGCCGGATCTGCGTCCTTGTAGTACTCGACGCCCTGCACCAGCGAGGCGGCGCAGTTGCCCACGCCGACGATGGCTACGCGAACCGAACCCATGCCGATTGCTCCCTGTGTGTTCTCGGTGTTCCCCGCTGACGCCTTGCGGATCTGCGGGGATGTCACTTGGTGTCGTCGGACGGATCCGGCCGGGTGTCGTCCCGGTGCCGGGGCAGGCCGCCCGTCTCTCCTGATGTGTCGTGCTGAGTGGAGCCCTCGGGCGAGGATCGTCGCTGATCCCGTCCCGACCGCTCGCTCTCGATGAGCTCGTTCAGCCAGCGCACTTCGCGCTCCACGGACTCCATGCCGTGTCGCTGCAGCTCAAGCGTGTAGTCGTCGAGTCGTTCACGGGTGCGGGCGAGAGAGGCGCGCATCTTTTCGAGGCGCTCCTCCAGCCTGCTGCGGCGGCCTTCGAGGACGCGCATCCGCACGTCGCGCTCCGTCTGCCCGAAGAAGGCGAAACGAGCGGCGAAATGCTCGTCCTCCCACGAGTCCGGACCGGTGTGGGAGAGCAGCTCCTCGAAGTGCTCCTTACCTTCTGCCGTCAACCGGTAGACGATCTTGGCGCGGCGGCCGGCCAGGGAGGACGAGGGAGCGACCCCACGTCCTGTGGCAGGGGGCAGTGCCGGAACGCTTCCCGGTTCCTCGATCAACCAGCCGTTGGCGACCAGCGTCTTGAGGCAGGGGTAGAGGGTGCCGTAGCTGAAGGCGCGGAAGATCCCCAGCGAGGTGTTGAGGCGCTTGCGCAGCTCGTAACCGTGCATGGGGGACTCACGGAGCAGGCCGAGGACGGCGAATTCGAGGATGCCGGAGCGTCTGCTCACCTTCGCCTCCTCTTCCGTCCGGTGCTTCCGTGGGCCGTGGGACCGACCTTATGCCGTGCTGATGTATCGACTCGATACATCAGCACGATAGATCGGCTCGTGATGTTCGACAAGGGCAGGCTTCGTGAGCGGCGTCACATCCCGGATTCATAGGGAGTGACTTGCGTAATTTGGGGTGAAGTTCGGTCCCCGGAGGTTTTTGACCGTGCGTAGTCTGTGCGGCATGCAGACCACCGGGAACCGCGAGACGACGCCGTGCGTCAGTTATCGCGGACTGCCGGATGAATCGCGGGTGAGCCTTCCGCAGGGCTTGTCCGTAATTCGGGGGGACCGGATCTCAACTGCCGCTTCCAGGCGCTCTCGCCTGCCCGAGGAGTAGTCGTTCGATGAGCGAGCACCGTCGCAAAGCGCCGCAACCGCAAGGTGGCGGGCGCGCAGCGGCCAGACGAGCCGCCCAGCAGCCTTCTGGACGCCGCACCGATGCGTCACGCAGAGCAACGCAAGGGTCACCTTCCGCAGCGCACGGCGAGGAGCCGTCGTACGGCGGTCGTGCCGAGGCCCGCCGAGCCGCACAGCGCGGCGGTGGGGGCCGACGGCGGGGGGGTGGCGACGGCCACGGTCACGAGGGCCGCGGCCGCGGCCGCGGCGACGCCGGTAAGAAGCGCTTCATCGACTACCCGCGGGCCGGTAAGTACGGCTTCCGCCGCTGGGTGCCGTCGTGGAAGCTGGTCTCCGGTCTGTGCCTGGGCTTCCTGGGTCTGATGATGGGTGCGGCCGGCATCGCGTACGCGCTGGTGGTGCCGCCCGAGGTCAATAAACTCGCCACCGCGCAGAACAACGTCTACTACTGGGCCGACAACACGCAGATGGTCGCCACGGGCGGTTCCGTCAACCGTCAGTCGATCGAGTACGCCCAGATCCCCGAAGCGATGCGGAACGCGGTCATCTCGGCCGAGAACAAGTCGTTCGACCACGACCGGGGCATCGACCCCATGGGTATCGCCCGCGCCTTCTACAACATGGCCCGGGGCGGTGAGACCCAGGGTGGTTCCACGATCACCCAGCAGTACGTGAAGAACTCCATGCTGTCCCAGGACCAGACCCTGAGCCGGAAGTTCAAGGAACTCTTCATCACGCTCAAGGTCGGCGAGACGGTGCCCAAGAAGAAGGTCATGGAGGGGTACCTCAACGTCTCCTACTACGGCCGGGGAGCTTCGGGCCTCCAGGCGGCGGCGCGTGCCTACTACGGCAAGGACGCCACCGAACTGGACGAGAGCGAGTGCGCCTTCCTGGCCACGCTGCTCAAGGGGGCGAGCTACTACGACCCCGCGGGATCTCCCGACATCGACCCGGTGAAGGCCTCAGCCAAGGAGAACACCAGGCGGGCCAAGGAACGCTGGGCCTGGATCCTCGACGAGGAGGTCAAGGACGGGCGGCTGAGCGCGGCCAAGCGAGCCACGTTCACCGAGTTCCCCATGCCGGATCCTCCGAAGAAGGACGCCAAGCTGGGGGGCCAGACCGGATACCTGGTCGACCTCGCCACGAAGTACTTCCTGGCGCACAACGACAGGGACATCACCGAGAAGGAACTCTCCCGGGGCGGCTACGAGATCCACACGACCTTCGACAAGAACAAGGTCACCCAGCTCGAGGACTCGATCAAGAAGGTCTACAAGGCCAAGATCGACCCGGAGAAGCGCCCCGACAAGGACACGCACGTCCAGTTCGGCGGCGCCTCGGTGGACACCAAGACGGGTGCCATCCTCGCCACGTACGGCGGCCAGGACGCGACGAAGCACTACACCAACAACGCCGACGCGACCGGTGCGCAGGTCGGCTCGACGTTCAAGCCGTTCGTGCTGGCGGCCGCCATGCAGTACGGGAAGCGTGACCCCGAGGGCGGCACCGAACAGAGCGAATCGGAGCGTACGCCGGTCTCCCCGAAGAGCATCTACAACGGCGACAACAAGCTGAAGATCAACCAGTACAACGGCGACGTCTGGATGAACGACGACGGCAAGGAGTGGCTCCAGACCAACGACGGCGACCACAGCTACGGAGACATCACCCTCCGGTACGCCATGCAGGAGTCGGCCAACTCCCCCTACGTCCAGCTCGGCATGGACGTCGGCACCGACAAGGTGAAGCAGGCCGCCATGGACGCGGGGCTGCGCGACGACGACTACATGGCGAACTCGAAGGTCCCGTCGTTCTCCATCGGCACGTCCTCCCCGAGCGCCATCCGCATGGCCGGCGCGTACTCCACGTTCGCCACCAGTGGTAAGCAGCGGGAGCCCTTCTCGGTCACCGAGGTCAAGCACGAGGGCGACGTCATCTACCAGCACAAGACGGAGACCAAGTCCGCGTTCCCCAGCGTCGTCGCCGACAACGTCACCGACGTGCTGAAGAACGTCGTCGAGAACGGCACGGGTACGCCCGCACGGCTGCCGGGCCGCGACGTGGCCGGTAAGACCGGTACCACGGACGGCAACAAGTCGGCGTGGTTCGTCGGGTACACCCCGCAGATCTCGACCGCCGTCAGCATGTTCCGGATGGACGACGACGAGAACCAGAAGAACCGCGAGTTCCTGGAGATGTACGGCACCGGCGGTGAGAAGTCGATCCACGGTGCCTCGTTCCCGGCGCAGATCTGGCACGACTACATGGCCGGCGCGACCAAGGGCATGAAGGTCGTGAACTTCCCGAAGCCGGAGCCGTACGGCGACACCGTCTTCGGCGGCGGCGCGGTCAGCCCCAGCCCGACGCCGAGCCCGACGCCGTCGCCTTCGGAGTCCAGCAAGGAGCCGACGCCTTCCATGACCCCGACGTCCCCGTCCCCCACGCCGACCGACACCTGCGCGCCGCTCGACTGGGAGTGCAAGAACAACCAGAACGGCGGGAACACCAGCGGTAACGACAACGGCGGGACCACGGACGGGACCACCGACGGCGGGACGGACACCGGTGCCACGAACGGTGGGACGGACACCGGAACGACCGAGGGAACCACCGACGGGTCGACCGAGGGCGAGGAGAACGGCCGCGGCGGGATCTTCGGCGGCGGCGGATAGCACCCCTCGGGGCGCGTGAGTCGCACCACGCCCCCCCGGAAGCCCCTTAGGGGCCCGCCGGGAACGCGTACGAGGGCCGTCGGACACTGCAGGTGTCCGACGGCCCTTTCGTGTGTCCCGGAGGCGGCCCACGCCCGCACACAGCGCCGTACGGCAGGATGTGCGGCATGCCAAGCGCAGAAGACACGAGCGTGCACCAGGAGCCGTCCGTCGTACCGCCCACGCGACAGGACGAGATCGCCGCGGCGGGCAGCGAACTGATCGGCGGGCCCGCGGGCCGCTGGGCGCGTTTCGGGACGGGTCCCCTCACACCGGTGCGCGTCATCGCGCTCGTGGCCATCGGGATGTTCGCGCTCGGCATGGTGCAGAAGATCCCCTGCTACGACTGGGCCTGGTTCCGCGGAACGAGTTCGCAGTACACGCACGCCTGCTACTCCGACATCCCGCACCTCTACGTCGGACGCGGCTTCGCCGACGGCCTCGTGCCGTACGTCGACCGGCTGAGCGGCGACATGGCGTACCTGGAGTACCCCGTCCTGACCGGTCTCTTCATGCAGATCGCGTCCTGGCTGACGCTGACCCCGTCCTCCGACCCGGCACAGCAGCGCGAGCAGATGTACTGGATGGTCAACGCGGGCATGCTGATGATCTGCGCCGTGGTCCTCGCGGTGTGTGTCGCCCGTACGCACCGGCGCCGCCCCTGGGACGGCCTGCTGGTGGCGCTCGCGCCCGCCCTCGCGCTCACCGCGACGATCAACTGGGACCTGCTCGCCGTCGCGCTGACGGCCGCGGCGATGCTCATGTGGTCGCGCGGCAGAAACCTCGCCTTCGGCATCCTCATCGGCCTCGCGACCGCCGCCAAGCTCTACCCCGTGCTGCTCCTCGGGCCTCTGCTGGTGCTGTGCTGGCGGGCCGGGAAGTGGCGGGAGTACGGATCGGCGGTCCTCGGCGCCGCGGCGGCCTGGCTGGTCGTGAACCTGCCGGTGATGCTGTACGCGCCCGAGGGGTGGAAGAAGTTCTACACGTTCAGCCAGGAACGGCAGATCGACTACGGCTCGTTCTGGCTGATCATCACGCAGCGCACCGGCCGGCCCATCGACGTGGGCACGGTGAACACGGCCTCGGTGCTGCTGATGGTCGTGTTGTGCGCCGGGATCGCCGGGCTGGCCCTCACCGCCCGGCACCGGCCGCGCTTCGCCCAGCTGGCGTTCCTCGTGGTGGCCGCGTTCATCCTGACGAACAAGGTCTACTCACCGCAGTACGTGCTCTGGCTGATCCCCCTGGCCGCGCTGGCCAGGCCCCGGTGGCGGGATTTCCTCGTCTGGCAGGCCTGCGAGGTCATGTACTTCCTGGGCATCTGGTTCTACCTCGCGTACACGACGAGCGGTGACAAGCACCAGGGGCTGCCGCAGGAGGGCTACCAGGTCGCGATCGCCCTGCACCTCGCCGGAACGCTCTACCTCTGCGCCCTGGTCATCAGGGACATCCTGCGGCCGGACCGGGACCCCGTACGGCAGGACGGGTCCGACGATCCTTCGGGCGGGGTCCTGGACGGTGCGCGGGACCGGACGGCGCTCCTGCAGGTGCACCCCCACCCGGCCCGGCACACGGCACCCGCGGTCGAAGGACCGCGGGTGGAGTGGGGCAGCACCGCCGGAGGCGCGGCCTCCGACTGAGGGGGAGGCCGCGCCCGCCGGCGACCGGTCCTACCGGTCCACGAGGCGGTCGAACTGGGTGGTGGTGTGGCGCAGGTGGGCCACCAGTTCGTCGCCGACCCGCGGCTCCTGGGCGTCCGAGGGGACGAACAGGATCGACACCTGCATGTGCGGCGGCTCCGCGAACCAGCGCTGCTTCCCCGCCCAGACGAACGGCGAGAGATTGCGGTTGACCGTGGCCAGCCCGGCGCGCGCGACGCCCTTGGCACGCGGCATCACCCCGTGCAGGGCCTTCGGTGCCTCCAGGCCGACACCGTGGGAGGTCCCGCCGGCGACGACCACCAGCCATCCGTCCGACGCGGCCTTCTGCTGGCGGTAGCCGAAGCGGTCGCCCTTGACCACGCGCGTGACGTCGAGCACCGCGCCGCGGTACTCCGTCGCCTCGTGGTCGCCGAGCCAGAGCCGTGTGCCTATCCGCGCGCGGAACCGGGTCTGCGGGAACTGCTGCCGCAGCCGGGCCAGTTCCTCGGCCCGCAGATGGCTGACGAACATCGTGTGCAGCGGCAGCCGGGCGGCGCGCAGACGGTCCATCCAGGTGATGACCTCCTCGACCGCGTCCGAGCCGTCCGTGCGGTCGAGCGGCAGGTGCAGTGCGAAACCTTCGAGGCGTACGTCCTCGATGGCCGCGTGCAGCTGGCCGAGCTCCTCCTCCTTCACGCCGTGGCGCTTCATCGAGCTCATGCACTCGATGACCACGCGCGCGCCCACCAGGGCGTGCACACCGTCCACGGAGGAGACGGAGCGGATGACGCGGTCGGGCAGCGGTACGGGCTCCTCGCCCCTGCGGAAGGGCGTGAGCACCAGCAGATCGCCGCTGAACCAGTCCTTGATGCGGGCGGCCTCGTACGTGGTCCCGACGGCGAGGGTGTCGGACCCGAAGCGGATGGCCTCGTCGGCCAGGCGCTCGTGGCCGAAGCCGTAGCCGTTGCCCTTGCAGACGGGGACGAGCTCGGGGAACTGGTCCAGTACGGACTTCTGGTGCGCCCGCCAGCGCGCGGTGTCGACGTAGAGGGAGAGCGCCATGGCCGGCCCGGAACCTTTCTGGTGGCTGCGGTGCAGATGCAGGGAGGAGAGCTGTCGTTCGGTGGTCGGGATGCGGTCAGCGGCGCGACATGTACATATCGAGCGCCTTGTGCAGCAGTTTGTTGAGGGGGAAGTCCCACTCGCCGACGTACTCGACGGCCTCGCCGCCGGTACCGACCTTGAACTGGATCAGACCGAAGAGGTGGTCGGTCTCGTCCAGCGAGTCACTGATGCCGCGCAGGTCGTAGACGGTCGCGCCCATCGCGTACGAGTCGCGGAGCATCCGCCACTGCATGGCGTTGGAGGGCCGGACCTCGCGACCGATGTTGTCCGAGGCGCCGTAGGAGTACCAGACGTGCCCGCCGACGACGAGCATGGTGGCGGCCGACAGGTTCACCCCGTTGTGCCGGGCGAAGTACAGGCGCATGCGGTTGGGGTCCTCGGAGTTGAGCACCGACCACATGCGCTGGAAGTACGAGAGGGGGCGCGGCCGGAAGTGGTCGCGCACGGCGGTGATCTCGTACAGCCGCTGCCATTCGGCGAGGTCCTCGTAGCCGCCCTGGACCACCTCGACGCCGGCCTTGTCGGCCTTCTTGATGTTGCGGCGCCAGAGCTGGTTGAAGCCCTTGAGCACGTCTTCGAGGGAGCGGTTGGCCAGCGGTACCTGGAAGACGTAACGCGGCTGGACGTCACCGAAGCCGGCGCCCCCGTCCTCGCCCTGCTGCCAGCCCATCTTCCGCAGCCGGTCCGAGACCTCGAAGGCGCGCGGCTCGATGTGGCTGGCCTCGACGTCACGCAGCCGCTTCACGTCGGGGTCCTGGATCCCCGACTTGATGGCGGCCGAGTCCCAGCGGCGGATGACGACGGGGGGACCCATCTTCACCGAGAAGGCGCCCTGCTGCTTCAGGTGGGCGAGCATCGGCTGGAGCCACTCGTCGAGATTCGGGGCGTACCAGTTGATGACCGGGCCCTCGGGCAGGTAGGCGAGGTAGCGCTTGATCTTCGGGAGCTGCCGGTAGAGCACCAGCCCGGCGCCGACGATCTCGCCGTTCTTGTCGAACCACCCCAGGTTCTCGGAGCGCCATTCCGTTTTCACATCAGCCCACGCCGGGACCTGGCAGTGACTGGCCGAGGGCAGGCTCTGGATGTACGCCAGATGCTGTTCTCGGCTGATGGTCCTCAGGGTCAGGCTCATGCGGGGCGCTCCTCGGCAGGTGTGTCCCCATCGGTCAGGGGCTCCGGCTCTCGCGCCGAAGCCTACTGTGACCGACGGGCGCCCGGTCCGGCCCGTCAGGACCGGACCGGGCGCCACCCGCGCGGGATTGCCCGGCCGTGCACCGCCTGGGCCGGCCGGCCGCGGCTCTGCCGGTCAGGTGATGACGCCGCCGAAGAGGCCGCCGTGCGCCATGCCGAGGTAGAAGCCGACGGCGGAGGCGCCGATCCCCATGATCAGGCCGAACCGCTCCCAGGTGGTCCTGGAGATGTACTGCCCGTAGAGGCCGGTCAGGATCCCGGCCAGCCCGGCCCACGAGCTGATCAGGTGCAGGCTGTGGAACATCGCCGTGACGAACGCGAGGACGCCGAGGACCCCCGTCACCACCATCAGCGTTTCCTGCAGGGGATGCGGCCTGCCGTCCGTGGCGAAGAGGGAACCGGTGGGGCGGCGGGGGTGGGCCACGCGGCTGGGGGCGGGCCGGCCTCCGGCAGATCGGACTGTCTGTGCCATGGAGTACCTCCTGGCGGGAAGGGCGGTGCGATGTAGCGCCTCTCACACCGCATCTGTCTCGATTGTGCGCCCTGAACACCGGATTTCAACCGGGAGCCCGTCTGCGGGTACTCTGTACGGTCTGCACCGGTGTCTGCCTTGAGCCAGCACTGCGGCTCCCCTCGACTCTTGAAGACGGGCGTTGTCAGTGGCGGCTGTTTTACTCGGAGACACTGATGCTCACGCATCACGACCCTCCTGCCACGGAACGACCGTGGCCGCTGAGTCCAAAGGAGGTGGGTTCCACATGCGTCACTACGAGGTGATGGTCATCCTCGACCCCGATCTCGAGGAGCGCGCAGTCTCCCCGCTGATCGAGAACTTCCTCTCCGTCGTCCGTGAGGGCAACGGAAAGGTCGAGAAGGTCGACACCTGGGGCCGTCGTCGTCTCTCTTACGAGATCAAGAAGAAGCCCGAGGGCATCTACTCGGTCATCGACCTGCAGGCCGAGCCTGCGGTCGTCAAGGAGCTCGACCGACAGATGAACCTGAACGAGTCGGTCCTCCGGACCAAGGTCCTCCGTCCCGAGACCCACTGAGCATCTAGCTCAGCGGTCATCGGGTTCGAGTAGCAAGCAGCCAGAAGCAAAATCCCGCCGAGAGGTTCACCCATGGCAGGCGAGACCGTCATCACGGTCGTCGGCAATCTCGTCGACGACCCCGAGCTGCGCTTCACCCCGTCCGGTGCGGCGGTCGCGAAGTTCCGTGTCGCGTCCACTCCCCGCATCTTCGACCGGCAGACCAACGAGTGGAAGGACGGCGAAGGCCTGTTCCTCACCTGCTCGGTCTGGCGTCAGGCGGCGGAGAACGTCGCGGAGTCGCTTCAGCGAGGCATGCGCGTCGTCGTGCAGGGCCGGCTGAAGCAGCGGTCCTACGAGGACCGTGAGGGCGTCAAGCGCACGGTCTACGAGCTGGACGTCGAGGAAGTCGGCCCCAGCCTGAAGAACGCCACGGCCAAGGTCACCAAGACCACGGGTCGAGGTGGCCAGGGCGGCGGCCAGGGTGGATACGGCGGTGGCCAGCAGGGCGGCGGCAACTGGGGCGGCGGTCCCGGTGGCGGTGGCCAGCAGGGCGGCGGCGGTGCTCCCGCCGACGACCCGTGGGCGACCAACGCTCCGTCCGGCGGCCAGCAGGGCGGGGGCCAGCAGGGCGGCGGGGGTGGCTGGGGCGGAAGCTCCGGCGGCTCCGGCGGTTCCGGCGGCGGCTACTCGGACGAGCCTCCCTTCTAGGGCTGCTCGTACCCCACTTCTTGATCACACAGGAGAAACACCATGGCGAAGCCGCCTGTGCGCAAGCCTAAGAAGAAGGTCTGCGCGTTCTGCAAGGACAAGACCCAGTACGTGGACTACAAGGACACGAACATGCTGCGGAAGTTCATTTCCGACCGCGGCAAGATCCGTGCCCGCCGCGTCACCGGCAACTGCACGCAGCACCAGCGTGACGTCGCCACGGCAGTCAAGAACAGCCGTGAGATGGCGCTGCTGCCCTACACGTCCACCGCGCGATAAGGGAAGGGTGACCGAATCATGAAGATCATCCTCACCCACGAGGTCACTGGCCTCGGTGCCGCCGGCGACGTCGTGGACGTCAAGGACGGGTACGCCCGTAACTACCTGGTTCCGCGTGGCTTCGCCATTCGCTGGACCAAGGGTGGCGAGAAGGACGTGGCGCAGATCCGCCGCGCCCGCAAGATCCACGAGATCGCGACGATCGAGCAGGCCAACGAGATCAAGGCCAAGCTCGAGGCCGTCAAGGTTCGTCTGGCTGTTCGCTCCGGCGACGCCGGCCGCCTCTTCGGCTCCGTCACCCCGGCTGACATCGCCTCGGCGATCAAGTCGGCCGGTGGTCCGGACGTCGACAAGCGTCGCGTCGAGCTCGGCTCGCCGATCAAGACGCTCGGCGGACACCAGGTGTCCGTCCGTCTGCACCCCGAGGTTGCGGCGAAGCTCGGTATCGAGGTCGTTGCTGCCTAAGGGCACAGCTCAGCAGAGCTAGGTGAAGGGCCGCACCCTCGGGTGCGGCCCTTCGTCGTTTCACGTGAAACCGAGCAACAGGCGGTCCGTAGGTGGGCGCGCTTCAGCGCGTGGCTCCGGTCACGACCCAGCGGCCGGACCGTGCGCGTAGCCACAAGGTCACCAGCCGGACCGTCATCATCAGCGTCATCGCACCCCAGAGAGCCGTGAGTCCTCCGCCGACGTGGGGGACAAGGAGGGCGACCGGGGCGAAGACGGCGAGGGTCACGACCATGGCCCAGGCCAGATAGCGGCCGTCCCCCGCTCCCATGAGTACGCCGTCGAGGACGAAGACCACTCCGGAGATCGGCTGGGCGAGCGCGACGACCAGAAGCGCCGGCAGCAGGGTGTCCTTGACCGATGCGTCGCTCGTGAACAGTGGGATGAACAGCGGCCGGGCGAGCAGGATGACCGCTCCGAGCACCACTCCCGACGCGATTCCCCACTGGACCATCCGACGGCAGGCCTCACGGGCCCCCTTGGCGTCGTCCGCCCCCAGATAGCGCCCGATGATGGCCTGCCCCGCGATGGCGATGGCGTCGAGCGCGAAGGCCGTGAGGCTCCACAGGGAGAGGATGATCTGGTGCGCGGCGACATCCGTGTCGCCCAGCCTGGCCGCCACGGCGGTCGCGACCATCAGGACCGCCCGCAGCGAAAGCGTCCGGATCAGCAGAGGTACGCCCGCCTGGGCGCTGGCCCGGATGCCCGCAGCATCGGGCCGCAGCGAGGCTCCGTGCCGACGGGCCCCGCGGACCACGACGACCAGATAGACGAGCGCCATCCCCACCTGGGCGATGACGGTTCCCCACGCGGAGCCCGCGATGCCGAGCCCGGCGCCGTAGACCAGGCCGGCGTTGAGCGCACCGTTGGCCGCGAATCCGCCGATGGCGACATAGAGCGGTGTCCGGGTGTCCTGCAGACCGCGCAGGACACCTGTTGCCGCGAGCACCACAAGCATGGCGGGGATACCGAGGCTGGAGATCCTGAGATACGTGGTGGCGTACGGGGCCGCGGTGTCGGAGGCCCCGAAGATGTCCACCAGCCACGGCGCCAGGGGGAGCGTGGCAGCGACGACGGCCGCACCGATCAGGAGAGCGAGCCAGATGCCGTCCATGCCCTGACGGATGGCGGCGGCCAGGTCTCCCGCGCCGACCTGGCGGGCGACTGCGGCTGTGGTGGCGTAGGCGAGGAAGACGAAGACGCTCACCGCGGTCGTCAGCAGGGCCGCGGCGACCGCCAGGCCGGCCAGTTGCGGAGTGCCCAGATGGCCGACGATGGCACTGTCGACCATGACGAAGAGGGGCTCGGCAACGAGCGCGCCGAAGGCCGGGACGGCGAGTGCGATGATCTCGCGGTCATGCCGACGGCGGGAGGGCGTCTGTGCCGTGTGCTCCTGGGTCATGGAGGACAATCTAATCTTCCACAGGTAAGAGATGCAATGCGCCTGGGGTCCTTACCGCGCGCAGGTTTCCCGCTTCGCCGGAAGACCGTTTCCGGTGATCTTGAGCTGCGGGCAAAAGTTTTTCTCCCCCACAGCCGGTGGATTGAGAAGTAGCAGGTCAGAGGCCTCATCGTCAGGGGCCTATGAGTTTGTCCACAGTGCTGTCCCCCGGTCCGTGCACAGGATCGGACGGGTTCTCCACAGCATCTGGTCCGTCGTCCACATGCCCTGTGGATAACCAGATTGGCTGACGGTGCGGAGCGGCCTACCGTGGTGCGGCGCCCGCACTCCGTTCCGGCATGGAAACCCGCAGAACTTGACGCGCCGGAAACGGAGTCGGGCGTCTTGTTTGTCGGTGCCGTGCCGTAAGAAAGAGTGGCACGGCTAGGTCCGCGAAGCGGACGGGAGGAGGTGGCCCGGTGAGCATTCCCGAGCCTTTGGACGATCCCTGGGCCGATGTCGGTCCCAGCGACCGTCTGCCCGTCTCCCGTCAGCGTCGCGGAGAGGGCAAGGGGCGCGAGGAACAGCACGAGAGGGGCCGGGAGAGCGGCTGGGACGGCGGCTCGTCCGGCTTCGAGCGGGTGCCTCCGCAGGACCTCGACGCCGAGCAGTCCGTCCTCGGCGGCATGCTGCTCTCCAAGGACGCCATCGCGGACGTCGTGGAGATCATCAAGGGCCACGACTTCTACCGCCCGGCGCACGAGACCGTCTACACGGCGATCCTCGACCTCTACGCCAAGGGGGAGCCGGCCGACCCGATCACAGTGGCGGCCGAGCTGGTCAAGCGCGGCGAGATCACCAAGGTCGGCGGAGCCCCGTATCTGCACACGCTGGTGCAGTCCGTGCCGACCGCGGCCAACGCCTCGTACTACGCGGAGATCGTCCACGAGCGGGCCGTGCTCCGGCGCCTCGTCGAGGCCGGCACGAAGATCACCCAGATGGGATACGCGGCCGACGGGGACGTCGACGAGATCGTCAACTCGGCGCAGGCCGAGATCTACGCGGTCACGGAGCAGCGCACCAGCGAGGACTACCTGCCGCTGGGCGACATCATGGAAGGCGCTCTCGACGAGATCGAGGCCATCGGGTCCCGCAGCGGCGAGATGACGGGTGTGCCGACCGGGTTCACCGACCTCGACGCGCTGACCAACGGGCTGCACCCCGGCCAGATGATCGTCATCGCGGCCCGCCCCGCCATGGGTAAGTCCACCCTCGCCCTGGACTTCGCCCGGGCATGCTCGATCAAGAGCAATCTGCCGAGCGTCATCTTCTCCCTGGAGATGGGCCGCAACGAGATCGCGATGCGTCTGCTGTCCGCCGAGGCACGGGTGGCCCTCCACCACATGCGGTCCGGCACTATGACCGACGAGGACTGGACGCGGCTCGCCCGCCGGATGCCCGATGTGTCGGCCGCGCCGCTCTACATCGACGATTCGCCGAACCTCTCGATGATGGAGATCCGTGCGAAGTGCCGTCGCCTCAAGCAGCGCAACGAACTCAAGCTCGTGATCATCGACTATCTGCAGCTGATGCAGTCCGGTGGTGCCAAGCGGGCGGAGAGCCGCCAGCAGGAGGTCTCGGACATGTCCCGAAACCTCAAGCTGCTCGCCAAGGAGCTGGAGCTCCCGGTCATCGCGCTCTCCCAGCTGAACCGTGGCCCCGAGCAGCGCACGGACAAGAAGCCGATGGTCTCCGACCTGCGTGAGTCCGGCTCCATCGAGCAGGACGCCGACATGGTGATCCTGCTGCACCGTGAGGACGCGTACGAGAAGGAGTCGCCGCGGGCCGGCGAGGCGGACCTGATCGTGGCGAAGCACCGTAACGGTCCGACGGCGACGATCACCGTGGCGTTCCAGGGCCACTACTCCCGCTTCGTGGACATGGCTCAGACCTGAGGTCGCGCCCTGCGGATCCGCGGGCCGGAGCAGGGCTGCGACCGTGCGCCCGCGCGGTGAGCGGCTCAGATCACCAGGACCCGGCGTCCCCGTGTGTGGCCGGCGTGGCTGTCGACATGGGCGGCCGCGGCCTCGGCGAGCGTGTACGACTTCTCGACCGGGATATGGAGTTCGCCCCGCGCGATGAGGCCGGTGGCCTCGGCGAGCGCGTCCGGCATGCTCCCGGCCACGCCGGAGAACCGGACACCGAACTCCGGCGCTCCGAGATCGGCGATGGAGAGCACCTTCCGCGGGTCCCCGACCAGTTCGACGAGTTCGCGGATCACGCCGGAGCCGGCCAGGTCGAGGGCCGCGTCCACGCGGCCGAGCCGCCGCACCCGCTCGGTCCAGCCCTCGCCGTAGGTCGTGGCGACCGCGCCCAGGCCGCGCAGGTAGTCCTGGTTCGCCGCTCCGGCGGTGCCGATCACCGCGATACCGCGGTGGCGGGCGATCTGCAGCACCGCTGATCCGACGCCGCCGGACGCGCCGCTGACCAGGAGCGTCTGCCCGGGCCGGACCCCGACCTCGCGGATGACGCGCAGCGCGGTCTCCACCACGGAGGGATACCCGGCCGCCTCTTCGAACGTCAGCCCCTCGGGCATGCGGGCCCAGGCCGACAGCACGGCGAACTCGGCGTACGTGCAGGCCCCTTCGCCGAAGACATGGTCGCCGACAGCGAGGCCCTCGACGCCCTCGCCGATCTCGTCCACCACCCCGGCGGCGTCCTGCCCGACTCCGGAGGGAAGGACCGTCGGATGGGCGCCGAGGACCTGGCCTTCGCGGATCCTCCAGTCGACCGGGTTCACGCCGGCGGCCCGCACGGTGATGCGTATCCGGCCGGGGCCTGCATGGGGCTCCTCGGCGTCCACGAGTCGGAGGACGTCCGGGCCGCCGAACTCGGCGAAGCTCACTTTTCTCATGTCGGCGACCGTAGCACTAACGGTTAGCGTTTTGGAACGGTTGTTATTTTGTATTTGGTAGCCTCATGGCATGACCGTGCCGACGACCGGACGCCGTGAGCGCAAGAAGGCCGCGACCCGCCAGAAGATCGCTGACACCGCTCTGCGCCTCTTCCTGGAACGCGGGTACGGCGCGGTGGGTATCAGGGACGTGGCCGCCGAGGCCGACGTGGCCGTCACCACGCTCTTCTCCCACTTCGCCTCGAAAGAGGCCCTGGTGTTCGAGCGCGACGACGACTTCGAGCAGCGCCTCACGCGTGCCGTCACCGGCCGGGCACCGGGCGAGCCGCTCATGCCCGCGCTGCGCCGTGAGATCCACGCGCTGGTGAACCATTGCCTGGCCGACAGTGCCGCTCCTGTCCGGCGGATGATCGACGGGTCCCCAGCCCTGCGGGAGTACGAGGAATCGATGCGGCTGCGTCATGCGCAGTCGCTGGCGGAGACGCTCGTCGACGCCCCTGATCTGCCCCGGAGTTCGACGGCCTGCCGCACGATCGCGAGATTCGTGATCGATGCCTACGCGCTGGCTCGCGAGGCGGCCGACCCCCGGGCCGCGGTGGATGAGATCTTCGAGATGATCGAGGCCGCCTGGGAGGTCGCCTCCCGGTCGCCGGGCGGCCGTCCGGATGACCGGAGCGGGGTCGGCGCGTAACCGGCACGAGGAGGTGAGCGGGGCGTGCCGCCCGGATCCTTCGTGGGGGCCGGAGGATCAGCTCAGGGTCGCGGCCTTCTCCGTGCGCCGGGCGAAGACGTCCTCACGACGGGCCTCCATCTGCCGCAGCGCTTCCTTGCGGTCCCGCTTGGAGAGGCGGTCCAGGTACGTGTGCCCGGCGAGGTGATCGGTCTCGTGTTGGAGGCACCGGGCGAAATAGCCCCGTCCTTCGATGACGAGAGGACTGCCGTCCTGGTCGAACCCGCGGACGACGGCGCGATCGGTACGGGGGACCGTCATCGTGGCGCCCGGCACGGACAGGCAGCCCTCGCCCTCGTCGACGAGCCGGCGAGTGCCGGGGTCGGGCAGATCCAGCACCGGATTGATGAGGTGACCGACGTGCCGGACCCCGTCGTCGTCCGGGCAGTCGTACGCGAACAGCCGCAGGTCGACGCCGACCTGATTGGCGGCCAGTCCGGCCCCGTCGGCCACGTACATCGTCAGGAACATGTCGTCGATCAGCGTGGCCAGCTCGGCGGAGCCGAATGCGGTGACCTCCCGGCACGGCCGGCGCAGGACCTCTTCTCCCACGACCGTGATCCGGCGCACCGACCCCCGCGGGACTTCGGGCGGCAGATCCGGATACGAGTCGACGGGCCGGCCCTGCACCTGGACCCGACGGTCGACGGGACGGGACCGCTCATGACCTACGGACATGGCCATCTCCTTTTTCTGCGTGCCGGGGATCGCGGTGTGCCAAGGGGTGCTGCTTGCCAAGCGCTTTGCAAAGTAGCAGACTTTGCAAAGTGACTGAAGATGACCTCACCGCCCCGCACGGCCGGGCAGACGGCGGCTCCGGTGCGGAGCTGCGCGAGCACGAGGTCCGTACGGCCCTCCTGGATCTGCTCGCCGAAGTCGGGACCCTCACGGCTACGGAAGCCGCCGCCCGCCTGGGCTACAGCTCCGGGCTCTGCTCCTTCCACCTGCGGCAGCTCGCGCGCCATGGATACATCGAGGAGGCGCCCCACAGCGGGGGCCGCGCACGCCCCTGGCGTCTGAGGCAGGGCGACCGGGTTCTCGGTGGAGCCACGGACGAGCAGTTCGGCGACCTGGCCCGAGGGCTGGAGGACGAGAGCTGGCAGCGGTGGCTGAGCCGGCGGGACGAGGCGCCGTCGGAGTGGCGCCGTGACGAAGCGTTCAGCGCGGTCGCCTACCTGACACCCGAGGAGATGGCCCAGGTGGCAGAGGTGGTGCGACGGGCGCTCGCGCCCTTCCAGGACCGCGAACAACGCCCCCTGGCCCGCCCCCACGGGGCCCGGCCGGTAGCTCTCATCACCCGGCTCTTCCCCTTGCTGCCCCACACGCCGGACCGGACGGAACACGACTGAGCAGCCTCGGCAGGCCTCCTGCGCAGCCAAATGGGTTCGTCAGGCCCCGAGGTGCGGGTCATCCTGGAGCATGACTTCTTCCGACATCCTGCTCCCCGGTACCCGGCGCGCCCTGCTGCACCGTGTCGCCACCGCGCAGTCCGAAGGCCGGACCCCTTCCCTCGTCGCCGCGGTGCAGCGGGACGGGCAGATCGCCTGGAGCGGTGCCCGTAGCTGTGTGGACGGCCATGAGCCCAATGGCGATACGCAGTTCAGGATCGGCTCCATCACCAAGACGTTCACCGCCGTGCTGGTGATGCGCCTGCGCGACGAGGGGCTGCTGGACCTGGACGATCCTCTGGAGAAGCATCTTCCGGGCACCGACGCGGGGCAGCTGACCGTCTTCCAACTGCTCGGCCACAGCGGCGGCCTGGGAGCCGAGACCCCTGCTCCCTGGTGGGAGAGGACTCCTGGCGCCCTGCGCCCCGAGCTGTCGGATGTGCTCGGGGAGCGACCCGCCATCCACCCTTCCGGCCACCGGCATCACTACTCGAACCCGGGATACACACTGCTCGGCTCGCTCGTGGAGGAGCTGCGTGGCGATTCCTGGGCCGAGGTGCTTCGCCGGGAGATCCTCGAACCGCTGGGGATGGACCGTACGGCTCCGCAGGCGAGCGCCCCGCATGCGGGCGGCTGGGCCGTCCACCCGTGGGCGGACGTCATGCTGCCCGAACCGGCCGAGGACCTCGGGCTGATGGCACCGGCCGGTCAGCTCTGGTCGACGACCACCGATCTGCTCCGCTTCGCGGCCTTCCTGGCGCAGGGCGACGAGCGAGTGCTGCGTGCTTCCTCGGTGGAGGAGATGCGCGCTCCCGCAGCTCCGGCCGAAGCGGGTGACTGGGCGGGGACGTACGGCCTCGGCCTTCAGGTCGTACGGCGCGGAAACCGTACGCTCCTCGGGCACACGGGATCGCTGCCCGGCTTCCTGGCCACGCTGTGGTTCAGCGTCGAGGACGATGTCGCGGCCGTGGTGCTCGCGAATGCCACCTCGGGCCCCCTGGTGGGGACGGTCGCCGCGGATCTCCTGCAGATCGTCGCCGACGCCGAGCCGAGGATCCCGGAGCCCTGGCGCCCGCTGCCCGAGGTCGACAAGGAGCTGCTGGCTCTGACCGGCCCCTGGTACTGGGGCACACAGGTCCACGCCCTGAAGCTGCTCGCGGACGGCGGGATCGAGTTCCAGCCGTTGCGGGGTGCCGGCCGGGCCGCCCGCTTCCAGGCGCGTCCCGACGGAACCTGGACCGGTCTCAACGGCTACTACGCGGGGGAGACGCTCCGGGTCGTACGCGCGGCTGACGGCACGGTGGACCATCTCGATCTGGGGTCGTTCGTCTTCACGCGGGAGCCGTACGACCGGAGCGCGGCCATCCCGGGGGGCGTGGACGAGGACGGCTGGCGAGGTCTCGCCCTCTGACGAGTGAGGGGCGGCGTTTCACGTGAAACACGCTCAGGCCGTCAGCTCGCGTTCCAGAGGCGTGCGGAAACGCGGAGTGATCCGGGCGTCGCCCACCCAGGCGGACAGCCGGGCAGCCTCTGCCTCGATGAGCTGTGAGGCCTCCCGGCCCACGTCGGACAGCAGACGCCACACCGGTTCGCCGTCCGCGCGCTGAGCCCAGCCCCCGACGACCGTGCCGTTCCACCACACCGTCGGCCCGATGTTGCCCGCACGGTCGAACAGGGCGGCACGGTGATCGGCGGGCAGGTGGAAGCCGCGGTCGGCCCAGCCCATGGCGCTCGGATCGAGACCGGGCAGCAGGGCCGCCCAGGGCTCCGGAGCGGGTTCGTCGGCGAGGTCCCCCGGGGCGACCCAGCCGACGGCCCCGTTGCCGAGGAGGACCTCCTCGGCGCCGGCGGCTGCCAGGGCCGTACGCGTCTCACGCACGCCCCAGCCCGTCCACCACTTCAGATCGCCTTCGGTCGCGGGGCCGTAGGACAGGAGCCAGCGTCCGGCCAGTTCCGCGCGCGCCTGCGCGGGGTCCGACGGGGGCCATGGCTCGGCGGCCGTCCAGCGGAACTGGCTGGAGGTCCATGAACCGCGCGGTCGGTCCCGCCGGATGCGCCCGTCGGCGGCCAGTACCCGGATCACCCGGGAGGCGACACCCTGCACCGTCTCCTGCCTCGTCCCGGGGAAGACGGTGATCTTCGTGCGCAGCGCGGGTACGGCGGTCGACAGCTCGCTCCCCGTGGCCTGGCCCCGAGCGGTCAGAGCGGCGAGCGTCTGCCTCTCGGTCTCGGCGAGCCAGCGCTCGTCCAGCCCGTTGCCGTCCTCCCGCAGATGCTTGAGGAGCTTTCTGCGCTCCTTGGCCGCCACGGTCCGCGCGCTCGACGCGTCCACGGAGGGTGCCACCTCCGTGGACACGGTGAACAGGGTGTTCCGCATGGAGAGCAGCCGCACCAACGAGACGTCCTCGTAGAGCGCCCGCTCCACCGCTCCGGATCCGGGTTCGGCCAGCCGCGCGCAGACGGAGAGGAAGACCGTGGCGGCATCGGTCGCGTGCAGGGCGACGAGGGAGTCCGCCACGGCGACGGCGGACGCGGCCCGTGCCGAGGGGGCCAGCAGATGGCGTCGGCCGAGCCTGGCCCGGCGCTGATCGTCATCGACGCGGTGCACGTGATGCCTCCCGGAGTACGGAGTACGGCGGCCTACGGGGCTGAGCGGAACGCGCGCGTTCAGAGGGTGAGCTTGAAGCCCACATGGCTCGCGGTGAAGCCGAGGCGCTCGTAGAAGCGATGGGCGTCCGTACGCGTGGCGTCCGACGTCAGCTGCACCAACTGGCAGCCCTGACGCCGGGATTCGTCGACCGCCCACTGGATCAGCTGGGTACCGAGGCCGCTGCCGCGCTCGTCCGCGTGGACACGGACGCCCTCGACGATGGAGCGGGTCGCGCCACGCCTGGACAGCCCCGGCACGATCGTCAGCTGGAGGGTGCCCACGACCTTGCCCTCGCGCACCGCCACGGTCAGATGCTGATTCGGGTCGTCGGCGAGGCGCCGGAACGCGGCGAGGTACGGGTCGAGATCATCCGGGGATTCGCGCCGCGCGCCCAGCGGGTCGTCGGCGAGCATGGCCACGATGGCGGGGATATCGGTGGGCGCGGCGGGACGTATGTCGAGATCGCTCATGATCGGCAGACTACGCAACCCATCGGCTCAGGCGGGGACCTTCAGGGCCTCGACCGTCCGGACCAGCGGAGCGAGCTCCGGGTTCTCGGCAGCCTCGTCGAGCGCGGCGCGGAGCGCGGTGTCGTTGGTCGGCCTGGCCTCGCTCAGCAGCGCGAGCCCCGCTTCGGTGACGTCCGTGTAGATGCCTCGCCGGTCCGTGTCGCAGAGGTACCGGGTGAGCAGGCCGCGGTCCTCGAGCCGGGTGACCAGCCGGGTGGTGGCGCTCTGGCTCAGCACCACGGCGTCCGCCACCTGCTTCATCTGCAGGTGGCCGCCCGTGCCGCTGTGCTGGCGGCTGAGGACGTCGAGCAGGGAGAACTCGCGCGCGCTGAGGCTGTGGTGGGACTGCAGGGCCCGTTCGATGCGGGCCTCGATCTTCCCGTGGAGCAGGGAGAGGGCGCACCAGCTCTGGGCGAGGGCCGTCAGGGCGGGGTCTGTCGCTGTCATGTTCTCTCCTCCGTACGGGAGCGGCTTCCCTCCAGGATAGGGCACGTACGCAATAGCCCGCGCTTGCAATTAATGAGCGTCTGCAATTATTGTGGACGCTCGTAAGACGCAGGCGCACACTTCAGGGAAGGTGGCATCCATGCCGCTCGCGCTCCTAGCCCTCGCCATCGGGGCATTCGGTATCGGCACCACCGAGTTCGTGATCATGGGGTTGCTGCCCGATGTCGCTGCGGACTTCCAGGTCTCGATCCCGACCGCAGGCTTTCTGGTCACCGGCTACGCCCTGGGCGTGGTTCTCGGTGCTCCGCTGATGACGATTCTGGGCACCCGCGTGACCAGGAAGCGGATGCTGATGCTCCTGATGGGGCTGTTCATCGTGGGGAACGTCGTCTCCGCACTCGCTCCCGTCTTCGGCGTGATGCTGGCCGGACGGGTGGTCGCCTCGCTCGCGCATGGTGCCTTCTTCGGTATCGGGTCGGTCGTGGCGGCGGACCTGGTCGCTCCGGAGAAGAAGGCCAGCGCCATCGCCATGATGTTCACCGGGCTCACCGTCGCCAACGTCGTAGGCGTTCCGCTGGGGACCTTCATCGGCCAGAGCCTCGGCTGGCGCGTCACGTTCTTCGTCGTGGCGGGGCTCGGTGTCCTGGGCCTCCTCGGAGTGGCGAAGCTCGTACCTGAGCAGCCGAAGCCCCAGGGCGTACGGATCCGCCACGAACTGGCCGCGTTCCGCAATGTCCAGGTGCTGCTCGCCATGGCGATGACGGTGCTGGGCTTCGGTGGCGTCTTCGCGGCGATCACCTACATCACCCCGATGATGACGGAGACCGCCGGCTTCGCGACGTCTTCCGTCACCTGGCTGCTGGTCCTCTTCGGCCTCGGCATGGTCGGAGGGAATCTGCTCGGAGGGAAGTTCGCCGACCGTCATCTGATGCCGATGCTGTACGTGGCGCTCGGTGCCCTCGCCGTGGTCCTGGCCCTGTTCACGCTGACCGCGCACAACAGGATCGCCGCCGCTGTGACCATCGTCCTCATCGGAGCTCTCGGCTTCGCGACCGTACCGCCGCTCCAGAAGCGCGTACTCGACCAGGCGGCGGGCGCGCCCACCCTGGCCTCGGCCGTCAACATCGGGGCCTTCAACCTCGGCAACGCGCTCGCGGCGTGGCTGGGCGGCATCGTCATCGCGGCGGGCTTCGGCTACACCGCACCCAACTGGGTCGGCGCCGCGCTGGCGGCCTCGGCGCTGGTGCTGGCGGTGCTCTCCGGTGCGCTCGAGCGCCGGACCGTCACCGCCGGCCGGCTGGTTGCCGCGCAGGCTGCTGAGCCGGTCGTAGCCGCCAGCCACGGCGAGTCGGCCCCCACGGCTTCAGTACCGATATCGCGGTGATGAAGAGGTACGTGGCCGTGGCCACCGAGGGTGCGATCACCAGATCGATGCCGGTCGCACCCCGGGCCGCGGCTTCGTCGATGCCGGGGCGGAGCGAGAAGACCGAGAGCCCTGCGGTGATGAGCGTCAGCCAGAACTTCGTCCAGACCCAGCGGTGCCGGGCCAGACCCCAGGGGGTGCCGAGCGCCAGCACCAGACCGCTGAGCAGCGAGAGCAGAGCGACCGGTACGACGAGCCAGTCGCCGAAGACCTTCATGGAGCGGGTGGCGGCCTGAGCCAGCGAGGCGTCGTGGGTGAGGAACGCGGTGAGGCCGAGAGCCAGCAGGCCCACGGTGAGGCCCAGCCAGCTCACGGACACGGCTACGTGGGCGACGAGGATGCTGCGGCGCACAGGACGCTTGAGTGGTTTCACGTGAAACACGGTGCCAAGCGCGCGGTGTCCGGGCATCTGACAGCGGGAGTATCCCCGGATACGCGCCTCGGCGTAGGTGCCGTACTCCTGACCGTGAACCCGCTGAGCCCGTCGCGGTCCTGGGGCTCAGCCCAGATCGGGTGCGTGCAGCGCCCGTACACCCTCGATGTTGGCGTCCAGATAGTGCCGGAGGGACAGGGGAACGAGGTGTACGGCCGCGATTCCGACGCGGCTGAAGGGCACCCGGACGATCTCGTACTCCCCGCAGGGTTCGTCGATCTCGGGGCCGTGCCGACGCGAGGGATCCATCGAAGCCAGATGGCAGACGAAGAAGTGCTGCACCTTCACGCCTTTGACGCCACCGCCCGCGATGTGTTCGACGGTGTCGACGAAGCAGGGCACGATATCGACGATCTTGGCGCCGAGCTCCTCGTCGATCTCGCGGTGCAGTGCGTCGACGACGCTGGCGTCCTCCGGCTCGACGCCCCCACCGGGCGTGAGCCAGTACGGGTCGACGCCGGGCTTGGTGCGCTTGATCAGGATGAGGTCATCGCCGTCGAGCAGGACGGCGCGTGCTGTGCGCTTGACCACCGGGCGTTCGGTCATGGCAAGAGAGTGGCCCAGGAAACCCGATCTGAAACTCCTGTCGGCCGACCGGTCACCAGTCCACGGCAGCGCGCACCAGCCACTCGTGTGCCCGCGCGATGTGCGGAAGGCCGAGTGTGCCGGTCCGCGCCACCAGGAAATACGTGCGCAGCGGGGGGATCGGAGGGTCCAGCAGGGCCACGACCTCACCCCGTTCCAGCGCACCCTCGCAGAGATAGCGCGGCAGCACGGCCAGGCCGGCGCCCGCTGCCGCGCACCCCAGAACCGTGCGGAGATCGGGTGCGATGACGGCGGCGGACGCGGCGGGCCGGCTGTCGAAGACCGACGCCCAGTAGCGGGAGACCAGCGGGAGGCTCTCGTGCACCTCGACCACCGGTAACTGCTCCAGCAGGACCGAGCCCTTGTGCCGCAGCGCCCCGGGCCCCAGACGCCCTGCCCAGCGAGGCGAGGCGACCAGGACGTGCTCCTCGTCGCAGAGGGTGGTCGACGTCAGCAGCCCGCCCCGGGGACGGGCGGTGGTGATGGCCAGATCATGATGTCCGGCGGACAACCCGTCGAGGGTCTCCTCGGTCTTCGCGACGAAGCTGCTGCGCAGTGCGAGACCCTGGGAGACCAGCGGGGTCAGGGCGGGCAGCGCCCGCAGCGAGGTGAACTCCGGGGGGCCGGCCAGGTGCAGGGTCCTCGTCCCCGACTCCTCGTCGAGCCCCACCTCGACGATGTCGACCAGCGCGTCCAGATGCGGGGCGGCCCGCTGGGCGAGCTCGTCGCCGACGGTGGTCGGGGTCACCCCACGGGCCCTGCGCAGGAAGAGCGGCCGGCCCAGTTGCCGCTCCAGAGTGCGTATCTGCGAGGTGACGGCGGGCTGGGAGAGTCCGAGCAGGGCGGCGGCCCGGGTGAACGATCCGGCCCGGTGCACCGTGACGAACGTGCGCAGCAGGGCCAGGTCCATCGTTCGCCCCCTCCCCCTCGCGGACGTGGCGCCGTCCCGCACCGCCCTTTGCAACCGCCTCAACTATAAATATGTCGATAGGTCTCTGTCGCTACTGTGATTGGACACTGACGCACAGTCAACTAGCCTTGTCCAGGCGGTTCTCGGCGCAGGAACCGGGGCGGTCCGAGTCACGAGGGGGGAGGCTCGGGCCGCTCGTCCCGGGCGGGACCGGTCCGGTCGACGGGGACGCCTGTCCCGGACCGGTCCTGCCAGGACCGAGGGGGAGGACTCAGCGCGCGGCCGCGTCCAGCGCGCGTTCCACGTCCGCCAGCAGATCCTCGGGGTCCTCGGCGCCGACGGAGAACCGGACGAAGCCCTCCGGCACCGCGTCCCCGCCCCAGCGGGCCCGGCGCTCGGCCGTGGACCGCACTCCTCCGAAGCTCGTCGCGTCGTCGACCAGGCGCAGCCCGTCCAGGAAGCGCTCGGCGGTGTCCTTGTCCGCCAGCACGAACGAGACCACGGAGCCGAAGCGCCGCATCTGCCGGACGGCCGTCGGGTACGAGGGGTCGCCGGGCAGCCCCGGATAACGGAGCCCCGCCACGTCCGCACGCTTGGACAGGGCCTCGGCCAGCGCCAGCGCGGTCGTGCACTGGCGGTCGATCCGGAGCTGCAGTGTCGCCAGCGAACGGTGCGCGAGCCAGGCCTCCATGGGACCGGGAATGGCACCGACCACCTTGCGCCAGCGGCGCACACCGGCGCCGAGCTCCGGGTCCAGGCAGCTGACATGGCCGAGCAGGATGTCCCCGTGCCCGGTCATGCCCTTGGTGTCGCTGGCCACCGAGAAGTCCGCTCCCAGCTCCAGGGGGCGCTGACCGATCGGAGTGGCCAGGGTGTTGTCGACCGCGACCAGGACCCCCTTGGCGTGCGCGGCCTCCACGAGCCTGCGGACGTCACAGACGTCGAGGCCCGGGTTGGAGGGGGTCTCGATCCACAGCAGCTTCGCCCCGTCGAGCAGGGCGAGCTGGGCGTCCCCGCCGGTCGGGGCGGTCCGCACCTCGACGCCGTACGCCTCCAGCTGCTCCCGCAGGAGCGGAAGGGCCTGGTAGCCGTCGTCGGGCAGCACCACGGCGTCGCCGGTGCGTGCCTGGGAGAGCAGTACGGCCGAGATGGCGGCCATCCCGGAGGCGAAGACCGTGGTCGTGACCTGCTCCCCCGGTGCCTCAAGCTCGCCGATGGCGCGCTCCAGGTGGGTCCAGGTCGGGTTCGTCTCCCGCCCGTACGTATAGGGGCCGACCGGTTCGCCCGACAGATGGAAGTGCGCGGCGAAGACCGGACCGGGAAGGGTGGGTTCGTACTGCTCGGGTTCGGGCAGTCCCGCCCGTACGGCCCGTGTTCCGTCGCCCATGGTGCTCATGTCGTCTCCTCGTCTCTCCCCGGCGTGCACCGGTCCGTTCCGCACTGTGTCATCGAGGGACGGATCAGTCCTCGTCGGGGAGCACCACATTGAGCGCCCAGGACACGACGGAGATGATGAGGCCGCCCAGGACTGCCGTCCAGAAGCCCTCCACGTGGAAGCTCACATCGATGACGCCGGCCAGCCAGGAGGTCAGCATCAGCATCAGGGCGTTCACCACCAGGGTGATCAGCCCGAGGGTCAGGATGAACAGGGGGAGTGTGAGCAGCTTCACCACCGGCTTGACGATGAAGTTCACCAGACCGAAGAGCAGCGCCACCACGATCAGTGTGAGCACCTTGCGCCCGGTGCTGTCCCCGGTGAGCGTGATGTCCTGGAGCAACCAGATGGCCACCGCCAGCGCACCCGCGTTGGCGATCGTCTTGACTACGAAATTCTTCATGTGTCTGATCGTGGCAGACATGATCGGTGGGGAACACCGGCGGTACTGACCGGCACGGGTGCGAGGGGCGGACGGACGATGAAGGCATTCAGACTGGACGAGCTGGAGGCGGAACGTGCCGCCAACGACGGTGCGTATCTGCAGTTCGTCCGGGAACGCAACATGTCCGTCGGCCTGTACGCCCTGGACGCCGGCGCTCTCGACCCCCAGCAGCCGCACCAGCAGGACGAGGTGTACTTCGTCGTGAGCGGCCGGGCCTCGATCACGGTCGGCACCGAGACCACCCAGGTCGGGCGGGGGAGCGTCGTCTACGTACCGGCGGGGACCGCCCACAAGTTCCACCACATCACCGAGGACCTCAGGGTGATGGTGGTCTTCTCCCCGCCCGAGGGCTGACCGGCCCTCCCAGGGTTTCCACCCGCGCCGGGCCCCGGCGGACCCCGGGTTCCCTAGGGGATCGCTCAGGGGACTACAAGGGCTCCCGGGCCCCCGTCGGCCGTTCCGCGCCTCTAGCATCGAAGCAGGAACTCACAGAGACGAGGTAACGGCGATGGCGGTGCGGGAGATTTTCGCGGGGATGCCCTGGTGGGTGAAGTGGGTCGCGGTGCCGCTCATCGCGATCGTCGTGTTCGGCGGCCTGATCGCCAGCGTGGTCGGGTTCGTCATCGGACTGCTGTTCAAGGCGTTGGTGTTCGTCGTGCTCGTGGGCGGTCTGATCTTCGTCGTACGGAAGTTCATGTCCTCGTCGGAGCGCAGCGACTGGTAGAGCGACCGGGCGGATGCCGGGTGCCCGTGGTGCCCGGAGTCCGCGTGACGGGCCGCGAGTTCCGGCGATTAGCCCAGCTGAGCTAAGTCGCAGTCGAAACCTTACTCGTGACAGAACGTGCCGATACAGTGGCGTACCGCTGCCGCCAGCTGGGAAATGACGGCCCGTCACCATCCTGCCCAGTGGTTTGTGCGACCGTCCGGTCTCCGGACCCCAGGCTCGCGGCGGGCCCGTGGGGGCGGCCCCCGCGGGAGGGCTGAGAGCCCGTCACCATGCCTGGGGGTGACCTGTGACCACGGCATCGCGTACCGCTGTCCCGACGTTGATCGGTTCGGTTCAGCGGGCGTTGAGACTTATGGAGGCTGTGGGCACCCATCGGGACGGGGCACCGGCCAAGCAGCTCGCCCGGGAGGCCGGGCTTCCCCTCCCCACCGCCTATCACCTGTTGCGGACCCTGACCCATGAGGGATATCTCCGCAGGGAGAACGGCGTCTTCCTGTTCGGGGCCGCGGCCGAACGCCTGGGCGGGGGCCCGGCGACGCCGCGTCCCGGTGTGATCGTCGAATCGCTCGCCCACTGGGCCGACGCCATCGGCGCCCCCGTGTACTGCGCCCTGTACAAGGACGGCGAGATCGAGATGGTCGCCGTCGCCGACATCCCCGCCGTTCCCGCGGTCCACGAATGGGCTTCCTTCCGTGAGACGGGCCATGCCCACGCCCTCGGGCAGTGTCTTCTCGGGCAGTTGGACGAGCGTGCGCGCGAGGACCACCTGGACCGGCACCCCGTCCGTCCGCTGACGCGTTACTCCGTCAGGGACCGCCAGGCGCTGCTCGACCGACTGAGAACGATGAAGCACACGGAACCCGTCGTCGAGCGGCAGGAGTACGCCCTGGGGACGGTCTGCGCGGCCATTCCGATCACTGTCGGTTCCGCCGTCGCGGCCATGGCTGTATCTCTCCCCCTCCACCAAGAAGAACGGTTGCTCCCCGCAGTCGAACAACTACGCTGCGAAGTGACCACTCTCTTGCGCTCGTTCGTGTTCTCTATCAGTATCTGAAAAATCACTCCTTGTGATCTGCTATCGCGTGCATCACGATGGCGTCAATAGGGCCATGGGGGATCATTCCTGGCCAGTTTCATCTACTGCGGGGTTGAACGATGCGCGAGTCGGTTCAAGCAGAGGTCATGATGAGCTTCCTCGTCTCCGAGGAGCTCTCCTTCCGTATTCCGGTGGAGCTCCGGTACGAGGTCAGTGATCCGTATGCGATCCGGATGACCTTCCACCTGCCGGGTGACGCCCCCGTCACCTGGGCATTCGGCCGTGAGCTGCTGCTCGACGGCCTCAACAGCCCCAGCGGTGACGGCGATGTGCACATCGGCCCGATCGAGCCCGAAGGGCTGTCGGATGTACACATCCGGCTTCAGGTCGGCGCGGACCGGGCGCTCTTCAGGGCCGGCACCGCGCCTCTGGTGGCATTTCTCGACCGGACGGACAAGCTGGTGCCGTTGGGACAGGAGCACACGCTGGGTGACTTCGACGGCAATCTGGAAGAGGCGCTGGGCCGCATCCTCGCCAAGGAACAGAACGCCGGCTGAACAGAAGATCCGGCTGAACACCGATCACCGGGAGCCCGGGGCCATGTGTCCGGTGCCCCGGTTCACGCCTTGCGGCGGCGTCCCCTCCCGGTCCGTGCGGGTGCAGGAGCTCCGGCTTCCGCGCCGAGCCCCGTACGGTCCGCGGAGACCACCAGGGCCGCGAGCGCCGTCGTCACCGGCACCGAGGCGACCAGCCCGATCGATCCGACCAGCGTGCGGACGATCTCCTCGGCGACCAGCTCGCTGTTGGCCACCGTGCCCACACTGCTCTGCGCGATCGAGAACAGCAGCAGCAGGGGAAGCGCCGCGCCCGCGTAGGCGAGGACGAGTGTGTTGACGACCGAGGCGATGTGGTCGCGCCCGATGCGGATACCCGCCCGGTAGAGCTGTCGTGCGCTCATCGTCGGGTCGGCCTGGTGCAGCTCCCAGACCGCTGATGTCTGGGTCACGGTCACATCGTCGAGCACACCGAGCGAACCGATGATCACACCGGCGAGCAGCAGGCCGCTCATGTCGATGTCCGGGTACAGCCCGTGGATCAGGCCGGTGTTGTCGTCCGTGTTCCCGGACAGGCTGGCCCAGCCGATGAAGAGCGAGCCCAACAGCCCGATCAGCAGCAGCGAGATGAGTGTGCCGATGACGGCCACGGAGGTGCGGGCCGTCAGCCCGTGGCACATGTAGAGGGCGATCAGCATGATGGCGCTGGCCCCGATCACCGCGACGACCAGGGGGTTCGAGCCCTGGAGGATCGCCGGCAGGATGAACAGCGTCAGTACGGCGAAGGAGACGGCGAGAGCGATCAGCGCCATCAGTCCGCGCAGCCTGCCCACGACGACGACCGCGAGGGCGAAGATCCCGGCGAGCAGGGCCATCGGGAACGAGCGGTCCACGTCGGTCACCGAATACTGCAGGTCCCGGGGCGCGTCGGGGGCGTACGCCACGACCACCCCCTGGCCCTCGCGCAGTTGCCGCGGGGCGTCCGGCTGGACGACCTCGACGAACGTACGGCCCTTGTCCTCACCCGTGGTGACTTCGACCGTGGCCTTCTTGCACTGCCCCGTCTGCTCGTTGACGGCCTCCCGCCCCGACGGCGTCGAGGTGTCTCCAGTCGCCGGCACCTGGGAGGCGTTGACGTCCGCGCAGTCGACCGACACGACCTTCGTGACCCGTCCGTCCTGGGTCTGCCGGTCGAAGCCGACACCTGTGCGCTCGTGGGCGGGGGCGCCTCCTGGCCAGAGCACCGCGAGGCCCACCAGGACCGCGGTGGCGAAGGGGATCAGCACGGCCGCGATGACCTTGCGCAGATGCTTGGACACGGGTGCGGCCGGTCCGTGGCTGTGGGTGTGGCCGTGCGCATGACTCTGCGTGCTGCCTGATGCGGGACCGGTGGGTTCGGGGGCGCTTCCGGGGGACGTCACCCGCCGATCATCCCAAGAACGAGGGAGGCCCTCTGGCCAGCACGCCAGAACGGAGGTTAGCGTGGAGGCACATCTGTACACGCGGGAGCTCGGAGCACCGGGCTGAGAGGGCGCTGACCTCCGTACATCCGTACGGGACACGCTGCGCCGACCGCCGAACCTGTTACCGGGTAATGCCGGCGTAGGGAGTAGGTCTCATGACCACAGCGGACGCACGCACGCCTGCCTCGACGCGGAACGCGCCGAACGCGCACCTCGCGACGGACACCGCGGACACCGCCGTCGACGGCGGCGCGGGGAGCGACGAGGCCGGGAAGTCCATCGGCTGGCACAAGGGGTATGTCCAGGGCTCACGCCCTGATCTCCGGGTGCCGGTCCGTCAGGTGCACCTCACCAACGGCAAGGACGTGACGCTGTACGACACGTCGGGGCCGTACACCGATCCCACCACCGACACCGATGTACGCCGGGGGCTCGCCCCGCTCCGGGAGAACTGGATCATCGCCCGCGGCGACACCGAGGAGTACGCGGGCCGTCCCGCGCGCCCCGAGGACGACGGGCTCAAGCACACGTCGCCACGGGGTGGTCTGCGCAATCTGGACGCGGTCTTCCCCGGCCGCCCGCGGCAGCCCCGCCGGAGCCGTGACGGCCGGCCCGTCACCCAGCTCGCGTACGCCCGCCGGGGGGAGATCACCCCGGAGATGGAGTACGTCGCGATCCGGGAGAACGTCGAACCCGAGGTCGTGCGCGAGGAGATCGCCGCGGGCAGGGCCGTGCTGCCGGCCAACGTCAACCATCCGGAGATCGAGCCGATGATCATCGGCAAGCGGTTCCTGGTGAAGGTCAACGCCAACATCGGCAACTCCGCGGTCACCTCGTCCATCGAGGAGGAGGTGGACAAGATGACCTGGGCCACCAAGTGGGGCGCCGACACGGTCATGGACCTCTCCACCGGCCGCAACATCCACACCACCCGAGAGTGGGTCCTGCGCAACTCCCCCGTGCCGATCGGCACCGTCCCCCTCTACCAGGCACTCGAGAAGGTCGACGGCCGGGCGGAGGAGCTGACCTGGGAGATCTACAAGGACACGGTCATCGAGCAGGCCGAACAGGGCGTCGACTACATGACGGTGCACGCCGGGGTCCGGCTGCCGTACGTCCCGCTGACGGCCCGCCGCAAGACCGGCATCGTCTCGCGCGGCGGGTCCATCATGGCGGCGTGGTGCCTGGCCCACCACAAGGAGTCGTTCCTGTACGAGCGCTTCGAGGAGCTCTGCGAGATCCTCGCGGCGTACGACGTGACGTACTCGCTCGGTGACGGGCTGCGCCCCGGATCCATCGCCGACGCCAACGACGAGGCGCAGTTCGCCGAGCTCAGGACGCTGGGCGAGCTCAACACCGTCGCCAAGCGGTTCGGGGTGCAGACGATGATCGAGGGCCCGGGGCACGTCCCGATGCACAAGATCAAGGAGAACATCGACCTCCAGCAGGAGATCTGCGAGGAGGCGCCGTTCTACACGCTGGGCCCCCTCACCACGGACGTCGCGCCCGCGTACGACCACATCACCTCGGGTATCGGCGCGGCGATGATCGCCTGGTGGGGGACGGCGATGCTCTGTTACGTCACGCCCAAGGAGCACCTGGGGCTGCCCAACCGTGACGACGTGAAGACCGGGGTCATCACGTACAAGATCGCGGCGCACGCGGCGGATCTCGCCAAGGGGCACCCGGGGGCGCAGGAGTGGGACGACGCCCTGTCGGACGCCCGGTTCGAGTTCCGCTGGGAGGACCAGTTCAACCTGGCGCTCGACCCCGACACCGCGCGGGAGTTCCATGACGAGACGCTGCCGGCCGAGCCGGCGAAGACGGCTCACTTCTGCTCGATGTGCGGCCCGAAGTTCTGCTCGATGAAGATCTCCCACGACATCCGGCGTGAACACGGGGACGAGCAGGCCGAGATCGAGGCGGGGATGGCCGAGAAGTCCAGGGAGTTCGCGGCGAGCGGCAACCGCGTGTACCTGCCGCTGGCGGACTGACCGGGCGGCCGTGGCGGGGGCTCCGGAGAGGCCCCGCCACGGCGGAGGCCGGACCGGCAGGCAGCCGGTCCGGCCTCCGCCGTTTCGCGTGCGGGGGCCGGAATCCGTGCTGCCGGGATCACTCCGGCCGGTGATCCGGGCCGCCGAAGTCCGGGCTGGTGAAGTCGGGGCTGGTGAAGGTCGGGCGCGGACCGGCCGAGGGGCCGTCCTCGGGACCGGAGAAGTCCGGCCTGCTGTAGCCGATCTTCGGGATGCGGTCGGCCGACCGGTGCGGCGTCCGTGAGGCGGGGCCGGCGGTCGGGTCGGCCAGCGCGTCGCGGAGGAAGGGCAGAATGCCGCGCTCCAGCAGGGCGTGGCGCCAGGCCTCCCGGGCGCGCGCCACGTCCTCCGGGAGTTCTTCCTCCTCGTCCACCGCCGGGAGCGCCGTGGCTCCGTTGCGCAGGGCGGTGACGAGGAGCCCCACTGCGGCGACGAGGATGGCGGCGGCGGCGACGGCCGCGAAGAACCACCCGGCGGCGACCATGGTCCCGGCGAAGGCCGGGGCGGGGTTGAGCGCCTTCAGGGGGTAGCCGACCACCAGGAATATCAGCGCGGCCGTGCCCGCGAGGACGGGCGCCAGCACGGCGATCACCGCGAGGGTGCCCGCGCCCGCCGGGTCGGGCTCGGCCACGGGCGCGAGGACGGAGGTCTCGGCGTCCGGGTCCCCCGGCCCGCGCAGCTCGCCGCGGACCTTCACGTAGTGGTCGTACTCGGTGGCCGCCGCCGCGGTGATCAGGGGCGTGGCGTTGAGAGCCATCGTCCGCAGCTGTTCCGCGTTGAGACGGTCGCCGACTCCGTCCAGATCCGGTCGTTCGTGAGCATGACGCAGCGCGTCGGCAAGGATCCGCTCGTACTCGGGGCGGTCCTCGGCCAGCAGGTGCGGAGCGCTTTTCATGTGCATCCCCCGATGCTCCGTAGGGCCTGACCGACCGTACGGGCCGGGCGATCGGGCGGAAACGGAGGAGAGCCTGCGACTGGTACGCCGATGGTAGAGCGCCTACGGCACGGCGTGACAGGGTGTTTCCGGAAATAGGCCCAGCCGCTGACGGTGTCGGGTCGTGATGCGTCTTCCCCGGCGAAGGTCAGTCATGCAGGGGGAGTTGGACCACCAACAGCTTTCCGGCCATGGTCACCCCGCCGTCCATGGCGATGGCGAGCCCCTCCGCGTAGACGTGCGGACCGTCCACCACGGGCCGTGCCACGTCCTCACCCTCCTCCGATCCGACCTCGCCGAGCAGGTACGGAATGGGGCTGTGACCGTGGACGACGCGCTGTCCGCCGTACGTCGTCATCAGTTCGCGGACGGCCTGTGCGCCCTCGTCGCGGAAGGCGAACCGCTTGGTGAGCTTGCGGAAGAGGTCCCAGCACTCGTCGGCGTCGTTCCGCGTCAGAATGGCGTGCACCGTGTCGTTGACGTCCTCGATGGTGGATCCGTAGTCGAGGTAGGCGGTCGTGTCGGAGTGCATCAGCAGATGCCCGTCCTCCTCGACGACGGCGTCGAGCCGGGCCATCCACTGGAGATGGACGTCCTGGAGCCGCTCCATGTCCGTCTTCTGGCCGCCGTTGAGCAGCCAGGCGGCCTGGAAGGTCGCGGTTCCCGCGCCGGAGTTCACCGGGGTGTCGCCGAACCTCTTCGCGCCGAGCAGCAGCAGCTCGTGGTTGCCCATGAGGGCCTTGCAGTACCCGCCGGCGGCCGCGGCCTCCGCGGAGAGGCGCATGACGAGGTCGATGACCCCGATGCCGTCCGGACCGCGGTCGGTGAAGTCGCCGAGGAACCAGAGCCTGGCGTTGCCCGCGGCCCACCGGCCGTCGGCGTCGACGAGGCCCTGCTCGCGCAGGGCGGCCAGGAGCTCGTCCAGGTAGCCGTGGACGTCGCCGACGACGTACAGCGGCCCTCGGCCGGACCCGGCGGCGGGCCGGGGCTCCGGCACCGCTTCCACCTGGACGGTGTCGCCGCGGTTGATCACCGGAAGATCGCGCTCGGTGGGGGTGTACCCCTCCGGCGGTTCGCCGCCCGGCGCGGCGTTGCCGGGGTGCGGCAGAGGCGCGGGCATCGGCACCTGCGCATACGGCGGTACGCGGAAGTCACGCAACGTCGCTGTCCGCACCACGGGTTCCTGACCGGCCCCCTGAGTCATCGACCCCTCCACCACCGTCGCGCCTCCGTACACCTGACGGGCCCTGCCTGGTAGAGGTGGTCCGCGGTGTCGTGCGCCCATCATAGGAATGCGGATCGTGCTGTGTGACGCACCAGGGGTGGTGAATCCGTGCGAGCATCCGGTCCATCGGCCGTTTGGTCCGGATTAATCCGATCAGTCCCCGGCCGGTGATCGCGGAGCGCTGACCGTGGTGCGTGGCGGACGCCGTTGCGAGGACGTCCGGACGATGAGCTCCGTCGGTATCACCTGCTCCACCGGACCGTCGTGTTCGACCCCTTCGATGGCGTCGATGAGGAGCTGGATGACCGCCGTGCCGATTCTGCGCGGCTTCAGCGAGAGCGTGGTGATCGGCGGCTCGGTGGACGCGTACACCGTGGACTCGCTGCAGCAGACCAGCAGAAGGTCCTCGGGGACCCGCAGGCCGTAGCGCCGGGCGGCGGCGAGCAGATCCGTGCCGTTGGGGTCGAAGAGCCCGTAGACGGCGTCGGGGCGGTCGGGACGGGCGAGGAGGCGGTCGGCCGCGACGGCGCCCGCGCAGGGGTCGTGGGCCGGGTAGGACTCGTAGACCGGATCCTGGCCGACCCGCTCGCACCAGTGGAGGTAGGCGGTGGTCGAGAGCCGTGTGTACGTGTCGGTGGTGGTGCCGGTGAGCAGACCGATCCGGCGCGCTCCGGCGGCCGCGAGGTGGTCCAGGAGGTCGAGGACGGCCGCCCGGTGATCGTTGTCGACCCAGGCCGTGACCGGGAGCGTGCCCGCCGGGCGGCCGTCGGAGACGACGGGCAGGCCCTGGCGCACGAGTTCGGTGACCACCGGGTCCTGGTCGGAGGGGTCGATGACCACCGTTCCGTCCAGCGCGACGTTGGACCACACGTCGTGCCGGGAGGTGGCCGGGAGGATCACGAGGGCGTAGCCACGGGCGAGCGCGGCCGATGTGGCGGCTCTCGCCATCTCCGCGAAGTACGCGAACTCGGTGAAGGTGAAAGGTTCATCCCCGTACGTGGTCACGGTCAGGCCGATGAGCCCCGACTTGCCGGTACGGAGGGTTCGGGCCGCCGCGGACGGGCGGTAACCCAGCCGTTCGGCGACCTCGCGGACATGGCGGCGGGTGGCGTCCGGGAGCCTGCCCTTGCCGTTGAGGGCGTCGGACACGGTCGTGATGGAGACCCCGGCCGCCGCGGCGACGTCCCGGATCCCCGCCCGTCCCGACCGGCCGCTGCGGCGGGGCGTCTCTGTCCGGCTTACCTGGTGCTTCCCTGCTGCTGTCATGGCGAGCCGATAGTAGGGCTCTGACGCCTGGTCAGGCCGGTCGCATATGCCCACGTCGACAGGCACGTTTCTGCATGATCATAAACTGTTAAATGCCTTGTGATGCAAGGGCGTTGGTCCTGTCGGGAGTGATGTGTCATGCGTCGAGCCGCAGGAACCTGCTGAATGGCCCATGTCTCGAAGAGGTCTCAACTCACCTGTTCGAGGGATGCGCGCCACGGAGTGAGCGACCGGCGCGCGGCGGGATCCGCAGCGCTCCCCCCTCTCGGGGCCTTCCGTCGCCGTGAGCGGCAGGCGTTTCCCGCCGGGGCGGGCGATTTCGGGTCCTGGCCGTTCGCACGGGTGCCCAATCCTCATAAGGTGAGCAGTATTGAACTGTACGGACGGTCGAGGAGGACCTGCGGTGAGCGAGACGAGCCCCAAGCTGCGCGCCGAGCTGGACGGCGTCCCTGCGTATGTGCCGGGCAAGCCGGCGTCCGCGGAGGGACCGGTGGCCTTCAAGCTGTCCTCCAACGAGAACCCGTATCCCCCGCTGCCCGGCGTCATGGAGTCCGCCCTGGCCGCGGCCGCGAGCTTCAACCGGTACCCGGACATGGCCTGTACCGGCCTGATGAACGAGCTGGCCGACCGGTTCGCCGTGCCGGTCTCCCACCTGGCCACCGGCACGGGCTCGGTCGGTGTCGCCCAGCAGCTGCTCCAGGCCACCTCGGGCCCGGGTGACGAGGTCATCTATGCCTGGCGCTCGTTCGAGGCGTACCCGATCATCACGCAGGTCAGCGGCGCCACGTCGGTCAAGGTTCCGCTGACCGACGGCGAGGTGCACGACCTCGACGCCATGGCCGGCGCGGTCACCGACCGCACGCGGATGATCTTCGTCTGCAACCCCAACAACCCGACCGGCACGGTGGTGCGCCGGGCCGAGCTCGAGCGGTTCCTCGACCGCGTCCCGGACGATGTCCTGGTCGTGCTCGACGAGGCGTACAAGGAGTTCATCCGGGACGCCGACGTGCCGGACGGCATCGAGATCTACCGTGAGCGGCCCAATGTCGCGGTGCTGCGGACCTTCTCCAAGGCGTACGGCCTCGCGGGCCTGCGGGTCGGCTTCGCGGTGGCGCACGAGCCCGTGGCGGCCGCGCTGCGCAAGACGGCCGTGCCCTTCGGTGTCAGCCAGGTCGCGCAGGACGCTGCGGTCGCCTCGCTGCGTGCCGAGGACGAGCTGCTCGGGCGGGTCGGATCGCTGGTCGTCGAGCGGTCCCGGGTGTACGACGGGCTCGTGCGGCAGGGCTGGACCGTTCCGGAGTCCCAGGCGAACTTCGTCTGGCTGCGGCTGGGGGACCGCACGCTCGAATTCGCCGGGGTCTGTGAGCGGGCGGGTGTGGTCGTCCGGCCGTTCGCCGGCGAGGGGGTGCGGGTCACGATCGGGGAGGCCGAGGCCAACGACGTGTTCCTGAAGGTGGCGGAATCCTTCCGCCAGGAGCGGTAGCCGCACGACTGCTCCCGGACCTCCGGCGGCCCCGGACCTCGGCGACCGAGGTCCGGGGCCGCCGTGTTCTCCCTGCTCCGACGGCCCCCGCCCGTGCCCGGAGGCCTGTCCGGTTTCGGGTGGCTCGGCCGGGTCGGCCGGAAAGCACCCCCCACTCGATGGGCTCGAAGGCATGTGCGCCATAATTGCTTGTGAATGTGAACGCGTTCACAAGCGCATCCCGTTTCCTCCCGTGATCGGGTGGTTCGACGGGCGGCCCGTGGGTGTGATCGCGGCGACGTAAGGAGAAGAGTCGTGGACCTGGCTCTGGCACCAGAGACCCTGGCGCGCTGGCAGTTCGGCATCACCACCGTCTACCACTTCCTGTTCGTCCCCCTGACGATCTCTCTTGCCGCGCTCACCGCCGGCCTGCAGACCGCCTGGGTGCGCACGGACAACGAGAAGTACCTCAGGGCCACCAAGTTCTGGGGCAAGCTTTTCCTGATCAACATCGCCATGGGTGTGGTCACCGGCATCGTCCAGGAGTTCCAGTTCGGGATGAACTGGTCCGACTACTCGCGGTTCGTCGGCGACGTCTTCGGCGCCCCGCTCGCCTTCGAGGCGCTGATCGCGTTCTTCTTCGAGTCCACCTTCATCGGGCTGTGGATCTTCGGCTGGGACAAGCTGCCGAAGAAGATCCACCTCGCCTGCATCTGGATGGTGTCCATAGGCACCATCCTCTCGACGTTCTTCATCCTGGCCGCCAACTCCTGGATGCAGCACCCGGTCGGCTACCGGATCAACGAGGAGCGCGGGCGCGCCGAGCTGACCGACTTCTGGCACGTGCTCACGCAGAGCACCGCGCTCGCCCAGTTCTTCCACACGATCACCGCCGCGTTCCTCGTGGGCGGCGCGTTCATGGTCGGTATCGCCGCCTTCCACCTGGCGCGGAAGAGGCACATCCGTGTGATGCGGACCTCACTGCGGCTCGGACTGGTCACCGTCGTGATCGCCGGCCTGCTGACCGCCGTCAGCGGTGACGTCCTCGGCAAGGTGATGTTCAAGCAGCAGCCCATGAAGATGGCCGCGGCCGAGGCCCTGTGGGAGGGCGAGGACGGAGCACCCTTCTCGCTCTTCGCGGTGGGCGACGTCGCCAAGGGGCACAACACCGTGGAGATCTCGATCCCCGGCGTGCTGTCCTTCCTCGCGGACGACACCTTCACCTCGTACATCCCCGGCATCAACGACATCAACAAGGCGGAGCAGGAGAAGTACGGCCCTGGCGACTACCGGCCCAACATCCCGGTCGCGTTCTGGAGCTTCCGCTGGATGATCGGCTTCGGCATGGCCTCCTTCAGCCTCGGCATCCTGGGGCTCTGGCTGACCCGGAGAAAGTTCATGCTCCCGGAGGCGATGCGCACCGGCGAGGACGACGTACCGAATCTGGTGCTCTTCAAGAACAAGGCCCTGAGCCCCAAGCTCGCCAGGCTCTACTGGATCACCGCCCTCTGGACCATGCTCTTCCCTTTGATCGCCAACTCCTGGGGCTGGATCTTCACCGAGATGGGACGCCAGCCCTGGGTGGTGTACGGCGTCTTCCAGACCCGCGACGCGGTCTCCCCGGGCGTCTCACAGGCGGAGGTGCTCACCTCCATGATCGGCTTCACGGCGCTCTACGCGGTGCTCGCCGTCGTCGAGGTCAAGCTCCTCCTGAAGTACGTCAAGGCCGGACCGCCCGAGCTCACCGAGGCCGACCTCAACCCGCCCACCCGGATCGGCGGTCACGACCAGGACGCCGACCGGCCGATGGCCTTCTCCTACTGAGAGCAAGCGGAGCTGAGAGATGGAACTCCACGACGTCTGGTTCGTGCTCATCGCCGTCCTGTGGACCGGCTACTTCTTCCTGGAGGGATTCGACTTCGGCATCGGGGTCCTCACCAAGCTGCTGGCCCGCGACCGCAAGGAGCGGCGGGTCCTGATCAACACGATCGGGCCGGTCTGGGACGGGAACGAGGTGTGGCTGCTCAGCGCGGGCGGCGCGACCTTCGCGGCCTTCCCGGAGTGGTACGCCACCCTGTTCTCCGGTTTCTACCTGCCCCTGCTGCTCATCCTGCTCTGCCTGATCGTGCGCGGGGTGGCCTTCGAGTACCGGGCGAAGCGGCCCGAGGAGCGGTGGCAGACCAACTGGGAGCACGCGATCTTCTGGACCTCGCTGATCCCGGCCGTCCTCTGGGGCGTGGCCTTCGGGAACATCGTCCGCGGCGTGAAGATCGACGCCGACATGGAGTACGTCGGCAACCTCTGGGACCTGCTGAACCCGTACGCCCTCCTCGGCGGGCTGGTCACGCTGTTCCTCTTCACCTTCCATGGCGCGGTGTTCGCCGCGCTGAAGACCGTCGGGGACATCAGGGCGCGTGCCCGGGGTCTGGCCCTCAAGCTGGGCCTGGCCACCGCCGTACTCGTACTGGGCTTCCTGGCCTGGACCCAGGCGGACAACGGCAACGGCTGGAGCCTGGCCGCGATGATCACGGCGGTGGTGGCGCTGGTCGTGGCCATCGGCGCCATCGCGGCGGGACGCGAGGGCTGGTCGTTCGCGTTCTCCGGGGTGACCATCACGGCGGCGGTGGCCATGCTCTTCCTGACGCTCTTCCCGAACGTGATGCCCTCCTCGCTGAACGACGCCTGGAACCTGACGGTCTCCAATGCCTCGTCCAGCCCGTACACCCTCAAGATCATGACGTGGTGTGCCGGGATCGCCACCCCTGTGGTGCTGCTCTACCAGGGCTGGACGTACTGGGTGTTCCGCAAGCGCATCGGTACGCACCACATCGCCGACGCGCACTGAACGAGCGAACGACATGAGTCCACTGGGGAGCTGTTTCACGTGAAACCGATCGACCCGCGCCTGCTCCGGTACGCCCGGGCCACCCGGTTCTTCCTTGCGGCCGTGGTGGCGCTGGGTCTGGTCGGGGCGGGCCTGGTCATCGCCCAGGCCATGCTCGTCGCCGAAGTGGTGGTGGGCGGGTTCGAGGACGGCCTGACCGTTTCCGGGCTCCGCACACCCCTGCTTCTGCTCGCCGCTGTCGCTCTGGGGCGGGCGCTCGTGGCCTGGCTGACCGAACTGGCCGCGTACCGGGCGAGTTCCGCGGTCAAGTCCGAGCTGCGTGGGCGGCTCATGGAACGCGCCTCGGGCCTGGGGCCGGACTGGCTGGGCGGGCAGCGCACGGGTTCGCTGATCGCTCTGGCCACCCGGGGTGTCGACGCCCTCGACGACTACTTCTCCCGCTATCTCCCCCAGCTCGGCCTCGCGGTCGTCGTACCGGTGGCCGTGCTGGCCCGGATCGTCACCGAGGACTGGGTCTCGGTGGCGATCATCGTGGTGACGCTGCCGCTGATCCCGCTCTTCATGATTCTCATCGGATGGGCCACCCAGTCCCGGATGGACCGTCAGTGGAAGCTGCTGTCACGGCTCTCCGGGCACTTCCTGGACGTGGTCGCCGGACTGCCGACGCTGAAGGTGTTCGGGCGGGCGAAGGCGCAGGCGGAGTCGATCCGCAGCATCACCTCGCAGTACCGCAGGGCCACGCTGAAGACGCTCCGGATCGCCTTCCTCTCCTCCCTCGCCCTGGAACTGCTGGCGACCCTCTCGGTGGCCCTGGTCGCGGTGACGATCGGGATGCGGCTCGTCCATGGCGAGCTCGACCTCTACACGGGCCTGGTGGTCCTCATCCTGGCGCCGGAGGCGTATCTGCCCATCCGCCAGGTCGGCGCCCAGTACCACGCGGCCGCGGAAGGGCTCTCGGCCGCGGAGGAGATCTTCGCGGTGCTGGAGACCGAGCCCGCGGCCGGCGGATCCCTGGACGTACCCGCGTCCCTCCGGCTGGAACTTGAGAGCGTGACGGTCCGGCACGAGGGCAGGACCGAACCCTCGCTGGACGGGGCCTCGCTCGTGGTCGAGCAGGGCGAGACCGTCGCCCTGGTCGGCCCCAGCGGCATCGGCAAGTCCACGCTCCTCGGCGTGGTGCTGGGGTTCACCACGCCCGACGAGGGTCGGGTCCGGGTCGGCGGGGCCGATCTGTCCGCCCTCTCCCCCGAACGCTGGCGCGAGCAGATCGCCTGGGTGCCCCAGCGCCCCCACCTCTTCGCGGGGACGATCGCGGAGAACGTGCGCCTGGCCCGCCCGGACGCGGACGACGCGGCCGTCATGGCGGCGCTGCGGGAGGCGGGCGCGTACGACTTCGTGGCAGCGCTGCCGGACGGTGCGGAGACGGAGCTGGGCGAGGAAGGCGCCGGGCTCTCCGCCGGGCAGCGCCAGCGCCTCGCGCTGGCGCGGGCCTTCCTCGCCGACCGGCCTCTGCTGCTGCTCGACGAGCCGACGGCGAGCCTGGACGGCGAGACGGAGGCGGGCATCGTCGAGGCGGTCCGGAGGCTGGCGGCGGGGCGTACGGTGCTGCTGGTCGTGCACCGGCCGGCGCTGCTCGCGGTCGCCGACCGGGTGGTGACGCTGGAACCCGTACGGGCCGGGCGGCAGACGGCGGATGGCGGAGCGGCTGAGGGTGCCCACGCAGCACCGGGCGGGCCGGAGAGCGTCGAGCCCGGTGCTCGGCACGGCGCCGGGCGCCCGCCCGCGCTGTCCCCCGCGCTGTCCCCCGTGCTGTTCAGGGAGACCGCGCCCAGGGCCGGGGGCCGGGTGCTGGCCCGGGTGCGGGAGGCCGCGGGGTCCCAGCACGGGAAGCTCGGCCTGGCGCTGCTGCTGGGCAGCCTCGCCGTGGGGTCGTCGGTCGGCCTCATGGCCGTCTCCGGCTGGCTGATCTCACGCGCCTCCGAGCAGCCCCCGGTTCTGTATCTGATGGTCGCGGTCACCGCGACCCGGGCCTTCGGCATGGGCCGGGCCGTCTTCCGCTACGCGGAGCGGCTGGTGTCCCACGATGCCGTGCTCAGGATGCTCGCCGATCTCAGGGTGGCGGTGTACCGCGGCCTGGAGCGGATCGCGCCCGCCGGCCTCCGGGCCACGCGGCGGGGCGACCTGCTGTCCCGGCTGGTCTCCGACGTGGACGCGTTGCAGGACTACTGGCTGCGCTGGCTGCTGCCCGCCGCGACCGCGCTCCTGGTCGGGACCGGGGCTGCCGCCTTCACCGGCTGGCTGCTGCCGGAGGCGGGCGCGGTCCTGGCCGCGGGGCTGCTCCTCGCGGGCGTGGGCGTGCCGTGGCTGAGCGGCGTCTGCGCACGTCGTGCCGAGCGCCGGCTGGCGCCCGCCCGGGCCGCGTTGGCCGTACGCGTCGCCGATCTGCTCGGCGGTACCGCCGAGCTGACCGTCGCCGGTGCGCTGCCCGCCCGCAAGGAGGAGGTGCGTGCGGCGGACGGCGTCCTGACACGGATCGCCTCGCGCGCGGCGACCGCGACCGCGCTGGGGGGCGGGCTGTCCGCCCTGGTCTGCGGGCTCACCGTCGTGGGCGCGGCGATCGTGGCGCTGCCCGCGGTGGCGGACGGACGGCTGGCCGGGGTCGAACTCGCCGTGGTCGTCCTCACGCCCCTGGCGGCGTTCGAGGCCGTGACGGGACTCCCGCTGGCGGTGCAGTACCGCCAACGGGTCCGGCGGAGCGCGGAGCGGGTCTACGAGGTGCTGGACGCTCCCGTGCCGGTCGTGGAACCGGCGGAGCCCGCCGAGGCGCCCGCCTCGCCCTTCCCGCTCGACGTACGAGGGCTGTCGGCCCGGTACGAGGGCGCGGAGCGCGACGCACTGCACGCGGTCGACCTGACGCTCCACGCCGGCAAGCGGGTCGCCGTCGTCGGCCCGTCCGGTTCGGGAAAGACCACGCTCGCCCAGGTCCTGCTCCGCTTCCTGGACGCCCGGGAGGGGACGTACCGTCTCGGCGGTGTCGAAGCGGCCTCGCTGGACGGCGACACGGTCCGGACCTTCGTGGGACTGTGCGCCCAGGACGCCCACGTCTTCGACAGCTCCATCCGCGAGAACCTGCGGCTCGCCCGCACCGACGCGACGGACGGACAACTGCGGGACGCCCTGGCCGCCGCCCGCCTGCTGGACTGGACCGAGGCGCTGCCCCACGGTCTCGACACGCTGGTGGGTGAACACGGGGCCCGGCTGTCGGGCGGCCAGCGGCAGCGGCTGGCGCTGGCCCGCGCGCTCCTCGCCGACTTCCCCGTGCTCGTGCTCGACGAGCCCGCGGAACACCTGGACCTGGCCACGGCGGACGCGCTGACCGAGGATCTGCTGGCCGCCACCCAGGGGCGTACGACCGTGCTGATCACCCATCGGCTGGCGGGCATCGAGGCGGTGGACGAGGTCCTGGTGCTGGACGGGGGCCGGGTGGTGCAGCAGGGGCCGTACGCCGCCCTCGCCGCGCAGGACGGGCCGCTGCGCGGGATGCTCGCTCGTGAACAGGAGCCGGTGGGCACGGAGCCGGCGCGGACGCGGCCGGTGGAGGCGGTGGCTGCGCCGGCCTGAGCACGACGAGCGGCACTGATCCCGACTTTCCGGACCATTGCGCACTTATTAGGCTCAGGCCATGGCAGAGCAGGAGCCGCAGGACCCGGAAGGTGCTCCCGAAAACGCGCAGCAGCGCGCCGGGCCCCTGCGGGGGCTCTCGGCGGAACTGACCGCGCGGGTGCCGCAGCTGCTGGAAGCCACCAGGTCCGTCGGCACGGGCCTCGAACTGCACTCCACGCTGGAGCGCATCTGCGAGACCGCGGCGGAACTCGCCCACGCCCGCTACGCGGCCATCGGCGTCGTCGAACGGCCCGGTGAGAGTCTCTGCGACTTCATCACCCACGGGGTGCCCGACGACGTCGCCCGGGCGATCGGCCGGCCGCCCGACGGGCACACGGGTCTGCTGGGCGCACTGATCGAGGACGGTGTGCCGATCAGCCTGGAGGATCTGGCGGCGGATCCCCGCTTCGCCGGATTCCCGGCCGCCCACCCGAAGATGCGCACGTTCCTGGGGGTCCCGATCCGGGTCCAGGGGAAGATCTTCGGCAACCTCTATGTGATGGAGAAGCACGGCGGGGGCGCGTTCGGCGACGACGAACTGCACATGCTGCGCGTGCTGGCCACGGAGGCGGGCATCGCCATCGGCCACGCCCGGACGTACGACGCCGCGCGGCAGCGGGAACAGTGGATCGACGGTTCGGTGGCCGTCACCACCGCCCTGCTCTCGGCCGGGGACGCCGACGAGGCGCTCGGTGTCGTCGCCGAGCAGGCGCGCCGCCTCGCCGACGCCGCGGCCGGGATCGTGCTGCTGCCGGCCGCGGAGGGAGGCCTGGAGATCGTCGCCGTCGCCGGGGACAAGCCGTCCGCGTCCCTGGGCGTCATCATCCCGCCGCAGAGCCCTGTGGTGGCGGCGCTCCTGAGGGGTGAGGAGGTCTTCCTGGACGACTCGGCGACCGATCCCCGCATGCTCACCAGGCTGGCCGACCGGTTCGGCCCGCACATGCTGCTCCCCCTGCGCAGCGGCGGCCGGGTGCTCGGGGCGCTGTCCATCCCGCGGGTCCGGGGCGGCCGGCCGTTCACACGGGCGGAGAGGACGCTGGCCAGCCACTTCGCCGCGCAGGCAGCCCTGGCGCTGAAACTGGCCGAGGCGCAGCGCGCACGGGAGAGGCTCGCCGTCTACGAGGACCGCGACCGTATCGCCAGGGACCTCCACGACCTGGTCATCCAGCGGCTGTTCGCCACCGGCATCATGCTGGAGGGCGCTCAGCGACGCTCACCGGTCCCTGCCGTGCAGGCCGGCATCGGGCGGGCCGTGGACGAACTGGACGTGACCATCCAGGAGATCCGTACGGCCATCTTCGCGCTCCAGCAGGAACCGTCGGAGGCGCCCTCGGGGTTGCGGACCCGGGTGATGCGGGAGATCAACATGGCCGCGGTGCCTCTGGGGTTCATGCCCTCGCACCGTTTCCTGGGGCCCGTCGATTCGCTGGTGGGGGAGCTCGCCGGCAAGAACCTCATCGCGGCTCTGCGCGAGGCCCTGTCCAACACGTTCCGTCACGCGGGGGCCTCGCGCGTCGAGGTGACGGTGGACGCGACCGCCGTGCTGCCGGACGGGCGGGACGCGGTCCGGCTGACGGTCGCGGACGACGGGGTGGGGATCCCGGACGGAGGCAGGCGCAGCGGCCTGCGCAACCTGGCGCGGCGTGCCGAGTCGCTCGGCGGTGCGAGCTGGTTCGGGCCGGGGCCCGGTGAGGGGGCCGGCGGCACGACGGTGACCTGGCAGGTTCCGCTCTGACGCGGGTTCCGGCAGTCCCGACCCCGGCGGCGTACGTCCTCGGAGCCCGCTCAGCGCGCTGCGAGGATCCGCTCGATGACGACCGCGACGCCGTCCTCGTCGTTGGTGAGGGTCACACCGGACGCGGCGGCGACGGCGGCTGGGTGGGCGTTGCCCATGGCGAACGAGGCGCCGGCCCAGCTCAGCATCTCCACGTCGTTGGGCATGTCCCCGAACGCGACGACCTCACCGGCGGTGATGCCGCGTTCCGCGCAGCAGGCGGCGAGCGTACGGGCCTTGGAGACGCCGAGTCCGCTGATCTCCAGCAGTGCGGTGGGGCTGGACCGGGTGAACGACGCCTGGTCCCCCGCCAGTTCGCGAGCCAACGTGAGGAAGGCGTCCGGGGCCAGTTCGGGGTGGTGCGCGAGGACCTTCAGGACCGGCGTACCGCTGCCGGGGACCTCCTCGTGGAGCAGCTTCTCCGCGACGGCGACCGTGGCACCCGGGTCCATGTGGAACGGGGGGTAGGCCGGTTCGTAGTGGATGCCGGTGGCGAGCTCGACGGCGAAGGACACCCCGGGCGCGGACTCACGCAGGATGTCGACCACGGCCAGGGCGATCCCCCGGTCCAGCGGGTGGACGTCGAGCAGCGTCCCGTCGTGGAGATCGACGACCGCGGCTCCGTTCGCGCAGATCGCCATGCCGTGGCCCTGCACATGGGGGCTGACGACCTCCATCCAGCGGGCGGGCCTTCCGGTGACGAAGAAGACCTCGATGCCGGCCTCCTCGGCGGCTGCCAGGGCGGCGATCGTACGGTCCGACAGGGTCTTGTCGTCCCGTAGGAGGGTGCCGTCCAGATCGGTGGCGATCAGCCGGGTCACGGCAGGCAGAGGCGAGTCGGTAGCTGAGGTCACGCGCCCATTCTCCCGTACGGAGTCGCACGGGCGTGCAGAGGGGCGCCCATCTGAGAGCGCGAGTCCGTGAGCTGCGGAACATGCCGCAGGCATATGCCTAGGGCTCCCGGAGCGAGATCGCCCAGGCCGGAGGGTCGGAGCGCTCTTCCCTCCGGGCCGGCGACGGCGGCCGAGTGGTCAGCCGAGCTGCGCCAGGGCGTCGGTGGCGATCCGTTCGAACAGGTCGGTGTCCATGGCGAAGACCGAGTCCGGCACCGGCCAGTGGACGACGATCTCGGTGAATCCGAGGTCGAAGTGCGTCCCCGCGAAGTCCACGAACGCGTCGAAGGACCGCAGCGGCCGGCCGGGGGTGAAACCGGTCAGAAGGATCTTGTCCAGCTCGGAGACGTCCCGGCCGGTCTCCTCGCAGGCCGCGCCGAGCCGGCTGATCTGCCCGCGGACAGCGGCCACGGACTGCTCGGGGGTGCCGTTCTCGTACAGCTTCGGGTCACCGGTGGTCACCCATGCCTGGCCGTACCGTGCCGCGAGCTTCAGGCCGCGCGGCCCGGTGGCGGCGACCGCGAAGGGCAGCCGGGGGCGCTGTACGCAGCCGGGGATGTTCCGGGCCTCGTTCGCGGCGTAGAAACGGCCCTCCTGCGTCACGGACGGCTCCCGGAGCAGCCGGTCGAGCAGCGGGACGAACTCGTCGAAGTGGTCGGCGCGTTCACGGGGTGTCCACGGCTCCTCGTCGCTCCCGCGCAGTGTGGTGGCGTCGAAGCCGTTGCCACCGGCGCCGATTCCGAGGGTGATCCGGCCGTCGGAGACGTCGTCGAGGGTGATGAGGTCCTTGGCGAGTGTCACCGGGTGGCGGAAGTTGGGGGAGGTGACGAGCGTGCCCAGGCGCAGCCGCTCGGTGGCCGCGGCGGCGGCCGTGAGCGTCGGAACGGCCCCGAACCACGGGCCGTCGCGGAACGTCCGCCAGGACAGATGGTCGTAGGTGTACGCCGCGTGGAATCCCAGCTCCTCGGCGCGTACCCACAGGGGCCGGCCGCCGTCGTGCCAGCGACGGATGGGCAGGATCACGGTGCTCAGTCGACGGGAGGAGGTCATGGCCCCGACTCTACGGCGATGTCTCCGGGGCTCCGTAGGACACCTGCGGCGGGGGCGACGGGAGGAACGTCAGAGGCCCGGGCGACCTGTGGGAGGTGTCATTCCCGCAGGCGCAGGAAGGCCGGCGGGACGGCGTCGGTGAGCCACACGCCGTTCGCGCTGACATGGAAGAGGTACCCGGCCCGGTGCATCGCTCCCGCGTCCACGGCGAGGACGACCGGGGCGCCCCGCCGGGCGCCGACACGGACCGCGGTCTCGCGGTCGGGCGAGAGGTGGACATGGTGGCGGTTCATGGGCCGGAGCCCTTCGGTGCGGATCGCGTCGAGCACCCGCGCCACGGTGCCGTGATAGAGGTACGCCGGCGGCTCGGCCGGTGGCAGGCCGAGGTCGACGGTGACGGAGTGGCCCTGGTTCGCGCGGATGCGGTCGCCGTCCAGAGTGAACCGCTGCTTGTCGTTGACCGCGACGACGTGGTCGAGGTCGTCGCGGGTGAGGGTGAAACCGTGCCGGGCGCAGGCCCGCAGCAGTTCGTCGACGGCTACCCAGCCGTGAGGGTCGAGACTGATCCCGATCCGGCCGGGTTCATGCCGCAGATGCTTCGAGAGGTACTTGGACACCTTGACGGTGCGTCGTTCGTCCATCGCGCCAGAGTGCCTGTGCCTCTCCTCCCGACGCACCTCGATTTCATCCGGCGTTCGCTGCGTCCATTGGTGTGAACAGGTTTGATCCACAGCCAACTCATGTTATCCACAGGTAGTTTGGCGATTCTGTGGACAAGTCCTGTCGCATATGCGGTATTTGTCCAACTGGGCGGCCTGCGAAGCCTTTTCATATCCACAGAGGGCGGCGGCAGGTCGAACGAGCCTGAAGGACAAGGGACATGGGCAAGTGAGCTGCTGGCTATGGGCAGTTCAGCAAAGCGGTCGCGCGCCGGGGGCGTTGGGAGATTCACACCCTCAACGCCCCGCGCTACAGCGGTGGCTTCACCCGCGCGAGTCCGCGCAGGAGCCGAGGGCTGAGCGATGACAGCAGTCGGGCCCCACGCGCCTCCGGTGTCACCGGCACCACCGCGCGGTTGTGCACCACCGCCCCGAGGATCGCCTGAGCCACCTTCTCCGCAGGGTAGTTGCGCAAGGAGTAGAGCCGGGCGGTCCGCTTCCGGAGACGGGCTTCCTCCGCCTCGTCGACCCCGGCGAAGTGCGCGGTGCCGGTGATCCCGGTGTTGACGACACCCGGGCAGATGGCGCTGACCCCGATGGACTGCTCGGCCAGTTCGGCGCGCAGGCATTCACTGAGCATCAGCACCGCTGCCTTGGAGGTGCTGTACGCGGGCAGCACGCGTGAGGGCTGATAGGCGGCAGCCGAGGCGACGTTGACCATGTGGCCGCCCTGACCACGCTCGGCCATCTGCCGGCCGAAGATCCGGCAGCCGTGGATGACACCCCAGAGATTGGTGTCGAGGACCTTCCTCCAGTCCTCGCTCGTCGTGTCGAGGAAGGCACCGGACAGTCCGACACCCGCGTTGTTCACCAGGACGTCCACGACGCCGAGTTCGGCGGCGACCTTCGCGCCGAGCTTCTCCATCGCCTGTTCGTCGCCGACATCCACCACCTCTCCCCACGCGGCGGGTGCACCGGCGAGGAGGGCGTCTTCCACTGTCCGGGCAACGCCCTCGGCGTCCAGGTCCACGGCGATCACCCGCGCGCCGGCCTCGGCGAAGGCCAGCGCCGTCGCGCGCCCGATGCCCGAGGCGGCACCGGTCACCAGGACCAACTGCCCGCCGAAGCGGTCCGCATGGGCGCCTGCGGCCACCGCCACCGGTGCCGCCGAGCCGTCGGAAGCGTCCAGGCCGCCGGACTCCACGCCGTCGGCGAACTCACCGATCCAGGAGGCCAGCTGATCCGGCCGGGTGCGCGGGACCCAGTGCTTCGCGGGCAGGGTGCGTCGCACCAACCGGGGCGCCCAGGTGTCCAGTTCGTCGTAGAGGGACGGCGAGAGGAAGGCGTCACCGGTCGGCGTGATCAGCTGCACCGACACATGGGCGTGCGCGTCCGGACGCGGGTGGCGCAGACGGGAGCGGATGTTGTCGCGGTAGAGCCAGGCCCCGTGGGACGCGTCCCGGGGGAGCGACGCCGTCGGATAGCCGTCCGCCGGCACCTTCTCCATCCGCTGCAGAATCCGCGGCCACCGCCTGCCCAGCGCCCCGCGCCAGGCCATCTCGGGCAGGGCCGGTGTGTGCAGCGCGTACACGTACCAGGACTTGGCGCCCTGGCCGAGCAGCTGCGCCACTCCACGCGGGTCCGGGTGGGCCACGCGCCGCTTGATCCAGTGCCCGAAGTGGTCGAGGGAAGGGCCGGACATCGATGTGAACGAGGCGATACGGCCCTGGGTCCGCTCCACCGTCGCGAACTCCCAGGACTGGACCGAACCCCAGTCGTGGCCGACCACATGGACGGGCCGGTCCGGGCTCACGGCATCCGCGACGGCCAGGAAGTCATCGGTCAGCTTCTCCAGCGTGAAGCCTCCACGCAGCGGCTTGGGCGCCGTCGACCTGCCGTGGCCCCGGACGTCGTAGAGGACCACGTGCCAGCGCTCGGCCAGCCGTCCCGCGACCTCCGACCAGACCTCCTTGCTGTCCGGATAGCCGTGCACCAGCACGATCGTCGGCTGTGCGGGATCGCCCAGCTCGGCGACACACAGCTCGATCCCGCCCGTACGAACCCAGCGCTCACGCGCGTCTCGCAGCTCCACGCCGCCTCCTCGTCCAGTGCCGGCGTTGCGGTACGCGTCCGTAACGTGACACCGCTGAATGTGGCAACCGACGTACGACCGCGTCAAGGGGTGCCCCGGACCTGTGGACAACCGTGTGTGGACCGACCCCCTTCGGGAGGGGCCCCTACGGGTCCGTACACCTGGAGGCTGACGTGGATACAGCCGTCTGGTCTGACGACTCCTGTGGCGCGCGCCACTACCGTCGAGGACGTGACTGTGATCGCAACCGAAAGCCTGAGCAAGCGGTTCCCGAGGGTGACCGCGCTTGACCGGCTCTCCTTGGACATCGGACCGGGCGTGACCGGCCTGGTGGGTTCCAACGGGGCCGGCAAGTCCACACTGATCAAGATCCTGCTGGGTCTGTCCCCCGCCACCGAAGGCCGGGCCGCGGTGCTCGGGCTCGACGTGGCGACCGAGGGCGCCGCCATCCGGGAGCGGGTCGGGTACATGCCCGAGCACGACTGCCTGCCCCCGGACGTCTCGGCGACCGAGTTCGTGGTCCACATGGCGCGGATGTCCGGGCTGCCGCCCACCGCGGCGCGCGAGCGCACCGCCGACACCCTGCGCCACGTCGGGCTGTACGAGGAGCGCTACCGCCCCATCGGCGGCTACTCGACCGGCATGAAGCAGCGGGTGAAGCTGGCCCAGGCCCTGGTCCACGACCCGAAGCTGGTCCTCCTCGACGAGCCGACCAACGGTCTGGACCCCGTCGGCCGGGACGAGATGCTCGGCCTGATCCGCCGTGTCCACAGCGACTTCGGCATCTCGGTGCTGGTCACCTCGCACCTCCTCGGAGAGCTGGAGAGGACCTGCGACCACGTCGTCGTCATCGACGGCGGCGCGCTGCTGCGCTCCAGCTCCACCAGCGACTTCACCCAGATCACGACGACTCTGGCGGTCGAGGTGACCGACAGCGACACCCATCCTGACGGCACGGACGCCCTGCGCCGGGCTCTCACCGGGGCCGGGGTCAAGCTCGTCGGGCACGACGGCCTCGACGCCGCGGGGCTGCCGGGCGCCGGCCACATCCTCCTGGTGGAGGCGACGGGCGAGGAGACGTACGACGTGGTGCGTGACAGCGTCGCCGGCCTCGGACTGGGGCTCATCCGGATGGAACAGCGGCGCCACCACATCGCCGAGGTCTTCCGTACCGAAGAGGCACCGCGGGCGGCCGTCGCCGCGACCGCGGGTGTCGGACAGCAGAAGGGGAGCGGTCGCGATGAGCACTGAGACCGGGACCGTGGCCGGGAGCGACACCTCCCGGATCCACAACATCGGGTACCGCTCCTACGACGGCGTGCGCCTGGGCCGGGCCTACGCCCGCCGGTCGCTGTACTCGCAGACCCTGCGGGGTTCGTTCGGACTGGGCAGGTCCGCCAAGTCCAAGGTGCTGCCGATGCTGCTGTGCGGGGTGATGTGCCTGGTGTCGCTCATCCTCGTCGCGGTCGCCATCGCCACCCCCGGCATGACGAAACTCCCCATCAAGTACACGGACTTCGCGATCTATCTGCAGGCCGTGATCGGTCTCTTCATCGCCTCCCAGGCGCCGCAGGCCGTGTCCAGGGACCTGCGCTTCAAGAGCGTGCCGCTGTACTTCTCACGGCCGATCGAACGCGTCGACTACGTGCTCGCCAAGTTCACGGCCATGACGTCGGCCCTGCTCATCCTGACCGGGCTGCCCCTGGTCATCCTCTTCGTGGGCGCGCTGCTGGCCAAGTTCGACTTCGCCGATCAGGCCAAGGGCTTCGGACAGGGGATGGTCTCGGTGGCACTGCTCTCCGTGCTGTTCGCCGGGCTGGGACTGGTGGTCGCCGCGCTGACACCGCGCAGGGGCTTCGGTGTCGCCGCCGTGATCGCCGTGCTGACCATCACCTACGGTGCGGTCTCCACGGTCCAGGCGATCGCCTGGCAGACCGATTCGGTCGGCGCCATCACCTGGCTCGGACTGTTCTCGCCGATCACGCTGATCGACGGGGTGCAGACCGCGTTCCTCGGCGCCACCTCCGCCTTCCCCGGCGGCGAGGGGCCCGGAGCCGGGGCCGGCGTGGTCTATCTGCTCGTTGTTCTCGCGCTCGTCGCCGGCTCGTACGCCGTACTGATGCGCCGCTACCGGAGGGTCGGGCTGTGACCACCATCGAGATCGACCACACCTCCCGCTGGTTCGGCAACGTGGTCGCCGTCAACGACGTGAGCATGACCGTGGGGCCCGGAGTCACCGGGCTGCTCGGGCCCAACGGGGCCGGGAAGTCCACGCTGATCAACATGATGGCCGGGTTCCTCGCGCCGTCGACCGGCGAGGTGACGCTCGACGGCACCCGGATCTGGCGCAACGAGGCCGTCTACAAGGCGATCGGGATCGTGCCGGAGCGGGAGGGGATGTACGACTTCCTGACCGGCCGCGAGTTCGTCGTCGCCAACGCCGAGCTCCACGGGCTCGGGGACGCCGCCGCTGCCAAGGCGCTGGCCACGGTCGAGATGGAGTACGCGCAGGACCGCAAGATCTCGACGTACAGCAAGGGCATGCGCCAGCGCGTGAAGATGGCGTCCGCGCTGGTCCACGACCCCTCCGTGCTGCTCCTGGACGAACCGTTCAACGGCATGGACCCGCGCCAGCGGATGCAGCTGATGGAGCTGCTGCGCCGGATGGGGGCCGAGGGCCGTACGGTGCTCTTCTCCTCCCACATCCTCGAAGAGGTCGAGCAGCTGGCCTCGCACATCGAGGTGATCGTGGCCGGCCGCCACGCCGCGTCGGGCGACTTCCGGAAGATCCGCCGGCTGATGACGGACCGGCCGCACCGCTACCTCGTCCGGTCCAGCGACGACCGCGCGCTCGCCGCCGCGCTCATCGCCGATCCGTCGACGGCGGGTATCGAGGTCGACACCACCGAGGGAGCGCTGCTGATCCAGGCCGTCGACTTCGGACGCTTCACCGTGCTGCTGCCGAAGGTCGCGCATGAGAACGGCATCCGGCTGCTCACCGTCTCCCCGTCCGACGAGTCCCTCGAATCGGTCTTTTCCTATCTCGTAGCGGCCTGAGTAGTGGCCTGAAAGGAGCTGTGAAGCGTCATGTACGACCCCACAGTCGCCCGGCTCACCTACCGGGCCCTGCTCGGCCGGCGCCGGGCCGCCATCCTGTTCGTCCTGCCGGTCCTGCTGGTGGCCATCGCCGTGGCGGTACGGGCGTTCGCCGGAGCCGATGACGGCGTCGCCTCCGGCGTGCTGGGCGGTTTCGCCATCGCCACGATGGTCCCGCTCATCGGCGTCATCGCGGGTACCGGCGCCATCGGGCCGGAGATCGACGACGGTTCGATCGTCTACCTGCTCGCCAAGCCGGTGAAGCGGCCCACGATCATCTTCACCAAGCTCATCGTCGCCATCGCCGTGACGATGCTGTTCTCGGCGCTGCCCACGTTCGTCGCGGGCCTGATCCTCAACGGCAACGGGGGACAGATCGCCGTGGCCTACACGATCGCGGCGCTGGTCGCCTCGATCGCGTACAGCGCGCTCTTCCTGCTGCTCGGCACCGTCAGCCGGCACGCCGTCGTCTTCGGCCTGGTGTACGCGCTGGTGTGGGAGGCGCTCTTCGGCAGCCTGGTGCCGGGGGCCAGGACGCTCAGCGTGCAGCAGTGGTCCCTCTCGGTCGCCGAGAAGGTCGCCGGAGAGGGCGTGGTCACCTCGGACGTGGGCCTGCCGCTCGCTACCGTCCTGCTGGTCGGTGTGACGGTCGTGGCCACCTGGTACGCGGGTCAGAAGCTGCGGGCGCTGAAGCTCGCCGGCGAGGAGTGAGACCTGGCCCGCCGCGCCTTCCCGCAACCCCCGCCCCTCGGGCGGGGGTTGTTCCGTGTCCGGGCGGGCGGGTCGCGTGACTGTACGCTTTTCGGCTCGTTGTACAGGGTGCGTGGAGGCAACTGGAATCTGTGGCGTCGAGCTTTCGTGAATTCGGGGAATGCCGGCAGCGGTGAGGCGAGCGCCCGCCCGGCCGGTCATCGAGTGAGTGGCAACCGTGAGCGACCTCCGCCCTCGCAGCCCGGGGACAGGGCGGTCCTTGCCATTCCCACGTACGCACGAGAGGCACAGCCATGCCCACGGAAGTCGCCCTGCTCGAATCCCAAGCCCTCCGGGTCGAGCAGATGGGGCGCGTCGAAGTCCTCGACAAGGTCAAGAGCCTTGTCATGCTCCCGGACGGAATTCACCTTCGCACAGAAGAGGTGGCTCGCTACTTCGAAGTATCCACAACCTCGGTCAGGAGGCTGACGGATCGGCACCAGAAGGAGTTGGTCAGCAACGGCATGACGGTGCTGCGGGGTGCTGAGCTGCACTCCTTCCATAGCGACATGCTGTCGCTATGGAAGGGGGAGGGGTCGGAAAGTTATCCACAGGCAGCGACCCAGCTTCGGCTCTACACCCGCAGGACCGTGCTCAACGTCGCCATGCTTCTTCGCGACAGCGACATCGCGCGCAGTGTCCGTACCCACCTGCTCGACGCGGAGGAGGAGCTCAGGGCCTCCTATGTCTCGCTGGACCGCCGCGTCACCCGCATCGAGGGCTGCCTCGCCGATGTGGGAAGCGCGCTCCAGGAGCTGGGTCCGGTGCTCGGCCGGATGTCGCAGCGGCTCGACTCCCTCGATCGGAAGCTCGATGTGACGTACCAGGTCGTCGGGGCGATCAGCCTTCGGCTCACCGATGTCTCGCAGGACGTCATCCGGCTCGATGCCCGCATGGACGACCTCGCGCACCGGCTGAGGGATCTGGGCCGCCGCAGGAGCGGCTGACCGCAGGGCCGGGGGCCACCGGATAAATGGGTGGTCCCCGGACGCCGGTCTCGGGCACAGTGAGGGGGACGGCGCGGTACGGCGCCGTTCACTCGGACCGGGAGAGGAGCGCGGCGATGACCAGGAGTCCGAGTCCGTCGTGTTCCCGACAGGGCGGTCCGCAGCCGGCACCGCGGTAGCTTCATCAGCTGCCTGCGCAGTCGCCGCGGCAGGACCCCCGGGTGGCCCTTCGCGCGTTTCGCGCGCCGGCCACCTCCCGGAGGATTGGCCGAGTGGGAAGGCAGCGGCTTGCTAAGCCGTCGTCGGGGTGCGAGCCCCGCGCGCGTTCGATCCGCGCATCCTCCGCCGAAGCCGAAGCCGAAGCCGAAGCCGAAGCCGAAGCCGAAGCCGAAGCCGAAGCCGAAGCCGAAGCCGAAGCCGAAGCCGAAGCCGAAGCCCGGCGACGGCCCGGCCTCAGGCGCGCGTGGCCGTCCGGAGCAGCTCCTCCAGGACCACCGCGATGCCGTCGTGCTCGTTCGACGCGGTGATCTCGTGCGCCACGGCCTTCAGGTCGTCGTGCGCGTTGGCCATGGCGACGCCGTGCTGCGCCCAGCCGAACATCGGGATGTCGTTCGGCATGTCACCGAACGCCAGCGTGTCCGACGCCTTGAGCCCCAGCCGGCGGGCGGCCAGCGAGAGGCCGGTCGCCTTGCTCAGCCCGAGGGGCAGGATCTCCACGACGCCCGGACCCGCCATGACGACGTTCACCAGGCTGCCGACGGCCTGCCGCGCGGCGTGCGCCAGGGCGTCGTCGTCGAGCTCCGGATGCTGGATGTAGACCTTGTTCAGCGGGGCGGTCCACATCTCCGCAGGGTCGGCCATGAAGACAGCGGGCAGCGGCCCCTCCTGCACCTGGTAGCCGGGCCCGACGAGCACCTCCCCCTCCAGACCGTCACGGCTCGCGGCCAGCGCGAGCGGACCGACCTCCGCCTCGATCTTGGACAGCGCGAGCCCGGCGAGCTGCCGGTCCAGCGTCAGGGAGGTCAGCAGCTTGTGCTCACCCGCGTGGTAGACCTGCGCGCCCTGACCGCAGACCGCGAGGCCCTGGTAGCCCAGGTCGTCCAGGATGTGCCGGGTCCACGGCACGGCCCGCCCCGTGACGACGATGTGCGCCGCGCCGGCCGCGGTCGCCGCGGCCAGCGCCTCCCGGGTGGGAGCGGACACGGTGTGGTCGTCACGGAGCAGCGTGCCGTCGAGATCGGTCGCGACGAGCTTGTACGGGAAGGTCACTTGGAGACCGGCTCCAGAAGTTCACGGCCGCCCAGGTACGGACGCAGGACCTCCGGCACCCGCACCGAGCCGTCCGGCAGCTGGTGGTTCTCCAGGATCGCGACGATCGTGCGCGGTACGGCGCAGAGCGTGCCGTTCAGCGTGGCCAGCGGCTGGACCTTCTTGCCCTCGCGCATCCGGACGGAGAGCCGGCGGGCCTGGAAGCCGTCGCAGTTCGACGCGGAGGTCAGCTCGCGGTACTTGCCCTGGGTCGGGATCCACGCCTCGCAGTCGAACTTCCGCGAGGCCGACGCCCCCAGGTCACCGGTGGCGACGTCGATCACCTGGAACGGCAGCTCCAGCCCGGTGAGCCACTGCTTCTCCCAGTCCAGGAGCCTGCGGTGCTCGGCCTCGGCGTCCGCCGGGTCGACGTACGAGAACATCTCGACCTTGTCGAACTGGTGGACCCGGAAGATGCCCCGGGTGTCCTTGCCGTACGTGCCGGCCTCCCGGCGGAAGCAGGGCGAGAAGCCCGCGTACCGCAGGGGCAGCTTGTCGGCGTCGATGATCTCGTCCATGTGGTAGGCCGCGAGCGGGACTTCCGACGTGCCGACGAGGTAGTAGTCGTCCTTCTCCAGGTGGTACACGTTCTCCGCGGCCTGGCCGAGGAAGCCCGTGCCCTCCATGGCGCGCGGGCGCACCAGCGCGGGAGTCAGCATGGGGACGAAGCCGGCCTCGGTGGCCTGGGCGATCGCCGCGTTGACCAGGGCCAGCTCCAGCAGGGCGCCGACGCCGGTCAGGTAGTAGAAGCGCGATCCGGACACCTTGGCGCCGCGCTCCATGTCGATGGCGCCCAGCGCCTCGCCGATCTCCAGGTGGTCCTTGGGCTCGAAGCCCTCCGCCCCGAAGTCACGGATCGTGCCGTGCGTCTCCAGGACGACGAAGTCCTCCTCGCCGCCGACCGGCACGTCCTCGTGGACGACGTTGCCGAGCAGCAGGAGAAGGCGCTTGGCCTCGGCGTCGGCCTCGTCCTGCGCGGCGTCGGCCGCCTTGACCTCGGCCTTCAGCTGGTCGGCCTTCTTGAGGAGCTCGGCACGCTCCTCGGGAGTGGCCTTGGGGATCAGCTTCCCGAGCGACTTCTGCTCGGAGCGGAGTTCGTCGAAGCGGATGCCGGACGACCTGCGCAGCTCGTCGGCGGAGAGCAGGGCGTCGACGAGCGCGACGTCCTCTCCACGGGCGCGCTGGGAGGCGCGAACACGGTCGGGGTCCTCACGGAGCAGGCGAAGGTCAATCACCCCTCAAGGCTACCGGTGCGGGGATCCACCGCTCGAACCGATATCGACGAGCGTGGCGCTTTGCCCGAATTGCCGGAATCCATAATCCTGAGGGAGTCGCGGGCCGGGCGTGGGGCGGAGGGCGTCAATAAAAAGGGCCCGATTGACTCGAAAAGGGATCAAGATGCCCTGTTGCTTGACGCATCGCCGGTGTCTGCGCGGGGAGTTGGGCCGCCGGGGAGGGCGTGTTGTCCACAGGTCTTCGTTGATCGAATTAGTTATCCACAGGCTGTGAAGAAGATCTGTGGATGCCGGAAGAGATCGTTCCGAAAGCGGCATGACGGGACAGCGATTCGCGACTCAAACCTCACCCGCGCACTCATTCGGGTGGGTATTCCACGTTCCAATGAGTTGATCAAGGGAATTGGAGGGACACGGGGGGACCTGCAACCCCATGGGGGATCCAGGAGCACTGGGGCGATTTGTCGACCATGTCGTGTTGCGGTGTCGACTTGTCCCCAGGTTCAAGAGGTGCCCTGTGGATAACTCTGTGTGGAATGAAAATCCGCAGGTAGGACCGGCGGATACATGGCCGGCCCTCCCCCGGAGGTTCAGACCCGGCCGTCCTGGCTGCGGGCGAGCCAGTCGGAGGCCTCGGTGAAATCCCTGTCCGACGTCCCGGCGCGCAGGGCCCTCACGTCTTCGGGAGCCACTCCCGCACGCGGGTAGGAACCCAGGAACCGCACCTTCGGGCAGATCCGCTTGAGCCCCATCAGTGCCTCGCCGACGCGCCGGTCCGCGATGTGTCCCTCCGCGTCGACGGCGAAGCAGTAGTTCCCGATGCCCTCCCCGGTGGGGCGGGACTGGATCAGCATCAGGTTGACGCCGCGGACGGCGAACTCCTGGAGCAGTTCGAGAAGGGCGCCCGGATGGTCGTCGCCGAGCCAGATCACCACGGAGGTCTTGTCCGCCCCCGTGGGCGCGGAAGGCCTGGCCGGGCGGCCGACCAGCACGAAGCGGGTCTGGGCGTTGACCGCGTCGTGGATCTCCGTCACCAGCGGTTCCAGTCCGTAGGTCGCCGCCGCGAACTCACCGGCGAAGGCGGCGTCGTAGCGCCCCTCCTGGACCAGCCGGGCGCCGTCGGCGTTCGACGCAGCCGACTCCCACACCGCGTTCGGCAGGTGTTCCGCCATCCAGTTGCGCACCTGGGGCTGCGCGGCCGGGTGGGCGGTGACCGTCTTGATGTCCGACAGCTTCGTCCCCGGACGCACCAGCAGCGCGAACGTGATGGAGAGCAGCACCTCGCGGTAGATCATCAGCGGGGCGCCACTGGTCAGTTCGTCGAGGGTCGCGCTGATCCCGCCCTCCACGGAGTTCTCGATGGGGACGAGCGCGGCCGCGGCCTCCCCGCTCCGTACCGCGTCCAGCGCGGCCGGCACCGAGACCATCGGGACGAGTTCACGGGTGGCGGCTTCGGGAAGCGTACGGAGGGCCACCTCGGTGAAGGTGCCTTCGGGGCCGAGGTAGGCGTAGCGCGTGGCTGACATACGGTCACCCTAATGGGCCGACGGACGAGGGCGTGTGCGCGTGGGACGGGGCCCGGGCGGGCCGGGACCCCCCGTCCGTACGACCCGTCGAGGTACGCACGGACGGATGCGAGGTCTCACGCCTCCAGCAGCCGCTGCCCCACGTACTCCCCGGACGGGGCGCCCCCCGGTACGGCGAACAGACCGCTGGCCTCGTGCCGGATGAACGGGGAGAGCGCGTCCCCCCGGTCGAGCTTTCGCTGGACCGGGATGAAGCCCTTGAACGGATCGGCCTGCCAGCAGATGAAGAGCAGACCGGCGTCCGGGGTGCCGTCGTCGGAGATGCCGTCGTGGTACGAGAACGGGCGGCGCAGCATCGCGGCACCCCCGTTCTTCTCGGGGGAGGAGATCCGGGCGTGGGCGTTGTCCGGGATCAGCAGCTTGCCGTCCGCCCCCGCCTTGTCCAGGTCCATCGCGGTGTCCTCCGAGCCGCCGCTGAGCGGGGCGCCGTCCGCCTTTCGCCGCCCGATGACCTGTTCCTGCCGCTTGACCGTGAGCTCTTCCCAGTCGTCCAGGAGCATCCTGATGCGCCGGACGACGGCGTACGACCCACCGGCCATCCAGGCGTACGCCGATGAGCCGCCGGACGGCACGAAGATCCGCTCCTCGAAGTCGCTCTCGGCCGGCTTCGGGTTGTTGGTGCCGTCCACCTGGCCCATCAGGTTGCGCGTGGTCATCGGGCGGCCCGTCGCGCCCGGGGTGCGGTTGAAGCCGTTCATCTGCCACCGCACCCGGGCCGTCGAGCCCGCCTCCTTCTGGAGGGCGCGCAGCGCGTGGAAGGCGACGAGCGCGTCATCGGCGCCGATCTGTACCCAGAGGTCGCCCTCGGACCGTTGGGCGTCGAGGTGGTCGGAGGAGAAGGCCGGCAGCGGGTCCAGGGCGGGCGGCCGGTGCCCGGTCAGACCGGTGCGGGTGAAGAAGGTCCGGCCGAACCCGAAGGTGACGGTCAGGGAGGACGGTCCGGCGTCCAGGGCCACCCCGGTGTCGTGCCCCTGGCCGCCCTTGGTCGGCTCGCCGGCCATCAGCCGTGCTGCCACCGCGGACCAGCGGCGCATCAGGGCGGCCGCCTCCTTGCGCCCCGCGCCGGGCGTCAGATCGAAGGCCACCAGGTGCCCGCGTGCCTGAAGCGGAGTGGTGATCCCCGCTTGATGTTTCCCGTGAAACATCGCCTCGGTCGAACCGACCGTGGTCAGCGGGGTCGGGGCGTCCCCGCGCGTCGCGGCATAGCCGCCCGCACCGCCCGCCGCGCCCAGGACAAGGCCTGCCGCACCGGCCGCTCCCGCGCTTCCGAGCAGCCGCCTGCGGGAGACGACGCTCACCCCATCGGAGCCGGAGCCGGAGTCGGAACCGGAGCCGGAGTCGGAACCGGGGCCAGGTGCGGGGGCTGCTGGGCCGGCCCCGGTCCTGTCGCGACGGCCGGCCGCGATGCCGCTCTTTCCGGGGACCTTCTTCTTGCTCACCCTGCTCAGCCGATCTTCACGTTCTTGGAGATGGTTGTCTGGTCGATGTCCGAGGTGCGCACCGTCACGGCGACCTTCCAGTCGCCCGCGATCGGGATCTGGACGCCGCTCGCGGTCCAGTGCCCCTCGGTGAGGCGGTCCGGGGCGACCGGCAGCGGGCCGATGTCCTTGGACTCCAGCGTGAAGGCGAGCTTCACCTCGGGGACGTCCAGCGGGCGTTCATCCGTCCCGTCGATCCAGAGGTGCACGCTGTTCGAGCCGGTTCCGCCCGGCGAGATGTCCAGGCGGACCGTCCCCTTGCCGTTCTGGCCGCCGGTGTCGAAGGGCAGGCTCAGATTCACCTGCCCGCCGGTCACGGGCGCGGGCGCCGCCGCCGAGTTGCCGCGCGCGGCCTCCTCCTCGGTCCGGCCGGGCTCGGTGGACGTCAGGATCGTGGTGACGATGAGGAGCACCACGGCGATGGCCGTCTCCACCATCACGGAGCGACGCAGACCGGAGCGGTCCGGATCGGCGTCCCTGGCGCGCTTCTCCTTCGTCGCCGTCAGGGCGGCGCGCTGCCGGGAGAGCTGGGCGGCGCGCTCCGGATCGACCGTCCCGTCGGGGCCGTCGTCGACCGTTCCGCCCGGCCCGTCGACGTCAGCGGTGTCAGCAACATCAGTGGCCGGGGGAGCCGAAGAAGCCGGGGAGGCCGAGGGAGCCGGGGAGGCCACGGACACAGGCGCGGACACGGCCCGCTCGGTCAGCCGTCCTGTCCACCGCCGCGATATCCACGCCACACCCACGAGCACCGCGACGAGCGCCACCTTGAGGAGCAGCAGCTGCCCGTACCGGGTGCCGGTCAGCGCGGACCAGGTGCCGACCTGGCGCCAGGACTGGTAGAGCCCGGTCGCGGCGAGGACGAGCACGCTGCCGAACGCCATGCGGGAGAAGCGGCGTACCGCACCGCTCGTGATGTCCGGCGTCCGGTACAGGGCGACCAGCAGCGCGACGAGTCCGCCGAGCCAGGCGGCCACGGCGAGCAGGTGGAGCACGTCGACCGGCATGGCGATGCCCGGCTGGATCCCCGTGGAGGCGTGCTCGGCCAGGGCCCACGTACCGGCGATGCCCGTGGCGATGACCGCTCCGCCCGTGGCGAGCCCGAAGGTGAGGTCCTGCTTCTCCTTCTCGTCCTCGCGCTTGGCGTACGCCCCGAAGAGCACGGCGATGAAGAGGGCGGAGGCACCCAGGAGCAGCAGCCGGGAGACCAGGGCCGCCCCCGGTTTGGTGTCGAGGACGGCTTGGAGGCCGTCGAGGTCGAAAGCGTCACCGAGCTTGCCGGAACCCGTGTACGGACTGCGCAGGAGCAGCATGGCGAGGGTGGCCGCGGTCAGCGTGATCCAGCCGCGTACGACGAGCCGCTGCAGCGGGAGCGCCCCCGCCCCGCGCTGCCAGCAGGCGAGCACGAAGGCCGAACCGCCCGCGAGCAGGATGAAGCCGGCGTACGCGGCGTAGCGCGCGATGCCGTAGAGCGCGCCCACGAGCCCGCCGCCGGCCTCGTTCGAGGGCAGCGCCACGGTGGTCTCCGAGGGGGCGCCGACGGAGAAGGTGAAGGCTCCCGAGACCGGATGGCTGTCCGCGGACACCGCCTGCCAGGCCACGGTGTACGTGCCGTCGGGCAGACCGCTGTGCAGCTGGACGCCGTACCGCACGGCCCCGCCGCTCGTGAGGTCACGGGGAGCGCCGTCGTCGGCCCGCTTCCCGCTGGGGTCGAGGATCCGGATCGAGTCGTCGCCCATGGCGATCTGTTCGGAGAAGGTGAGCGTGACCTCCTCGGGTGCGGTGGCGACCACCGCCCCGTCCTGCGGGTCGCTCCCCGTGAGGGCGGCGTGCGCGGACGCGGGGGCCGCGCCCGCCAGCACCAGGCCGAACAGCAGGCTGATCAGCGCGGCGAGGAGCGCGACCGCGGCGAGCGGCCGTCGTATCGGAGAAGGCCCGAAGCGCGGGGCGGTGGCTGTCATGGGGTGTCAGTACCTCACTGCTTCTTCGGGTTGTAGGTGGTCTCCTTCACGGGGATGTCGACCGTGATGGGGTCGGCCTTCTCGAAGTGCAGTTCCACGGAGACCGTCTCTCCCCGCTTGGGCTGCTGCTTCAGCTCCGTGAACATGATGTGGTTGCCGCCGCGTTCGAGGTCGAGCTCGCCACCGGCGGGCACCTCGAAGGACGTGACCATCCGCATCGTCCGGTTCTTCGTCTCGTGGATGGAGACGTGGTCCGACAGCGAGCTGGTCACCGAGGTGAGCCGGTCGGTGGCGTCGCCGCTGTTCTTCACCAGGAGGAAGCCGGCGGCCATGTCGCTGACGGGCTGGGGCATGAACGCCCCGGTCACCTCCAGCTGCGGGACGCTGTCCGAGGAACACGCCGTCAGCGCCAGCCCGGTGGTGAGGGTCAGGGCGCCGGCGACGGCCGTGCGGCGGTTCACGGGGTCTCCCCCTTGACGAGCTCCGGGAGGTCCTCGGTGTAGTCCTCGGCCGTGGTGTCCTCGCTGTAGAGCACGTAGCCCTTGTCGGTCTTCGGGGAGAACGCGATGACCTGGGCGCCGTGCATCGAGACGACCGTGCCGTCCTTCTCCTTCTTCGGCGGGTCGATGCCGATGCCGATCTGCCGTGCTCCCGCCTGGATGGTCGGGAAGTCGCCGGTGAGACCGGTGAAGTCGGGGTCCTGGGCCTTGAGCCAGCTGCCCAGCGACGCCGGGGTGTCCCGCTCGGGGTCCGTCGTCACGAAGACGACCTGGAGCTTGTCCTGGTCGGCCTTGGGCAGCGCGCGCTTGGCGACGGCGATGTTGCTCATGGTCAGCGGGCACACGTCGGGGCAGTTGGTGTAGCCGAAGTAGATGAGCGTCGGCTTGCCCTTGGTCTGCTCGCGCAGGTCGTACTTCTTGCCGTGGGTGTCGGTGAGGACGAGGTCGGGCTTGGTGAAGGGCTGGTCGAGCACGGTCGCGGGCTTGGACTCGGTCCCGGAGGAGACATCGGCGACCGAGTCGTCCGCCGAGTCTCCGCCGCTGCCGCAGGCCGACAGGGTCAGTGCGGCCACGGCGGCGAACGCCGCGGCCAGCACCGTCTTCTTGCTGTGCATGGAGAGCTGATTCCTGATCTGTGGAAATACGGGTGGTGGAACCGGTGGGATCAGGCGCTGCGGCGACGGCCGGCGAGTACGCCGAAGGCGACCCCCGCGACGCCGACGACGATCCCGACGATGCCCAGGACACGGGCGGTGCCGTCGGTGCTCGACGACGCCTCGTCGGAGGAGGCCGTCGTCTCCGTCTTCCCCGCCTCGCCGCTCTTGGCGTTCTTGTCGTCCGCGGGGGCACCGTGGGCGTCGGCCGCCGGGGCGCTCAGCGCGAGGACGGGAGCCGGGTTCTCCGGCTCTTCGCCGCCCTCGGTGGGCTCCTCGATCCAGCGGACGACCTCCTTGTTGCTGTACGTCTGGAGGGCCTTGAAGACGAGCTGGTCGGCGTCCTCGGGAAGCTGCCCGACGGAGAGCGGGAACTGCTGGAAGAAGCCGGCCTTGATGCCGTCGCCCTCCGCGGTCCAGGTCACTTTGGAGACGGCCTCGTTGATCTTCTTGCCGTGCACCTCGAGCGGCTCGGCCAGCTTGCTCTTGGTGACGTCGATCTTCCAGCCGGCGACCGGCTGCGGGCTGACGGACGCCAGCGGGTGGTCGGTCGGGAAGTTGACCTCGAGCTTGACGGTGGAGGCGTTGTCGCGCTCGTTGGGGACCTTGAAGTTCACCGTGGCGTAGCCGCCCTTGGCGGCCTCGCCCTGCGGCTGCACGCTGACGTGCGCGGAGGCGGTGCCGGCGAGCAGCAGGACGGTGGACGCGGCGACGCCGCCGGCGAGGGCGATGCGGGAAACGTTCATGACAGGGATCACTCCACAGGACACGAAGGAAAGGTGGTCCGGCGCGCGGAGGCGCGACGGCATCACGACCGCCTCGTCCCGGGATTCCCGGCGGAGGGGTCGTGTCAGGCTGCGCGTACGTATACGGGCGGCGGCCCGCGCCTGATCACCATGTGCTGCAGAGGGTCCCCGGAGGCCGGCGCGGGAGCGTCGACGGCGCTGCGGAGAGGACGCGGCCCGGTCGTGGGCCGTCCCGGGAGTCCCGCACGCAGGGTGCGTACGAGTGCCATGGCCGCCCGAAGCGCGCGCAGCCTGGCCCCGGCCGCGAGCTGCCGGCCGCCCTGCGCCGAGAGCCTCGCCAGCCGGAAGAGCGCGATCTCGCCGCGGCGCAGCAGCCAGCCGGTGGCGAGGGCCGCGAGAAGGTGCCCCAGGAACATGGAGAGGCTGGGCAGCCCGGACATCAGCGTGTCCAGGACCGACGGACCGGCCGCGGAGGCGGCGTCCGGGGCGGCTGCCGCTCCGGACGCGAGGTGCGTGTGCCCCTGGGCGACGGTCGCGGGGTCCAGGCCCGCCGTGGTCACGATGCGGTGGGCCTCGCCGGCGCTCAGCTGCGCCGGTCCGGCGCCGCACACGAGCCCCGCGGCGAAACGGATCAGCGAGTCGTCGCCGCTCCCCGCCGGGGCGGCCGGCATGTGCCGCCCGAGTCCGAAGAGGACGTGCAGGGCGACCTGCCCGGCTGCGAGGGCCGCGGTGATCGGGAGGAGGGTGCGCTCACGTCCGGCGAGCAGCGCCGCGATCGCGAAGACCCCGGCGAAGCCGGCCAGCAGTGTCCAGCCCGGCACGACCGCACCCGCGGCGAAGCCATGTCCGGCGGCGGCGAGCACGACGCAGACCGCGGTGAACACCGCGGTCCTCAAAAGCCGCATACCGGCTCCGGCGCGTGCGACAGACATAGACATGGCCGGGTCATCATCCCACTGAGCCCCCCGTCTCCGTACGGCAGGTCCGGAAGGTCGGCATCCGTCCCCATCGGGGGGTGATCAGGGGGTGTTGCACCTGTTCATGGGGGCTCCAGGGCCCCGGCCGGCGCCGGGCATACACCGGTGGACGGAGTATCCGCATCCGCCGAACGAGCGCTGTCACAGCCGTTCCGTGCTTACGACGCGCCGAACGCGGCAATACGTATCGGTATGTCGAGCCGCAGCCAGGAGGCTGGAGCATGAGCATGTGGTGGTCACTCCATTTGCGGCGCGAAGCTGCGAGCGTTCCGCTCGCCCGTCGTTTTCTGCTCGGCACCATGGAGACCGCGGGGGTGGACCCGGACATCTCCTACGACCTCTCGGTCGCGCTCAGCGAAGCCTGTGCGAACGCCGTCGAGCACGGCGGCGACCTCGGGGACGCGGGTGAGCCCGGAGAAGCCGGCCTCGTCCCCGTCGGTGGCGGGCGCCCGGGACGCGCCTGCGGGCAGTACCGGGTCACCGCGTATCTGGACGGCGAGACGTGCCGTATCGAAGTCGCCGACTCGGGGCCCGGTTTCCCCGCCCGGCGCACGCTTCGCACCGCCGCACATCCGTCGGCCGCTCACACGGCGGGCGACCCCTCGCACCCGCGTACCGCGGTGCACCCGCCGGCCACGGCCGAGAGCGGGCGCGGGCTCTGCCTGATCGAGGAGCTCGCCGATCACGTCCACTTCGGCAACCGGCCGGGGCACGGCGCGGTCGTGAGCTTCGACAAGGTCCTGAAATGGCGGGAGGGCGCGCTGCTCATGGTGTCCTGAGCAGCGCGCCCTCCCGGCGCACGGGGCACGGGCCCGTCGGCCCCGGAGGTCAGCCCTTGAGGCGGGCCATCCACGCCTCGACCTCTGCGGCCCGGCGCGGCAGCGCGGCGGAGAGGTTCCGGTTGCCGTCCTCGGTCACGAGGATGTCGTCCTCGATCCGGACGCCGATCCCGCGGTACTCCTCCGGGACGGTCAGGTCGTCGGCCTGGAAGTACAGTCCGGGCTCGACCGTGAGGCAGACCCCGGGCTCCAGGGTGCCGTTGACGTACGACTCCGTGCGGGCGACGGCGCAGTCGTGGACGTCCATGCCGAGCATGTGCCCCGTGCCGTGCAGCGTCCAGCGGCGCTGGAGACCCAGCTCCAGGACCTTCTCCACGGACAGGTCGCCCAGCAGGCCCCACTCGACCAGCTTCTGTGTGAGGACCCGCTGAGCCGCGTCGTGGAAGTCGCGGAAGGCGGCGCCGGGCTTCACGGCGGCGATGCCCGCCTCCTGGGCCTCGTACACCGCGTCGTAGATCTTCCGCTGCAGCGGCGAGAACGTGCCGTTGATGGGCAGCGTCCGCGTCACGTCGGCGGTGTAGAGCTCGGTGGTCTCCACGCCCGCGTCGAGCAGCAGGAGTTCGCCGGCGCGGACCGCGCCGTCGTTGCGGACCCAGTGCAGGGTGGTGGCGTGGGGGCCGGCCGCGCAGATCGAGCCGTAGCCGATGTCGTTGCCGTCGACGCGGGCCCGCAGGAAGAAGGTGCCCTCGATGTAGCGCTCGCTCGTCGCCTCGGCCTTGTCGAGGACCTTGACGACGTCCTCGAAGCCGCGCGCCGTGGCGTCGCAGGCCCTCTGCAGCTCGGCGATCTCGAAGGCGTCCTTCACCAGCCGCGCCTCGGAGAGGAAGACGCGCAGTTCCTCGTCGCGCTCCGCGGTGACCTTGTCGGTGAGCGCGGCCTCGATGCCCGCGTCGTGCCCGCGGACGTTGCGCACCGGGCCGGTGGCCTCGGCCAGCGCGGCCGGGAGCTCGCGGACGTCCTTCGCCGGGATGCCGAGCAGCTGCTCCGCCTCGGTGAGGGAGTTGCGGCGGCCCACCCAGAGCTCGCCCTGGCCGTCGAGCCAGAACTCGCCGTTCTCACGGTTGGAGCGGGGCAGCAGGTAGAGCGTGGCCTCGTGCCCGCCGTCGGAGGGTTCGAGGACCAGGACGCCGTCCTGCGTCAGGTCACCGGTGAGGTACGCGTACTCGGTGGAGGCGCGGAAGGCGTACTCGGTGTCGTTCGAACGGGTCTTCAGGTTGCCCGCGGGCACGACGAGCCGCTCGCCGGGGAAGCGCGCGGAGAGCGCGGCGCGCCGGGCGGCGGTGTACGAGGCCTGGGCGATCGGCTCCAGACCGTGCAGCTCGGTGTCGGCCCAGCCGGACTTCATGCTCTCGGCGAGCTCCTCGGAAATGCCCGGGTACAGGCCGTTCTTCCGCTGCTTGATCGGCTCTGCTTCTGCTGTTTCCGGGGTCTCCGGGGCGAGCTCCTCAGACACGTTATGTCCTCCTTGTGCGACACTGGGCCCTCTCCATCGTACGGGCGTACGGAAGGGGGCCCGGAGCCGGAAGACCTCTTACACGTCCGGAGCCGTCGCCGGGGCCGGTGAGGTGCGGTCCGTGATCTCAGTCGAAGCGTGCGGCGAGCACGGCGACATCCTCGGAGGCGCCGCTCCGGGCCGTGCCGTCGGCCGGCAGGACGGTGCGCAGGACGTGGTCCGCGACCGCTCCGGGATCCTGGCGCAGGACCTTCGGTACACCGGCGGCCGCCGCGTGCAGCCGCGCGAACGCCCGGTCCCTGGTGTCCCCGGTCCGGCGCAGCAGCCCGTCGGTGTAGAACAGCACCGTCTCACCGCGGCGGGCCGTGAACTCCACGCTCGGCGCCTCCCAGTAGGAGAGCATGCCCAGCGGCGCGGAGAGTGTCGTCTCCACGAATTCGGTGCGCAGCTCGCCGGTCACCAGCGGCGGGGTGTGCCCGGCTCCGGCGAGCACGACGGTGCGCCGGCCGGGTTCGCAGTACGCGTAGAGGGCGGTCGCCGCGGCGGCGGGCTCGGTCAGCCGCAGCAGCAGTTCGAGGTCGGAGAGTACGGCGACGGGGTCCTCGCCCTCCATCACCGCGTAGGCCCGCAGACCCGCGCGGAGCCGGCCCATGGCGGCCAGGGCGGCCGGCCCGGATCCGCCGACCGAGCCGATGGCCAGGCCTAGCGTGTTGTCCGGGAGGGGCAGTGCGTCGTACCAGTCGCCGCCGGCTCCGGCGGCGGGGCGGCGGCGGGCGGCCAGCCGTACGCCGGGGATCCGCGGCAGTCGGCGGGGGAGGAGCTCCTCGGCGACGACGGCGACGTCGGCCCTGGCGCGTTCGAGTTCGAGCAGGCGGGCGAGGTGCTCGGCGGCGTAGCGGGCGTACACCCCGACGAGATGGCACTGGCGTTCCAGCGGTTCGGCCGGTTCGTCGTACAGCCAGACGGCCGCACCGAGCCGGCCGGTGGTCCGCGCGGTTCCGTCCGACGGGGGGCCGGCCGCTCCGGTGGTCGCGGTCGCGAGGGGTTGCGCGTAGCTGGCGGCGTATCCGAGCCGGGCGGCGACCTCGCGGCAGCGGGGGTCGAGGGCGGTGTCGCCGAGGATGTCGGGGCTGGCCAGGGGCGCGTGGGTATCGGGGAGGCCGTCGAGGAAGCGGCCGTACGCGGTGGCGCTGCGGGGCACCGTCTCGATGTGCCCCAACTCGGCGTGGCTGAGGCCGAGGCCGATCGTGCGGGCCGGTCCGCGGCCGTCGGCCGGTTCGAGGACGAGGAGCCCCCGGGCGGCGCCCACGAGGGCCGCCCCGGCGACCAGGAGTTCGTGCAGGGCGCTGTCCAGGGTGCTGGTCCCGGCCAGCCGCTCGGTGAGTTCGTGCAGGGTGGTGAGATCGGAGACCCAGCCGGCCAGCCGGTCCTGGATGAAGGCTCCCGGCGCGGAGGGAATGCCTTCCGTGGGTGCGGCAGTGTGCGTTGAAACGGGAACCATGGGATCGATTCCAGCCACTTTCGGAAGGTGGGGGGCGCTCATGGCAGTCGGCTTTCCGACCGGTGCGTTGTGTCGAATAGCATCGCAAACCCCCATGTCGTTCTGCGCCGCTATCGGTGCAACCACATGTACACGCACCCACATCTACACGCACAACTGAGGTGATGTCCAGCATTGTCCTTACGGTATTTATGGTGTCCGTGAGACACTCAACTTGGCCGAAAAATGCACCCCCGGAACGTTTTTTGCGATCGACTGGGCGTGCTCGACAGGGGGCGCCCTCGGGGTGAAATGCCGGAGGGAGCGTCATCCCGGTCATGCGGGGTACGTAATCGTGGATGGCCAGGGGCAGTTGTGACCGCCCTGGAACCCGACAGCGAGCCCGGGCGTCCTCATGGATGACGGCCGCCCGCCCACCCCCCGATCGGCGGGGTTGCACAAGGGACGGCACGCGCCCAGCGCACGCCGACCGCGCGATGTATTGACTGGACTCGGCTCGGCTCAACCCGGTTCGACTCGGCTCAGCTCGATTCTGTTCGGTTCCACTCTGCTCGGCTCAAGCTCACGCTCGGCACCGACCACTCGTCCGTACCGCAGACCCGATGAGCAAGCGCGCACAGCGAAGAGACGCACACGTGGTGTAACGAGCACGTGGTGCGATGTGGACCTCGGCGTTCAACGGAAAGGAACGAGCGCTCATGCGCGAGATCCTCGGAAGGCGACGCAGGCACCGGCCCCGGCGCAAGGGAAGTTCCGCCCAGCTCGACGCGGCGCTGGCCTGTGCGACCGTCCGGAAGTGGCCCGTGCTCCCCGGAGCAGGGCTGGCGACGGGTGCCGTACGCGGCGAACGCGGCCGCGGCTGCGCCTGTCCCGACCCCGAGTGCGCCGTACCCGGCGCACACCCCTTCGACCCCGGTCTCCTCGCGGCGACCACCGACGCGCGCATGGTGCGCTGGTGGTGGACCAACCGGCCCACCGCGCCCGTCATCCTCGCCACCGGAGGCCAGGCGCCCTGCGCGCTGAGCCTGCCGGCCGTCGCGGGCGCCCGGGCGCTCCCCGCGCTCGACGGCATGGGGGTGCGGCTCGGCCCCGTGGTGGCGACGCCCACCCGGTGGTCGCTGCTGGTCGCCCCGTACACCCTGGAACGTCTGGGCGAGCTGCTGCACGCCCAGGACTGGGTGCCCAGCTCCCTGCGGTTCCACGGCGAGGGCGGCTATCTCGTCCTGCCCCCGTCCGAGGTGGGCACGGGGCAGGTGCGCTGGGAGCGTGCCCCGGAGACCGGGAACGCCGCACCCTGGCTCCCGGATGTGGAGACGGTCCTGGACGCGCTCGTCGAGGCGAGCAACAGCGCACCGGACGGCGGCAGCCGGCTCGCGTACTGAGCGACGCCGGACGACGACGCGGAACAGCGGGCGGCTCACTCGTTCAGGGGTGTGGGGCCGCCCGGTTCCGCGTGACCGCGCAGCGTGAGCGAGCAGGATGTAATTGCATCCCCGCAAAGTCCGGTGTTCGCAGGCTTATGACGGCCTTTTCGCGGATTGCCGAAACGGTGCGCGCGGTGATGCCGGTGTGAATGTTCCCCAGGTGCAGGAGGCGCATTCCCGGTACCCGGCGGTGAACCCGGAGTTCTGTCCGAAAGTGCACGCCCGTACGGACGGGGGCACCGGGGGCGCACGCCGCGAGGGCGCGGCGCGTGGCCTGACCCGTACGGAGGACCTGGGAGGCCGCGGCCTGGGGAGGCACGGGCGGCGAGGGTGGGACGCAGGTGAGGGGCCGGGCGGTCGCCGCAGGTGGCCGATGCGCCGAGTGCTCCGGCGTGCGCCCCGGCCGAAGAGGTCCGGAAACGAGGACGCCCGGCCGCTGGCGACGGGGGATGCACCAGCGACCGGACTTCCAGAACCGTAACAAGAGATCTGCCGTTAGCAAATTCGATCTCGCTTATTCGGACATCGATTTACCTACGTGCACGGGGAGTTGTGACGGGTGTCACCGCCGGGCCCCGGTCCTCGTCACTGTCAGCTGAGCGTCACTTGGCGGTTGGTGAGCCCCCCGCGCGCCCGGCGCTCGTCGGCCGTCAGCGGGGCGTCCGAGGCGAGTGCCTCGGCGAGCCTCTCGGCGAACTCCGCCGCGGGCTTCTCGCACTCCTCGGCGCCCATCGCGCTCGGCAGGTCCCAGACCGGCACCATGAGCCCGTGGGCGCGGAACGAGCCCACCAGGCGGGTGTCTTCGCCGAGCGACGAGGTACCCGCAGCGTGCAGCCGGGCGAGAGCGTCGAGGAGCTGCTCCTCGGGGTGCGGCATGACCCAGCGCAGGTGGTTCTTCTCGGGCGTCTCGCACCAGTAGGCCGCGTCCACGCCGGAGAGCCGGGTGGTGGGGATGGCCGCCGCGTTGGCGCGCTCCAGCGATGCGGAGACCTCCGCCGTGGCGTTCTCCGCGTCGGGCACCCAGAACTCGAAGCCGGAGTGCACGACCGGCTCGAACGCGGCGCCGGGGTCGAGGATGTCCTGCAGACGGGGCCCGTCGGCCGGTACGCGGCGGGCGGTGACCGGCGAACCGGGCTCGGCCTCCAGCGCGTGCTGCAGGGTGTCCGCGAGGTCGCGGCTGAGGTCGCCGGAGGAGGTGTCGTTCTGCAGGGCGAGCAGGACGGAGCCGTCGTCGCGGCGCAGCGCCGGCCATGCCATCGGCAGCACGGTCGCCAGCGAAACGGAGGGCACGCCCTCGGGAAGCCCGTCCTTCAGCGTCAACTCGACGGTGGCGGCGGGGACCAGCTCGCGCAGGGCGATCCAGTCGCACTCCCCGGCGATTCCCTCGAAGGGGCGCTGGACCAGCTCGGTGACGGCATGCGCGGCGGCGCGTCCGTGACACGCCTTGTAGCGGCGGCCCGAACCGCACGGGCAGGGCTCACGAGCCCCTACGACCGGGATTTCACCGTCCTTGAGCTGCGGCTTCCCGGCCTTGGACTGAGGGCGCTTCTTGGCCATGGTGGGCGTTCTCCCGATTGCGACAGTGCGGTCTCGGGCGCGAGCCTAGCCGTCCCCGTCGTACGCCGGGGCACACCCGGCGCGCGGCCTTCGCCGCCCGCTCCGCCGAGCCGTGCGCCGTACCGCTCTCAGCCCGCGTCGTCGAAGGCGTCGAGGACGTCGGCCAGTTCCAGCCCGTCGAGCGAGCCGAAGCCGCTCATCCCGTCGAGTCCGCCCAGCCCGGCACGCTCACGGCGTCCCGTCCTCGTGGGTCCCGCCGTCGGGAAGCCGCCGGTGCCCCGGCCCGGTGAGACGAGGGCCCAGACGGTGACCTCACCGGCCGTGTCGTCCCGGACGCCCCACTCCCGGGCGAGGGCGCTGATGATGTTGAGCCCGCGGCCGCCGCGTGCGGTGACCGACGGTGTGGCAGGGACCGGCCTGGTCGGACCGCCGCCGTCCGTGACCTCGACGGTCAGGTCGCCCCTTCGGTCCACGCGCCAGGCGGCGCGGATGTCGCCGTCCCCCACCTCCGTGTGCTTCCCCAGCGGCCTGCCGTGCCGGCAGGCGTTGCTGAGCAGTTCGGAAAGGATCAGTACAGCGTCGTCGACCACGGTGTCCGACACCCCGTTGCTGCGCAGCTGCTCGCGCATCCGGTGCCGTGCCTGCCCCACGCCCGCAGGGCCATGGGGTACGGCCATGCTCGACGACGCGGGCACTTCCTGTGCCACCACAAACGCCACCCCCGAGACCTCCTTTGCCCCACGCCACGGTGTGGATGCCCTCCTGGACTGCGCCGGAAACCGGCCAAAGCTCTGACAGTGATGCACTCGTAACGATCGATTGCGGAGTGAATGCGCCGGTGCACCCCGTGTAACTGATGTTAAGAGCGGCCAAGTTGTGAAAGGACCTGTTTCGGCCGGTTCGTGATGATTGCCTCGACCCCGAGACGTACGCAGAGATCGACGTCCTCCGGCTCGTTCACGGTCCACACGTGCACCCGGTGACCCGCCCGGTGCAGCCGCTCGATGTACCCGGGGTTGTTGCGTACGATCCGCATCCCCGGGCCGGCGATCCGTGCCCCCGCGGGGAGCCGCCCGTCGCGCAGCCTCGGTGAGACGAACTGCATCAGGAAGACGGTGGGCAGAGTGGGGGCTGCCGCGCGGACGCGGTACAGGGAGCGGGCGGAGAAGCTCATGACGCGTACCGGCGAGGGCCCCTCGGCCGGCGGGGTGTCCAGGCCGAACCGCTTGAGCAGGTGCAGCAGCCGCTCCTCGACCTGGCCGGCCCAGCGCGTGGGGTGCTTCGTCTCGATGGCCAGCTGGAGCGGCCGTCCTCCCGCGCGCACGTCGTGGGCCAGTTCGAGGAGCCGTTCCAGGGTGAGTACGGAGGTGAGCTCGCCCGGCACCGGGTCCCAGTCCGGTGACTCCGGGTGGTCCTTGTGGTCCTCGTGCTCCTTCCAGGAGCCGAAGTCGAGGGCGGCGAGATCGGCCAGCTCCAGGGCGGAGACGGCGCCCCGTCCGTTCGACGTGCGGTTCACCCTGCGGTCGTGCACACAGACGAGCTGCCCGTCCGCGGTGAGGCGTACGTCGCACTCCAGGGCGTCCGCCCCGTCCTCGACGGCCTTCCGGTACGCGGCCAGGGTGTGCTCGGGGGCGTCGTCCGAGGCGCCGCGGTGGGCGATGACCTGGATGGGAGGCTGTGGTGAGGGTAGGCGTGCGTGGGTCACCGCGACATCGTGTCACCGGGACGCCCCGGGTGCCGACACCTTGTTGTGTAGGACCGTTTTGCCTGATGTAAAGATTGGTGTGCGGATGCACAGGTCCTGCTTACAGTGGCCTGACGTGCTGTGGGAAAAGCTGACTGCAGACACGTGCACAGCGGATCTCTCGCCGAATGCCGAGTGAAACCGAGGAGTGGGGAGTAAAGAGCTGTGAGCACCGAGAACGAGGGCAACGAGGGCAACGCGGTTCCGTCCGTACCGTCCGAACCTCCCGTGCCGGCTGCCGCTCCTGAGGGCACCCCGCAGGGCGGCCCGCCCGTCGCTCCTTCGGACGCGCCGACGGCCCACATTCCGGCCGCGACGCACCAGGACGGCGCCGCGCCGCCCGCCGCCGGGCACGAGCAGCACCCGTACGCGCCGCCGACGCCGCAGCAGCCCCCGGCCGCCACGGCCGCCTGGCCGCCGCCCCCTCCCGCCATCCCCTCGTACGCCGACGGCGGCAGCCCCCCGGCCTGGGGAGCCCCGGAGTCCACGGGGCCCGAGCACCCGCGCCGGCGCCGCGCGGGCGGCCTGGTCGCCGCCGTGGCGGTGGCCGCGCTGGTCGCCGGTGGTATCGGCGGAGCCCTCGGCTACTGGGCGGCCGACAGCAACGACTCCGGCTCGTCCGGCTCGACCACGGTCGCCGCGTCCAACAGCCCCAAGGACTTCAAGCGCGACGCGGGCACGGTCGCGGGCGTCGCGGCGAGCGCGCTGCCCAGCGTGGTCACCATCGACGCGAAGTCCGGCGACGGCGAGGGCGGCACGGGCACCGGCTTCGTGTACGACAAGGAGGGCCACATCCTCACGAACAACCATGTGGTGGCCTCCGCGGCGGACAGCGGCCAGCTGACCGCCACGTTCTCCAACGGCAAGAAGTACGACGCCGAGGTGGTCGGCCGGGCCCAGGGCTACGACGTGGCCGTGCTGAAGCTGAAGAAGGCCCCCGACGGTCTGACCCCGCTGGCCCTCGGCGACTCCGACAAGGTCGCGGTGGGCGATTCCACCATCGCCATCGGTGCCCCCTTCGGCCTCTCCAACACGGTCACCACGGGCATCATCAGCGCCAAGAACCGCCCGGTGGCCTCCGGCGACGGCTCCAGCAACAAGAACTCGTACATGAGCGCCCTGCAGACCGACGCCTCGATCAACCCGGGCAACTCGGGCGGGCCGCTCCTGGACGCGGGCGGCGCGGTCATCGGCATCAACTCGGCCATCCAGTCCACCAGCGGTGGCGGCGTCGGCCAGTCCCAGGCAGGCTCCATCGGCCTCGGCTTCGCCATCCCGGTGAACCAGGCGAAGAACGTCGCCGAGCAGCTGATCAAGACGGGCCAGCCGGTCTACCCGGTGATCGGCGCGACGGTGACGATGGAGGAGAAGACCGGCGGCGCTGCCATCTCGGACGAGGGCGCGGGCGGCACCCCCGCCGTCACCCCGAACGGCCCGGCGGCCGAGGCGGGCCTGAAGGCCGGCGACGTCATCACCAAGTTCAACGACACGACGGTCGAGAGCGGCCCGACACTGATCGGCGAGATCTGGACCCACAAGCCGGGCGACAAGGTCACGCTCACGTACAAGCGTGACGGCAGGACCGCGACGGCCGAACTCACCCTGGGCGAGCGCAAGGGCGACAGCTGACCGGCTAGGCTGTTCCACGCATCGAGCCGGACCCGGTCACCGGGACGGCGACGGTGCGGGGTGGGTTGCCCGAGCGGCCTAAGGGAACGGTCTTGAAAAACGCGAGAGCGCGAAGGCGTCTCCGCGGGGTCGAATCGCACTGCTTCCGCAGGTCATAAACGTACTGCTCAGAAGGGGTGCCCATCGGAGATGGGCACCCCTTCGGCATAGTTCCTGTCTCACCTTGATCCGACTCTGTCGCATCGTGGATCAGTGTGTGTGGACCAGGCGTGGACCAGATCACTAGCCGCACTAGGTCTCTCAGCAGGTGTTTCAGGCCATACCGCTACCGGTTGCGGTAGGACGCGGCTTGGTGCAGGCGTTCGGCGACTCCACGAAGGAAGGTTGCGAGTTCGTGCCGGTCTCTGCCGCGAGTCTTGAGCGCATGGCAGTTGGGGCACAAGGCGATCGCGTTGTTACCGTGCTCCCGGCCGCCTCTCGCGTGCTCAACAACATGGTCAACCTCCAGGATGGGATCACCGTTGTCGGTGTAGCCGATGGGCTCGGGGTTCCTGCACCGGGGGTTCTCGCAGCGCTCTTTGGCCCGTTTAAGCACAGCTTTGCGCACGAGGGGGTTGCGGACCCTGTGAACGGTAGTAGTTTCGGCACGCCGCTGATCACGGCCCGTGCGCTCCCATTCCTCGGCCTGCCTCATCCACCGCGCGTACAGCTCGTCGTCGCTCAGAACGCGAAGCCGGCGCGGTTGGAACGGCAGGGTTACTAGCTTGGGCGGAATCATGGGCTGCGGAGGCGACGGTGACTGCATCAGCTGCTGTAAAGCTGTTGCCGATCTGGAGTTGCCCTCGCGGAAGAGCAGGTGGTGGGCCTCATCGATCAGCACGAGAGGAACGGCCGGGTCTTTGCGCAGCGAGCGGTGACACGCTGTAAGCGCGGCGTAAGTCTTGCCAGCGCCCGTAGCCATTTGGATCACGGCACGCCTTGGGAATGCATGCTGATGGGAGCTTGAGAGTGTAGGCAGGTCGTTCTGATCATGGCAGGGACTGCTGCCTCTGGCCCATGCAGGCAGGGCCTTTAAGGGGCGGAGATTGTCGGTCACCGGAGCATCACCTGCGGTAACTGTGCCATGAGGATCTGACAGCCGTGGCGCGCGCAGACGCCGCTCTGTCGGAGTGGGCAGAGCGGCGTCATTGGTACTGCGATAGGAAGCGCGGTTACTGCTCGTCGGCAGCATCGAGGGCGCGCTCGATCTGTTCATTCGAGCGCTGCTGGTTGCGATGAATCGCCTTGGCGTAGAACCGGAAGAGGACCGCGATGCTGTGGCCGGCCCGTCGCGCGACCTCAGCCGGGGAGACCCCGGACTCAAGCCAGAGCGAGACGCCCGCGTGACGCAGGGAGTACGGCACGTCAGCCAGTGGGGAGGCCGATTCAGATTCGGTCAGCGCCACGAGTCGCGCTGCCTTCCAGACCTCTCCGTACTCCTTGGACAGCAGGCCGCCCCCCTGGGCCGCGCGGAACAGCCGGCCGTCTTCGGCAGTACCGAACTCCTTAACGTGCTCGCGCACCAGGCGGACGAGGACGGGGGGAATCGGCACGGGCCGGGTCGCCTTGCGGGCCCGCTTCTTCAGGCCGCGCGTATCAAATGACTCGCCGGTGTCGGTCCACCCGGAGCCGACGCGGGGTGTGCTCGTGGACAGCAGTACTTCTCCCCAGCCCTCTTCGGGCAACGTGAAGTCTTCCTCCCGGAGATTGGCCGCCTCCCCAGGGCGGTTGGCCGCGTAATAGAGACAGCCGAAGAACGCCATCAGGTGGCGTCCGCGTGGCCCCTGCTCGCCTACAGCGTCGATCAGTGCCTTCGCCAGTTTCGGGCCGGGTACGAACCGGAAGTCGATCTCGTCGTCAGTTTCAGGCGGAGTCCAATCGACCTTGTCGAGTGGCAGGGTAGGCAGCAGCTCTCGTTCGACCGCATACCGGAGGCAGTTGCTGAAGGCGGTGCGCTTACGGTTCACCGTGTTCTCGGCAGCGGCGGTGCCGTCTTGCTTGAGCTTCAGTGCATCGAGTGCCTTACGCACCACCGAGGGCGTGTTGAGCGCTGTGACGTCGACAGACTTCCGGCCGATCCAGTCCAGCGCGGCCACGATGTCAGCGGGTGGCTGTTCGACGTCGAGGCGGGGCTTCAGCGTCCCGTCGTCGCCCCGGACGAAGCGGTAGACCCACGAGTAGAGGGCGATGCGGAGCACCTTGGGAGCCGGGGCACCGCGACTGTCCTTGATGAGCTTGGGGGTGATGGTGGCCAGCGTGTCAGCGATGCTTGCGCGGTGCTTGGCCGAAGCGCCGGACCACTTCATCTCTGCATAGGCGCGGGTGTGGGCGTACCACGTGGTGGCGTTGAGCGCCTGGACCTCCGAGGCGGGCAGGCCGGACTCCGTGTCGAACTGCTCGCGGTTACGCAGGGCGGCCAGCAGCTCGGAGCGGCGACCGTCAGCCTGAGCCTTGATCTTGTAGCTCTTGGAGAAGGGTCGGGGACCGACCCGCCAGCGGAGCTGGTAGGCAGCTACGCGGTTGGGCCGCTTGCGAATGCCCCAGATCTGTACGTCGTAGGTCAGCACGCTTCCTGCACCTCACAGGAGTCGAACCAGGCGTCGAGGTCGGCCCGGCGTATGCGGATCTGACCGTTGGGGAGTTTCAGGTGCCTGGGAGCCTGCCCCCGAGCACGCATGCGGTAGAAGGCGGCGCGGGACACACCGATCTCTGCCAACGCCTCCCCCAGCTTCAGCGTCGGCCTGTTGGCCGTGGTCGGAGTGGTCACAGCCAGGGCTCCCCTTCGGTCTTGATGCGGTTGGTTTGGTCGAGGTCGTGGCGGACCTGGGCGGCGAGCAGTTCTTCGCCGGGGCGGTAGCCACTGGCGAGGTAGGTCCAGGAGGACGTGGTGACGAGGGTGGTTTCGTCGGTGGTGGGGTGGCCGGCGCGAACGCGGGCGGCTTCTGCCTGGGCGAGGCGCCAGGTGCGGCGTACGTCGCGGAGGGCGCCGAGGGTGGTGGAGTAGGCGCGAGATTTGCTGGAGAAGTGGCCGCGGAAGCCGAGCATGTGAGCCCACTTCCAGAGCTTGAGGTGGGCGAACTCCGGCAGGTGGCCGAGGTCCCAGGCGGTACGGATCATCTGGCGTACGTGCTGTTGGATCGGCAGGGCCTTGATGAGTTCGGCCTGTCCGGTGCCGTCGCAGTCGGTGCACCGGTCGTGGAAGCCGTCGGGGCCGCGTACGTAGCCGCGTCCGGCGCAGGGGCGGCACATCAGGGTGCGGTCGACGGTGCCCGCGCCTTCGGCGTTCTTGGTGGCGTACTTGGCGACGTATCCGGCGACCTTGGCGTCTGTGTACTCGGCAACGCGGGCGTCGGTGAGTTCGCCGTCGCCGAGGGCGGTGATGGGGTCGACCTTGAACCGTCGGCCCCAGGCGATGACGCGTTCGCCGATGGCGTCGGATTCGACGGTGAGCCGGGCGCGTTCGACGGCCAGGCCCACGGCGGCGCTCAGGGCGTCGAAGGTGGCCCAGGGTGGGGGCGGGGCGGTGTGGCCGTCGGGTCCGTCGAAGCGGATCACGGCGTGGAAGTGGACCAGGCCGCGCTTCTGGTACTCGGCGACCTTGGCGAAGGAGACACGCAGGGCGGCGTTGAGCGCCTTCTGCGTCATGCCGAGGTGACAGGCCAGGGCACGGCGCATGTAGGTGGTGAAGCGTGCCCAGAGCTGTCCGGCGTGGGCGTTCCAGAGCACGGCACCGGTGTAGTCGTAGGTGGACGGGTTGAGCGGGGTGCCGAGTTCGGGGGCGTCTTCGGTGTGGGTGTTACCGCAGGCGCAGGGCCGGGACTTGCCCGCGTCGGTGGTGAGGCGGTTGTGGACAGGGCCGAAGGACGGGGCGGTGAGGGTGACGAAGGCCCGGGGGTGGTCGCGGACGGTTTCGGCGACGTTCTTGCCGCCGGAGAGTCCGGCCTTGATCAGGTGGTAGGTGTCGGCGGCGTACACCCGTGAGCAGGCGGGGCAGCGGGAGGACCGGCGGTTACCGCAGGTGGTGAGCAGGCGCCCGGTGGGTTCGTCTTCGGATCGGTAGGAGCGGACCACTTCCTTGGTGGTCTGGTCGGTGGTGGTGGTCCAGCCGTGGAGGTTGACGGGGGTGGTGCAGCCGCGCAGGTCGCGGAGCTGCTGTTGTACGCGGTCGAAGTCGTGGGTGTTGGCCAGTTCGATCAGGTCCCGCAGGCCGGGGCTGATGACGTGGCGCAGGTCGAGGGGGCGGCGCACGGTGGCGGGGTCTCCCTTCTGGCGTGAGGGTGGGCTTGCGGGCAGCAGTCGGTTGCTGGCGAAGGCGTCCGGGCTGCTGCCCGCAGGCATGACGCGTCGGCCCAGGGCGTGGGCGAGGGTGGGTGGTGCCGGGTAGGCCGGCGGAGGGGGCGGAGCTACAGGGCGGCGTGGAGGGCGGTGGCCATGGGGAGGCCGATGCCGAGGCGCCGCTTGAGCTGGGCCGCTGTGATGGGTTCGCCGTGCTCGATTTGGTGGGCGGTGGCGATGGAGCGTGCTTCGGTGAGCAGCGGCTCAGGGGTCTTGACCGCAGGTGCAACCACGGCGGCCACGGGCGCGACAGGGGCCGGTGCGGCGGCCGAGGTGACCGGGGGCGTAACCGGTTCCGGCGTGGCGGGCGGTGCAGGCGCCGGGGCGGGGGCCGGATCGTCGACGGCCGTGGCGGGCTGTTGTGCCGGTTGCGTGTCCGCAGCCGGGGCCGGGGCGGTGTCGTCGGCGGTGACCGCGTGGAAGGAGCGGAGGAGCTGTGGGCCGACTGTGCCCCAGCCGAGGAGGAGCAGGGGCGCGACGGCGTCGACGGCGGCGCGGCCGTAGTGGCCGGCGGCGAGGGGTTCGGCGATGTTGAGGGCCAGGGTGAGCAGGCCGGAGACGTGCATGAGGCGGGTGGCGGCCTTCATCTGCTCGGGCGGGACACCGCGCAGGGACAGGTATCGCAGGGCGACCAGGAGCCCGACCACGGACAGGTCGACCATGGGGGCGATCAGGGGTGCGATCGGTGCGGGGACGCCCAGGCGCAGGGCGAGGGCCCAGACGTTGCCGAAGGAGAAGACGAAGGCCAGCAGGGCGATAATGACCATGACCACGGTCACGATCCGCTGGGTAATCCGGTCCTCAGACATAGGGAGTTCACCTCCTTTCCTGGGGCGTCGGGTCGGCGGGGTCATGCCGCCAGCGGCGTCATGGAGTCGTCGTCGGGGTCGGTCTTGGTGAGGTCGAGGCCGGGGAGCTGGACGGTGAGGAGGTCGGCCGGGTCGGCGGTGAGGTGGGCGGTGCGGGCGGCGATGTGGGCGGAGTCGTCTTCGGTGACGTACGGGGTGCGCAGGCGGGTGAATCCTTTCTGCCCGTTGGTCTTCATGACCGCGACACCGACGTAGGCGGGTTCCTGCAACAGGGTCGGGCTGGCGTCGGGCCAGTCGCGGATGTCGTCGCCGAGGGCGGCCACGGCGGCGTCAGTGGTCTTCTGCGCGAAGGACAGGCCGACCGGGCACACGTCGCGGATGAAGGTGGGGATCGCGTCGCCCGTGCTCTTCTGCGTGGCGAGGATGACGAGGATGCCCACAGAGCGGCCCATCTTCACCAGCTCCTCCACCAGCCGGGCGTTCTGCGCGGCCAGCGCGGCGAGCTGCTTGGTCTCCTTGTCGGAGCCCTTATGGTCGCGGAAGTAGGTGTGTGCCTCATCGATGATCAGGACCACCCAGGGCCAGGCGACGGACGGACCGCCGTGCCACATGTCCTTGCGGCCGAGCACGGTCTTGATCGACGTGGACCGGGCGCGGCGCAGCCGTACGAGCTTGCGGAACAGGGCGTTGGCTTCCCTCAGGTCAGCCCCGGCGAAGGCGAACAGGCGGTCCATGAGGTCGGCGTAGTCGCCTTCGTGGGCGGCCATCACCTTGCCGTCCGCCACCGCGATCTGCACCGCCGGGGAGGGCGCGCAGTCGCAGATGAAGCGGTTGATGAGTGAGGTCTTCCCGAAGCCGGGCAGGCCGGCCACGGTGACGCCGGGGACTTCCGCCAGGTCGACGCTGACCGCCTGGGCGTACTCGTCCACCCCCAGACTCCAAGTCGCCAGCTTCTCCGGCACCTTGCCGGACGGGGCGTGGGAGGTCTTGGTGATCAGCGGGTCAACGCGCACTCCTCGGATGAGGACGTGGCCGGGCTTGTCCTGGGAGACGGACACCCGCGTGCACCGCCAGGCGTCCGCGATGTAGGGCGCGGCCTTCTGGAACTCCTCCAGGCCCACCTTCGGCAGGCAACCGGCCCGCACAACCACGCCGAATTGGTCGGGCGTCACCTTGAGAGTCGGCGTCAACACTCGGGGCTTGGGCGGTTTGCGGTCCGTGGTGGACAGCGAGGCCATCGCGCTCGGGGTCTTGTCCGTCACGGACAGGCCCGCCATGGCGGCGAACCGCTTCCATCCCCAGCGCACCCGTACGGCTTGCCGGATGCTGTCCCGCATCATCGAGTCGGCCAGCAGGTAGCGGGCTACCCACACCAGCCCCCACACGACCAAGGCGGCCAGGCCGACGCCGACCAGGACCGGGGCGTAGCCCAGCCCTTCGTTCACGTCGTTCAGGGTCACTTCGCTTCCTTCCTTCAGTTCCGGAATGCGGTCAGGTGGTGCGGGTGGGCCCCGTGCTCCCGCACCGCCGCGACGCGCTCATGTCGTCGCGGCAGGTGCGGGAAGGACGGGTGTGCGGTGTCGGTCACGCCGCTTCGGTGTCAGTGGCCGGGGTGGCCAGGGACAGGCGGTCGGCGCGGTAGGCGATGCCGTCCGAGAGCGAGCCGTTGAAGATCCGGGCCCACGGGGTGGCGAACAGCTCCACCGGCCTCACCGGCATGCCCGGCTTGAGGCCGTTGGGGAGACCGGTCTCCGGAACGGTGACCTTCAGTGCCTCGGCGCGGTCCTCCTCCATGAAGAAGAGGGTGATCGTGTAGAGCTTCGCGCCGGTCTCGCGGTCGGTGGCGAACTGGGTCTTCTCGGCGTCCGCGTATTTCGGAACCGGCGGGGTGCCGACCATGAACGCGGCGGTCGGGAGGAGGCCAACACGGATACGGGCCATGGGTGTTACGTCCCTTCGGTAGGTGCTCCGCCGGGTGGCGGGCGTGATCAATAGAACCTAGCTCACCTAGCAATGTCAAGCGAACGAAGCTAGCTAGGTGGTGCAGGTTGTGAGTGTGCGCTTGTCAGAGGTGTGTGCTAGGGCTGCTAGATCTAGCTACCCTGATAGCTATGACGCCTGCCAGTTCGCCGAAGCACGACCGCCGGCCGCCCTATCGGCACGCAGCCGACGAGCTCCGGCGCGAGATCAAGGCGGGCCGGTACAAGCCGGGTGACCAGCTCCCTCCCTACCGGGAGCTGCAAGAGCGGTTCGGCGTGGCCAACATGACCGCACGCGCGGCCCTGAACGTCCTCCGCGATGAAGGGCTCATCTACACCATCCAGGGCCGCGGTAGCTTCGTCGCCGATTACGAGGGCAAGGGCGGCGTCGACTACACCCCGCCCGCTTGGTACCTGGCGAACAGAGCCGAACCTGGCGGCGATGAGGCAGGCAACCTCACCATTGGGAAGGGGAAGCCCGGCAGCCCCGAGGCTTCCGAGCGCACCCTTGCCGACATGCTCACCCTGTTGCGTGATGAAATCCGAGCACTCAGCGCGGAGCATCAGGAACTACGCCGGGAAGTCGAGGCGCTGAAGAAGGCGCAGCGGCCAGGTTCGGGTTCCTGAGCCCGGCAACCTCCTGCCGCATCTGCCTTGCTTCACGGCTGAGCCTCGCCACCATGGCAGTCATTTCCTGAATCAGCGCGGACGCCTCCGCCGCCTCCCGGCTGTGAATGCTGACCAGCTTCCTCCCTGCGTTGCCTATCTGCTCGGTCATGTCTCCCCGTTCGCTGCCGTGCCGTCGTTCTTCGTCCCGTTCAGCCAACCGACGAGGACTGCCCCGAAGACTGACCCAGCGGCCGTCCACCGCCGGATCCGGAGTGGCCCAAACTGTGCGGCGAGCCGTCTGTGCGGCTGTTGAGACAGGTCTACAGGCCGAACCGGACAGGTAGGCGACGCGCAGTTTTGTGCTCCCGCCGGACGGGAGGGGACGGGAAGGAACCTTCCTTCCGGGCCCGTGCTGCGGAACGCAGAAGCAGCTTCCCTGGGTCACGCGGACAAAGCGAACCGAGCATCCCGAGCCCACCGCCGGCCCCTTGGCGCAGACCTCCCGGCAGCCCGCCCCACCTTTTGCACCCCTCAAAGCGCACCTCCCTTCGTTCGCCGAGGACCACCAATGGTCCGGAGATTCGCCGGTTTGGGTAACCGGCGATCGTCGGCTATGTTGCGCCGCCCCGTTTCGAACGGCGCCCGTAGAGGTTGGCTTCTCGGGTCTTGTGTGACACCGATTCCATGTGATCCCGATCACTGCTACGTCTCCCTTGTTCGCGCCATCAGGTCACCCAAGGCGGATGCGTTCGGGTGGCCGGCGCAACTGCCTTCACCTGCTACGGGTCGAAAATCGAGCCTTGGTGTGACGCTCACCCGTACCTTCTTCATGTGACCCCCATCACTGTCTGCCGCGATCGCCGTGCCAGCTCATCAATCGACCCCGACCAGACCACCGACCACGGAGGGGCGACCACGGTCACGGACGCGTAACGAAGGAACCGGCTTTTCCACAGGTTCAACCCTGGACTGGTCGACCTGTGGATAGATTCCGACGACCGTCAGAATGAATGGGCGAAAATGCGGCTGTAAGCATCCGAAGTGGCGCCGAAGCGGTGGAATCGACAAGGCCGGCGCGGACACGCATGGCCGCAGGGCGCACCAGGGCCCCAGCACAACGGAGCTGTTCAGAGTTTCTTTACTGGATCAAGGCGGCCCGCCTGCGGCGGGCCGCGCGCGCTGGCGGCCATGGGCCGCCGCCGCTCCTTGTCGCCGCCACCGCTCCGCCGGCCCCCACCCGCTCAGCGCGCAACAACGCCGAGGATGACACCTGGACCAGGAAGCAACACGACCACTCCGAGCACCAGGGCCAGGCCGGCACCGACCAAGTGAGAGCCCGCCACCCGACCAGCCCCGCTCCGCAGCCGAACACACCGCAGAGGCGCAAACAGAGCCCAGCCGTTCGGTCGCTCCCTCTCCATCGCCCAGGCCGGGACGAGGACGAGGCCGTGATATGGAAGAAGCGTGGCTGAGACCGGCGGATGGTTGCTGGAAGCACACGTGACGGGTGTCCGTTCGACGCACCCGCCGTCGTGGCTGACTTTCGGTGGCTCAGGTCAGGAACCTCTCCAACGCGGCAATGTAGAGCCGGGGTTGTGGTAGCACCCGTGTTCGAGCACGCCAACTACCCCGGTACCATCGGCACCGGGTTCCTGACTGGAATTCCGCGACCGGACCACCCGGAATGCTGTCCAGGCTGAGGGGTGGTCCGGTCTTTGGCTGTTGGGAGTCAGCTCAGGGCTTTGCCCACCTCGTAGATGGTTGGCCGATCCTCCGGGGCATGGCTGAGCATCGCGTCGATCAGCGCGCCCAGCGGACCGGGAGCTTTCACGGGCCGGCGCTTGCCGTTCGCCACTGCCTCTCTCTGGACGGGGCGCGGAGCGTCGTCCGGATACTCCACAGCTCGCCACCCAGTGGCGGAGATGAGGAGAGACGCGCCGAGTCCGTAGATGTCGGCTTCCTGTGTGGGTTCGGCCTCTCCGGTCGCGAGCACGCTGCGCGCGATCTCCGGAGCCTCATAGTGGACGAGGCAGCCGCGGAACGGGAAGTCGTACCCATCGGGTACGTGCCCGCCCCGGGCAAGAGCGAGGTCGATGAGGTGCGTCCGCTCCGGCCCGACGATGAAGTGGGCGGGCTGTACGTCACCGTGTGCCCAGCCCTTGGCGTGGAGTTCGGCCAGCGCCTCGACACAGCCCAGGGCGGTGCTTGTGTGAGGTTCGACGGGTGAGTCCTTCTCACGGCAGGGCTCCCACAGTCGGTAGAGGTCCGGCCCCTCGTGCCACGGCTGGAGATTCCACGTTCCGCGCTCCCACTCGCCGTACGCCAAGTCATCCAAGCCGAGGCGATGCAGCACGGCCCCCTCGCGTGCGGGTGCGAGCGCGGTCCAGGGCTGGGCGGGCCAGTCGGCCGTGGCCTCGATCGGATGACCGAGCTTCACGGCGTAGTGACCTCGGTGGCTCTTCACCTCCCAGACCGTGGAGCCCCGGCGGTCCACCACCAGACGCTGAGCCGTAGGCATGAGGGCGTCGAGCACCACGATCGGCAGTTCAGGGGATGACCCGGACAACGTCTCTTCTCCTTCCGGTTCCGGCGAACGCGGCCGGCCACGACTCGTGGTCGGCCGCGTCGCTGCTGTCGTGTGCTACGCCTGACCGTACGGTCGGCCGCAGTCCGAGTCGCACTGCGCGAGGTTGGTGCCGTCCACGGTCCACAGGTCGTCGAAGACCATGAACCCGGCCGCCTTCATGGCGTGCGCGGAGGAGGCGACCTTCTCCGGGTCACGGGCCCCGCCGCCCGGCGCCGGGTTGTGGTGCAGGAAGCGGCCCGCGTACCGCTCGCACAGGGCCGCGTACTCCTTCGTGTGCAGGATGAGCGCGTGCAGTCCGAGGTCCACGTCGTCTGACGGGACCATGGGAGCGGTGGCGGTGGCGGCGGTGACCAAGAAGGCCACGGCCTGGTCCGCGATTCGCTGGGCACGCTCGGGCGACTGTCCGTTGTGGACGACCACGAAGTGGGCGAGGCTTTCGAACAACTCCTCACCAGCCACCGCGCGACCGGTCCTCTGATCGTTCGCCGTTGCCGTCATACGACTACTCCTTGTGTGTGGCGGTGCGTGGCACTTACCTCCCGCATCGGTCGCTGAGTCACGGCTCAGGGACGACCAGAAGGCGGGCTTGGAAGGCCGGCCCCGAACGGGGACGGGGGGCCGGGGAACTAGGCCGGTTCGTTTGGATCACTTCCGCTGGCCGAGGTCATCGTTGATGATGTCCACGTGACTCACCGCATCAGCGCACTGATCTCGGCAATCG
>NZ_JBVJNK010000008.1:0-226755 GCF_055583745.1 Streptomyces sp. NPDC104381
CTCTTTCGTGTCCGATTCCCGGCCGAAGCGGGTTCCTGCCAAGCGGTTGAATTACCGCCCCGCTTTCCAGTTCTTCGCTTTCGCGTTTCCCTTTCCGGCGAGTCCGACTCTATCAGGCCTTTTCCCGCTCTCTGACCGGGGTCCCGCGAGCATGCGGAAGCACAATCAGAAGAGTTAGAGTCTGGGCTTGGGAGTCGCCGCCGGTCCCCGACTCGAAGTCGTATGGGGGCCAGGCAGGGGTACGACAGTACAGGCCGCCGTGAGGCGAGGCAAATCGTTTGCGGTGTGCCCCTAGGTCTGTCAACCGGTAGCTCTCGGGCGGAACCGGGACTTCGTATGACTTACGCTGCTGATCAGTACGCCGCCCTCCATCAGCCGTGGCGGTGCCCCTACGGATCCCCACCTCTGAGAGGCTCTCCATGACCACAGTGACGTCCCCTCTTGCCGGCCACGTCATCGGGCTCACCGCAGTTCCCGACCCCGTCTTCTCCGGAGCGATGGTGGGTCCCGGTACCGCGATCGACCCCGTGCGTGAGCCGTCCGAGGCCGTGTCCCCGGTCGACGGCATCGTCGTCTCCCTCCACCCCCACGCCTTCGTCGTCGTCGACGACCAGGGCCACGGCGTGCTGACCCACCTCGGGATCGACACCGTGCAGCTCAACGGCGAGGGCTTCGAGCTCCTCGTGAACAAGGGGGACACCGTGACCCGCGGTCAGGGCATCGTCCGCTGGGACCCGGCGGGCGTCGAGGCCGCCGGCAAGTCGGCGATCTGCCCGGTCGTGGCCCTGGAGGCCACGGCGGAGTCCCTCTCCGAGGTCCGTGAGAACGGCGACGTGAAGGTCGGCGACACTCTCTTCGGCTGGCAGTGACACCCTCGGCGCAGTAACTGGCCAGTCGGGAAATCCACCGCAGTGGCACAGCCACCGCACAATCGGAGACGGGTGAAATGGAGACAACGCTGCGAGGCGTCGGTGTGAGCCACGGTGTGGCGATCGGCGAGGTTCGGCACATGGGTACGGCGGTTCTCGAGCCGCCGGCCAAACAGATTCCCGCGGACGAGGCCGAGCGCGAGCAGGGGCGTGCCCGCCAGGCCGTGGAGGCGGTGGCGGCCGATCTGATCGCGCGCGGCAATCTGGCGGGGGGCGAAGCACAGCACGTGCTGGAGGCCCAGGCCATGATGGCGCAGGACCCCGAGCTGATCGCCGACGTCGAGCGCCGTATCGCTGTCGGGAGCACCGCCGAGCGTGGTGTGTACGACGCGTTCGCCGCGTACCGGGCGCTGCTGGCCAATGCCGGGGAGTACCTCGCGGGGCGCGTCGCCGACCTCGACGACGTACGGAACCGGATCGTGGCGCGGCTGCTCGGTGTTCCGATGCCGGGAGTTCCCGACAGCGATGAGCCGTACGTGCTGATCGCGCGTGACCTCGCTCCCGCCGACACGGCCCTGCTCGACCCCGCGCTGGTGCTCGGTTTCGTGACGGAGGAGGGCGGGCCGACCAGCCACAGCGCCATCCTCGCGCGGGCGCTCGGCGTGCCAGCCGTCGTGGCTCTCCCCGGGGCGGGTGAGATCGCCGAGGGCACCGTCGTGGCGGTGGACGGCAGCACCGGTGAGATCTTCGTCGAGCCGAGCCAGGAGAAGCGCGCCGAGATGGAGAGCGCCTCCGCCGCTCGTAAGGCGGCGCTGTCGGCCGTGACCGGTCCCGGAGCCACCTCCGACGGCCACAAGGTTCCGCTGCTCGCCAACGTCGGCGGCCCCGGCGACGTTCCGGCGGCTCTGGAAGCCGGCGCCGAGGGTGTGGGGCTGTTCCGTACGGAGTTCCTCTTCCTGGACGACAGCAAGCAGGCGCCGTCCGAGGAGAAGCAGATCGCGGCGTACCGCGCGGTGCTGGAGGCGTTCCCGGAGGGGCGTGTCGTGGTGCGGGTGCTGGATGCCGGTGCCGACAAGCCGCTGGACTTCCTGACCCCGGCCGACGAGCCGAACCCGGCGCTGGGTGTGCGGGGTCTGCGCAGCCTGCTGGACCACCCCGATGTGCTGCGGACCCAGCTGACCGCCCTCTCCAGGGCGGCCGAGGGGCTGCCGGTCTACCTCGAGGTCATGGCTCCGATGGTGGCCGACCGCGCCGACGCGAAGGCGTTCGCCGACGCCTGCCGTGAGGCGGGGCTGCAGGCGAAGTTCGGGGCGATGGTGGAGATTCCGTCCGCCGCGCTCAGGGCCCGCTCGATCCTGCAGGAGGTGGAGTTCCTGTCGCTGGGTACCAACGACCTGGCGCAGTACACCTTCGCGGCCGACCGTCAGGTGGGGGCCGTGTCGCGGCTCCAGGACCCGTGGCAGCCCGCGCTGCTCGACCTCGTCGCCCTCTCGGCCGAGGCCGCCAGGGCCGAGGGCAAGAGCTGCGGTGTCTGTGGTGAGGCCGCTTCGGATCCGCTGCTGGCCTGTGTGCTGACCGGTCTGGGTGTCACCTCCCTGTCGATGGGTGCGGCGTCCATTCCCTACGTGCGGGCGACGCTCGCGAAGCACACGCTGGCGCAGTGCGAGCGCGCCGCCTCCGCCGCGCGTGCCGCGGACTCCGCCGACGAGGCGCGGCTCGCCGCGCAGGCGGTGCTGTCGGGCGAGTGACGTCGTACGCCACGAGCGGTCGGTGGTGAGAGATGAGAGAGGGGGTTCCCGCCGGTTCGGTGGGGACCCCCTCTGCCGTGTGGGTCAGCGGTGGGCCTCCGGTTCGTCGGCGCCGATGTCGAATCCCGCGCAGTACTCCACGCCTGATTCCGGCGAGACGGGTTCACCCGTGTCGGCGTCGGTGCAGTAGGCGCTGAAGACCTCTCCGGCCGTGAGCGGGAGGAGAGCGCCCCGGTGCAGACGCCAGCCGTGCACCCGGTCTGGGGTGTCCGGGGCGGTGGTGCGCAGGACGACGCCTCCCTGGGTCTCGAGCGCGACCCCCACGGCGAGCACGGTGGCGAACTCCGCGCCTTCCGACGACGCGAGGCGGGCCGGGCCGTCCATGTCCCGGGCGGTGTGGAGGACGGCGAGGAGCTGTTCGTTCTCCGTGGGTGTGCTGCAGACGAGGTGGTGGGTGCCCGGGCCCGCCGTGTCCAGCAGACGCATCAGCAGGTGGGAGGCCCGGTCGAAGGCGGCCCTCCCGATGTCCTGGCCGCAGTCCGCGCAGTCGCCGAGGCCCGCCAGCAGCATCGTGGCGTACTCCCACGTGGCCCGCCTGACCGCTCGTGAGACGAGCAGCGGGATCAGTGTGTCGATGGGTTGCCCGGTGTACGCGACGGTGGCGCCGGCTGCGGCGATCTCGGCGGTGAACCGGCTGCGGCTCGTGCGTTCGTCGGGTTCCAGGCCGGACTCGGCACAGAACTCCGCGTAGTCCTCGGGGTCGAAGAGGGCGACGGTGGTGTGCATGCCCTGGGCGGCGAGTGTCCGCAGCAGGCCTTCGACCTGCTGGAGGTAGACCGTGTGGTCCTCGAAGGTGAAGGTGCGGTAGTGGCGCATGGCCGCGAAGTCCTCGGCGTCGACCAGGAGGCCGACGGTGCTGGGTGCTTCGCGGCGCAGTGCGCGTCGCATGGATGTTCCGGCGCGCCGCCGGCTGTGTCCGGTCTGCTTGATGTGCGCCATTGTGTCCCCCTGTGCCCTGTCGTTCGATGCTCACTCAGCGTAATCAGGGGGACTGACAACGGCCTGTCCGGTGGTCGGTTCAGCGGCGTGTGCGGGCGAGTTCCTCGTAGAAGCGGAGGAGTTCCAGGTTGTCGATGGAGCCCGCGTTGACCGCCTTGGAAAGGGCTGTGCCCTGGAGGAGCCGCTTGACCGGAACCTCGATGCGCTTGCCGGTCAGGGTGTGCGGAATGCCGGGGACCTCGATGACCTCGTCCGGTACATGGCGAGGGGAGAGGTTCTCGCGGATGGTCCGCTTGATGCTGTCGCGCAGGTCGTCGTCGAGCGTGGCGCCCTCGGCGAGGTGGACGAACAGGGGCATCCAGTAGCCGCCGTCCGGCTCTTCGAGGCCGATGACGAGGGATTCGCGGATCTCGGGGAGCCTCTCGACCGCCTCGTAGATGTCGGCCGACCCCATCCGGACGCCCTGCCTGTTGAGGGTGGAGTCGGAACGGCCGTGGATGATGACCGAGCCGCGGTCGGTGAGGGTGATCCAGTCCCCGTGGCGCCAGACGCCCGGGTACATGTCGAAGTAGCTGTCGTGGTAGCGGCGGCCGTCGGGGTCGTTCCAGAAGCGGACCGGCATGGAGGGCATGGGGGCGGTCACCACGAGCTCGCCGACCTCACCGATGAGCGGCTTGCCCGAGGGGTCCCAGGACTGGAGGTCGGTGCCGAGACAGGGGGCCTGGAGTTCGCCGATGTGGACCGGCAGGGTGGGGACCGCGCCCGCGAAGCAGCTGCAGACGTCGGTGCCGCCGCTGACGGAGGCGATCCACAGGTCCTCGGCCACCTCGTCGTGCAGCCAGCGGAAGCCGTCGGGCGGGAGCGGGGAGCCGGTGGTGGCGACGCACTGGACGCGGCTGAGGTCGTGGTCGCGGCCCGGGTGGACGTCCGCCTTCCGGCAGGCCATGACGTAGGCGGCCGAGGTCCCGAAGAGGGTCGCGCCGGTCTGTTCGGCGACGCGCCACTGGGCCTGGACGTCCGGGTGGCCGGGGCTGCCGTCGTAGAGCACGACGGTGGTGCCGGTGAGCAGGCCGGAGACGAGGAAGTTCCACATCATCCAGCCGGTGGAGGTGTACCAGAAGAACCGGTCGTCGGGGCCGAGGTCGCAGTGCAGCCCGAGCTGCTTGAAGTGTTCGAGGAGGATTCCGCCCTGGGACTGGACGATCGCCTTGGGAAGGCCGGTCGTGCCGGAGGAGTACAGCACCCACAGCGGGTGCTCGAAGGGGACCTGCTCGAAGACCGGTTCGGCGTCGGACGCGGTGAGCGCGGACCATTCGAGGGCGCCTTCGGGCGCGTCCGTGCCGAGGAGCGGGATGTGGACGACCGCGCGCAGGGTGGGGAGTTCACGGCGGAGTTCGGCCACGGTGCCGGTGCGGTCGTGTTCCTTGCCGCCGTAGCGGTAGCCGTCGACGGTGAACAGGACGACGGGTTCGACCTGCTGGAAGCGGTCCAGGACGCTGCGGGCGCCGAAGTCGGGGGCGCAGGAGGTCCACACCGCGCCGACGGCGGCGGTGGCGAGGAACGCGACGACCGCCTGGGGGATGTTGGGGAGGTATCCGCTGACCCGGTCGCCGGGGGTGACGCCGAGCGCGCGCAGCTCGGCGGCCAGTGCGCCGGTCTGGCGCCGGAGTTCGGACCAGCTGACGGCGACCTGGGTGTGGGTCTCGTCGACGTACAGCAGGGCGGGGGCGTCCGCGCGGAGCGGGTCGTCGGCCGTGCGCAGGGCGTGCTCGGCGTAGTTGAGGGTGGCGCCGGGGAACCACTGGGCGCCGGGCATGGTGCGGTCGCCGATGACGGCCTCGTACGGCGTGGAGAAGCGGACGTCGAACCATTCGGCGACGGCCTGCCAGAAGGTGTCCAGTTCGTCGACGGACCAGCGGTGCAGTGCCGCGTAACCGCCGTCGGCGGGTGCTCCGTGGCGCCCGGCCGCCCATCGCTGGAAACGCGTGACGGCCGCTGTCTCGACGCGCTCGGGCTGGGGCTGCCAGAGGGGGGCTTCGCCGGCTGGTGAGGTCATGGAGGCTCCCTGGCCTTTCGGGGTGTACGCGGGGTCTGCGTGCTCGCACGCGCACGGGCTGGGGTGTGCGCGTGAACGGCTGTTACGGACGATGCCATGTGATCGTCGTGTGCACCAGGGTTGCCCTGCCATGGCCGCGTGTCCGGCTGTGTGGTGAAGCCACAGGTGAACGGAAGCTGAACGGAGCACGCATCCGTCCGGACGGATGGCAGGGTGGCCCGCATGGATGGTCGTGACCTGGTGCGTTCGATGAGAATGGTCGGCTCCGTGCAGGGGATGCGCTCGGTGCGCTCGGCCTGGCGGCGCCGGCGGGCGGATGCGCGGGCACTGGCACCGCGCGGTGCGGAGCGGGCACGGGTGCCCGGGCTTCTGATCGGTGCGGAGCCGGGGCCCGGCGGTGGGGTGGTGCGGTTCGCGCGTTCGCGGCTGCGGGTCCGGGTGGCGGTGGGCGGTGCGGTGTTCTGGTCGTGGGACGACGCCGGGCCGTTGCCGTCGTACGCGCTGCCGGGAGACGGGCCGGAGGCCGATACGCGGGCGCGGCTGGAGCCGGACAAGGACGGCGGCTGGCAGGTGGTGTCGGAGCGGCTGACGGTCGCCGTGTCGCGGCACGGGGCGCTGGAGTTGCGTACGCCGGGGGGTGTGGTGCTGCGCCGGGAGTTGCCGCCGCGCTGGTGGGAGCCGGTGGCGGGCGGTCCGGCGCGGTGGGTGCAGCGGTCCGAGGTGCCGGCCGACGCCCGTTTCTTCGGGCTGGGCGGGCGTGCCTCCGGGCCCAGGCTGCGGGAGGGCACGTACCGGCTGTGGAACACCGATCCCGGCGGCCGTTTCGGTCCGGGGGACGATCCGCTGTATCTGACGATGCCGGTGCAGATGGTGGTCTCGGACGCGGGGACCCATCTGGCGTTCCACGACAACTCCTGGGCGGGGCGGGTGACTCTGCGGGAGGGCGAGGAGGGCGAGGGGTCGGGGCACGACCGGCCGGGCGCGTGCGAGGTGCGGATGGAGGGGGGCCCGCTGCGCTGCTGGGTGATGGTGGGGACGCCGGCCAGGGTGCTGCGGGGCTGGACGGAGCTGACGGGGGCGCCCGCGCTGCCGCCGTCGTGGGCGCTGGGTCCGCAGCACGCGCGCTGGGGTTTCGGCGGCGAGCAGGAGGTGCGGCGGATCGCGGCGGGCTACCGGGAGCGGGGGCTGCCGCTGTCGGTGCTGCATCTGGACATCGACCACTACGACGCGCACCAGGTGTTCACGGTCGACCGGGAGCGGTTCCCCGATCTCCCCGGGCTGGCGAAGGAGCTGCGCGAGGACGGCGTCCGGCTGGTGTCGATCGTCGATCCGGCGGTCAAGGCGTCGGTGGGCAACGCGGTGTTCGACAGCGGCATGGAGGTCGGTACGGACGGCGCGTTCGTCCGGGATCCGCAGGGCGTTCCGGTGCTGGGTGAGGTGTGGCCGGGTGCGTGCGTCTATCCGGACTTCACCGATCCGCTGGTGCGCGCGTGGTGGGGTGGGCTGTACGAGGAGCGGCTCGGCCAGGGGTTCTCCGGGGTGTGGCACGACATGAACGAGCCGGTGTCGTTCTCGGCGTTCGGGGATCCGTCGTTGCCGCGTTCGTCCCGGCATTCGCTGGAGGGCCGGGGCGGGGACCACCGGGAGGCCCACAACGTGTACGCGCTCACGATGGCGCGGGCGGGGTACGAGGCGCTGTGCCGGCTGCGTCCCGAGGAGCGGCCGTTCCTGTTCTCGCGTTCGGGCTGGGCGGGGATGCAGCGGTACGGCGGCACCTGGTCCGGTGACGTGGCCACGGGGTGGCCGGGGCTGCGGGCCTCGCTGGCGCTGGTGCTGGGGCTCGGGCTCTGCGGGGTGCCGTACTCGGGGCCGGATGTCGGGGGTTTCGACGGGTCGCCGTCGCCCGAGCTGTATCTGCGCTGGTTCCAGCTGGGCTCGTACCTGCCGTTGTTCCGTACCCATGCGGCCGTCGACGCGGGGCGGCGGGAGCCGTGGGAGTTCGGTCCCGAGGTTCTCGCGCACGCGGGGCGGGCGCTGGAGGAACGGGAGCGGCTGCTTCCGTACTTCGTGACGCTGGCGCAGCTGGCGCGGCTGACCGGTGCGCCGTATGTGCGGCCGGTGTGGTGGGGTGCGCCGGGGGACCGTGCGCTGCGGGACTGCGAGGACGCGTTCCTGCTGGGTGACGCGCTGCTGGTCGCGCCGGTGCTGGAGGAGGGGGCGGGGCGCCGGGCGGTGCGGCTGCCGCGCGGGCGGTGGTACGACACGGCGACCGGGCGGGCGTACGAGGGGCCGGGGCAGGTGGTGGTGGACGCGCCGCTGTCACGGATTCCGGTGCTGGCGCGGGCGGGTGCGGTGATTCCGGTGCGGGGTGCTGAGGGGGGTCTCGAACTGGAGGTGTGGGCTCCGTCTCCGGGGCGTTCCGGCGGCGGCCTGGTCGTACGGGACGTGGGTGACGGGTGGGAGCGTGCGGAGGTGGAGCGCTACACGTCGCGTGTCGCCGGGGGCCGGGTGGTGGTCGAGCGGGACGGGGAGGAGGAGCTGGTGCCGTATCCGGTCCGGGTGCGGGGGCTGCCGGCTCAGCCGTAGGCGCCGTCGAACCAGGAGCGGACGGCCTGGGTGTGCAGGGGGAAGGCGAGCGTCTCCGGGGTGCGCAGGACGGCGTACCCGGAGGTCTCGTCCGTGGGTGCGGAGGGCGGGAGTTCCCCGGCGGGACGTGGCGGGAGCAGGCCGAAGAGCAGGAGGTGGCCGTCCGGGGAGCTCAGGGCGTCGGCGAGGCGTACGTCCGTCCCGTCGGCAGGGATGCCGGTCTCCTCGCGCAGTTCGCGTACGACGGCGTGGCGCCAGTCCTCGTCCTGGTCGATGTAGCCGCCGGGCAGCGCGATACCGCCCCGTTGCGGGTCGATGGTGCGGGTGATGACCACGAGGCCGGTGGTGTGCGGTCCGGTAACGGGCAGCAGGGCGACGGCTACGGGCAGCGGGTTGCGGTAGGCGGTGTGACCGCAGGCCGTGCAGGTGCGGGGCCAGGCGTCGGTGGCGTACGGGGCCCCGCAGTTGCCGCAGTGGGAGTCCTTCACGGGCGGGACTGTATCCGATGGCTCTTCTCCTGCGGCCCCGGAGCTGATAGACGGTGTGCCCATGACAGGAACTGTTCGTCTTCTCCGTGCCCTGGCCGCCGCGGGCGCCGCTCTGCTCGCCGTGACCGCTGCCGCCCCCGTGGCGGCGGCCCGCCCCGACCCGAAGGCTCCCCCGGAGTTCGTCGACCTCCGCTCCGTCGATCCGACGATCATCACGGAGATGCGCTACCCCACCGCGCACAACTTCATGGGAGAGCCGGTGGACGGCTACCGGCAGCCCGTCTGCATCCTGACCCGTCCCGCCGCCCGCGCGCTGCGCACCGCCCAGCGGAGTCTCCTGCGGCAGGGGTACTCGCTCAAGGTGTACGACTGCTACCGGCCGCAGCGTGCCGTGGACCACTTCGTCCGCTGGGCGGAGGATCTCGACGACCAGGCCATGAAGGCGGAGTTCTATCCGTCGGTGGACAAGACGCGTCTGTTCGAGGACGGTTACATCGCGGAGAAATCCGGTCACAGCCGGGGCAGCACGGTGGATCTCACCCTGGTGAAGCTGCCGGCGCTGCCGACCAGGCCGTACGTGCCCGGCGAGAAGCTCGCTCCGTGCTACGGGCCCAAGGCCGAGCGCTTCCCCGACAACTCGGTGGACATGGGGACGGGGTTCGACTGCTTCGACACCCTGTCGCACACGGACGACCCGCGGGTGCGGGGGGCGCAGCGCGCCAACCGGCAGTTCCTCAAGGAGACGCTGACGGGCCTGGGCTTCGTGAATCTGGCCGAGGAGTGGTGGCACTTCACGTACAAGCCCGAGCTCTTCCCGGACACGTACTTCGACTTCCCGGTGGCCAGGCGCTCCGTGGCGGGGCACTGAGGCACCGGGCACCGGGTCGAGGACGACCCGGGCGGAGAACGGGCGGAGAGCGAGGACGAACGGGCGACCAGGACCACCCCCGTGGGCTCCGGCCGCCCGTTCTCCTTATCGGACGCGGAACTGCCGTGTCCGGTTGCCGGCCGAGCGATTACGGTGCCTTCATGCCACAGCAGACGTTCGATTCGTACGAAGAGTTCTGGCCCTACTACGTCGCCATGCACTCCAGGGCGGCCACGCGATGGGTCCATCTGACCGGGACACTGACCGGCCTCGCGGTCTCGGCGTACGGTCTGGCGCGCGGCCGCAGGCGCTACGCGCTGGCGCTGCCCCTCATCGGTTACGGGACCGCGTGGCCCGCGCACTTCCTCATCGAGGGGAACAACCCGGCGACGTTCGGGCACCCCGCGTGGTCGCTGCGCGGTGACGCGCAGATGATCCGGATGATGCTCGCCGGCCGCGACGCCGAGCTGGCGCGGACGGCGGCGGAGTGGCTCGCCGAGAACCCGCGGGCCTGAGCGCGCGCACAGGGTTGACGAGCCGTCACCCCGGGTGAAGACTGACGTCCCCCCACACACCGTACGCGCGGTCCGTACCCCGGTCGGCGGGGGTACGGGCCGCGTCACGTGCGGCGGCCCGCCGTCACGTCGTGGCGGGTTCCCTGAGCCGGTCGGCACGCACCATGGCGTGCTCCACGACCGCGACGAGCACATCCCGTACGGACGCCCGGTCGCGCGCGTCGCAGAGCAGCACGGGCACCTCGGGGTCGAGGTCGAGTGCCGCCCGGACCGTCTCGGTGGGGAACTGCTCCGCGCCCTCGAAGAGGTTGACGGCGACCGTGAACGGGATCGCCCGGCGCTCGAAGTAGTCGACCGCCGCGAAACAGTCCTCCAGCCTCCGGGTGTCGGCCAGGACCACCGCGCCCAGGGCGCCCTGGGCCAGCTCGTCCCAGAGGAACCAGAAACGGTCCTGCCCGGGCGTCCCGAACAGATAGAGGACCAGGTCCTCGCGCAGGGTGATCCGGCCGAAGTCCATGGCCACCGTGGTGGTGCTCTTGCCCTCCACCCCCGCCACGTCGTCGACGGGCCGGCCGGCCTCGCTCAGCCTCTCCTCCGTGCGCAGCGGTCTGATCTCGCTGACCGCGCCCACCAGGGTCGTCTTGCCCACGCCGAAGCCGCCCGCGACCAGGATTTTCAGGGTGACGGGCTCGACGGGCCGCTTCCTGCGGCTAGAGCGCCCGAAGGCCATTGATCACCTCGCGAAGAATGCTCTCGTCCGGCAGCTCGGCCGGCGGAACAGGACGGGTGACGTGCACCAGCTCGTCCTCGACGAGGTCACCGACCAGGACCCGGACCACCCCGACGGGGAGGTCGAGTCCGGAGGCGAGCTCGGCGATCGACTGGGGCATGTCGCTGCACAGTTCGACGATCTCCACGTGTTCCGGGGAGAGCGTCTGGTCCCGGCCGGGATCGTCGGCCGCCGGTTCGGGGATGACGATCGCGATCAGGTCGAGACGATGACGGGACGCGCTGCTGGTACGCCCCCGGGTCATCGCGTAGGGCCGGACCACCGGGCCCGCTTCGGCGTCGTACCAGCGCGAGGAACCCGCTTCGCCGGAAGCGGGCGGTGATCCGGGCGCGGTGTCCCGGAAGGAGTCAGCGCTCATCCCCCCGCCTCACCCTCCGGCGGGCAGACCGGTGGTCCGGGGGGCGTTGGCCAGGTGCGCCCCCACGCGCTTGACCATGAGCGTCATCTCGTACGCCACCTGCCCCACGTCCGAGTCCGAGTCGGCCAGGACGGCGAGACAGCTGCCGTCCCCGGCCGCCGTGACGAAGAGGAAGGCCTCGTCGAGCTCGACCACGGTCTGCCGGACGCGGCCGGCGTCGAAGTGACGGCCGACGCCCTTGGCGAGGCTGTGGAACCCGGAGGCGACGGCCGCCAGGTGCTCGCTGTCCTCCCGGGTCAGGTCCTGGGACGTGCCGGTGGCGAGGCCGTCGCTGGAGAGCACCAGCGCCTTGCGGATGCTCGCGACACGCTCGACCAGTTCGTCGAGGAGCCAGTTGAGCTCGCCGGAGCCCTGGCGTGAGGCGTTGTGTGCTGCGGCGTTCGGTGCGGTCATCGACCGTCCCCTCCCGGAGTCGTTCCTGGTGCTGTATCGCCGGGGCCGGTCACGTCCTCGGCGTTCTGCCGACGGCCGCGCTGCCAGCCGCGTTGAAGCGAAGCCATGCGGTTGCGTACTTCGTCCGCGTCACGTTCGAGGTCGTCGTCGGTGTCCGCGGGGGCGTGGCCGGAAGTCCGCGCTGCGGAGTCCTCCCGGAGCTGTGGGGCGAGGTTCGCCTGGCGGACCCTGCGCGGGAGGCCGCCGATGGTGTCCGGCGCGGACGGCCGGGGCGCCGGCCTGAGCCGCGGCGGGGTCTCGTCGGCCGGGGAGGCGCCGGGCCCGGCGTCGACGGACCCGGTCCCGGACCCCGGGGCTTGGGGACCGTCGGCCGTACCGGGGTGGGAGCGGCCGCCGTCGCCGATGCGGCGGCCCTGGCCGGTGACGAGGGTCGGTGACTTGCGGCGCGGCAGCGGGACGGGGCCCACGGGCCGCATCGGCCGGACGTCGGCCGAGCGGCCGTCCGTCGCGTCGAACGCCTGCTGGTGCTGTTCCCGGTCGGCTTCCCTGCGCAGGTCGCGGGCCCGGAAGATGCCGCCCCGCTCGCTCTCGGTGTCCTCGAGGTCGGACACGCCGTCGAGGACGGGGCCGAGCGCCGGGTCGAGCTCCCGGTCGCGGGCCGGGTCGGTGAACCCGAGTGTGCCGACCGGGCCTTCGAGCTCGACGGGGCCGTCGAGGACGGACGGGTCGGTGAGGCCCGTGGGCACCGGGGAGAGCCCGGACGGCCTGCCCGGGATGTCCGCGTCGGCCACCCCGTCCCTGCGGGCCTTGTCGCTGCCGGGTACGCCGCTGCCGGGCCGCCCGCTGCCGATGGCCTTCTCGGCCCGGCGGTCGAGGCGGAAGCCGGTGCCGTGCGTGTCGGGGGCGTCGGTGAGGAGCTGCGCCGGGATGAAGACGACCGCGGTCGTCCCCCCGTACGGAGAGGTCTGGAGCGACACCCTGACGTTCTGGCGCTGGGCGAGCCGGCTGACGACGAACAGGCCGAGCCGGTCGGTGTCGGAGAGCTCGAAGTCGGGTGTCTCGGCGAGCCTCAGGTTGGCGTCCAGGAGGATCTCCGGCGCCATGCCGAGGCCGCGGTCGTGGATCTCCAGGGTGAAGCCGTTGGCCACACGTTCGCCGTGGACCTGCACCGCGGTGTGCGGGGGCGAGAACACCGTGGCGTTCTCCAGCAGTTCCGCGATCAGGTGGGTGAGGTCGGCGACGGCCGGGCCGCCCACGCCGATGCGGGGCAGCCGGCGGACCTCGATCCGCTCGTAGTCCTCCACCTCGGCGACGGCCGCCCGTACCACGTCCATGAGCTGGATCGGCTTGCGCCACTGCCGGGACGGGGCCGCCCCGGAGAGGATCACGAGGCCTTCGGCGTGACGGCGCATACGGGTCGTCAGGTGGTCGAGGCGGAAGAGGTCGGCGAGCTCGTCGCTGTTCTCGGTACGCCGCTCCATCGCGTCCAGGAGGGTCAGCTGCCGGTGCAGGAGCACCTGGTTGCGGCGTGCGAGGTTGACGAAGACCTCGGACACGCCCCGGCGCATGTCCGCCTGCTTGACGGCGGCCTCGACGGCGGCCCGCTGGAGGGTGTTGAGTGCCTGTCCGACCTGGCCGATCTCGTCCCGCTCGTAACTGAGGTGCGGGGCTTCGGTCTCCACGTCGACCTGCTCGCCGGCGGCCAGCCGCCGCATCACGCTGGGCAGCCGGACGCCGGACACCTCGTGCGCGTCCTTGCGGAGCCGGGAGAGATCGCGGACGAGTTCGCGTCCCACCCGTACGGAGACGAAGACGGAGACGAGCAGGGCGACGAAGCCCAGGACCCCGGCGACACCGGCCTGGATCAGGACCCGGAATCCGGCGGGTTCCGCGCGGTCCTGGAAGCGGTTGGACATCTCGGTGCCGTCGTTGGCCAGGTGCTCCAGGACGGGCGGTGCCACCTCCTCCCAGCGCTCGGAGTCGATGGCGCCGGCCTCGGTGATCGGGCCGGTGGCGATGAGCTTCTGCTCGGCGGTGCGCAGCGGCTCGGTGTCGGGGCTGCGCCAGTACTGCTCCATGCGCCCGCGTTCGCTCGCGGGCAGGAGTTCGAGGTTGACGTCGTACAGGAGCGAGCGGCTGGCGGCGAGGTCGGAGACGGCGCGCAGCTCGGGGGCGCCGAGGCGGCCGGCGATGAGGCCCGACACGATCAGGGCGTCCTCGCGCGAGAGCATCTCGCGGGCCCGGGAGATGCCGACCAGGGCGCGGACCTGCTTGTCCATGGACACGTTCTCCATCGTGTGGAGACCGTTCAGGAAGCGGTAGCAGGGGTCGACGAGGCCGTTGTAGAAGTCGAGGGCCCTGGTCCGGTCGATGGTGCGCTTCTCGACGGATCCGCGCAGCGCGTCCAGGCCGTCGACCTCGCTGAGGATCGAGTCGAGCTGGGCCTCGGACTCGGGGCTCAGCTTGTCGCGGATGTCCTTGCTCCGCGCGCTCTGCCTGACCTCGGCCACGACCTGGTCGGTCCGGGCGCGTTGGCGGCGCAGCAGGGGCAGGGCGTCCGAGGCCCGGGGGTCGGCGAGGAAGACGAGTGTCTGGCGGCGTTCGCCCTGGACGGCGCGGATGGTGTCCTCGAGCGGGTGGCCGACCTGCTCCACGATGGCGCTCGCGCCCATCAGTTCACCGGCCTCGCGGCCGGTGACGTAGGTGGCGAAGACCCAGAGTCCGGTGAGGGAGGCGAGCGGCACCAGGAGCAACGCCACGATCTTCCTGCGGATGGACTTCCCGCGAAAGCGCATGGCCTCCCCCAGCTCGGCCCCGCACCGCGGGGGTGGTGTCGTGTCGGTCCCGGTTGTTCCGGTCGCCCGGGTCCTACCGGTCGTTCGGGTGTCGCTGCCGCAGCTCGTCGAGCGTCGGCCGGTGTTCCGTCAACAAACGGCGTGAGCCTACTACTGACCTACCGGTAACTCGAAGACGTGTCCGGACGATTACAGGCCACTCTTCCTCGCGTTGCTCACCAGTTGTCCTGGTATTCCCTGAGAGGAAATTCGCGAAAGCGACAGAGAAACCCTGGCCGAACCCGGTGTATCCACACACGGCAGTTGGCTGGAATTCTTCGTTCCGTGACCTTTCGGGGCCGGGTGCGGCCTCCGGCGGGAATCTTCACGATCCGGCGTTCGTCCACACGTACGGGGCAGAAGAACTCCACGGGGGTACGTGCGACAGGCAAGCGGTTCCGCCCGCGTAGACGGGGCGGGAGCCGGGCAGCCACCCTTGAGTCGGACTGTGGTGGGGAGTTGAAGGTCTTGGACACGGAGGAGCGCCGGGGTGCGGCGGCATCACCGGCCGGCGGGTCACCGGCAGCCACGTCACCGGCCGGCCACGCGGGGGCAGGCGCCCCGGGGTCGGGCGCGGCACCGGCCACGGCTGCCGGCGCCCGGATCCCCCGGCAGCTGTGGGTCGAGGAACCCGCGATACGGCGCCGGATGCCGGATCCCGTACGGACGGCCGCCGTGCGGGCCGTCCTCATCATGTCGCTGACCATCATTCAGGCCGTGGTGGCCTTCCTGTGCACGCTGGCCGGGTCCTGGCTCGCCTTCCCGATGGTGCTGAGCAGTGTGGCGGGCACGGTGGTGGCGACCTGGTCGGTGCTGGACGTCTGGGTGACCCGGCAGGTGTGGAACCAGCGCAACGGCGTGGTGTCCGTCCCCAGCAGCACGGCGCGCCACATGCGCCGGGAGCGCCGGACGGCCAGGCGCGCCGCGCGGTCCCGGGAGCGCGGGGAATCCCGGATACGCCGCCGGGGCGAAGGCGGCCTCTCCCGGGCCTGACCGCCGGCGCCCCGGCCTCACCTACTGCTGTTCACCGGCCTGCCGGGCGGGCTCCGTCCGCGTGGCCGTCATCTCCGTACGCATCTCCGGGACCGCCGTGGCGCCCGGGGCGCCGGCCGGCTCTCCGCTCCGCTTGAACATGCGGGTGGCGGTGATCTCGCCGTGGACGGTCTCGCCCGCCGGGTCCTGCTGGGGCAGCCCCGGCCTGAGGTGCTCCTCGACGCTGATGTACTTCAGCCCGGCGCGCAGGTCCGCGTCGTTGCGCAGCCGGATGACCAGCGGGAACTCTGCGAGCGCCGTGGTGTCGAACAGCCCGGTCGTGTAGAGCAGCTGGACTCCCAGCGCGTCGGAGACCGCGCGCTGGAGCTCCAGTAGGTACGTCGCGTTCGCACGCCCGATGGGGTTGTCGAGGAAGAGGGTGCCCGCGTGGCGGTGCCGGTCGCGGCCCCGGTCGTTGCTGCGCAGGGCGGCCATCGTGCAGTAGAGCGCGATCGCGGCGGTGAGCAGCTGGCCGCCGGAGAAGACGTCGCCCATCTGTCCGACGGGGACGCGCTCGGCTCGGAGCACCGCGTCCGGCTTGAGGATCTCCACGGCGATGCCCTTGGGCTCCAGCGCCGCCTGGACTCCGCGCAGCAGGAGGGACATGCCGTCCCTGCGGAGGTCGGAGTTCTTCTTGAGGGCGGCGTGCGTGGCCTCGTCGATGACCTCGCCGAGCCGCTCGGTGAGCGTGGCCTGGTCGGGCTCCTCGAAGCGGATCCGGAGGAACTCCTGCCCGGACCACTCCCCCAGCCCCTCGGGCAGCTGGGAGAGCCGCTGGGCGGAGCGGAGCGTGGTGAGGGCGGACTCCACGAGGCCGCGGAGCCGGTCGACGATGGAGTCGCGGTTGCGCTCCAGCTGGGCCAGCTCGTCGGTGAGCACCCGCAGCCTGGGCGCGAAGGCCGCGGCCCATTTGGCGGCGTGGTCGGGCAGGGCTGCGGCCGGGAGTTCACGGATCTGCTGGCGGGCCGGGGTGCGGACCTGTTCGTAGCGGGTGGAGTTGGCGTGCCGTACGAGGACGTCGCTCGCCTCCCGCACCGCGCTCTCCGCCGCCGACAGGTCGGTGGCGCAGCCGCGCAGTGAGCGGCGGGCCTCCGCGGCCGACTGCCGGGCCTCCTCCAGGGTGCCCGGGTACGGATCGGGGGACTCGGTCTCGTCCTCCGCGCCGTGGTCCCTGAGCAGGTCGCGCAGGAGTGCGGCCGTCTCGTCGAAGCCGCTCGCCGAGTCCTCGGCGGTGCGGTGGGCGCGCAGCAGTTCGGCGTGGGCGGCGCGCGCGGTGTCCAGCGCGGCGGTGGCCGTGGCCAGTTCGGCCGTCGCCGTACGGAGCAGGGCCTGGGCCTCGTCGGCGTCGGCCGGGGCCAGGTCGTCGGGAAGCTCGGTGTGGTGCGGCGCCTCGTCGGCGGGGGCGAGCCGCTCGGCCTCGCCGCGCAGCCGGCCGAGCTGCTCGCTGGCCGTGGACGCGCGGGTCTCCAGGAGCTGCACGAGGGACTCGGCGCGGGCGGCGGCGGCCTGCCGGGAGGGCCCGTCGGCGCCGTCGGTGCCTTCGAGGAGCTGGGCCGCGCGGGTGCGGACCTTGTTGGTGAGGCGGTCGAGTTCGGCGAGGGCGGCGCTCTCGTCGCTCTCGGCGCGTGCCTGCTCGGCGCGGAGGTCGGCTCCGACGCCCACCTTCTCGTACAGCCGGGAGGCGGCTCGGTACGCCTCGCGCAGGGCGGGCAGGGAGGTGCGTGCGGCGGAGGGGCCGGGCTCCGGGAGGGACTCCGGGGCACCCGCGATCTCGGCGCGCTCGGCGCGCAGGGCACGGGCGGTGCGGTGGGCGTCGTCCGCAGCGCGCTGGGCGGCCCTGCGGTCCTCGTCGGCGGCGCGCGCCCGCTCCAGGCACGCCGTGGCCCGTGCCTCGGACTCGGCTGCCTCGTCGGTCAGTTCACGCAGCCGCGCCTGCCAGCCGGCCCGGTCGCGGAGCCGGTGGGCGAGACCGGCGAGGGCGTCGGCCGCGCGGCGGGCGCGCTGGGCCGCCTCCTGCCGCTCGTCGCGGACGCGTGCGGCGTCGGCGGCGGCCTCGTCGGCCTCGGCGCGCACGGTGCGGGCCTCGGCCAGCGCGGCTTCCGCGGTCTCCGCGGCGGCGCGGGCCGTACCGGCGGCGTCGCGGAGCTCGGCGAGCATCCCGGGCGGGCAGTCGGCGCGCCAGGAGCCGATCCGGGCGGCGAGGGAGCGGTCGGCGGTGAGCCGGGCCGCGAGTGACCTGATGTCCTCGTCGCGTGCCGCGGCCCGGGCCCTGAGTGCCTGGCGCTCCTCGTCGGCGGCGTGTTCGTCGTGCATCGCGGGGTTCGGCGGGACGAGGAACACACCGTCGTCGCCGGGCCCGGCGGGCGACGGTACGGGGGCGAGGAGGGCGGCGGTGGTGCCGACGGCCACGGCCGACCGGGGCAGCAGGGCGGCGGCGGCCAGGACCTCACGGGCGCGGGTGTGCGCGTCCGGGTCGGTGATGACGACGCCGTCGACGAGCTCGGGCCGTGCGGCCAGGACCGCCGCGTGGTCGGCGGGGTCCACCGCCTGGGCGAGGTAGCGCCAGCCGGGCAGGGCCGGGATGCCGTGCTCACCGAGGTACTCGACGGTGGCGAGGACGTCGGGCCCCGGGGGCAGCAGTCCTCCGTCACCGAGGGCGCCGAGGATGCGGGAGTCGTCGGCGGCCGCGGTGCGCAGGTCGAAGAGCCGTCGTTCGGCGGCGGCGACGCCCTGGTCGAGGAGCTCCCGCAGCTCGTCGGCGTTGGTGTCGAACTCCTCGGCCGTGAGGGACCGCTCGTCGCCGGGCGTCTCCTCGGGCGCGCCGTCGCCGGTCTCGTCCGTACCGGCGGCGGCGCGTCGGGGGCGGGGCACTCCGGCCGCCGTCGGCAGGCCCAGCAGGTCGGCGAGGCGGTGGTCGGCGGCGATCGACTCGGCGGCCCTGCGCTCGGCCTCGTAGGACTGTTCGGCGGCCTCGGCGCCGTCTGCGGCGCGGGCCGCGGCGAGCTCGGTGCGGCTCTCCGCTGCCGCGGCCTCGCGTGCCTGGTCGGCGGTGGCCCGGGCGGCTTCCCGCGCGGTGTCCCAGGCGGCGACCGCGCTCTGTTCGGCGTCGTTGGCGGCGAGGGCCGCGCGGGCCGGGTCGGCGTCCGGCGCGGTGTCGTCGAGCCAGCCCGCGCGCACGGCTTCGGCGGTCTCCTGCTCGACCTCGGCGAGGCGCTGGCGCAGGTGGCCGGCCTCGCTGCGGGCGCGCTGGGCCTCGGTGGCGGCGGTCGTGGCGTCCCGGTGCGCGGTCTCGCCCGTGGTCTGGAGGGTCGCGGAGCGCTCCTCCTCCTCGTCGGCCACCCGTTCCCCCGCCTCCGCGGCGGTGTGCAGGGCGCGTACGAGGTCGGCGGCGGCCGTGGCGCGGGCGGCGAGGGCGGGGGCCGCGTCGCGCTCGGCCTCCCGGATGGCGACGGCGACACGGGCCGAGCGGTCGGCGGCGGCCCGGTGGCGCAGGACGGCTTCAGCGGCCTGCCAGGCGGCGTGCAGGGTACGGGCCTCGCCCAGCTCACGGCGCTGTGCCGCCGCGCTCCTCTCGGCGGCGGTCAGGGCCAGGGAGGCGTGCCGGTAGGCCAGTTCGGCCGCGATCAGGTCCCGTCGGCCGCGGGTCGTCTCGGCCTCGGTGACGGTGTGGGCGGCGGCCGTGACCTGCCCGGCGAGCTCGGCGGTGCGGCCCCGCTCCTCGGCTGCCCGGCCGGAGAGCCTGCGGGCCAGGGTCCTGGTGCGCCGCTCGGCACCGGCGTGGACGTCGCGGCTGCGGGCCCTGGTCGCGGTGGCGTCGACGATCCGGCCCAGCAGGTCGACCGAACCGGCGGTGAAGTCGCATTCCGCGGTGAGTTCGGCGCGGCGTCCGAGCTTGTTCCCGAAGCCGCTGACGAGGTCGGCGAGGCCGTCCGTGTCACGGGTGTCGGTGACGGCCCGGAGCAGCAGGTCGGTGAAGTCGGAGTCCTTCTTGACGGCGAAGAGGCCGGCGGCCTCGCCCTCGTCGGCGTTCATCTCGCGCTGGTAGCGGAAGAGTTCGGGGTCGAGGCCGAGGTCGCCGAGGTGTTCGTTCCACCGGTCGTGGATCTCTTCCCAGTGCACGTCGAGGTGCGGGTAGAACTTGCCGGCGTCCGTGAGGGCGTCGCGGAAGCCCTTCATGGTGCGGCGCCGTCCACGGGCGCCCGAGACGCCTTCGGCGGGGCGGCCCACCGCGCTGGCCTCCGCGACGGGGAGGCTGTCGAGGCTGAGACCGGGGCCGGGCCGGAAGGAGTACCAGGCCTCGGCGAACTTACGCGGGTCGTTGGAGACCTGGCGGCCCCGCCACTCGCTGACCTTGCCGACGACGACGCACTCACCGGTCTGGGTGTGCTGCCACTCCAGGGCGACATGGCCGCAGTCGTCGGCGAGCAGGAACTTGCGCAGGACACCTGAGCTGGCGCCGCCCAGGGTGTTGCGGTGGCCGGGCAGCATCACCGAGAAGATCAGCTTGAGCAGGACGGACTTGCCACCGCCGTTCTCCAGGAACAGCACGCCCGCGGGCGCGGGCCGGCGCGGCGGGCCGACGGGTTCGTCCTCGAAGAACTCCGCCTGGGCCGGGGCGGGCCTCGGCACGGGCTCGCCGACTCCGCGCAGGTCGAGCACGGTGTCGGCGTAGCGCGCACCGGCGGGCCCGATGGAGTAGAGGCGGACCCGGGACAACTCGTACATGGCGGCGGACTCTCGTCGTTCAGGCGGCGGGCGGGCGGCCGGAGCGCCAGGGGGCGGCTCGGCGGTGGGCGGTCAGGAGTGGAAGGGGAGCCCCGCGTCGGCGGCCAGCTCCAGGCCTTCGGTGTCGGGCGGCGGCAGCAGGGTGGCCGAGCCGTCGGTGACGGGGACGACGCCGAGCTCCAGCAGTTCGGCCATGGCGGCGCTGCCGGCCATGTCGCGCACCTGGAGCTGGTAGCGGGCGGTGGTGCGGTAGGCGCCGCCCGCGTCGTCCCCGGTGCGCTGGAGGAAGCCCGAGTCGGTGAGGAAGGCGACGGCCTTGCCGATGATGCCGGTGGTGGAACCGGCGAGCCTGCGGGCGTCCTTGGTGGCCCCGGTGGCGCTCCGCCGGGAGTAGATCCGCCAGCCGGATTCCAGGCCGGGGGCGTCGGTGGCGGGGTCGGTGTTGTCGCCCTGCTCCTCGGCCCGCTCCTCCAGGCGCTGACAGGCCTGGCGGACGAAGGCGTCGACGCCGTTGACGGTGATGCGGCCGATGTAGGAGTCGTCGGCCAGGTCCTCGGGGCGGGGGAAGGCCATGGCGGCGACGGCGAGGTGGGCCAGCCCGTGCAGGAAGCGGTCGGCGGAGTCGGAGGAGGCGCGCCGGGCGTAGTCGCCCATGCGTACGGCGAAGACGGAGTCCTCGCCCGCGGTGACGGCCATCCCCGCGCGGGTGGAGACCTCCAGGACGATCAGCCCGAGGCCGGTCGCGACGGCGTCGGCGAGCCGGGCGAAGGCGGACTCCTCCCGGTAGCGGCGGAGCAGCTCGGTGTATTCGGCGTCGCGGGCCGGCATCAGCTTGGGCTGCAGCCCGAAGGAGACCAGCCGGGCGGCGTCGGCCGCGTCGGCGGGGGTGACAGCGGCGGGAGCGGCCGGCCGTGCGGCGTCGGCCGCGTGCGTGAGGGGCTGGCCGCCCCACGCGTCGGTGGGCTCGGCGTACTGCTCGCTCAACTCGGTGTCTCCTCGGTGCGGGTGCCGCTCTCGGGCGGCAGGGGGCGGGTGGTCGGGCGAGGGACCGTGAGGACGCTCACGAGGCGTCCTTGCGGTCCGCGGCCATGCCCGCCGCGTCCAGCAGGGCCATGCCCACTATCAGGTCGGCTCCGCCGAACTCGTGGTCGTCGAGCGGGGTGCCGTCGTCGACGGCGAACAGCAGGCGGCGCTCGCCCTGGCGGTAGGCCGTGCCGACGGGCGGGCTCGCCGCGTGGACGGCGAGAAGGGCGACCAGGTAGGGCAGCTCCGGGTCGTGCAGCCGGGCCTCGGCGAGGAGTCCGGAGAGCCGTCGCGGGGCGTCGTGCTCCAGGTCGAGCAGGTCCATCGCGGCGGCGAGCTGCTCCTCGCTGAACCGGCTGTCGTCCGGGGTGGCGATGAGGTCGGGCTCGGGCATCTCGGCGCCCAGGTGCTCGCGCTCCACCGGGGGCATGAGCAGCATCTCGACGAGATCGCCGACCCGGACCGAGACGGGGGTGCGCAGCCCGGTGCCGTGGGCGAAGAACGCGTCGGTGGCCCGGGTGGCCTGTTCGACGGGGAGCGGCAGCAGGGGGACGACGAGCTGTCCGTACAGGTCGAGCCCGGCCTGTGCCGTGGGGGTGGCGAATGCCTGCCGGTCCTGCTCGGCGCGGAAGAGGGGTCCGGCCTCCAGCAGTCTGGACTGGAGCTGGGTGTGGCGGCGGATGCAGTCCTTGACGATGTCGACGAGCTCGGCGGCGCGGCGCTTGTTCTCGGGTTCCTCCGCCTCGTCCCTGGCCTTGCGGATGTTGGTGAGGATCGCGTTCTCGTGGCGGTAGCGGTCGGCGACGTGGTCCAGCGCCTCGTCGATCATGTCCGGTACGGCGTTGAGCCAGTCCACCGCGCGGACGTTGCGCCGGGTCGCCTCCAGCGTCCTGCGGAGCGTCTCGGCGTACTGCACGGTGCGGTAGCGGGCCTGTTCGGCGGCGAGCTGGGCGTCGGCGAGGCGGCCCCTGCTGATGAGGACCTCCAGCTTCACCTCGGCGGCGATCTGGGCGCTGGTGACGTCCGTGTCCAGGGCGCCGACCAGGACGTTGACCGCCTCGTCGGTGGCCCGGAGATAGACGCTGCCGCCGTGGCCGGGGACCTCCTCGACGAGCTTGAAGTCGTAGTCCCTGCGGACGTAGACGCCGTCGGGGCCGAAGGTGCCGTACGCCGCGCGGAAGCCGCGGTCCACGCTCCCGACGTTGATGAGGTTCTCCAGGACCCAGCGCGCGACCCGTTCGTGCTCGGTGACGGGGCGGCCCGGCGCCTGGGCCGCGACGCGCGGCAGGAGCCTGGCCACTATCTGGTCGTGGTCGGCTCCGGTGTCGAAGTCCATGTTGAGGGTGACCAGGTCGATGGCGGCGAGGGCGACCTCGGCCATCGCGTAGACCGTGTACTCGCCGGCCAGATTGGCCTTGCGCACGTCCAGGTCGTGCAGCGGGGCGGTGCAGGCGAGCGCGCGCAGCCGACGCGAGAGCCCCTCGTCGGCGGCGGGTCCCGGGGCGGGCCTCGGTCCCGCGCTGAGCTGGGGCGCAGCGGTCTGGGTGTCGGCAGGCGATGTCACGCTGCACAGATTAGGTCCTCGCACCGACAACGGTCGAAACGGCGCAGAAGCGACCGGTCACGGAGGCCCGTAGCCGCCGCCTCCGGGAGTGCGCAGCACCAGGACGTCGCCGGTGTCCAGCTCGGCGGTGTCGCAGCCTTCGAGCGGGGTCACGGTCTTCCCGCCGGCCCGTTCGACGTACTGCTCGCCGAGTGCTCCGGGGCCGCCTCCCGCCATGCCGTACGGGGGCACCCGGCGGTGCCCCGACAGCAGGGCCACGGTGACGGGTTCGAGGAAGCGGAGCCGCCGTTCCACGCCCCGGCCGCCGTGCCACCGGCCCCGGCCGCCGCTGTCCTCGCGTACGCCGAAGCTCTCCAGCAGCACCGGGTAGCGCCACTCCAGGATCTCCGGGTCGGTGAGGCGGGAGTTGGTCATGTGGGTCTGCACGGCGTCGGCGCCGTCGAAGCCGTCCCCGGCGCCGGAGCCGCTGGCGACGGTCTCGTAGTACTGGACCCGGTCGTTGCCGAAGGTGAGGTTGTTCATGGTGCCGGAGCCCTCGGCCTGCACACCCAGGGCCGCGTAGAGCGCGCCGGTGACGGCCTGGGAGGTCTCGACGTTGCCGGCGACGGTCGCCGCCGGGTGGACGGGGGCCAGCATGGACCCCTCCGGGACGCGGATCTCCAGGGGTTTCAGGCAGCCGCTGTTGAGCGGGATGTCCTCCGCGACGAGCGTCCGGAACACGTAGAGGACGGCGGCCATGACCACGGAGGTGGGGGCGTTGAAGTTGCCGGGCTGCTGCGGGGAGGTGCCCTCGAAGTCGATGACGGCGGTCCGGGCGTCGTGGTCCGCGGTGACCTTCACGGCGATGACGGCGCCGTTGTCCGTCCTGTAGCGGCAGGAGCCGTCGCGCAGCCCGGCGACGATCCGGCGTACGGACTCCTCGGCGTTGTCCTGGACGTGGCCCATGTACGCCTCGACGACGTCCTGCCCGAACTGGTGGGTCATGCGCCGCAGTTCCGTGATGCCCTTCTCGTTGGCGGCGATCTGGGCGCGCAGGTCGGCGAGGTTGGTGTCCGGGTCGCGTGAGGGGTGGGGGGCGGTGGTGAGCAGGTGCCGGGTCTCCGCCTCGCGGAGGGTTCCGTCGCGCACCAGCAGCCAGTTGTCGAAGAGGACGCCCTCCTCGTCGACCGTGCGGCTGAAGGCGGGCATGGAGCCCGGGGTGATGCCGCCGATCTCGGCGTGGTGGCCGCGTGAGGCGACCAGGAAGCGGAGCCGGCTCTCCCGTCCGTCGGCCGGCTCGTCGAACACGGGTGTCACGACGGTCACGTCGGGGAGGTGGGTGCCGCCGTGGTACGGATCGTTGACGGCGTAGACGTCACCGGGCCGCAGGGAGCCCCGGTTCCGCCGCAGCACCTCCTTGATGGACTCCCCCATCGATCCCAGGTGCACGGGGATGTGCGGGGCGTTGGCCACCAGACGGCCGTCCGCGTCGAACAGAGCGCAGGAGAAGTCCAGCCGTTCCTTGATGTTGACGGAGTGCGCCGTGTTCTCCAGTCGTACGCCCATCTGTTCGGCGATCGACATGAAGAGGTTGTTGAACACTTCGAGCATGACCGGGTCCACGCGGGTGCCGACGGCCTTCCGCTCGGGGCGGGGTTCGGTCCGGCGCAGCACGAGGTGTCCGGCCGGTCCGGCCGTGGCCTGCCAGCCGGGGTCCACGACGGTGGTGGCGTCGTCCTCCGTGACGATCGCCGGGCCGGTCACGGTGTCCTCGGCGCGCAGGGTCGCCCGCCGGTACAGGCCGGCGTCGCTCGGGCCGTCCCCGGTGAACACGGTGACGGTCCCCAGGGGCAGGACCGGGCCTTCCGCGGCGCCCGCGCCGGCCCGGGGCGGGGTGTGCGGTCCCGCGCTCCCGGTGGCCTCCACGGAGACGGTCTCGGCCACCAGGGGCTTGTCCATGGTGAATCCGTAGCGGGTCCGGTGGGCCTCGGTGAACTCCTCGGTCATGGCGGCGAGGGGAGCCTGGGCGACGGGCAGGGAGGCGTCCGTGCCGGCGTAGCGCACGAGGATCCGTGCGCGGGTGCCGATGGCGCTGTCGGGGAGGCCGTCGGCTCGGAGTTCGGCGCGGGTGCGCTCCGCGAGTCCGTCGCAGACGGCCCGCAGCCGGCTTCCCGCCACCTCGTCCAGGGCGGCCTCGACGGACTGCTCGCGCATCGCGGTGGCGTCGGCGAGACCGATCCCGTACGCGGAGAGGACACCGGCGAGCGGCGGTACGAGGACGGTGTCGATGCCCAGGGCGTCGGCGACGGCGCAGACGTGCTGTCCCCCGGCGCCCCCGAAGCCGGTGAGCGCGTAGCGGGTGATGTCGCGGCCGCGCTGGACGGAGATCTTCTTGACGGCGTTCGCCATGTTGAGCACGGCGATCTCCAGGAAGCCGGCGGCCACCTCGGCGGCCGTACGCGTGTCTCCCACGGCGGCCGACACCTCCTCGGCCAGCGCCTCGAAGCGTTCCTCCACGACACGGGTGTCGAGCGGCCGGTCGCCCTCGGGGCCGAAGACGGCGGGGAAGTGCTCGGGGCGGATGCGGCCGAGCATCACGTTGGCGTCGGTGACGGTGAGCGGCCCGCCCCGCCGGTAGCAGGCAGGACCGGGGTCGGCTCCGGCCGAGTCGGGGCCGACCCGGTAGCGCCGTCCGTCGAAGTGCAGGACGGATCCGCCGCCGGCGGCGACGGTGTGGATGCTCATCATGGGCGCGCTCATCCGCACCCCTGCCACCCGGGTCCCGAGCTCGCGCTCGAACTCGCCCGCGTAGTGGGAGACGTCGGTGGAGGTGCCGCCCATGTCGAAGCCGATGACCCGGTCGTGGCCGGCCTGTCCGGACGTACGCACCATGCCGACGACACCTCCGGCCGGTCCGGAGAGCACCGCGTCCTTGCCCCGGAAGTGCGCGGCCTCGCGCAGTCCGCCGTTGGACTGCATGAACATCAGCCGGATGCCCGGGAGTTCGCGGGCGACCTCCTCGACGTAGCGGCGCAGGATCGGTGAGAGGTAGGCGTCGACGACGGTGGTGTCGCCGCGCGGTACGAGCTTGATCAGCGGGCTGACCTCGTGCGAGCAGCTGACCTGGGTGAAGCCCGCCGCCCTGGCCTCCTCCGCGACGGCCCGTTCGTGCTCCGGGTGGCGGTAGCCGTGCATGAGGACGACGGCCGCGCTGCGCATGCCGTCCGCCGCGGCCGCCCGGAGCCGCTCGCCCACCGCGGCGCGGTCGAGGGCCCGCACGGTCGCTCCCCGGGCGTCGGTGCGCTCCGGGACCTCGACGACCCGGTCGTAGACGGCCTCGGGGAGCAGGATGCGCCGGTCGAAGAGGCGGGGCCGGTTCTGGTACGCGATCCGCAGGGCGTCCCGGAAACCCTCGGTGATGACCAGGACGGTGGGCTCGCCCCGGCGCTCCAGGAGGGCGTTGGTGGCGACCGTCGTGCCCATCTTGACGCCGGCGACGCGGTCGGCGGGGACCGGGTCGTGGGGGCCGAGGCCGAGCAGCAGCCGGATGCCGGCGACGGCCGCGTCGCGGTAGCGGCCGGGGTCGTGCGAGAGCAGTTTGCGGGAGATGAGCCGGCCGTCGGGGTCACGTCCCACCACGTCCGTGAAGGTGCCGCCCCGGTCGATCCAGAACTCCCAGCGTCCGGTCATCCCTCCATTCTGGCGCGGGGGACGAACGACCGCAGATACGGCGTGGGGAGCGGGTCGCTCAACCGTCGACGCCGGGCGGGAAGGATGCGGTGCCGCTGACGACACGCGTACGGGAGGTGTCACCGCGCCGGGCGTGCCCTTGCCGGGTGGATACGCCGGCCCCGGGGAACGTCCTGGGGGTGTGTGCGCCGCGCGCCCCCGACGCGCGGCATCCGGAGCTCCGTGAATCTGCGGAGCGCCGGCTCAGACGGCGGGTGCGTCCGGTCCGATCCTGCTGCGTACGGCCGTCTGGACCTCGGCCTCCTCGGCCGGGTCGGCGGCGAGCCGCCTCAGCCGTTCGGCGACCCGGATGTCCCCGGTCTCCGCGTGGTGCGCGGCCAGTTCACGGGTGGTCTCCTCGCAGTCCCAGAGGCATTCGACGGCGAATCCGCTGGCGAAGGAGGGGTCGGTGGCGGAGAGCGCGCGGGCGGCGCGGCCACGCAGGTGCGAGGAGGACGTCTCCCGGTACACATGACGCAGGACGGGTGCGGCGCACGCGATGCCCAGGCGCCCCGCGCCGTCGACGAGGGTCCACAGACGAGGGGTGTCCGGGCCCTCGCCGCGGACCGTCTCGCGCAGTGCGGCGAGGACGAGCGGGGCGTCCTGCACGGCGCCGCGGCAGGCCAGGACCCCGGCCGCCGAGGCCCCGAGGGCGTCGGGGCGGTGGGCCCAGCGCCGTGCCCGGTCGACCGCCGCTTCTCCGCACATGCGCTCGAAGGCGGCGACGGCCGCCTCGGCGACGGTGGGTGACGGGCCGCCGACGGCCTGCTCGACGAGGTCGAGCACGGCGGGGTCCCGGGCCTCGGCCAGATAGTGCAGGGCGGCGCAGCGCGCGCCCTCGGGGCCGCTGCGGGCGGCCTCGACGATCGTGGGCCGGTCCTCGGCCCCGGCGACGGCGGAGAGGCAGCGGGCCGCGGGGACGTGCAGCGCGCTGCCGCGCTCCAGCCCTTCCTGGGCCCAGTCGAAGACGGCCTGGACGCTCCAGCCGGGACGCGGTCCGCCGGGCCTCATCTGCCGCTGCCACCGGTCGAAGGAGCCCTGCTCCGTCGCGGCCCTGACCCGGGCGCCGACCGCTTCGCGCGGGTCGTCGGCCCAGAGCCGCCAGGGCCGGGGCTCGAAGGCGTCCCGTACGGAGGCGGCGAGGTCGGCCGCGCCCTCCGCGGTGGCGGGGAATCGGGCGAGCACCGGCTCGGCGAGGGAGCGCAGCCCGGCGTCGTCGTCGCGCAGGGCCAGCTCGTCGAGGGCCCACGCCCAGTTGGCGCCTGCGGCGGCGTACCGGCGCAGGAGCGCGAGGGCGTCGTCGCGGCCGTAGGAGGCGAGGTGGCCGAGCACTGCCAGGGCGAGCCCCGTGCGGGAGTCCTCGGTGTCGAGGTGGTCCTCGGGGTCGAAGAGGTGCCGCTCGATCTCCTCGGTGCCACCGTCGAGGTCGAGGTAGAGGCGTGCGTAGTAGAGGGAGCGGTTCTCGACCTGCCAGTCATGACGCGGATCGCTCAGGACGCAGTGGTTGAGAGCCGTCAGGGCCTCGGGGCGCGGGGCGGCGAGTGCGTGGAGCGTGCCGTCGCCGCGGCCCCTCTGCAGCAGGCCGAGCAGGGTGCCGCTCGGCGCTATGAACGGATCGAACATGGGGAAAGCCTCACATCAAGCTGTCGACGCAACCGGGACTGTGCTGTTCCATGTGCCGGGGTGACATCCCCTAGGCCGCGCAGCAACATGATCGGCCGACCGCCGTCTTCTGCCTGGTGCTCATCTTCCTCTGCCTCTCGTCGGTGGTCCGGAAGGGACCCGCGACGTCATGATGACCCAGCCATTTCGCCGACGCGACCACATTTACGACGCACCGGCCGGCGCGCGGCCCGGACGGCGTCTCAGCGCGCACCGAAGAGTTCCAGCAGGTCGTCCTTGCCGAACATGCGCGCGGTGTCCACGGCGGAGGGTGTTCCGGCGGCCGGGTCGGCGCCCGCCGAGAGCAGCGCGTCGATCACTTCGCGCTCGCCCTTGAAGACGGCGCCGGCGAGCGGGGTCTGCCCCCGGTCGTTGGCACGGTCCGGGTCGGCGCCGCGGCCCGCGAGGGCGACGACGGCGGGGGCGTGCCCGTGGTAGGCGGCGAGCATGAGCAGGGTGTCGCCCCGGTCGTTGGTGAGGTTCGCGGGGACGCCCGCGTCGACGTAGGCGGCGAGTGCGTCGCTCTCCCCCTGGCGGGCCAGGTCGAAGACCTTGGTCGCCAGCTCGACCACCTCGGGATCGGGGGTTTCGCTCATCGGACGGACCGCCTTCCAGTGCCGTGGTCGCGGTTGCTGACCTGGTGGGGAGTACGGCTGGGGGCCGTACGAGTGAATCGACAGAGTACTGCTCCGGGCAGTCGTGAGCCTGCCCCGGAGCGCCGGAAGATCACCGTCCACGCGCCGCTTTCCGGTGGGGACGGGGCCGACGGGACACCCGGGGCGCCCGGGTCGCCGCCTTCCGCCCACCAGTTGAGTGAAATGGAAGGATATTCACTCACTTGCACCTTTTATCGTATAGGTACATCTTGTGATCCTGGAAGTACTCATGGTGACTGTCCCCTTCAACCAGGAGAACCGCTCATGATCCTCTCCATCTCCGGCGTGGTACTGCTCGGCATCATCGTCTTCCTGTTCTTCAAGAAGGACGGGCTCAAGGCGTCCCACGGCCTCATCTGCGCGCTGTTCGGCTTCTACCTGGCCGGCACGGCCATCGCCCCGAGCATCACGGCCGGCGGGGCGAGCCTCGCCAGCATGCTGGGCGGAATCAAGTTCTGACGCTCCGAAACCGCTCCCACCTCTCCAGGAGACCGACGTGGCCCGGCGACCACTCCCCCGCATTCTTCAGCGCGGCAGCGCTTCGATCACCCGCAGTCGCGAGATCGCGCGCACGGCCGCCGACAACGCCACCGACGTCCTCCATCCGCTCATCACGGTCACCCGTGGTCTGCGGCTGCTGGCGGGAGCCGGGCGGCAGAAGTGGGCCGCGACGCCCAGGGACCGGCGCGGACACGTGCTGTTCCTCGTCGCGGCCTGCGTACTGGTGGTGGCGCTCATCCCCTACGGGCCTCTGCTGGCCCTGATCTCGGTGATGGGCGCTGCCGCATGGCGGGGGCGCGACCGCACCCCCGCGAGGACCGGCCCCGACGAGGCCGGGACCGCGCGGCTCCAGGCGCTGTACGAAGCGCTGGTGCCGCACTTCTCCGTGGCCGACGACCCCGGCCCGCTGTTCTCCCACGGCGGCGACTGGGAGAAGGCCTTCGGCACGTCGTACGCGTTCGACGGCGACGGGCGCCTCACCCGGCTCCAGGTGAACTACCCGGCGTACTTCACCGACGGCGACCCCGCGTCCCGGGCCCGGGTCGAGCAGGTGCTCCACGCCAAGTCCGGCCGTGGCCGTGAGTACCACTTCGCCTGGGACGAGGAGGCCAACCACCTCCTCATGACCGTGCTCTCCCCGCTCCCCACGACCATCGCCGCCCAGCGCTTCGTCACCGCGCCCGGCGAGACGGTCCTCGGCTTCACCGACGCCGACGCGGTCCGGCGCACCGTGCCGGTCCAGGACGGCGACGTGACCCGCGACGCCTCCCCCGTGATCTGGCGGACCGGCGCGCGTTCGACGGAGCCCCACCTGCTGATCGCGGGGCACCCGGGCAGCGGCACCACGACCCTGATGCGCTCCCTCGCGCTGCAGGCCCTCCAGCACGGCGACATCCTCGTCGTGGAGGGCGGCGGCACCGGCGAGTACGGCGTCCTGACCGGCCGGGACGGCGTGCTCGCGGTGGAGCGCGGACTGGCCGGGGCGCTCGCGACACTCGAATGGGCGGCGCACGAGACCGAGCGGCGGCTCATCGCCGCCAACCGGGCCCGCCAGGCCGGCCATCCCGAGCCCGAGGACATCAAGCGGCCCCTCTGGATCCTGCTGGACCGCCCGAGCGCACTGGGACACCTGGCCGCGGCCGACGGCAGGCAGGACCCGCAGGAACTCCTCCAGGTCCCGCTGCGGCACGGCCGCGCCGCCGGGGTGACGGTCGTGGTCGCGGACCAGTTCGACAGCCTGGACGCCCTCACCGGCACCGTACGCAACCACACCAGGGCACGCGCCGTCCTCGGCCCCGCCGACCGCGAGGAGGTCGAGGCGGTCCTGGGCGTCCAGCCGCACACCACGCCCACCTCCGACGTCCCGGCGGGCCGTGGCTACGCCCGGCTGGGCGCCGGGCCCGTCCTGCGGCTCCAGGTGCCGGCCACCCCGGACCCGTACGACGAGGCCACCAGCGAGGCGCACCGGCAGGCGGTGCTGGAGCTGCTGCCCGGCGGGGCGCCCGCGGTGGAGCAGGCCGGGCCGGTGGAGCAGGCCGAGCCCGTGTCCGTGCACACCGAGCAGCTGATCGGTGCGCCGGCCGCCGCCGAGGGGTGAGTCCGCGGGCGCCTCAGGCCACGAAGGTCCGGGGCGCCTCGGCTCCCGCGCTCGCGCCGGAGCCGACCAGCTCGGCGGCGGCCGCCAGGCGCACCGCCGCCTCCTCCGCCACCGGGCCGCCCACGGTGAAGGGCAGCCGCACATAGCCCTCGAAGGCCCCGTCGACCCCGAACCTGGGCCCCGACGGGACGCGGACCCCGACCCGCTCGCCGGCCACGGCCAGCCGGGAGCCGGAGAGCCCGCCGGTGCGCACCCACAGGGTGAGGCCGCCGCGCGGCACCTCGAACTCCCAGGCCGGGAGCTCCCGGCGCAGGGCGCGCACCAGATCGTCCCTGTTCTCCCGCGCCTGTTCACGCCGGATGGCGACGGCCTCCTCCCAGCCGCCGGTCCGCATCAGCCAGTTGATGGCGAGCTGTTCCAGCACGGGCGTCCCCATGTCGGCGTACGCGCGTGCGGCGACCAGGCTGCGGATGACGTCCGGGGCGGCCCGCACCCAGCCGATGCGCATGCCGGCCCAGAAGGCCTTGCTCGCCGAGCCGACGGTCAGGACGGTGCTGCCCGCCGGGTCGAACGCGCAGACCCTGCGGGGCATCTCGACGTCCGCGTCCAGGTGCAGCTCGTGCATGGTCTCGTCGACCACCAGGACCGTGCCCGCCGACCGGGCGGCCTCGACCAGGGCGCGGCGCTGCTGCTCGTCGGCCAGGGCCCCGGTGGGGTTGTGGAAGTCGGCGACGACATAGGCGAGCCTCGGCGCGGCGTCGCGCAGGACCTGCCGCCAGCGGTTCATGTCCCAGCCGCCCAGACCCTCCTCCATCGCCACGGGCACCAGCCTGGCGCCCGCCTCCCGCATGAGCTGCAGGATGTTGGCGTAGCTCGGGGACTCCACGGCGATGCGCTCGCCGCGCCCGGCGAAAAGATGGCAGATGGCGTCGATGGCGCCCATCGCCCCGGTGGTGACCATGATCTGCTCGGGCATCGTGGGGATGCCGTGCCCGGTGTAGCGGTCCGCGATCATCTGGCGCAGGGCGGGCAGCCCGGCCGGGTAGTCGCCGTGGGTGTGGGCGTACGGCGGCAGCTCCTCCAGGGCGCCCTGGACGGCCCGGGTCAGCCACGGTTCCGGGGCGGGCAGCGAGGCGCAGCCCAGGTCGATCATGGAGCCCAGCGACTCCGGGGGCAGCGGTTCGAGGCCCCGCGCGGGCAGCGGATTGCCCGCCGGGACGGCGGTCCAGCTGCCGGCTCCCCGGCGCGACTCCAGGAACCCCTCCGCCCGCAGCGCCTCGTAGGCCGCGGCGACGGTGGTCCGGCTGAGGGAGAGGGCCAGCGCGAGTTCGCGCTCGGCGGGGAGCCGCGCGGCGACCGGGACGCGGCCCTCCAGGACGAGCAGACGCACCCCGTCCGCGAGGGCACGGTAGGCGGGCGGCTTACGGGTGCCCGGCGGCAGGGGACGCGCCTGCTGGCCCTGGAGCTGGCGGGCGAGCTGCGCCGCGCCGACCGTCGAAGTCCACTGCGCCATGGAAATCAGTCCACCTTCCTCGGATTGGCCATAGTTGGCGGCCGATCCCCCGCCACAGAGTGACATGCAGCAGTCCACTACCACCACACAGGGGGCACCACTTGTCCGACACCACTTCTCCGAGCGGCACCCGGCTCGGCCGGCGGCTGACCCATCTGTACGTGGGCCTGGCCCTGTACGGGGCGAGTTCGGCTCTGCTGGTCAGGGCCGGGCTGGGGCTGGAGCCGTGGGGGGTGCTGCACCAGGGGCTGGCCGAGCGGACCGGCATCTCCATCGGGGTCGTCTCGATCATCGTCGGGGCGGTCGTCCTGCTCCTGTGGATCCCGATCAGACAGCGCCCGGGGCTCGGCACCGTCTCCAACGTCTTCGTCGTCGGCATCGCGATGGACGGCACGCTCGCCCTCCTGCCGGACGTCCACGGCCTCCGGGCGCAGATCCCGCTCATGGCCGCGGGCATCGTCCTCAACGGCGTCGCCACCGGCCTGTACATATCGGCCCGCTTCGGGCCCGGTCCGCGCGACGGCCTGATGACGGGCCTGAACCGGCTCACCGGCCGCTCGATCAGGCTGGTGCGTACGGCGATCGAGGTGGCCGTGGTGGTGACCGGCTTCCTGCTCGGCGGCTCCCTCGGCGCCGGCACGGTCCTCTACGCCCTGGCCATCGGGCCGCTCGCCCAGTTCTTCCTGCGGGTCTTCGACCTCCCGGCGCCGGGCTCCCGCACCGTGGCCGTTGCCACCCGGACACCGGAAGGAGCGATACTTCCGCGGTGACCGCAGCGACTCCGGGGCGCCACCCCTATCTGGACCACCCTTCGACGATCCCCTTCGCCCACCGCGGCGGGGCGGCGGACGACAAGGAGAACACCGCGGCGGCCTTCCGTCGCGCGGCCGGCCTCGGCTACCGCTACTTCGAGACCGATGTGCACACCACGGCGGACGGCCGCCTGGTCGCCTTCCACGACCCGACCCTGGACCGGGTGACGGACTCCCGGGGGCGGATAGCCGAGCTGCCCTGGAGCGAGGTGCGCCGGGCCAGGGTGGCGGGCAGTGAGCCGCTGCCGCTCTTCGAGGAGCTGCTGGAGGAGTTCCCGGACTCCCGCTGGAACGTGGACATCAAGGCGGAGCCCGCCCTCGTCCCGCTCGTCGAGCTGATCCGCAGGACCGGTGCGTGGGACCGGGTCTGCGTGGGGTCGTTCTCCGAGGCGCGCGTGGCCAGGGCCCACCGCCTCGCGGGCCCGCGTCTGGCCACCTCCTACGGGGTGCGCGGCGTGCTCGGCCTGCGGCTGCGCTCGTACGGGATCCCGGCGGCGCTCCGGGCGGGCGCGGTCTGCGCACAGGTCCCGGAGAGCCAGAACGGCATCCGCGTCGTCGACCGGCGCTTCGTCCGCACGGCGCACGCGCGGGGGCTGCAGGTCCATGTCTGGACGGTCAACGAACCGGAACGGATGGCGGCGCTCCTCGACCTCGGGGTGGATGGCATCATGACCGATCACATCGAGACGCTGCGCACGGTGCTGAGCGAGCGGGGGGCCTGGGCCTGACGCCGGGACCGGCCGCGTCCCGCACGGACGATCGAGGGGGCGCGGCGTGAGCACCGGTATCGCAGGCACGGAGGACCCGGCCGGGCAGTCGGCCGAGGCCGCCGGCCGCAAACGGGAACAGCGCGGCTGGTACTTCTACGACTTCGCCTGCTCCGTCTACTCCACCAGCGTCCTGACGGTCTTCCTCGGTCCCTACCTGACGTCGATCGCCAAGGCGGCGGCCGACGCGGACGGGTTCGTGCATCCGCTGGGCATACCCGTGCGGGCCGGATCGCTCTTCGCGTACGCCGTGTCGGTGTCCATCGTGGTGGCCGTGGTCGTCATGCCCGTCGTGGGCGCGGCGGCGGACCGCAGCGGGCGCAAGAAGCCGCTGCTCGCGGCGGCCGCGTACACGGGAGCCACGGCGACGGCCTGCATGTTCTTCCTGGAGGGCCACCGCTATCTGCTGGGGGCGTTCCTGCTGATCGTGGCGAACGCGTCGATCTCCGTGTCGATGGCCCTGTACAACGCGTATCTGCCCCAGATCTCCACCCCGGAGGAACGCGACGCGGTCTCCTCGCGCGGCTGGGCCTTCGGGTACACCTCGGGCGCCTTCGTCCTCGTCCTGAACCTGGTGCTCTACACGGGCCACGACTCCTTCGGCCTGTCCGAGTCCGACGCGGTCCGGATCTGCATCGCCTCGGCGGGCGTGTGGTGGGGCGCCTTCGCCCTGGTGCCGCTGCGGCGGCTGAGGGACCGCCGGGTGGAGCCGGGCGGTGACGGCGCGGTGGGGTCGGGCTGGCGGCAGCTGCGGGCGACGCTGCGCGACATGCGCCGCCACCCGCTGACGCTCTCCTTCCTGCTGGCCTATCTGATCTACAACGACGGCATCCAGACGGTGATCTCCCAGGCCTCGCTGTACGGCTCCGAGGAGCTCGGCCTCGACCAGACGACCCTGATCACCGCGGTGCTGCTCGTGCAGGTCCTCGCGGTGGCGGGGGCGCTGGGGATGGGCCGGCTCGCCCGGGCGTACGGGGCGAAGCGCACGATTCTCGTCTCGCTGGCCGTCTGGACGCTGATCCTCGCCGCGGCGTACGTGCTGCCCGCCGACGCGCCGGTGTTCTTCTACGCCCTGGCGGCGGCGATCGGCCTGGTGATGGGCGGCAGCCAGGCCCTCTCGCGGTCGCTGTTCTCGCACCTCGTACCGCGGGGCAAGGAGGCGGAGTACTTCTCCGCCTACGAGATGAGCGACCGGGGCCTGAGCTGGCTGGGGCCCCTGGTCTTCGGTCTCGGATACCAGCTCACCGGCAGTTACCGGGATGCGATCCTGTCCCTGGTGCTCTTCTTCGCGCTCGGCTCGGTGCTGCTGGCGAGGGTTCCCGTACGGGCCGCCGTGGCCGCCGCGGGCAACGCCGTGCCGGACCGGATTTAGACGTTGAAGTGAAAGGCCGGTAGTGTACGCCTTTGGTCTGCCCGGAGGACCGTTACTGCCAGTGGAAGAAGCCAAACCGTTGGGTGACAACTTCGACCAGAGGTGACAAACCGGGCACCGGTGGGTAGTAAACCCGGACCAAGCAGCGGCACGACGGGCGACGCATGACCGGCAACGGGAATCTTTGCCGCCGACCGGACGTTGACCGGATGACGACGACAGCGACACCTGTCCTGTGGGCGACAAGCCCGGGAGGCACGATTCATGAGTGAGCGAGCTCTCCGCGGTACGCGACTCGTGGTTACCAGCTACGAGACGGACCGCGGCATCGATCTGGCCCCGCGCCAGGCGGTGGAGTACGCATGCCCGAACGGCCATCGATTTGAGATGCCGTTCTCGGTAGAGGCGGAAATTCCGGCGGAGTGGGAGTGCAAGGCGTGCGGCGCCACGGCACTCCTGGTGGACGGGGATGGCCCCGAGGAGAAGAAGGGCAAGCCCGCGCGAACGCACTGGGACATGCTCATGGAGCGGCGTACGCGCGAGGAGCTGGAGGAAGTGCTGGCCGAGAGGCTGGCGGTCCTGCGCTCCGGTGCCATGAACATCGCCGTGCACCCGCGGGACAGCAGGAAGTCTGCCTGACCGCACCACACCGCACGGATGCGCACCACCGCACCGATCAAGAGCCGCGGGCCGCGACACAGAACATGTGTCGCGGCCCGCGGCTCTTTGTCCGTGCGCGCGGTCGCTCCTCACGTCGAGGGGACCGGAGTGTCCGTACGCGCGTTCAGGGGATCAGGGGCGGGCGGTCCTGGCCGTCGTCGGGGCGGGGCCGTGCGGACGTGCCGTCCTCACGGATGACCTCGCCCTGCACCACCTTGCCGTCGGGCCGGTGGATACGGGCCTGCTGGAAGGCGTCGGAGAGGCCTCCCGGGGTCGCCGCCCTCATCCGGCGCTCCAGGGAGCGTTCCGTGTAGCGCCCGAGCACGGAGCGGACCGGGGGCAGCAGGAGCAGGAGCCCCGCGGCGTCGGAGACCACGCCGGGGATCATCAGGAGCAGACCGCCCAGCATCAGGAAGCCGTTGCCCTTGCTGCCCGCCGGGGCCGGGGCCTCGGCGGGCGTGGCGGGCGCGCCGGGCTGCCCCGGCATCTGCTGGAGGGTCTCGGTGAGGTTGCGGAAGGCCCGCCGGCCCGCCCGCTTGATCACCGCGGCACCGAGCACGGCGCCGGCGACCAGGATCAGCAGCACGGTGAAGCCGTTCGTCGCACCGGCCACCACGGTGAGCAGCCAGATCTCCAGCACCAGCCAGGCGGCGACGCCCAGCGGCAGGAGGGTACGGGCGCGTGAGCGCCGTGGACGGTTCGGAGGCGGTGTGCCGGTCGTCATGCTCCCAGTGTGCCTGCACCGGGGTGCGAGCGGCGTAAGGGGGTGATCATGGGACCGCGGGGGCGGTCAGGAGGCCTTGCGGCCCAGCACCTTGTTGGCCCGGCCGGTGATGCCCCACCCGGTGACCCGCCAGAGGGCCTCGACGAGGATGTCGCGGCTCATCTTGGAGTCGCCGATCTCCCGCTCCATGAAGGTGATCGGCACCTCGACCACGTGGTAGCCGGCCTCGACGGCCCGCCGGGCGAGGTCGACCTGGAAGCAGTAGCCCTGGGAGGCGACCTGGTCGAGGCCGAGGCCGTCCAGGGTCTCGGTGCGGAAGGCCCGGTAGCCCCCGGTGACGTCCCGGACCGAGAGGCCGAGCAGCATCCGGGAGTAGAGGCTGCCGCCGCGCGAGATCATCTCGCGGTGCCTGGGCCAGTTGACCACGCGGCCGCCCGGGACCCAGCGCGAGCCGAGGACCAGGTCGGCGCCCTTCAGGGCGGTGAGGAGCCGGGGCAGTTCCTCCGGCTGGTGCGAGCCGTCCGCGTCCATCTCGACCAGGACGCCGTAACCGTGCTCGGAGCCCCAGCGGAAGCCGGCCAGATAGGCGGCGCCGAGCCCTTCCTTGCCCTTGCGGTGCAGGACGTGCACCTGGCTGTCCGCCGCCGCGAGCTCGTCGGCGACCTTGCCGGTGCCGTCGGGGCTGTTGTCGTCGGCGACGAGGATGTCCGCTTCGGGGACGGCGGCGCGCACCCGGGCGACGATCAGCTTGACGTTCTCGGCCTCGTTGTAGGTCGGAATGATCACCAAGACTCCGCCGAGCGGGCCGAACTGCCTCTGACCGCCGTCGTTCACTACTGCCCCTTAAAGTCCGTACGCAGGTGCACACCATATCCAGCACGACGCGCCCGGACTCCGACGCGGTCACGGGGCGGCGTGTGGCGCACGGACAGAAGCGTGGAACTTCGGACAGAAGGGCGCCCCACTCCTGCGGATCGGGGCCCGGTGTCCTTCGGGCCGACCTGGGACCCGCTGGCTGCGGGTCGACCGAGAGCCGTTGTCTACTGAACCTCCGGGCCCCACCCGGGTCACACCTGCCGTCCGGACGAAACCTTCCCTCGCCCCCGAGGCGCGGGCGCTGAACCTGGCTGTCAGTGGTGGTGCGCCGGTGCGGCACACCACCCCATGACCCAGCGGCGTTCGACGACTGCGTGGAGGTTTGACCGGTCGGACGTCCAGTGGTGGACCCGGCCGAACCTACCGGCCCGTGGGCACTTTCTGTCAACAGTCGTTCGACCTGCTGTTTCTTCCGGAAATGCCAGGTCAGGGCCCAGGACTCGCAGGTCGTGGCCGAGCCTCCGCGCCTTCGATCGGCGGTACGAAATGTCCCGACGTCACTCGTTCGGCCTTACGTAGACAGTTTGTCCGAAGACCACGGTCCGCAGGCAGACCGGAAGCTCGGCGCCCGGCCTGAGATCGGGCAGCCCCGGGGTGCCGGAGCGGGGGTCGGTGGACCAGCGCGCGACCCGGTCGTCCGGGGCCTGGACCAGCAGGTCTCCGGTGCGCCAGACGGCGTAGTCCGCCGGGGCCCCCGGGACGAGCACACCGCCGTCGTCCCGTCCCACGGCACGCCAGCCGCCCCGGGTGTGCGCGGTGAAACCGGCCCGTGCGGAGACACGGTGGCCGGGCGTGCGGTGATGGGCGGCGGCCCGCACGGTGCCCCAGGGATCCAGCGGGGTCACCGGGCTGTCCGAGCCGAAGGCGAGGGGCACGCCCGCGCGCAGCAGGGCCGCGTACGGGTTGAGGGTGGCGGCGCGCTCCGCGCCCAGGCGCCGGGCGTACATGCCGTCCGGGCCTCCCCAGGCCGCGTCGAAGGCGGGCTGGACGGAGGCGGTGAGGCCCAGCTCCGCGAAGGCGGCGACGGTCTCGGGGGTGAGCATCTCGGCGTGTTCCACCCGGTGCCTGGCCGCCCGGACGCGGGCGAGGCCGAGGGTCTCCGCTGCGGCCCTGACGCCGGCGACCACGGCGGAGACCGCGGCGTCGCCGATGGCGTGGAAGCCCGCCTGGAGCCCCGCCTCGGTGCACGCCGTCACGTGCGCGGCGATGGCGGCGGCGTCGAGCCGGGCCGTGCCGGTGTGCGGGGCGTCGGCGTAGGGCTCGTGCAGGTGTGCGGTGTGGGAGCCGAGGGAGCCGTCGACGAAGAGGTCTCCGGCCGCGCCGATGGCGCCGAGCTCCCGGATCCGGCGGGCGCTCTTCTCGCCCTCGACGGCCTCGGCCCAGTATCCGAAGACCCGGGGGCCCGGCTCCTCCGAGGCGAGCCTCAGCAGCCCGGTGAAGTCCTCCTCGTCGGAGATCTCGGGGCCCGCGCACTCGTGGACGGTGCCGATCCCGAGCGAGGCCGCGTGCGCCAGGGCGGCGCGCTGGGCCCGGGCCCGCTGGGCCGGGGTGACGGCGCCGTGGGCGGCCGCCCGCACCGCGTGGTGGGCGTCGCCGGTCAGGGGGGCGTCGGGGTGACAGCCGGCCAGCCCGGTGACACCGGGGACCAGGTCCAGGAGCGCCGTGGTCACGACGGCGGAGTGGACGTCGACACGGGGCAGATAGAGGGCCCGGCCGCCGGCCGCCTCGTCGAGCTCGGCGCGCGACGGGGGCCGCTGCTCGGGCCAGCGGGCGGCGTCCCATCCATGGCCGAGGATCACCCCGGCGCCCGCCTCTCCGTTCGCGAACGCACGCACCAGCCCGAGGGCTTCGGCGAGCGTGCGCGCACCGGAGAGGTCCAGCCCGGTGAGGGCGAGTCCGGTCGACGTGGTGTGGACGTGGGAGTCGGTGAAGGCCGGGGTGACCAGGGCCCCTTCCAGGTCGACCACCTCGTCGACGCCGCTCGCGAAGGCGTCGGCCGCCCCTTCGGAGCCCACCCAGGCGACATGCCCGCGTTCGACGACCATCGCGGTGGCGAACGGATCGGCGGGGCTGTGGACGTCTCCACCGCGCAGCAGCACGGTGCGGTGTTCGCTCTGGGGGGCGGTGCTCTCGGTCATGGGACCAGTCTCGCGCCTGCCGTGACCGGTTCCTCCCCCGCCCCCCGCGCAACGCCGGGGAGGGTCCTCAGATACGCGGCGGGCGCGCCTCGTAGGGCGTGGAGAGGACGACGGTCGTACGGGTGGAGACGCCGGCCAGCGTACGGATGCGGGTGAGCAGGTGCTCCAGCTCCAGGGGGCTGGAGACGCGCACCTTGAGGATGTAGTTCTCGTCGCCCGCGACGCTGTGGCACGCCTCCAGCTCCGGCACCCCGGCGAGCCGCTCGGCGATGTCGTCGGGGGCGCTCGGGTCGAAGGGTTTCACCGAGATGAAAGCGGTGAGGGGCAGGCCGACGGCCTCGGGGTCGACGACCGCGGCGTAGCCCCGGATCACCCCGCGCTGCTCCAGCCGGCGGACACGCTGATGAACGGCCGAGGTGGACAGGCCGGTGGCCTTGCCCAGGTCGGTGTAGCTCATCCGCCCGTCCTTGACGAGCAACTCCACAATCTGACGGTCCAGCTCCTCCATGCGGATCAACCTATGGCCCCGGGTCCCTCCAGGCACAGTCGTGGGAGCGCAGGAAGGGCATGTTCGCAGGGCATGTGATGAATGCCACAGGTTTACGCATCGGTAGCCGACGACCTCGCGGTTACGGCCGACTCCCCACGGGAAGTGCTTGCTGTGGCCGAGGCCGTGGCGCCTGGCCGGCCCACCCGAGGGGGGAAAGACCCATGCAGAGCCTGAAGCTCACCGGACGTACCGGACCGGATCCCGACGAGGACGTCTCGTACGCCGCTCCGGACGAGGACGCCGTCGCCGACGCGTACGACACTTTCGAGATGTACCGGGTGATCTGCCCGGACTGCGCCCAGCCGATCGCCCTGCTGGCGGACGAGGACGTGCTTCCCGAGCACGCGCTGTGCCCCACGCCGTGGAACCCGTTCGTCCTCACCGTCTGCCCCGGTACGAACCGCGACGCCTCCCGGGCGCGTCCGGCCGACGCCTCGCCGGGCGTCCAGGAGCAGGAGACCGCCCTGCTGTTGACGCTCCCTCAGGGGCTCGACTGGCGGATGCAGCCCTTCTCGCACGCCGGCGGCCCCGGCTCGCGTCCTCTGCGGTACATGCCGCAGACGCGGCGTCACGCCGCCTGACGGCTCCGCATCTCCGCGCGCACCACGACGGCCGGGCCGGCGTGGTGCGAACGCACCGGCCGGTGGCCGCGGCACCCGAGGAACGGGCGCGCGAATCGGCCGGGCAGTGACCCGAGGCCCCGTGACGGCGTTGGCTCTGTATGACCACGCTGCATTCAACGGCCGGCCCCGTACGCCGCCGTCTCGCCGCACCCACGACCGGAGAATCGGTTCCGCAGCCGGGACCGCAGTCCCGGGAGCCGTCGGCGCAGCCCGCGTCGCACACCACCGACCCGCCCATCTACCGGGCCATGCTGCGTCATTGGGAGGGTGCGGGGCGCACCCTGCCGGGCCGTCATGACCAGGAGTGGAACCGGATCATGACGACACCGGTCTGGTCGGACCGGCCGGTCCGGGTCAGCGCGTCTCGGGACCCGCGAGGTGACGGGCGATGACCATGCGCTGGATCTGATTGGTGCCTTCGACGATCTGGAGCACCTTGGCCTCGCGCATCAGCCGCTCGACCGGGAAGTCGAGGGTGTAGCCGTAGCCGCCGAGGACCTGGACCGCGTCGGTGGTCACCTGCATGGCGGCGTCCGTGCAGAACAGTTTCGCCATCGCCGCCTGCCGCGAGAACGGCAGGCCCGCGTCGCGGAGCCGTGCCGCCTCCAGGTAGAGCGCCCGGCCGGCCTCGATCCGGGTGGCCATGTCGGCGAGCATGAAGCGCAGCCCCTGGAAGTCCGCGATGGGCCGGCCGAACTGGCGCCGGTCGGTGGCGTACCGGACCGCCTCGTCCAGGGCCGCCTGGGCGACGCCGACGGCGCAGGCGGCGATTCCCAGCCGCCCCGAGTCGAGCGCGGACAGGGCGATGGCGAAGCCCTGCCCCTCGTCGCCGATCCGGCGGTCGTCGGAGATCCGTACGCCGTCGAAGTGCAGCTGGGCGGTGGGCGAGCCCTTCATGCCCATCTTCTTCTCCGGGAGGGCGGCGTTCAGGCCCTCGGCGTCGCCGGGCACGAGGAAGGCGGTGATCCCGCGGGGGCCGTCCTCCCCGGTGCGCGCCAGCACCGTGCAGAAGTCGGCGACGCCTCCGTGGGTGATCCAGGCCTTGGTCCCGGTGAGCACCCAGTCCTCGCCGTCCCGCACGGCCCTCGTGCGGAGCGAGGCGGCGTCGGAGCCCGAGGCGGGCTCGGAGAGGCAGTAGGCGCCGAGCAGGCCGCCCGCCAGCATGTCGGGGAGATGGGCGGTCTGTTGTGCCTCGGTGCCGTATCCGGCGAGCGCGTGGCAGGCGAGCGAGTGGACGCTGACGCCGAGGCCGACGGAGAGCCTGGCGGCCGCCAGCTCTTCGAGGACCTGGAGATAGACCTCGTACGGCTGGTCCCCGCCGCCGTGCGCGGAGTCGTACGGAAGGCCGAGCAGGCCGGCTTCGGAGAGGAGGGTGAAGACCGGGCGCGGGAAGAAGCCCGCTTCCTCCTCCTCGGCCGCCCGGGGAGCGATCTCCTTCGACACGATGTCGCGTACGAGCTCGATGAGCTGCCGGGACTCCTCGGTGGGCAGACGGCGTTCCACCGGCTGCTGGGCACGGTCGGACATGACGGCGCTCTCCTCCCTGTCGGGCGTGACGGCGGTCGCGCGCGGGGTGTGCGCCGCACCGCCGGGTGGTCCCGGGCGTTGCCCGGAAATCTACGGCTCCCCAGCCGATCCTGCCTTCCCGGATCACGGGAGGTGCTGGCCAGCGGCTGTGGCGCGTTGAGTATGCCCGATCGGAGCGCGGGCGTCACCGGGTAGCGGGAGCCGTGATCAGGGAAATTGGTCCGAACCATTGACCCAACTGGTCTAGTCCTTCTACGGTCTCCCCCAATGCCTCATCGCGTCCATGCCAACTCCGGTGGACAGGGCAGGCACCCCCCACACCTCCCAAGCCCTCCCCCACGAGGAGCCACAATGACCGGACTTCACCGTCCTCGCGCCCGTCTCCGGGCGTTCGCCGCCACCGTCTGTACCGCCGCGCTCGGGGCCGCTCTGCTCGGCGTCGCCGGTACGTCGTCCGCGGGTGCCGCCCCGGCCGCTTCCGAGGCCGCCGCACCTGCGGCCGCCGAGGCCGCGCCCACCGCGGCCGGCGGCAAGGTGGTCGGATACTTCACCAACTGGGGTGTCTACGACCGCAATTACCACGTCAAGAACATCGAGACGTCGGGCTCGGCCGACAAGCTCACGCACATCAACTACGCCTTCGGGAACGTCCAGGGCGGCAAGTGCACCATCGGCGACAGCTACGCCGACTACGAGAAGGCCTACACCGCCGACCAGTCGGTCGACGGCGTCGCGGACACCTGGGACCAGGAACTCCGGGGCAACTTCAACCAGTTGCGCAAGCTCAAGAAGCTCCACCCCGACCTGAAGGTCATCTGGTCCTTCGGCGGCTGGAGCTGGTCCGGCGGCTTCGGTGAGGCCGCGCAGAACCCGGCCGCCTTCGCCGACTCCTGCTACGACCTGGTCGAGGACCCGCGCTGGGCCGATGTCTTCGACGGCATCGACATCGACTGGGAGTACCCGAACGCCTGCGGGCTGACCTGTGACACCAGTGGCCGTGACGCGTACGGCGAACTCCTCTCGGCGCTGCGGTCCAAGTTCGGCGACGACAACCTGATCACCTCGGCGATCACCGCGGACGGGTCCGACGGCGGCAAGATCGACGCGGTGGACTACGCGGGTGCGGCCAAGTACCTGGACTGGTACAACCCGATGACGTACGACTTCTTCGGCGCGTTCGCGGCGCAGGGGCCGACGGCTCCGCACTCACCGCTGACCTCCTACCCGGGCATCCCGACGGAGGGCTTCAACAGCGACGCGGCGATCTCCAAGCTCAAGGGCCTGGGCATCCCCGCGGAGAAGCTCCTGCTGGGGATCGGCTTCTACGGCCGCGGCTGGACCGGCGTCACCCAGGAGGAGCCGGGCGGTACGGCGACGGGGGCGGCCCCGGGGACGTACGAGGCGGGCATCGAGGACTACAAGGTCCTGAAGAACAGCTGCCCGGCGACGAACACGGTCGCGGGCACGGCGTACGCCCTCTGCGGCAGCAACTGGTGGAGCTACGACACCCCGGCCACCATCGCCACGAAGATGGACTACAAGAACGAGCAGGGCCTGGGAGGCACCTTCTTCTGGGAGCTCAGCGGCGACACGTCGGACGGTGAGCTGATCCGGGCCATCAACTAGCCCCGACGGGGTACACGACCCGCAGGGCGGGTCAGGGGTGGGGTGCCGGGCGGGCGCCCCACCCCACCCGTCGTCCGGGGGTCACATCAGTCCGGCCTGGGTGACGAACATGGCGAGGACGACGACGAGCGTCCAGCCAAGGACGTGCTCCAGGACCTTCGGCCCGTCCTTGGGGCCGCCGGTGCGGGCGCGGGTGTGGGTCCGGTTCTCGGCTGTGGTCGCGGTCATGGCATCTCGCTCGGTCGGTCGGCTGTGGTCGTCCCCCGTGACCCGACCACAGTGCCAGCGGAGACGGCCGGGGCGGTAGAGACCCGGGTCACAGCGGTCGGCCCGGCCGGAAGGCGGCGATCCGCTTCTCCCCGGTGCCGCACGGGAAGCGCCGGATCCCGGGGGCGCCAGGTGTGGGGGACGCCACAGGCCGCGCCCCGGCACCGCTCCGGGCCCGGCCCTCGCCCAGCGTTCGCGACGCCGTCCGGGTGGTGCCACGCTGGAGAGGTGAGCCCGGCGCGGGGCGTACGCCGAGTGACGCCGGGGACCGGGACACCATCGCCCGGACAAGCGAGCGGACCACTCCGCGGCCCTGCGCCGCCGGACGGCGGCCGGGGCGCGGCGCGTGGTCGGAAAGCGTGGCTCGAGATGAAGGCAGTGGTCTACAACGGCCCGCACGACGTCAGCGTCAGCGAAGTCCCCGACGCCAGGATCGAACACCCCAACGACATCATCGTCCGGATCACGTCCACGAACATCTGCGGCTCCGACCTGCACATGTACGAGGGCCGTACGTCCTTCGAGCAGGGGCGCAGCCTCGGGCACGAGAACCTGGGCGAGGTGGTGGAGGTCGGCTCCGGGGTCAGCAAGGTGAAGGTGGGCGAGTACGTGGTCCTGCCCTTCAACATCGCCTGCGGCTTCTGCAAGCAGTGCGAGCGGGGGCTGACGAACTACTGCCTCACGATGCAGCCCGAGCCGGCCATGGCCGGAGCGGCGTACGGGTTCGCCGAGATGGGACCGTACGCCGGGGGCCAGGCGGAGTATCTGCGCGTCCCGTTCGGCGACTTCAACGCGCTGCGGCTGGGCGAGGACGCCGTCGAGCGGCAGAACGACTACGTGATGCTCGCGGACATCTTCCCGACGGGCTACCACGCCACCGAGATGGCCGGGGTGAAGCCCGGCGACCAGACCGTGGTCTTCGGGGCGGGCCCGGTCGGTCTGATGGCCGCGTACTCGGCGGTGCTCAAGGGCGCGGGCCGGGTGTGGGTCGCCGACCACCAGCCGGACCGGCTGACGCTGGCGGAGCACCTGGGGGCGATCGCGATCGACACGAGCAAGGAGGACCCCGCCGAGGTGATCAAGGAGGCCACCCTCGGGCTCGGCGCGGACAACGGCTGTGAGTGCGTGGGCTATCAGGCCCACGATCCGCAGGGGCAGGAGGACGCCTCCCTCACGCTCAACCAGCTCATCGACTCGGTGCGCTTCACCGGCCGGCTCGGTGTCGTCGGGGTGTTCCTGCCCGAGGACCCCGGCGGGGAGAAGGCGCAGAACGAGCTGGAGGCCCAGGGGAAGATCCCGCTGGACTACGGGCTCATGTGGTTCAAGGGCCAGAGCATGGGCACGGGTCAGGCGCCGGTCAAGCGCTACAACCGTGCGCTGCGCGACCTGATCGCCGGCGGCGAGGCCGAGCCGTCCTTCCTGGTCTCGCACGACCTCCCGCTCGACGAGGCGCCCGGCGCGTACGAGAAGTTCGACACGCGCCAGGCCGGCTGGACGAAGGTCGTTCTGCACCCTGAGACCGTGCCCGCCTAGGCAGCCCCCTGGAGGCCGCGCCCGCGTCAGGAACGCAGCTTCCGCAGCTCCGCGGCGAGTGAGCTGATCGCCGCCGGGTTGCGCGGGCTCTCGACGAGGTCCACGTAGTCGAGGACGACGATCCGGTCGTTCTTGACGGCGGAGACGTTCGCGAGAGGCTTGTACGACTTCAGGAACGCCCGCTTCCGCTCGGCGGTGGTGTCCCCGTAGTTGTTGATCACGATGACCTCCGGGTCGCGGGCGACGACGGTCTCCCAGCCCACCGTGGTCCAGCTGTCCTCCAGGTCCTTCATGATGTGGTCGCCGCCGGCCTTGGTGATGATGTCGTGGGGGCCCGCGTAGGCGCCGGAGGTCAGGGGCTTGTCCTGGCCGTCGTCGTAGAGGAAGACCCGCGGGCGGTCGGCGCCCTTCGGGGCCTTGGCCTGCGCCTCGGCCACCTGCTTCCGGAACGAGGCGATGAGCGCGGCGGCCCGGTCCTCGACGTCGAAGATCCGGCCGAGGTTCCGCAGGTCGGTGTAGAGGGCGTCGAGCGGTGCCATGACCCCGCGGGCCTTGCCCTGCCCGTTACGGCAGGACTCGCTGAGCAGATACGAGTCCACGCCCACCCGCTCCAGCGCGGCGGGGGTGAAGCCCTCGCCCTCGCTGAAGCCGTAGTTCCAGCCCGCGAAGACGAGATCGGCACCGGCGTCCAGGACCAGTTCCTTGTTGATCTGCTCCTTCGACAGCCATTTCGTCTTCCGGTACCCGTCCTTCCACGGGACGGAGGTCAGGTCACCCTTGTCGTCGGGCATCACGTATCCGGCCATGTGGTCCTCCAGCCCGAGCGAGAACATGATCTCGGTGATGCCGACGTCATTGGTGACCACCCGCTGCGGCGCCTTGTCGTACGTCTTCTTCTCGCCGCAGTTCTCGACGGTCACCGGGTAGCGGCCGTCGGCCGCCCGGGCGTCGTCGCCCTCCCCTCCTCCCGGGGCGACGTCCGCCCCGCAGCCGGTGAGGGCGAGGGAGACGGTGAGGGCGAGGGCGAGCGCGGCAGGGCGTACGAGGGCACGCATGGTGGTGGGAACTCCTTGGGGCAGGACGGGCGGGACGGGACGGGGCGGGGCGCTCACGCGGCGGGGAGGCGGTCGAGGAGCAGCTGTACGGCGCCGGTCTCGGGGTGCGGCACGCGATGCGCGCGTACGCCGAAGACGCCGGCCAGCAGTTCGGGGGTGAGGACGTCGTGGGGCGCGCCGGAGGCGACGATCCGTCCGGCGTCGATGACGTGGAGGAGGTCGCAGTGGAGCGCGGCGAGGTTGAGGTCGTGCAGGGCGGTGAGCACGGTCAGACCGCTGCCGCGCACCAGCGCGAGAACCTCCAGCTGCTGGGCGATGTCCAGGTGGTTGGTGGGCTCGTCGAGCACCAGCACCCGAGGCCGCTGGGCGAACGCGCGGGCGATCAGGACCCGTTGCTTCTCCCCGCCGGAGAGGGTGAGGAAGCCGCGGTCGGCCAGATGGGCGGCGCCGACGTCCTTCAGCGCGGTCTCGCAGATCCGGCGGTCCTCGTCGGTGGCGCGGGCCATCGCGCCCTGGTGCGGCTGGCGGCCCATGGCCACGATCTCGGCGACGGTGAAGTCGAACTCCGCGGCCACTTCCTGGGGAAGGGCCGCCAGCCTGCGCGCGCTCTCCCGTGCCGTCATCGCCCGCAGGTCCTCGCCGCCGATCCGGACCGAGCCGGCCGAGGGGCGCAGGGCCCGGTAGACGCAGCGCAGCAGGGTCGACTTGCCGCTGCCGTTGGGCCCGACCAGGCCGACGACCTGCCCCGTGCCCGCGCGCAGCGTGACGTCCTCGACGAGGCGCGCGCCGGCGATCTCGACGGTGAGTGTGTCGATGTCGACCTGCATCAGACGCCTCCGAAGGTGTAGGTGCGGCGGCGCATGAGCAGGACGAAGCACGGCACGCCGACGGCGGCGGTCAGTACGCCCACGGGCAGTTCGGCCGGCGCGAGGACCACCCGCGACAGGATGTCCACCCAGATCAGCAGGACGGCGCCCGCGAGGGGCGCGACGGCCAGCAGGCGGCGGTGGTCCGCGCCGACCAGCATCCGTGCGGCGTGCGGGACCATCAGGCCCACGAAGCCGATGGCCCCGCTGACCGCGACGACCGCCCCGGTGACGGCGGCGGAGACGAGGAAGAGCTCCTTGCGCAGGCGGCCGGCGTCGACTCCCAGCGCGGCGGCGGTCTCGTCGCCCATGGCGAGGGTGTTCAGGCGCCGTGCCGACCAGCCGAGGTGGGCGAGGCCGCAGAGCACGGCGCCGGCGGCGATCGGTACGGAGGACCAGTTGGCGCCGCCCAGGCTGCCGAGCAGCCACATCATCGCGGACCGTGCCGCCTCGCCCCGTTCGGCGGCGAACACCATGAAGGTGGTCACGGCCGAGAATCCGTAGTACATGGCGGTGCCGGTCAGCACGAGCCGGAGCGGTGTCAGGCCCCGGGCGGTCCGGGCGATCGTGTACACGAGCACCATGGCGAGGAGCGCGGAGAGGAAGGCCGCCGTGGACAGCGCCCAGACGCCGAGCGCCCCGAAGGCCCCGAAGATCAGCACGGCGTTGGCGCCGACCGCCGCGCCCGAGGAGATGCCGAGGACGAAGGGGTCGGCGAGCGCGTTGCGCACCATCGCCTGTACGGCGACTCCCACGGCCGACAGACCCGCCCCGACGACGGCGGCGAGCACGGAGCGCGGGAAGCGGAGCTCCCAGACGATGGTGTACGAGGAGACCTCGTCCGGGGCGATGACGCCACCGGTCAGTCCCGCCCACAGGTGGTGCAGCGCCTCCCCCCACGTGAGCCCCGACGCGCCGATCCCCGCTCCGCAGGCGAGGGACACCGGGAGCGCGACGCACAGCCCGGTCACGAGGAGGGGCAGGGGGACGCGCCGGGGCGGTATTCGGTCGGGGGGCGTGGCCACAGGCGGATCACTTTCGCCTCGGGCCGTGCCTACGTCATCCAAGGAGCGGCTCGGGACGCCAGGCGCCGTTCGCAGCGCCTCTCGCAGTCCACGGCGATCAACAGGAGCTTCGCCACCGCGGGTGATCGGGCTTACGGAACCGTGTGCGGGTCCGCCTACCGTTGCGGGTCAGCGCCGGAATTCGACCGGACTTCCCCCACGAGGCGTCTGCAGCCTAGCGCGTGCTCCGGGGCTGCCCCGCAGGGGGAAGTGCCGGCAGGCGCGGCGCGTGTTTCCGGCCATCACCGGCCACCCGGGGTACTCGTTTAAGTCAGTCGATTGACTTAAACGGAAGGAGCCATGTCTAGTTGCCCGGGAAGGCGTACCCAGGAAGGCAGTTGACGACGTGGCGAACAGAACCGAGCCTCGCACCGGCCGCGGCGCCGGCACACGCGAGGCCATCATGGCGGCGGCCGAGCGCCTCTACGCCGAGCACGGCCTGTCGAACGTCTCCAACCGGCAGATCGGCGAAGCGGCGGGCCAGGGCAACAACACCGCCGTCAGCTACCACTTCGGCAGCAGGGCGACGCTCGTACGGGCCATCATGAGCAGGCACGGCGCCGAGGTCGACGTGATCCGCGCGCGGTACGTGGAGACCGCGGGCGACAGCACCGACCTGCGGGACTGGGTGCGCTGCTTCATCCGCCCGGTGACCGAGCACAACGCGGCCCTGGGCGTCCCGTCCTGGCACGCGCGTTTCGCCGTGCAGGTCATGACCGATCCCCTCATGCGGGTGCTGGTGGCGGACGAGTCCCTCACCCGCGACAGCCTGCGCCGCACCCTCCAGGGGCTGGGCCGGTGCCTGCACGACCTCGTTCCTCCCGAGGCCCGCAAGGCGCGTGCCGACATGGCCCGCCACCTGATCGTCCACACCTGCGCGGAGCGCGAGTACGCCCTGGCCGAGGACCCGGCCGAGGCCGGCCCCTCCTGGGAGCGGACCGCCGACGCGCTGGAGGACGCGCTGGTGGGACTGCTCGCCGCGCCCACCACCCGCCGCTGAACGACCACCCGGAACCGAACCATCCCGGAAGGGGACACCATGAAGATCACTGTGGACGAGGAGAAGTGCTGCGGGGCCGGCCAGTGCGTACTGATCGCGCCGGAGGTGTTCGACCAGCGTGACGAGGACGGCATCGTCGTCCTCCTCGACGCCGCTCCCCCGGCGGACCGGCACGAGGGGGTCCGTGAGTCCGCCGACCTCTGCCCCGCCGCGGCCATCCACCTCCACGAGGACGCGTGAGCACGCCGTCGGGCGTGCTCGTCGTCGGTGCGGGCGCCGCGGGCCTGGCCGTCGTGGAGGGCCTGCGCCGCAAGGGCTACCGCGAGCGGATCACCCTGCTCGGCGAGGAAGCCGGCCCGCCGTACGACCGGCCGCCCCTGTCGAAGCAGGTACTGGCCGGGACATGGGACGCCGCGCGCACACAGCTCCGTACGCGGGACGTACTCGACGCGCTGGACGCCGAGTTCCTCCTGGGCGAGCGTGCCTCGGCGTTCGACGCCGCCACCCGCACCGTGCGCACGGCGGGCGGGGCGGAGCTGACGGCGGACGCCGTCGTGGTGGCCACCGGACTGCGCGCACGCCGGCTGCCGGGCCTGTCGGGGCCGGCGGGTGTGCATGTGCTGCGGACCCTCGACGACGCCGCACGGCTGCGCGGGGAACTCCTCCGGGCCAGGAGGGTCGTGGTCGTCGGTGACGGGGTGCTCGGCGCGGAGATCGCCGCCACGGCCCGGCTGATGGGCCCTGAGGTGACGCTCACCGGTCCGCAGGCGGCGCCGATGCGGGCCCAGTTGGGCCACGAGGCCGCCGGACTGCTCGCGGCGCTGCACACCGGCCACGGGGTGGAGCTCCGCCCGGACACCCTGGTGGACGGAGTCGAATCCTCCGGCGGGCGTGTCACCGGTGTCCGGGTGGCCGGTGGCGGGACGATCCCCGCCGACCTCGTCGTCGCGGCGGTCGGCAGCACCCCCGCCACGGACTGGCTGGCCGGCAGCGGGCTGGACCTGGCGGACGGCGTGGTCTGCGACTCCCGGTGCCGCGCCGCCGACGGTGTCCATGCCGCCGGGGACGTCGCCCGCTTCCACCACGAGGCGCTCGGCCGGTCCCTGCGGCTGGAGAACCGCACGAGCGCCACCGAGCAGGCGATGCTGGTCGCGGCGAACATCCTGGGCGAGGACCGCCCCTACCGCCCCGTCCCCTACTTCTGGACCGACCAGCTCGGCGTGAAGATCCAGGTGTACGGGCTGCCCACGGCCACCGCCACGATGCACGTCGTCGAGGGCGACCCGGCGCAGGGCCGGTTCGTCGCCCGGTACGACGACGAGGACAGCCCCGTCGCCGTCCTCGGCTGGAACATGCCCAAGCAGGCCCGCCTCCACCGGCAGCACCTCGTCGAGCGGTACGCCCCCGCGCCCCGGCCCGAATCCGCCGCCGCCCCGCGGTGACCGGAAGCCCCCCACCACCACCGGAGAGAAGCCCATGACCAGCACGCCCGCCACCCCCGAAGCCGGCACGCTCGACATCCCCGACTTCCCGGCGCCGCGTTCCCCTGAATGCCCCTTCGCCCCCTCCCCCGGGATGCGGGCGCTGACCGACCACGGGCCGCTCACCCGGGTCCGCTCCTGGGGCGACAGCACTCCCTGGGCCGTCACCGCGCACGCCGAGCAGAAGGCGCTGCTCTCCGACCCGCGCCTGAGCGTGGAGTTCACACGCCCGGGTTTCCCCAGCCCCGTGGACCCGTCGCACGCCCACGCCGGGAGCACCGACCTGAGCTTCGTCGGCATGGACGACCCCGAACACGCCCGGCTGCGCCGCATGGTCAGCGGCGCGTTCACCATCAAGCGCGTCGAGGCCATGCGTCCGCGCGTGCAGGAGATGGCCGACGACTTCATCGACGCCATGCTCCGGGGCCCCGGCCGGGCCGACCTCGTCCAGGATCTGGCCCTGCCCATCCCCTCCCTGGTCATCTCCGAGATGCTCGGTGTCCCTTACGAGGACCATGAGTTCTTCCAGAGCAACAGCAAGGTCATCGTGTCCGCCGTGGCCTCCCCGAAGGAACGCGCGGCCGCCCACGCCGATCTGGCCGGGTACCTCGACGAGCTCGTCGGCCGCAAGCTCACCGAGCCCGGCGACGATCTCCTGTCCAGCCTGTGCGCACAGATCGACAGCGGCGAACTCACGCGCCGCGAGGCCGCCACGATGGGCGTGCTGCTGCTCCTGGGCGGACACGAGACCACCGCGAACATGATCAGCCTGGGTACGCTCCTGCTCCTGCAGCACCCCGCCCAACTCGCCCTGATCCGGGACACGGACGACCCCGCGGTCATCCGCACCGCCGTGGAGGAACTCCTGCGCTACCTCTCCATCGTCCACCTCGGCCGGCGCCGCACCGCCCTGGAGGACATCGAGATCGCGGGTCGCACCATCCGCGCGGGGGACGGCGTGATCCTCCTGGGCGAACTCGCCAACCGCGACCCCGAGGTCTTCCCCGAGCCCGACCGCCTCGACCTCACCCGTAACGCCCGCCACCACCAGGCCTTCGGGGCGGGCAGCCATCACTGCGTCGGCCAGCCCCTGGCGCGCATGGAACTCCAGGTCATCTATCCCACGCTCTTCCGGCGCATCCCCACGCTCCGGACCGTCGAGGGCCTCGACGCGATCCCCTTCAAGTACGACGCCGTCATCTACGGACTGCACGCCCTGCCCGTCACCTGGTAGGCGGCACCTCCAGCCCAGCCCTCTTCCGGGGCGGGCGCCGGCCCGGCCGGGCTCCCTCACCGGGAGCTCCGGCCGGCGGAGCGCACTACTTGCTGATGGCGAAGCGCATCAGGGCGTGCTCGTCGCCCTGCTTGATCTTCCCGGTCGTGTTGATCACTTCGAGCTTCCAGGTGTTGCCGACCCGCAGGGCCTTCGCGACGGCGCAGCCGTTGTCCTGGGTCAGCAGGCTGGGCCAGATGTCTGCCACCTGCTGGACGGTGCCGCCCGTCGCGTCGTAGACCTTGAAGCTGATGTTGCGGGCCTTCTGGAAGGAACTGCCCTTCTTGAAGGCGGCGGCGACGAACACGATCGACGTGATGTTCGCGGGGACCCGTCCGAATTCGACCGTGACGGTTTCGTCGTCCCCTTCGCCGCGCCCTGTCTGGTTGTCGCCGCTGTGCACCAGGGAGCCGTTGCCCAGCGGGTCCAGCGAGTCAAGACCCGCCAGACGCACGGGGTCGGCGCCCTGGACGGCGATGGCGATCAGGTCCAGGTCGGTGCCGGTCTTGCGGCGGAGCATGCCCATGACGCCTCCGCTGGAACCGGCCGTGGGATCCCAGGACACACCGATGGACAGGTGGGTGACTCCGTCCAGGTCCGCCGGCCCGTCTTCTTTGGTGAGCGTAATCATGCGTGGAACATCCTCTGGTGAAGGAACTGGGGTACGGAGAGTCTGCCTGGCGCCGGGGCAGCCCCACTCGCCGGGCCCCACTCCGGCCGGACCGCCGGACCGGACGCAGGCCGGCCCCACCCCGTCAGATCAGCGCGAGCGACCTCAGCACGCGGCGCTGGGACGCGGCCGGTTCCGCAGGCCAGTAGACGTAACAGACGCCTCCCGTCCCGCTCCTGACCGCGCCGTTCGCGTCGTAGCGCTTGGTGCGCAGCCAGATGTTCTCCCACTCCCGCCGGCGGTAGACGCGGCGTACCGCGTCGTTGGACGGCGAAGCGGGGTCGTTGGCGATCACGTCGCCGTCGGCGGTGAAGCCGATGACCGTCATCAGGTGGCCCGAGGTGCCGTATCCGGCCCCGGTCATCTCCTCCTTGAGGAACGACTGGGAGGTGATGACGGGGATGCCGGCGGCGACCAGCTTCTCCACGTCGGCCAGCGACCCGAGCCGGGTGACCACGGCGTTCATGTCCCTGTACGACGCGGCGTAGGCGGCGTTGAAGGGCCAGTTGCCACATCCGTCGTACTGGTGGTCGAAGGTGGAGCGGGCCGCGTGACAGACCTGGGGGTCGGCGATGCCCGGCTTGACCCAGGCCAGGTCCTCGGCGGTGGGCTTCCGGCCCCAGTACTCGATGATCATCTGCGAGGAGGTGGGGCTGCACCAGGCCTCGCCCCCGTTGTCGTACTCCGGGTACTCCCCCACATGGACGTTCTGCGAGTAGCGGGGCACCGCCAGCTCCCGGGCGACGCCGGGGGTCGTGGCGGGGACGGTGAAGCGGTCGGGGACGTCCGAGCCCATGGCGCCGACCCGGTGGACCGTGGGCGTGAGGCGGGTTCCGGGTGTGCGGTGGAGGGTAAGCCGCAGGCGGAAGGAGACCAGCCGGAGCCCGCTCGCCGCGTCGTCCAGGGACAGCGTGTCGGTCCAGACCGTGCTCCTGCCGTCGGTCTGGTCGTCGACCGAGGTACGGCGGATGTCGCCGTCGCCGGAGGCCCAGCGGCCCATCACGTACCAGGGCGTGTCCGTCCCGTCCGCGTAGCCGCCGCGCAGCTCGATCTGGATCCAGGTGCCCTTGGGGGTGTGGGCGTTCCAGGAGGCGATCACCTCGGTCGCGGGGACGGCGAGGCGGTGGACCGGGGAGGTCCAGGTCGCGTACTCCCAGGTGGCGGGGGTGCCCGTGTGCGGGTCGGTGTAGTCGGTGCGTCCCACCGGGGCGGAGATCTCCAGGCCCGCCCGGCGTCCGGCGACGGCCCGGGTGCCTGCGGACGAGCCGCAGCGCCATTCGGTGTACGTACTCCAGAAACGGTTGTCCACGAGCGAGTCGACCGCCGGTGCCGATGAGGTGCGGGTGGGTGCGGCGCCCGCCGGGCCGGCGGAGGCCACGCCGCCCGCCCCGGCCGCGGCCGCGAGCGCGGCGGTGAGCACGGTCCTGCGTGAAGTCGGTCTGGTCATGGGCGGACCCCCGGTCGTTGGCGGATTGGGCTGCGGGTGCCGATCGGTGCGCCAACTATCGCGGGTCGAAGCCGGATCCGGCCAGTGATTCGCCCCGCGCCGCGGCACCAATATTGGTCTGGGCCACTGGCGTGACCTGGGCGGGCGGACCGGGCCGCCGGGGGCTCATAGGGTGGAGGCATGAACGACCTGACGGACCTCGCGCGCCGGCTGCGCTCCCTGCCCCCGTCCTGCGGGCCGGTCCGGCTGGTCGGGGTCGACGGGCACGCGGGGTCCGGCAAGAGCACCTTCGCCGACCGGCTGGCCGCGGCGCTCGGCGGCGCTCCCGTGCTGCGCCTGGACGACCTCGCCACCCATGAGGAGCTCTTCGCCTGGACGGAGCGGCTGCGGGCACAGGTCCTGGATCCGCTCGCGCGGGGCACGTCCGCGCGCTACCACCCGTACGACTGGACGGCCCGGCGCTTCGGCGCGCCGAGGACGCTGGCTCCGGCCCCCGTGATGCTGATCGAGGGGGTGGGCGCCGGGCGGTCCGCGGTCCGGCCGTTCCTCGCGGGGCTGCTGTGGATGGAGGGGGAACGCGAGGCGTCCTGGGAGCAGGGCAGGCGCCGCGACGGCCCCGCCCTCTCCGGGTTCTGGGACGGCTGGGTCCGGGCCGAGCACCGGCATTTCGCCGAGGATCCCTCGTACCCCTTCGCGGACGCGGTGGTACGGAGGGTGCCCACGGGATACGTGTGGCTGGAAGGCCCTCATCCGACAGCGGTGACGAGTCGGATCGTCACGGACAGTGAAGCCTGAGGGCCACCATACCGGTCAGTACGAAAAAGCCGCGAAGCCGCTCCAACTCGGCTTGACCGAGGGGCCGTACAGGTCTTACGTTCTCAATGTGCGGCTTTTCGGAGCCCCCGCAGACGCGAAGCCCCCGGTTGTTCCCCCGTGATCGGGGGCTTCGTTCTGCCCTCACACCCCCGCCGGACCGGCCCCTCCACTCACCCTCGGTCACCACGGACGAAGCGCCGGTTACGTACTTAACCGCTCACTCCCTGTACAGGTACGATGCGTCGCGGGTGTGGTCAATTCCCGTCCCCGGCGCGGTGATTAGCCGCGCCGAGCTGGGCATGCTGTGCGGGCGGGACATTCTGGGGGCACGGTTTGTGGGGGACCTGATGGACATCGGCACGCCGGGCACACAGGCCCCGGCCGACCTTGCCTGGCTGCGTGGGGTGGACGCCTACACTATGGGGGCGTACCCGCAGGCCGAGGAGGAGTTCAGAACCGCGGTGCGGTTCGATCCCGGCATGGCGGACGGCTGGCTGGGACTGCACGCGCTGCGGATCGACACCACCACGGCGCTGTTACGCATGTACCGCCACCGCGAACGCTTCGGCGAGCAGCGCGCCCGCCACCGCCGCACGCTCAACTCCTGGTACTGGCTGGGGTGGTGGGTGCAGCCGGTGCTGGAGAGCCCGCGCGATCTGCTCCTCGCGCACGCCTCGCACTGGCTGGACGGCCGCCATGTGCCGGAGCTGGACCGGGCGCTGGCGGGCCTGCCGCCGGTCGACACCGATCCCCAGGTCCGCTTCCTGCACGCCTGCCGCTCCTATCTGGTCAAGGACTGGGACCAGCTGGTACGCACCACGGAGCAGCTCATCGACGATCCGCTGCTCGGCATCGAGGCGGGGCTCTTCGGCGGGATGGCGCGGGTGCGCCTGGAGATGTACGGGCAGGCGGAGCCCCTGCTGTCCGCCGCGCTGATGCGCTGTCGCAGCGAGCAGCCGCAACGCAAGGAGCTGCGCTACTGGCTGGCGCGTGCCCACGAGGGAACCGGCCGGAGCGCGGCGGCCCTGCCGCTGTACCGGGCGGTGCACCGTGTGGACCCGGCCTTCATGGACACCTCCGCCCGGCTCGCGGCGATCTCCGAGGGCGACGGCTACGACGAGGCCGCCGATCTCGCCGCGGTCTCGCTGGCCGGCTTCGGCGCGGACGGCGTCGGCGCGGAGGCGCAGGCGGACGCCGACATGGGGCTCACCACCGATCTGGTGGACGGGCGTGAGCCCTGGCTCGGCGGCGATCCGCAGGCCCTCCCCGGGTCTGTGGCACCGCCGTCCGGGTCCGGCGGCGCGGCGCGGGAGAAGCCGGGAGCGCCCCGGGCCGCCGCCTTCCCCGCGGGGCCGAGCGACCCGGCGATGCTCGCCCAGGCCCTTGCGGAGCTGGAGCGCATGGTCGGCCTCGAACCGGTGAAACGCCAGGTAAAGGCCCTGTCCGCGCAGCTGAACATGGCGCGCCTGCGGGCGGAGCAGGGGCTCCCGGTGCAGCCCCCGAAGCGCCACTTCGTCTTCTCCGGCCCGTCCGGCACGGGCAAGACGACCGTCGCCCGCATCCTGGGCCGGGTCTTCTACGCCCTCGGGCTCCTCGGCGGCGACCATCTGGTGGAGGCCCAACGCTCCGACCTGGTGGGCGAGTTCCTCGGACAGACCGCGGTGAAGGCCAACGAGCTGATCGATTCGGCGCTCGGCGGGGTGCTGTTCGTGGACGAGGCGTACAGCCTCTCCAACTCCGGTTACAGCAAGGGCGACGCGTACGGGGACGAGGCCTTGCAGGTCCTCCTCAAGCGGGCCGAGGACAACCGGGACCATCTGGTGGTCATCCTCGCCGGCTATCCGGAGGGCATGGGCCGGCTGCTCTCCACCAACCCGGGGCTCTCCTCGCGCTTCACGACCCGGGTCGACTTCCCGAGCTACCGACCCCTCGAACTCACCGCGATCGGCGAGGTGCTGGCCGCCGAGAACGGCGACGTGTGGGACGAGGAGTCGCTCGACGAGCTGCGCAGCATCAGCGGGCACGTGGTCGACCAGGGCTGGATCGACGAACTGGGCAACGGCCGCTTCCTGCGCACCCTGTACGAGAAGAGCTGCGCCTACCGCGATCTGCGGCTGTCGGCTTACACCGCCGCTCCGACCAGGGACGATCTGGCCACGCTGCGGCTGCCGGACCTGATGCAGGCGTACGGCGAGGTGCTGTCGGGGCGGGGTCCGGCGGACCGGGGGAAGCAGGAGCCCGGCACGCTGTGAGCGCGCCGCCGGGCGGCCCCCCGAGGGACCGCCCGGCGGCGGTGATCAGCCCAGCGGAGCCATGGCCTTCGGCGCCTCCACCGTGCGGCGGGGCACCGAGACACGGTGGGCGGGGTCGCGGACCTCGCCGACCAGCATCTCCAGGACGTCCTCCATGGCGACCAGTCCGAGGACCTTGCCCGACGCGTCGGCGACCTGGGCGAGATGCGTGGCCGCGCGGCGCATGACCGTCAGCGCGTCGTCCAGGGGGAGTTCCGCCCGTACGGTGGCCATCGGGCGCCAGATCTGCTGCGGGACGGCCCGCTCGCCGTCCTCCAGCTCCAGGACGTCCTTGACGTGCAGATAGCCCATGAACGGGCCGCCGCCCTCGGCGCAGACCGGAAAGCGCGAGTAGCCGGTCCGCACGGTCAGCTCCTCGATGCGGCGCGGGGTGACGGAGGGGTCCACCGTCACCAGGGACGCACGGTCCAGCAGGACGTCGGTGACGGGCCTGCTGCCCAGTTCGAGGGCGTCCCCGAGGCGTTCCTGCGCCTCCGGTTCCAGCAGACCGGCCATTCCGGCGTCCTCCACCAGCCGGTTGAGCTGCTCACTGGTGAAGACGGCCTCGACCTCGTCCTTGGGCTCGACCTTGAAGAGCCGCAGGACGAGCCGGGCGCAGGCGCCGAGCGCGGAGGTGACGGGCCGGCAGAGCCGGGCGAAGCCGACCAGGCCGGGGCTGAGCCACATCGCGGTCTTCTCGGGTGCGGCCATCGCCAGGTTCTTCGGGACCATCTCGCCGATGACGAGGTGGAGGAAGACCACCGAGACCAGGGCCACCGCGAAGCCGAGCGGGTGGACGAGCCCGTCGGGCACGTGCGCCGCGTGGAAGACGGGCTCCAGCAGGTGGGCGACGGTCGGCTCCGCGACCGCGCCCAGGGTGAGGGAGCAGACGGTGATGCCGAACTGTGCGGCGGCCATCATCTGCGGCAGGTTCTCCAGGCCGTACAGGACCTGTCTGGCCCGGCTCGAACCGTCTGCCGCGAGGGGCTCGACCTGGCTGCGCCGTACGGAGACGAGCGCGAATTCGGCGCCGACGAAGAAGCCGTTCGCCAGGACGAGGAGACCTGCGAAGAGCAGCTGTACGAGGCTCATCGGACGGCCTCCAGCAGGTCCTGGGTGAGGTGCTCCGGCCGGTCCGGCCGTTCCGCCGGGGTGGCCGGTATGTCCGTCAGCCGGACGAAGCGGACCTTCTCGGCCCGGTAGTGGCCGACCTGGCGGACGGAGATCCGCCAGTCGGGCAGTTCGGCCCGGTCACCGGGTGCGGGGATGCGTCCCAGCAGATCGGCGACCAGTCCCGCCACGGTCTCGTACGGTCCCTCGGGTACGTCGAGGCCTATCCGCCGCAGGGTCAGGACCCTGGTGCTGCCCTCCACGTCCCAGCCGGACCGGCCGTCCTCGGCGACGACGGGCGTGAGCTCGGGACGGTCGGCGCCCTCCGCGTCGTGCTCGTCCCTGACCTCGCCGACGAGCTCCTCGATGATGTCCTCGAGGGTGACGACTCCGGCGGTGCCGCCGTACTCGTCGACCACGACGGCTATCGGCTGCTCGCTGCGGAGCCGCTTGAGCAGCTGTTCGACGGGCAGGGTCTCGGGCACCAGGAGCGGTGCCACGGCGATCCGGCTGACCGGGGTGCGCAGCCGGTCCTGCGAGGGGACGGCCAGGGCGTTCTTGAGGTGGACCATGCCGACGACCTCGTCGATGCGGTCCCGGTAGACGGGAAAGCGGGACAGACCGGTGGCCCGCGTGAGGTTGAGTACGTCCGCCGCCGTCGCCGACGCCTGGAGCGCGCTGACCTTCACGCGCGGGGTCATGACGTGCTGGGCGGTGAGCCCGGCGAGCGACAGGGTCCGTACGAAGAGGTCGGCGGTGTCCTGTTCGAGGGTGCCGGCCTCGGCGGAGTGCCGGGCCAGCGAGACCAGCTCGCCCGGTGTCCTGGCCGAGGCGAGTTCGTCGGTGGGTTCGACCCCCAGCAGCCTGACCAGCCGGTTGGCGACCGTGTTCAGCGCGGTGATCACCGGCCGCAGGAGGGTGGAGAAGCGGTGCTGTGGACCGGCGACGAACCGGGCGACCTGGAGCGGCCGGGAGACCGCCCAGTTCTTCGGTACGAGCTCGCCGATCACCATCTGGACGGCGGAGGCGAACAGCATGCCGGTCACGACGCTCACGCCGGGGACGGCCCCTTCGGGCATTCCGGTGGCGGTGAGCGGTCCGGCGAGCAGCTGGGCGAGCGCCGGCTCGGCGAGCATGCCGACGACCAGCGAGGTGATGGTGATGCCCAGCTGGGTGCCGGAGAGCTGGAAGGAGAGTTCGCGCAGGGCGGCGACGACGGTGCGGGCCCGGCGGTCGCCTTCGGTGGCGGCGCGTTCGGCGTCCGGCCGTTCCACCGTGACGAGACCGAATTCGGCCGCCACGAAGAAGCCGTTGGCGAGGATGAGAAGGAATGCCGCGAGGAGCAGCAACAGGGGGGTGGTCATGCCGCCGCCTCCGGGGAGAGGGCGGCGCAGGTACTACCGGACGATCCGTCCATTGCTGGAGGGAGTCACTCCTTGGGTCGCAGGAAAGAGCCCCGCGGCCCGAGGGCCTTCTGGTGCGGGGCGGGGCGCACCCGGTGCGCCACCGGTCCCAGAATAATCGGGATCGGGGCGGACGGGGCAGTGGGCTCAGCCGTTCTCAGTGGCGTCGTTCACTCCGCTGCCGTGGAACTCGGCGAGTGCGCGGAGGGTCCGGGCGTCGCTGATGGCCCGTGCCCTGGCGATTCCGGGCTGGATGCCGAGCGCGGGCATGCTGGTGCCGTCGCTGAGATCGAGGAACACCCAGGGGTCTCCGGCGCGCAGGTTGACGCGGAGGATCTCCGCCCAGGCGAGCCGGCGGGTCCGGGTGATGTTGACGACCCTGACCCCCGTCTCGTCGGCGGTGACATGGGGCCTGCTGAGCAGGGCGAGGACGGCGAAGAAGAGCAGGGCGACGAAGACGAAGCTGGTCCGCTCCCCCGCGCTGAGGTTCTCCAGGACGAAGGCGACGGTGGTGATGACGACGAACATCGCCGCTCCGACGGTCAGCAGGACCACCCGGGTGAGGGTGGGCCTGAAGGTGGCCGGGAGTGCGGGGAGTCCGGGCGGCCTGGGCGCGGGGTCGGACATGGTGGCGCTGTCGTCCTTCGGTGTGCTGTGGGGTCCGGCCGTCAGAGGCGGCAGGCGTGGATGGCCGTCGTGAGGATGGCGCGGGCACCCAGCTCGTACAGGTCGTCCATGATCCGCTGGGCCTCCTTGGAGGCGACCATGGAGCGGACGGCGACCCAGCCCTCGTGGTGCAGGGGGGAGATCGTCGGCGACTCCAGGCCCGGGGTGAGGGCGACGGCGCGCTCCAGGTGCTCGACCCGGCAGTCGTAGTCCATCATCACGTACGAGCGGGCGACCAGGACGCCCTGGAGGCGGCGCAGGAACTGCTGCACCTTGGGGTCCTCGGCGTCGGCGCCCGTGCGGCGGATCACGACGGCTTCCGACGTCATGATCGGCTCGCCGATGACCTCCAGGCCCGCGTTGCGCAGGCTGGTGCCGGTCTCGACGACATCGGCGATGATCTGCGCGACCCCGAGCTCGATGGCCGTCTCCACGGCGCCGTCGAGGTGGACGACGGAGGCGTTGACGCCCTCCTCGGCGAGGTGCTTCGCCACGATGCCCTCGTACGAGGTGGCGATCGTCATGCCGTCGAAGTCCTTGGGGCCGGTGGCCGTGCCGGGCTTGGTGGCGTAACGGAAGGTGGAGCGCGCGAAGCCGAGCTGGAGGATCTCCTCGGCCTCGGCCCCGGAGTCCAGCAGCAGATCGCGGCCGGTGATGCCGATGTCCAGCCGGCCGGAGCTGACGTAGATCGCGATGTCGCGCGGCCGCAGGTAGAAGAACTCCACCTCGTTGGTCGGGTCGACCAGGACGAGTTCCTTCGACTCCTTGCGCTGCCGGTAGCCCGCCTCATGGAGCATCGCCATCGCAGGCCCGGAGATTGCACCCTTGTTGGGGACGGCGATGCGCAGCATGAGGTCAGGTTTCCTTTGTGCGGAGGGAGTTCCGGGACGTGCGGGGGTGGCTCAGAGGTGGGCGTAGACGTCGTCGAGGGAGATCCCGCGGGCGACCATCATCACCTGGACGTGGTACAGCAGCTGCGAGATCTCCTCGGCGGCGGCTTCCTTGCCCTCGTACTCGGCGGCCATCCAGACTTCGGCGGCCTCCTCGACGACCTTCTTGCCGATGGCATGCACGCCCTTGTCCACCAGCTCGGCGGTGCGGGAGGTGGAGGGGTCGCCGTCGGCGGCCTTGAGCTGGAGCTCGGCGAAGAGCTCTTCGAAGGTTTTGTTGGCCATGATGGTCCTTAGAATACGGGGTCCCGGAGCACTGCTCAGCGCCAGGGTTCGCTGACCGTGCGCAGTGTGGCGGCGGTGGCCACGGCGGCGGTGACCGCTTCGTGCCCCTTGTCCTCGTTGGACCCTTCGAGCCCGGCCCGGTCCAGGGCCTGCGCCTCGTCGTCACAGGTGAGCACGCCGAATCCGACGGGGACGCCGGTGTCGACCGTGACCTGGGTGAGGCCGTTGGTCACGCCCTGGGACACGTATTCGAAGTGCGGGGTGCCGCCGCGGATGATCACGCCGAGGGCGACGATCGCGTCGTAGCCGCGGCCGGCGAGCACCTTGGCCACGACCGGGAGCTCGAAGCTGCCGGGGACCCGGAGCAGGGTCGGCTCGTCGATGCCCAGGTCGTGCAGGGCGCGCAGGGCCCCGTCGACGAGCCCGTCCATGACCTTCTCGTGCCACTGGGCCGCGATCACCGCCACCCGCAGGTCTCCGCAGTTGCGTACGGACAGTTCGGGTGCGCCCTTGCCGCTCATGTCTCTCCTGTGTGTGCGTGTGTGCGTACGTGCGTGTGTGCGTCGGTGCTTACTGGTTGCCGCATGCGGACGCCGTGGCGTCGAGCCAGGGCAGGTCGTGGCCCATCCGGTCCCGCTTGGTGCGCAGGTACCGCAGGTTGTGCTCGCCGGCCTGGACGGGCATGGGCTCACGCCTGGTGACGTCGAGCCCGTGCCGTACGAGCGCGGCGGTCTTGTCCGGGTTGTTGGTCATCAGACGGAGGGTGTGGACGCCGAGGTCGCTCAGGATCTGGGCTCCGGCCGCGTAGTCGCGGGCGTCGGCGGGCAGCCCGAGTTCGAGGTTGGCGTCCAGGGTGTCGGAGCCGTTCTCCTGGAGTTCGTACGCGCGCAGCTTCGACAGCAGGCCGATGCCCCGGCCCTCGTGGCCGCGCAGATAGACGACGACCCCGCGGCCCTCGGCCGTGATGCGCTCCATGGAGGCGTGCAGCTGGGGCCCGCAGTCGCAGCGCTGGGACTGGAAGATGTCACCGGTCAGGCATTCGGAGTGGACCCGGACGAGGACGTCCCGGCCGTCACCGATGTCGCCGTGGACGAGGGCGACGTGCTCGACGCCGTCGACGAGGGAGCGGTAGCCGTACGCGGTGAACGGGCCGAAGCTGGTGGGCAGCCGGACCTCGGCCTCGCGGCGCACGGTGGGCTCGGCGCTGCGGCGGTAGGCGATCAGGTCCTCGATGGAGATGATCGTGAGGCCGTGCTTACGGGCGAACGGGACGAGCTCGGGCAGCCGCAGCATCACGCCGTCCTCGCCCGCGATCTCCACGATGGCCCCGGCGGGCCGCAGACCGGCGAGCCTGGCCAGGTCGACGGCGGCCTCGGTGTGGCCGTTGCGGACCAGGACGCCGCCGGAGCGGGCGCGGAGCGGGAAGATGTGGCCGGGGCGCACGAAGTCGCCGGGCTCCGCACGGCCGCCCGCCAGCATGCGGAGCGTGGTGGCGCGGTCGGCGGCGGAGATCCCGGTGGTCACCCCGTGGGCCGCGGAGGCGTCGACGGAGACGGTGAAGGCCGTCTTCATGGACTCGGTGTTGTGCGCGACCATCTGCGGGAGTTCGAGGCGGTCGAGCTCGTCGTTCTCCATGGGCGCGCAGATCAGACCCCGGCACTCGCTCATCATGAACGCGATGATCTCGGGGGTCGCCTTCTCGGCGGCGATGACGAGGTCGCCCTCGTTCTCCCGGTCCTCGTCGTCGACGACCACGACGGGCCGTCCGGCGGCGATGTCGCGGATCGCCTGTTCGACGGGGTCGAGCGAGAGGTCATCGAGGGTGCGGTCGTGCAACCAGGTGGGCTGGGCAGTCATGCCGTGGCTCCTTCCAGAGCGGGTGTCCGCGTACGCAGCCACCAGTCGCGCATGCCCCACAGGACGAGGGCGCCGTAGACGACGTAGATGAGACCGGAGAAGGCGAGTCCGCTGTGGAAATTGAGCGGTACGCCGACGAGGTCGACGAGCAGCCAGGCGAACCAGAACTCGACCATGCCGCGGGCCTGGGCCAGCATCGCGACGAGCGTGCCGGCGAAGATGTACGCGTCCGCCCACGGGCTCCAGGAGAGCGAGGGGAAGGCGGTGAAGAGCCCGCCGACCGCGAGGGTGCCGACGACCGCGCCGCCCAGCAGGTACCCGCGCTCGCGCCACGTGGCGAAGCGTACGGCGATCGAGCCGTCCTGGGCCTGCTGCCTGCCGCGGGTCCACTGCTGCCAGCCCCAGACGGCGACGGCGATGACGATCAGCTGCTTGCCGACGCTGCCCGCCTGCTGGACGGAAACGTTCGCGGCGACCAGGACGACGCCGGACAGCAGCTGGGCGGGCCAGGTCCAGACCGAGCGGAGCCAGCCGAGGGCCAGCGCTATCAGGCCGATGGTGTTGCCGAGCATGTCCGACCAGATGATGTGCTGCCCGAAGGCGGTGAACGCCTCCGAGTTCAGCCAGTCCAGGGTGCTCATGCGACCGGCTCCCCGGAATGCGGCGTGACGCCGTGGCCGAGCAGCCGTTCGACGTACTTCGCGAGGACGTCCACCTCCAGGTTGACCGGGTCGCCGGGCTCCTTGATGCCGAGCGTGGTCAGCGCGAGGGTGGTGGGGATGAGGCTGATGGTGAAGTGGTCGGGGGCCGCGTCGACGACGGTCAGGCTCACTCCGTCGACCGTGATCGAGCCCTTCTCCACGACGTAGCGGGCCAGCCCGTCGGGGAGGGAGATCTTGACGATCTCCCAGTTCTCGGAGACCCGCCGCTCGACGATGCGGCCCGTGCCGTCGACGTGTCCCTGGACGATGTGCCCGCCCAGGCGGCCGCCGAGCGCCATGGGGCGCTCCAGGTTGACCCGGGAGCCGGCGGTCAGCGCGCCGAGGCTGGAGCGGTCCAGCGTCTCGGCCATGACGTCGGCGGTGAACTCGTCGTCCCCGAGGTCCACGACGGTGAGGCAGACGCCGTTGACGGCGATGGAGTCGCCGTGTTTGGCGCCCTCGGTCACGACGGGGCCGCGCAGTCGGAAGCGGGAGGCGTCGTCGAGCTTCTCGACGGCGGTGACCTCACCCAGTTCTTCGACAATTCCGGTGAACACTCAGTTTCCCTTCCGAGCAGGAACGGGGACGGCGGTGATGCGCAGATCGGGGCCGATACGGACGGTCTCGGTCACATCGAGGCGCAACGCCTGGGAGATGGTGGAGATTCCGGCGTCGGCGAGGGCCGCGGGGCCCGCGCCGAGGAGGACCGGGGCGAGATAGCCGACGACGGTGTCGACCGCTCCCGCGGCGACGAAGGCGCCGGCCAGGACCGGCCCGCCTTCGAGGAGTACGGAACGGACGCCCCGGGTGTGGAGGGCGGCGAGCAGCGCGCCGATGTCCAGGCCGGGCCCGGTGGCGGCGCGCGGCAGGCGCAGCACGGCGTCCTCGGGGAGATGGCCGGCCTCGGCGTCGTCGGCGACCGCGATCAGGGTGGGCGCGGACCCGTCGAGGACCCGGGCCCCGGGCCGGACGGCGGTGGCGCCGGTGTCGACGACCACCCGGAGGGGCTGCGTGGCGCCCTCGACGCCACGTACGCCCAGCTGGGGGTCGTCGGCGCGGGCGGTGCCGGAGCCGACCACCACGGCGTCGGCCTCGGCGCGCAGCCGGTGGACGTCGGCGCGGGCCTCGGGTGAGGTGATCCAGCGGCTGGTGGCGTCGGCGGCGGCGATCCGGCCGTCCAGGGTCGCGGCGTACTTCCACAGGACGTACGGACGGCCGAGGCGGACCGAGGTGAGCCAGGCGGTGTTCCCGGCCTCCGCCTCGTCGGCGAGGAGCCCCTGGTCCACCTGGACGCCCGCAGCACGCAGGGTGTCGGCACCGCCGGTGGCCTGCGGGTTCGGGTCGCTCACCGCGTACACGACCCGGCGGACGCCGGCCTCGACGAGTGCCTGCGCGCAGGGCCCGGTGCGGCCGGTGTGGTTACAGGGTTCGAGGGTGACGAGGGCGGTACCGCCCCGGGCCCGCTCGCCGGCCGCGCGCAGGGCGTGGACCTCGGCGTGCGGCCCGCCGGCGCGCTGGTGGAAGCCTTCGCCGGCCTGTTCCCCGGCGGCGTCGAGGATGACGCATCCGACGACCGGATTCGGGCTGGTGGCGCCGAGCCCGCGCGCTGCGAGCGTGATCGCCCGCCGCATGGCGGTTCTTTCGGCTGCGGTGGCCACCGGGTCCTCCTGCCTCTTCGGGCACGGACTCCGGGGCCTGTCGATGACGACAGATGAAGCGGAACGCAACAGGGGAACGCCGAAAACCGAATCCGTCGACACGGATGTGGGCGTCCCGGGACTTCCCGGAACACATCCGCCCGACAGCGGCGTACCTGTAACGGCCCGCCGCGCACTGCCTCCCATCCGGACTTTCACCGTCGGTCCAGGAATCTCACCTGGTCAACCGGCCGCTGGATGCGGACGGGTCGCGGACTATAACCGCCGGTTCGGAATTACACCGACCCCGGAGTGCGCTGCTGCTGGTACACGGTCATTGTGCCACGACGGTCAACGGTCCATCCGGGTGACTTCTGTGGGACGGGTCACAGAGTGTGGGTGAGGCTGCGGGAACAGTGACCAGGGCCGGGCCTGCCGGCTCCCTCGCGGGGTGCCTCAGCTCACGGCCAGCCCCAGGAATCCCGCCCAGGCCCGAACCCCGACGGTGAGCACCGGGCCGTCGGGCTGCTTCGAGTCCCGGATGTGCACGTGTGGGGCCAGGGAGGCGACCTCGATGCACTGGCCGCCTTCGGCCCCGCTGTGGCTGCTCTTGCGCCAGGCGACCTCGATGCAGTCGCCACCTTCAGCCCCGCTGTAGCTGCTCTTGTACCAAGCAAGTTCCTGCGAGGCAGAGACTTCGGCGGTGTTCATAGCTCTCCCAGCAACTTCTCGATGAACCCCAAGGACTCTCGCGGAGTGAGAGCCTGGCTCCGGATGATCCCATAGCGGGCTGCGGCGAGCCGCGTCTCGTTCCGATCGCTCAGCCAGTTACTGCGCCCTTGCGCCTCGGTATACACGAGCTGTTCCCCGCCCCTACGCGTCACCACTGTGAAGGCGCCGTCCACCCCGGCGTTGTCGTCGCGATCGAGCGGCATCACTTGGATTTCGACGTTACGGAACCTGCCGAACTTCAGCAGCTGCGCCAGTTGCCCATGCAGAACAGCTCGGCCACCCAACGGACGTCGCAGAACGGGCTCCTCCACGACAAAGCTCATGAGTGGCGCGGGCCAGCGGCTGAAAATCTCCTGCCGCGCCAAGCGTGCAGATACTCGTTGCTCGATGGTGTCCTCGTCGAGCAACGGTCGTCGCATGGCGAGAACAGCCCAGGTGTACTCCTCCGTCTGCAATAGGCCCTTGACCATGTGCGTGTCGTACGCGCACAGCTCAACAGCCTCGGCCTCCAAGCGCGCCATATCCCGGAAGAACGCCGGGTACTGGGAGCGCGCCAGCTCCTCCTTGAGGGCGATCAGCAGCCCACCGGCCTCCAGCAGCCGGTCCGCCTTGTCGACGAACTCCGGCTGCGGGATGCGCCGTCCCTGCTCGAAGGAGGCCACCGACTGCGCGGCGTACCCCAACTGCTTCCCGAACTCCGCCCGGTCCAGCCCCGACCGCACCCGCAGCAGTTTCAACTGCCGCCCGAAGGCGACCGCCACGCCGTTCTCCGACTTGCCCTCAGACTGCGTCCCCGGCGAGGTCTCCGCCTCCGCGTCCATGCCCGCCTCGTCCCGCGTCATCGCCACCGCCTGCTCCACGTACGTACACGCCTCGGCCCCTCGCGTACAACCAGCCTGCGAAGGGCGGCTCTTCGCGGCCCCGCAGGAAGCGCCCGCCCCGGCTCGTCCCACTCGGGCACCGTAACCACCCGCCCTGCCGCACGCACACGATTCCCGCCGCGTTCCATCGAAGGAGTGGCCCGACGCTCGACATCCGAGAGGCGAGCTTCGAGCCTCGGAAACGGATCGTTCACTCGTTGGAAGGACACGATCACGGGCGCGGGCCCGACGCTTGAGCTTCGGGATTCGGAGGCCGGGATCCGAGGGTCGAGGCCCGAGCGATGTTGTTCACCCGGTAGGGAAAGAAGGGTTTTGGGGCAACCTCCCCACCCTCCCCACCCCGCCACGGCCAGCCGGTATGACTAAATGTGATCGGCTTGCGGCTCACCGTCACGGCTGCTTACGGTGCCCCCAACGAATCGACCCCGACGCGGTGCGGAAACACCGGGCCGGGGTCTCACCCCAAGATCGAATCGAGCGATCTCGTGGCTACCGAGCACCCTAGCCCTGCCCTTCGCACACCCGCATCCTCGCGCCCGTACGCGAAAGCCCGCCCCGGCTACGGCAAGCGCACCGCGACAGACCAACGCGCGCCCCGGGCAGACGACTTCGCGCTGATGCCGGAGCGCGAACGACACATCGCCGGATACGTCGACCGACTCCCCGACGGCGCGGCCATGGACATCAAGTCGCTCGCCAAGAGCCTCCCGCTGTACGGACAAATGGCCGTCTCCAGCGCGTTGAAGGCCCTCGGGGTGGCCGGTCACCTGCGCCGCGTACGCTGCCTGGCCGGCGAAGGCGAGCAGGTCCGTTGGGTCTCCCGCACCTACTGGTCCCGTACGGCCCGCGACAACGAGTGGTGGGACACGTTCCTGGCCGCCGAGGGCAGCAACTCCTCGCCGGAAGCGACGCCCGCTCCCCCGGCCGCCGACGCCGATGCAGAGGTCCCGGCCCCGACAGCCCCCGCGTCCGCACCATCCGTCGTGCCCGAGCAGCGCATGCAGGCCAAGCCCCCGACCGCCTCCTCCCCCGCGTACCTCGCCCTGGCCCAACTGGGCCGCCTGGACACGCGCCTGGCGCTCTCCGCAGCGGACTGCCGTGCCCTGGAACCCCTGGCCGCCGAATGGTTTGCACGCGGTATGGATGCCGGCTACCTCACCCAGGCGCTCACCGCAGGCCTCCCCGCGCAGGTCGGCTCCCCCGTGGGCCTCGTACGACGCCGCCTCACCGACAAACTGCCGCCGCTCGTGACCAACAGCCCGACCCCCACCACGACGGTCACACCGAAGCGCCGCCTCCTCGCCGAGTGCACCGAATGCGGCCGCCCCGGCGCTCCCGAAGCACTCCCCGACGGCCTCTGCCGCCCCTGCCGCACCACCCCGCAGGAGGCGCCCCCCGCCGCTCCCCCTGCGGACCGCGACGTTCACGCACTGGTCGGACAGCTGCGCGACCTGACGCGCCTGCCCTGACCCCATTCCAGCCTGCCCCTCCTGCGTACAGGCCTCTCCCTCCCCACGTACATCCGGGCCGCGACAGCGCGTAACCCCTGGTCACGTTCAGTCATTGCGCGCCAGTGTGGAGGAATGACCGACAAGCAGCCGCCGCTCCCCGTACGACCGACGCGCGCCCCAGACGCGCAATTCGCCTGGCACCACTTCACGTTGCGTTTCAGCTCCACGCCGCGGGGCGCTCGTCTCGCCCGGCGCCTGGCCGGTGAACGCCTCGACGCCTGGGGCATCCCGTACGGGAGTGACGCGCACGATGCGCTGCTGCTGACCGTCGCCGAGCTCAGCAGCAACGCGGTGCGCCATGGCCACGTCTCCGGCCGGGACTTCCGCGTCCGCCTCTCCGCCGAGGGCACGGCCATCCGCATCGAGGTCACCGACACCCGAGGCGAGCGCCTCCCCGCCCCCAACGACTCAGCCTCGCCCGACCAGGAGGGCGGCCGAGGCCTCCTGTTGGTCGCCGCCCTGGCCGATCGGTGGGGCTGGTATCCCTGTGCGGACGGGCCGGGCAAGACGGTGTGGGCGGTCCTGGACGTGGCCCCGTCATCGATGCAACAGGATCCAGCCAGTAGGCGAAGTCACGTTGCACTCGAAAATCCGTGCGTGTGATGATCCCCCGTATGACCACGGGTGGGGACGGGATACCGGAGCAGCAGTACAGGCGTTCGCGGCTCGCGGACCTGGATGATCTTTCGGGTCCGCCTCCTGAGCGGGCACCCGCTGCCACGTCGGTGGAGGCCGAACAGGACCAGTTGCGCACGGCCCGCCGAGAGTTTGCTGTGTTGCTGGGTGAGTTCCGGCGTACGGCGGTGCTGGTGCCGTTGGACGAGGCCGGTGACCTGTGGTCGGCGGAGCAGAACGGCGTGCGCTGGATCTGCTCCTTCTCGGACGAGGCGGCGTTGGCCCGGTTTGCGTTGGCCCGTGGGGATGCCGGGCGGGAGTGGACGTATCAGGCCGTTCTGGGCGCCAGGTTGCTGGATGTGATGGTGCCGTTGCTGCCGGGCCCGGCGGGAGTGGCACTGGATGCGGGAAGTACGGACGGCATGTTGTTCCCGCCGGTGGCGGGCATCGTGCCGGACGCGGTCGCGGTGGATCTCGGGGGGTTGCAGTGAGTGGGGAGAACGCGGATCTTCAGGTGCCGCCGGAGGCGTTGGCGGAGATCGCGAAGGGGATCGACCTGGCGCATGCGGAGTTGAAGGAGCTCGGCTTCATCGGTGAGGCGTCGGTGGGCCGGGGGTTCTCGGATCTGGCGTTGTCGGGGCTGGAGTTGGGGCACGGCGGGCTGACGTCGGAGTTCGAGACGTTCTGCAACCGGTGGGAGTGGGGTGTGCGGGCCCTGACGCAGAAGGGGAACGGTTTCGCTCTCGGGGTGGGTCTGTCGGCTGGTTCGTTCGCGGAGCAGGAGCAGTACGTCAAGGACTCGATCAAGATCGGTGTGAACTCCCTGAACGGGAATCCGCATGCGTCCGAGGACGAGGTCAAGGGGATGAGCTGGGACACGATCAGCACCCAGTCCGCGTATGACAATCCCGACTACAGCCGCGAGTCATGGGATGCCGCCCAGGCCGAGGTCAAGCAGACCTGGAAGGACACCGCCTACGACGTGGACGACGCCTTGCTCGACTCGATGGAGCGCAACGGGCTGATGGACCCCGAGGTGCGGGACGCGGCGGACGAGCGGCTGCGGGAGAAGCTTGATCCTTCGCAGGAGACGATCGATCAGGCTGAGCAGCCGCGGTGGGGGGAGAGTCGCTGATGCCGGACTGGGGGAAGTGGGGCGACGCCCTGTACGACGGGGCGGGCAACCTGGTCGACAAGGGCAAGGAGATCGTCGGCACAGGGATCGACAAGGGCACCGATGTGCTCGGTGCCGGGTTGGAGAAGGTCGGTGCTGATGAGTGGGCGGACAAGGTCGAGGACTGGGGCGACGAGACCGCCTCCTCCCTGGGTGCGAACGTCGGTGAGCAGCAACTCGGTCAGACCGAGGAAGCCGATGAGCTGATCCATGGCAGGCCGGAGAAGATCAGCGCGGCGGTGAAGAACCTCCGCGACTTCCAGAAGGCGTTCGATCTCGTCGGCAGCGGGATGAAGAAGCTCGACTCGGGCCATTGGAAGGGCGAGGCCGCTGACGCCTTCCGCGCCAAGTTCCAGACCTTGCCGACCGACTGGGTGCGGGCGGCGGACGCGTTCGAGGATGCGGCCAAGGCGCTGGAGACGTTCGCGGGGACGGTTACCAGCGCGCAGGGCAAGGCGGCTGAGGCGATAGCCCTGTACAAGGAGGGCAAGCAGGACTACGAAACTGCGGCTGCCGCTTTCAAGAAGAAGGCGGAGGCGTACAACGCGGTCCGCAACACCGACCATCCGCTTCCGCACCCGGGGACGTTCTCCGACCCGGGCGCGGCCAAGCGCCGGCACGCTCAGGAAGTCCTCCAGCGGGCCCGGCAGGCACGTGACGACGCTGCCGAAACGGCCAAGGGCGCGATCACGGCAGCGATGGCGCACGCGCCGAAGGAGCCCACCGGCCTGGACCGGGCCAAGCAGGAACTCATGGACTACGGGGTCGGCCAGGGCATGGAGCTGGCCCACTTCGGTGGTGGCATCATCAAGGGCACCGCGGGGCTGGTGAACTTCGTCCGGTCGGTCAATCCCCAGGACCCGTACAACCTGACGCACCCGGCCGAGTACTACAAGGGCGTCAACATGACGCTCGCCGGCCTCGCGTCCACCGCCGCCAACCCCGACCGCGCGCTGAAGAACGCCTGGGACGCGGCAAAGGGTGACCCCTCGGAATTCCTCGGCAGGCTCGTCCCCGAACTCATCGGCACCAAGGGCGGCGGCCTGATCAAGAGCGGCCTGCGGGCCGGGATGAAGGACCTGGTCAAGCACCCCCGGGGGAAGGGTCGGCAAGGGCATGAGAGGGCCCCTGACTCCAACGCCAATCAGTGCAGCAAGGTCGAATGCGTCAACGACCCCATCGATGTCGCCACCGGGCGCATGCTGCTTCCGCAGACGGACATCGTGCTGCCGGGCTCACTGCCACTCGTCTTCGAGCGCGTCTTCGACTCCTCGCACCGCGCCGGCCGCTGGTTCGGTTCCGGCTGGTCGAGCACGGTCGACCAACGTCTGGAGGTCGATGCGGAAGGCGTGGTGTTCAGCTGCAACGAGGGCAGCCTGCTCGCCTATCCGCACCCGGCCCCGGGCGTCCCCGTCATGCCCACCCACGGCCGGCGCTGGCCGCTGGACCGGGTTGCCGACGGCTACACCATCACCGACCCCGAGACCGGCCAGGTCCGGCACTTCGTCGACCAGCCCGCCGGGGAGCTGGCGCTCCTGGCCCAGATCGACGACCGTAACGGCCGCTGGATCTCCTTCGAGTACGACGAGGCAGGCGCTCCGACGTCGATCGTGCACCACGGCGGCTACCACCTGAAACTCACCACACGCGAAGGCAGGGTCACCGCCCTGCACCTGGCAGGCGCCGCCCCCGACGGCACCGATCAGGAGATCCTCCGCTACGGCTACACCGACGGTCACCTCACCACTGTCACCAACTCATCGGGCAAGCCCCTGCGCTTCGACTGCGACGAGTTGGGCCGCATCACTGCGTGGACGGACACCAACGGAAGCCGGTACGAATACGTCTACGACGAACACGACCGCTGCGTGTACCAGAGCGGCACCAACGGCCACCTCGAAGCCCGCTTCACCTGGGACGACACCGATCCAGACACCGGCCTGCGCATGACATCCATGACGGACAGCTTTGGCCACACCACCCGGTACGTGATCAACGACCGCGCGCAGGTCGTCGCCAAGGTCAACGCTCTCGGCGCGGTCACCCGCTACGAACGCGACCGATACCACCGACTGCTGTCCGTCACCGACCCACTCGGACACGTCACCCGTTCCTCATACGACGCGCAAGGTCGGCCTGTTGCCCTGGAGCGACCTGACGGGCGCAGGACAACAATGGAGTTGAACGCTCTGAGCCTGCCCGTTCTTGTACGTCGAACAGACGGCACAGTTCTGCGTCACACCTACGATGCACGGGGAAATCGTGTCTCGACAACAGATTCCGCAGGCTCGACGACCCGGTTCTCATACAACGACTCGGGTCATCTCATATCTGCAACGGATGCCCTGGGCTACACCTCGTGGATCCGCTGCAACCCCGCTGGGCTTCCCGTTGAGTTCACCGATGGGGCAGGCAGCAGGATCCTATATGCCCGAGACGCCTTCGGCCGCCTGTCCGCAGTCACCGACCCTCTCGGCGCAATCACCCGATTTGAATGGACAGTCGAGGGAAAGCTTGCCCGCCACGTCGCCCCGGACAACACTACTCAGTCCTGGATATACGATGGCGAGAACAACTGTATTTCTCACACCACGTCGACCGACGGGACAACCCGCTTCGAATACACGGACTTTGATCTGCAAGTGGCTCGAACCGGTCCGGATGGTTTCAGATTCGAGTTCAGTCACGACGCCGGGCTTCGCCTGACACGCGTTTCCAACCCACACGGGCAGTCCTGGACTTACGACTACGACCCGGCTGGCCGGCTCGTGGGCGAGACTGACTTCGATAACCGCACGCTGAGTTACACGTACGACCATGCAGGCCATCTCACATCACGTACCGATGGAATTGGTCAGACCGTGGAGTACGAGCGCAACTCGCTTGGCCAAGTGCTCCGCAAGACGGCACCTGACGCAGTCACCACATTCGAATACGACATATTTGATGAACTCGCTTTGGCTACCGGCCCAGATGCGACATTGATGCGACTGCGTGATCGATATGGCCGACTAAAGTCAGAAACCGTTAACGGCCGGACACTCGATTTCACTTACGACGACCTCGGCCGCAGAACAGGTCGTGTCACACCGAGCGGTGCGATCAGTACGTGGAATTATGACCTATCCAGCCGTTGCAGTGAACTGACTACTGCAGGACGCACGCTTCAGTTCGAATATGATTCTGCCGGTCAGGAACTCGTCCGACGAGTCGGCACATCACTATCCCTGCAGAATGTCTTCGATATTACAGGTCGGGTCACCAGCCAATCCGTGACTGGCCCACAAGGAAATATCATCCAGCGCCGCACTTACGGATATCGCGCCGACGGGCATCTTACGAGTGTGCACGACGATCTCAACGGCACTCGCATCTTCGATCTCGACATTGCGGGCCGGGTGACCACGGTACTCGCGGGCACATGGACAGAGCGGTACGCGTATGACGATGTGGGTAACCAGATCAGTGCGGTCTGGCCATCCTCACATCCCGGGCAGGAAGCCGCGGGGCCTCGAGCCTACAGCGGCACTCGCATCACACGGGCAGGAAATGTTACCTACGAGCACGACGCACAGGGACGCGTTGTGTTGCGCAGAAAGCAGCGAATTTCCCGCAAACCGGATATCTGGCGCTTTCAGTGGGGCACCGAAGACCGCCTCGCCGCCGTGGCCGCCCCTGACGGAACTCTTTGGCGCTACCTCTATGACCCCCTGGGGCGACGTATAGGAAAACAGCGGTTGACCCCTGACGGCATAGCGGAAAGGGTGGAGTTCACTTGGGACGGCCCCATTCTGTGCGAGCAGGTGACATACTCTACGGAACTCCCCCACCCGGTCTCGCTGACCTGGGACTATCACGACACGCGTCCAGTTGCCCAGACGGAACGCATACTCGACAAGGACACACCTCAGAGCGAGATAAACGAGCGCTTCTTCGCAATCGTCACCGACCTCGTCGGCACGCCGAGCGAACTCATCGACGAGCAAGGATGTATCGCCTGGCGGACGCGTGCCACGCTGTGGGGAGCGACCACCTGGGCAGCCTCCAGCACCTCATACATGCCGCTGCGCTTCCCGGGCCAATACTTCGACTCGGAAACAGGGCTACACTATAATTTTCACCGCTATTATGACCCCGAGACAGCGCGATACTTCAGCGTTGATCCACTCGGCCTGTCGCCTGCACCAAACCCCAGCACCTACGTTCACAATCCCCATACCTGGACAGACCCTCTAGGGCTGTCACCATGCCCGCGTGACCCTTACGACTTCCGAGAACCAAATCCCTCCCACCCACCCAGCGGAAATCTCACCGACGCAATGAGAGCGGCACCCAGTGGCCCGGAGATCGACTGCTCTGATATCGCTTCCTTCATATCTCGAAGAGCAGATGGCGAAGGCAGGATAGTGCACTACACAACATACTCAGGCAGCGACATCAGAATCCCTGAACACGGCGGCGCAAATATCGAGGACTACCTCTTCCATGAGGTATACACAGACGGACGTTATATCTACGATCCAACTCTCAGCAACAACCCTATCCCTCTCGGGGATTACGAACGAGCGCTGCGACTGACAAACGACGGAGAGAAAATAATTCGAAATAATGGAGATTACAAGATGCCGCCCCCGTGGGGCCGACGTTGAGGACTGCAGGCAAGGCAGACATGAAGCGCAACGAGCAGGCAAAGCAGGTACTGAGTCGATTCGGTGACGTGGTGTGGTTCAGGTCACCGGTAGAACGTCACCCTATCTATGGATACCTTCAAGTAGCATTTGTTGGGTGGCGTTATGCCGAACCTGATGAACAGTTGAAAAGGATTTTTGAATCGGCCGTTCGAGAAACTCCAAAGCAGGTCGATTGGACGTTCAAATCGACCAGGAACTGGATGATTGTCCCTTCTCGATTGATCCAGGAGGCCGGGCCTGACGGTCAGAACTTCAACCAGGCAATGGACTTGATCAGACAGTCCGACCAGGGGTTCTGCGCAAAAACCGCCGAAGACCTTGAAAAGATCTTCCAGGCACTCTCCGAGGCCCCCATTATCCGAAAAGACATTCAACCCGAATAGGGCACTTTGACGATCGGGCTACGAATCGTTTGGACTTGCGGGCCACAGACTCACGAAGCATGTTCGGACGATCACGAGGCAGCTGTAACGCGAGATGCGGTGCCGGCCTCAGCGGACCGAAACGGAGGGCGATGTTGCTCGGCTTGAGGTCGCGGTGGATCACGGGCACGTCGTGGGCGTGCGACAGCACGGTGGCGACCTGCGCTGCGACGGCCACCGCCCAGCTGACGGGCAGTGGGTGATCAGGGTGGATGTATGCGGACAGGGGGACGCCGTCGACCAGCTCCATGACGAGGAACAGTCGCTCATAGGCGTCATCCAGCACGGCGTCGAACACCTGCGGCACGCCGGGATGCTGGATGCGCGCGGTGATGCGGGCCTCGCGCTTGAACCGCTTGGCGAACTTCTCGGCCAGCTGCGGTGAGTCGGCAACGGCCTGCCGCCGGACCACCTTCACGGCCACGGGCCGGTCCAGCACGGCGTCGTAGCCGCGCCATACGTCTCCCATACCGCCGCTGTTGAGCTCCTCCAGGAGCTTGTAACGCCCGGCGATCGGCTGCTCCCGCACCTTGCCCCGTGTGTGGCCGTGACCCCGGTGGAGGTCGACCGGCTGCAGCACGAGGCGGACCTTCTGGCTGAGCGCTGTCTGCTGTTCGTCGCCTGCACCCGCGCGCGGGACAGTCTGTACGTGTCATGGTGGGGCGAGCCAAGCCATTTCCTGGTGGAGACTGGGGCCGTCGGGCACCCGAGCTGAGGAGCCGTCCCGGGCCTGACCGGAACGTGTCCCCCACCCAGCCAGGCCCCTCCCTCATCCCCCCGCGCCGAACAGCGCCTCCTGCGCCGCCTCCCGCGCCGCGAACAGGGCGCCGCTCAGGACCGCGCCGCCGCCCAGCGTCCCCGCCCTGACCTCCGTACGCAGCGGTGACATCCGGGCCAGTCGCTCCTCCACCCGCGCGGCGAGCGCGTCGCCGCCGGCTCGGCCCACCTCGCCCGCCAGGACCAGGCAGCCGGGGTCGAGGACGGAGACCACGGAGGCGGCTCCCAGCGCGAGGCGGTCGGCCAGTTCGGACAGGAACGCCTCACCAGCCGCGTCGCCAGCCCGCAGTGCGGCCCGGACGGCGAACGCGGCGGCGGGGTCCTGTTCCTGCTCCGGTTCCTCGGCCGAGTCCCCCGCCTTGATGCCGTGCTCCGTGGCCAGCTCGCAGATGGCGGCAGAGCCCACCAGGGAGTGAAAGCCCCCGTCGCAGTTGACCGCCGACGGGACGCCCGGGGTGCCGGGCACCGGCATGAAGCCGATCTCCCCGGCTCCGCCCGAGGCGCCCCGGCGCAGCTTCCCGTCGAGCATCACGGCGGCGCCGATGCCGTGGCCGAGCCAGAGCAGCACGAAGGTGTCGCGGTCCTGGGCGGCCCCGACGCGGTGTTCGGCCACGGCGGCGAGGTTGGTCTCGTTCTCGACCAGGACGGTGGCGGAGAGGCGCTGCTGGAGTTCCCTGACCAGGCCCCGGTGCCAGGCGGGGAGCCCGGCGGTGTTCCTGAGCTCGCCGGTGGCCGGGTCGATCAGGCCGGGGGCGCCGATGCCGACGCTGTGCAGCGGGGCGGTGCCCGCGGTGCGGGCCGTGCGCTCCAGCGTCGCCACGGCCTTCTCGACGGCGGGCCGCGTCCCGGTGTCGCTGCCGATCGGCAGGGTGGCCTCGGCGAGCGTGACGCCGAGCAGGTCCGCGACGACCACGGCGACGCTGTCCGTCCGTACGTCCAGGGCGGCGAGGTGCGCGCGGTCGGCGATGATCCCGTACAGCCGGGCGTTGGGGCCCCGGCGGTCCGAGCCGCTCTCCCCCACCACCCGGACCAGGCCGGCGTCCTGGAGGCGTTCCACGAGGTCGGCGACCGTGGGGCGGGACAGGCCGGTCATCGTCTTCAGCTGAGTGGCCGTCAGCGGGCCGTCCTGCTGGAGGAGTCGCAGGGCGAGCCGGTCGTTGATGGCCCGGGCGGTGCTCGGGGATGCGGGCATGCCGGGATCCTTCCAGATGGATGAGGGGCCGGGCGCCATAAGGGTTATTCATCAGGCAGGGTTCCTGATAGTTTACGGCGCGCACCGCGTGAGGCGGCGCCGGGGGCACCGGCGGGCCGGAAATTCTCAGGGGAGGGCACGGCGTATGACACAGGAGCCAGCGGTTCCGGTCTTCGGCATGGAGCAGGTCAGGCGGGCCAGATACGCGGTCGCCGCGGTCTTCGCCGTGCACGGGGCGGTGACCGGCAGCTTCGCGACCCGGGTCCCGTGGATCCAGGACCACGCCTCGGTGAGCGCGGGCCAGCTCGGTCTCGCGCTCGCCTTCCCCGCCATCGGCGCCTCGCTGGCCATGCCGCTGGCCGGCAGCGTCAGCCACCGCTTCGGGGCCCGGACGGCCCTGCGCGGTCTGCTGGCGCTGTGGACGCTGGCCCTGACCCTCCCGGCGCTGGCCCCGAATCTGCTCACGCTCTGCCTGGCGCTGTTCGTCTACGGGGCGAGCGCGGGCATGTCGGACGTGGCGATGAACGCGCTCGGCGTCGAGGTGGAGAACCGGCTCGACAGGTCGATCATGTCCGGGCTGCACGGCATGTGGAGCGTGGGCGCCCTGATCGGTTCGGCGGCGGGCACGGTCGCGGCGCACATCGGGGCCGACGCCCGGCTGCACCACACCCTGGCCGCCCTGGTGCTGACGGCCCTCGGCCTCGTCGCCTGCCAGGGCGTGCTGGACCTGCGCAGCCTGCCCGACGAGGAGGCGCCGCCGCGCTTCACGCTGCCGCCGAAGTCGGCGCTGGTCATCGGTGCGGTGGGTTTCTGCGCGGTGTTCGCGGAAGGGGCGAGTCTCGACTGGTCTGCCGTCTATCTCAAGGACATCATGGGCAGTTCCGCCGGGCTCGCGGCGGCCTCGACCACCGCGTTCGCGCTGACCATGGCCGTCGCCCGGATCGCCGGGGACAAGGTCGTCGACCGGTTCGGTGCGGTGCGGACCGTACGGGTCGGAGGCGTCCTGGCCACGGTCGGCGGGCTGCTCGTGGTCCTGGCCGACGGGCCGGCCCTGGCGCTCTGCGGCTTCGGGCTGCTCGGCCTCGGCGTGGCGGTCGTCGTTCCGTTGGCGTTCGCCGCGGCGGGGCGCAGCGGGACGAACCCGAGCCGGGCCATCGCGGGCGTGGCCACCATCACGTACACCTCCGGGCTCATCGCCCCGTCCGCGATCGGCTCGCTGGCGGAGGCGACCTCGCTGCTGGTGTCGTTCGGCCTGGTCACGGTGCTGGCCTTCGGGCTGGTCCTGGGCGCCGGGGTGCTGCGGGCGGGCGACCGCAAGGTCGCGGGGAGCGGCACGCCGCAGAGGGCAAAGGACGGGGCCCCGGCGGAGGGCTGACCTTCGCCCCTCACGGACACCTCGGTCGGAACGAATGGTTCCGGCGGGCAGGGCCGCGCGCGGAAGCAGACCGGCGCGGCACTACCATGGCTCTGATCTTTTCCGCGGGTGGGACCCCCAGGGCGCACCGCACACACCAATCAGGGAGCGACCATGGGCGGCCTCGGCGTGCGCTGGACCTTGCACGGCGACGGGAAGACCCCCGCACCGGGGGCTGTCGTACGCCCCGACGAGCGGCTCTCCTGGCCCCGTACGTTCGGGCTCGGCGCCCAGCACGTGGTGGCGATGTTCGGCGCGTCCTTCGTGGCGCCGGTCCTGATGGGCCTCGACCCGAACCTCGCGATCATGATGTCCGGTGTCGCCACCGCCATCTTCCTGCTGGCGACGAAGGGCCGGGTGCCCAGCTACCTCGGGTGCTCGCTCTCCTTCGTGGGCGTGGCCGCCACGATCCGGGCCAGCGGCGGCACCAGTGCCACGGTCACGGGCGCGGTCCTGGTGGTCGGCGCCGTGCTGTTCCTGGTCGGGCTCGTGGTGCAGCGGTTCGGGGCGCGGATCATCCACGCGGCGATGCCGCCGGTGGTGACCGGCGCCGTCGTGATGCTGATCGGCTTCAACCTGGCGCCCGTCACCGCGTCGACGTACTGGCCCCAGGACCAGTGGACCGCCCTGCTGGTGATGCTGTTCACCGGGCTCGCCGTGGTCTGCCTGCGCGGGTTCTTCTCCCGTATCGCGATCTTCCTCGGGCTCGTCTTCGGCTATGTGCTGTCCTGGGTGCTCGACCTGGTCTTCGGGAAGATCCACTCCCCGGCGGGGGGCGCCGAGGCGGTCGACCACTGGCGTCTTGACCTGTCGGCCGTGGCGGACGCGGACTGGATCGGGCTGCCGTCCTTCCACGCGCCGAGCTTCGAGTGGTCCGCGATCCTGGTCGCGCTGCCGGTCGTCATCGCCCTGATCGCCGAGAACGCCGGGCATGTGAAGGCCGTCGGGGAGATGACCGGCGACTCCCTCGACGACAAGCTGGGCACCGCCATCGCGGCAGACGGTGCCGCCTCGATGCTGTCCACCGCTGTGGGCGGCCCGCCGAACACCACGTACTCCGAGAACATCGGCGTGATGGCGGCGACCCGGGTCTACTCCACCGCCGCGTACTGGGCCGCCGCCTTCTTCGCGCTGCTCTTCGGTCTCTGCCCCAAGTTCGGCGCGGTCGTCGCGGCGATCCCCGGCGGGGTGCTGGGCGGGATCACCGTCATCCTCTACGGCATGATCGGCCTGCTGGGTGCCCAGATCTGGCTGAACGCCAAGGTCGACCTGCGCAACCCGCTCAACCTCGTGCCGGCCGCCGCGGGCATCATCATCGGCGTCGGCGGGGTCAGCCTGAAGATCACCGACAACTTCGAGCTGAGCGGTATCGCCCTGGGCACGCTCGTTGTGATCACCGGCTACCACGCGCTGCGGGCGTTCGCCCCGGCGCACCTGAAGACGCAGGAGCCCCTGCTGGACTCGGGTACGTCCCAGTACGACGAGGAGCCCCCGTCCGGGACGTCCTGACGGGAGGGACCTCCTCCGGGCCAGGGGGCGGAGGCTCTCCTCCGGCATTTCCGCCGGAGCCCCCGTGGCCTCGGTCCGGGGCGGTAGCGTTGGCCCATGCGTACCCATGAAGCAGCCGGGCAGACGCACGACACACCGCAGGTGACGCCTGCCAGGAGCAGCCGTGGCCCGCGCACCCCGGGGGCGTTTCAGGGGTCCGCCGGCAACGCGGTCGTCGCCCAGATGGTCACGGTGTCCCGGATGATGAACGAGGACGAGTTCAAGCAGGGCACGGGGGGCACCGCACGGCGCGGCCGTTCCGAGATCACCGAGGTGGACAGGGCGCTCGCGGCGTTCTACGCGCTGCCGGATGCCAGACAGGGAGCCAGGCTGCTCGCCCTCAAGGACATCGTCAGGGCGTGCGGCGACTACGTCGCTCACAAGGGCGGCGCAGGCTCGCGGGTCGGGGGCACGCGGCGGCTCGGCGAGCAGGCCCAGGCGGCGCAGGGGCAGTTGGACGCCGAGGTGGTCTTCCGAGACCTGCTGACCGTGATCGACCGGACGATGGAGGAGGGGAAACACCCCGGCCTCGACCTCCGCGATCCCGCGGGCGAAGCCCTCAAGGCGTCCCAGTCCCTCCCTGCGCCGAGGTTCGACGCGATGATGAGGGACTTCGTCCAGAAGCTGGGGGCACTGCGTGAGGACGAGACGCTGCCCGAGGAGACGCGGTCCGTCATCGGGGAGCTGATGGCTGTGGTTCCGCTGGTGACCGTGATGCAGTACCCACAGGGTGGCAGGGCCGGCATGAAGCTCGACCCGGCCGCCCCCGAGGACGCCCCGGCGTTCACCTTCAACGTCGACACCCAGGTCAGGGGCGGCACCTCCTTCCTGCTGGGACACATCGCCCATGAGCTGACCCATGTCGCGGCACATCAGGCGTTCGGCAGCAGCCCTGTGATGGAGCTGGTTCGGTCCGGAGCGACCGACCAGGAGGTCGCGGCGCTGGCGACGGAGCGTCAGCGGACGCTCGCCGATCTGAAGGCGGCCCTGGCCGGAAACGGCGAGTTCGACGACTTCCAGCGGGACATGCTGGAGGAGAAACTGGTCTACGGTGCCCAGCCGGAGAAGCTGGAGCAGTACGCGAGCTCCTTCGAGAAGGCGCGCAAGATCACCGCCGCGCAGAAGGAGCGCCTGGTCGGCTGGGGCAAGGCGGCCGGAAACGCCTCCGGGACCCTGGTCGAGTACGACACCGTGCTCAACCAGATGCTGGTCTACCTGCACATGTGGCAGACCAGCCAGGACAACCCCTTCTACGTACGGCTGCGGGCGGCGGCCCAGGCGGCGTACGCCCGCCGGAGCCGCGCCCGTGCGGGCGGGCCGGAGGACCAGCCGGCCCAGCCGCCGAGGGACTGATCGCGGCCGGCCCCGGTCAGCCGCGCTGGAAGAACTCCACCTCCGCCAGGGCCAGTTGGCGTCCCGAGGACAGGTCCACCGGCTCGCGCAGGACCAGGCGCACCGTCTTCACGTCGCTGAGAGCGATGTGCATCGGCTGCGGATCCGGCTTGTCGCTGAGGTTCAGTTCCTTGTGCTGCCGCTCGCCGTCCTCCGTCGTCACCTCCAGGTCGATCCGGAGCGCGCGTGCCTCGTCGGTGTAATGCTCCGCGTCTCTCGACGGGCCGTTGCTGATGATCACTTCGACCAGGCGGAACGGCTGACGGAAGGTGTACGTCACCGACGCGCCCTCCGCGGGTGCACCCCAGTAGCTGTTGTTCACCCCGTCCACGGTGTTCTTCGCGGGATGCCCGGGCGATGCGGCGCTCGCCTCGGTGCTCACCGGGGTGATGGGCACGGCCTTGCCCAGCTTGTCCCGGGTGTCCTCGAACAGCACGCGTCCGACGGGGAGCAGCAGGACGGCGCCCGCGCACAGCGCCACCACCACGGCCAGGATCACCAGGAACCGTACGGCCCTGCCCGAACTCGCCCGCACCCTGCGGCGGAACGGCCACACCGTCCGCCACCACGGCAGCGCCTCGGGCTTGGCGGCGGGGTTCAGCGGGGTCGCGCACCGCCGGCAGAACCGGCGGCCGGGCGGGTTGGGGGTGCCACAGGAGGGGCAGGGCGCGCCCACCACCTCGTCGGGCGCCTCCACGGGGCGCACGACCGGGCGGGGGGCCACGGCCTTCGCGGGGCGTACGGGCTGGATGGGGGCGGGTGCCGTGGACGCCCCGGCCGTGGCGGCGGGGCCACCGGCGCGGGCCGGGGGCGTCGCCGGAGCGGCCGGCGGGCGGGCGGTGCCGGGCGGTGCGGCGGGCGGTACGGCGGGGGCGGCTCCGGCGGCCGGGCCGGGGGCCGGGGGCTCCGAAGCCGTGGGGCCGGGGCCGGGTGCGCGCGTGGCCGGCGGAGCCGGGGACGTACCGGAGGAGGCCCCGGGCTGCACGGGAGTACGCGACGACGGAGCCGGGGACGTACCCGAGGAGGCCCCGGGCTGGGCGGGCGTACGCGTCGACGGCTCCGCAGGCGCCGTCGACGGGGGCTCCGCGGGCTCACCCGGCGGCGGCTCCGCGGGCGTACTCGGCGGTGACTCCGGCGACGTGCCCGAAGGCGCCGGACCGTCCGACCACCCCAGGTACGTCCCGCAGTTGCCGCAGAAATCGTCCGTGGGGCCGTTGGACGCCCCGCACACGGGACAGGCGCGCACGGCGTCACCTCCCTTCGTCGGTGGGCGGGCCGGACAGGATCTCTACCCGGCAGACGGTGTGCACCGGGCACATGGCCCTCACGACCGTGTGGACCCGCGCCGGGTCGGCCCGGCCCCCTCGGTCCGGCCACACCCGCACCAGGACCTCGGCGGGCGGCTCGGGCGGGAGGTCGGCTCCGGGGGTGCTCGACCACACCGCGCCGCCGTCCCCGACGACCTCGGCGTGCACGCCGAGCGCGAGCCGCAGCGCCTCGACCAGGCCGCGCCGGGTACCGCTCCAGCGGTGCAGCTCGACCGCGCGGGCCACCGTCTCGCGGCGTCGCTCCACCGGCCACTCCGGGTCGTCGGCGGCACCCACCCAGGACCCCACCCAGGCCAGGAAGTCGGCCGGGGCCACCCGGGGGTCGAGGTAGGCGGACAGATTGTCGAGGGTGGCGAACACCGGGGCGAGGACGGTGTCCAGCCCTGCGGTGAAGCGCTGCGCGAAGTCGTCGTCGGCGTACAGCGCGGGCAGCTGCCCGCCGATCGGGTGCGGGCTCGGCAGACCGGGTATCGCGGCGCGGCTCATCCGCGTACCTCCGGCTCCAGGGGCGTGACGACCACCTGGTGCTGGTAGGAGAAGACCAGCGCGCCCGCGGCCACGTCGACGCGGTCCGTCGGGGCGCCGCGCCGCCCGGTGATCGGGTCGGCGGGGAACAGCAGGATCTCCTCGATCAGCGCGTTGCCGGTGGCGCGTTGCAGGACACCGAAGACATCGCCGTACTGAACCGGTCGTCCGAAGGGCCAGCCGGTGCCGTCCGGGCCGCCGACGAGCGGGTTGAGGTGGTGGAACAGGGCGGCCAGGGCCGCGTCGCGGACGCGGTCGGTGTCGGCCGGGGCCGCCGCCAGCCTGGCGACGACGGTGACGCCCTGGTAAACCGGCGGCTCGACGACCAGGCGGGTGCCGATCAGACGGCGTTCGTCGAGGCTCGCGGTGATCGTCCGCAGGATCTGGTCGGAGGGGATGAGCTGTTCGAAGCGGAGGCGGTCGTCCCCCTCGTCGGCGACCGCGTCCGGGACCACCAGCACCCGTACCGCGCCCGCCCCTTCGGCGGCGGGCAGGCAGCGGACCCGGCGTACGGAGGGCGCCGCCTGGCCGGCGATGATCTCGTAGTCCCCGGCGGTGACGGCGCGTTCCTGCATGCGCAGCGCGTCGGGTGCCCGCAGACGGGCGTTGGCGAGGGTCTCGCCGGCGACGCCGCCACCGGCCGACTCCCGGTTGACGACCCGTGCGACGTAGGGGACGGAGCTGCGCAGCAGGGAGATCGCGCCGCGGGCCACATTGCCCGCGGGGCCGCCGCCGGTGCGGTAGCGGGCGACCCGGATCCTGGCCCCCTTGGGCGGTACGGCGCCGCACTGCCGCAGGGTACCGTCCGGTTCGCGCAGCGCCGGCGGGAAGGTGAACTCGCCGGTGGTGGCGTCGACCTGGACATGGCGGTCGGCCGGGCCCGAGCGGCCGAAGTGCTCGACCAGGTCCCAGCGCTGCCAGCCCTCGGCCGAGGAGACCTCCACCACGGGGGGCTCGCGGTCGAGGAGGACCGGCGGGCGGCCGAGCCGGAACGTCTGCCCGGCGACGCCCTCCGACGTGCCGAGCGGTACGTCGGTCTCGCTCTCGGCGTGCTCGACGGTCATGGTGCCGCCCACCGTGAACACGGACGCCTCGCGCACCGTCGGGGACTCCGAGTAGAAGGGCTGGTCCGGCTCCGCCTCGGTGACCCGGCAGCGCAGCCAGCCGGCCCGGGTCCCGCCGATCACCGACGCGGTATGGCCGGCCGGTACGTACACGATGATCTCGCCGGGCCGGTTCAGGCCGCCGGTGGAGTCCTCGCCGGTCTCGCACACCTGCCAGCCGCCGCCGTCCCACGCCTCCCACACCAGCGGGGGCTGGCGCGGGTCGACGCCGATGCCCTCCACGCGGCTGTCCAGGTTCACCGCGACCACGCAGCGCGGCACCGCCGTCGGCAGGCCGAACAGCAGCGCGTCACCGGGCCGGGGTGCCGCCTGGAAGGCGGGGATGTCGCGGCCTTCGGTGAGCTCACCGGTCCGGTCGGTCTGCTCACCGCCGTGGGACGCGGTCACGAGCCTGATCAACTCACTGGGCACGATGCGCAGTTCGTCCGTGGTGGCGAACACCACCGCCTCGTCGGTCTCGCCGCCCGCGGTGGCCACCTCGGTGCCCGGGCTCAGGGTCACCGTGTCGGGCTGCGGTGCCGACAGCCAGAAGTCGACCTCGGCCACGGCAGCGGCCGGCGGGAACAGGCGGATGCCGAGCAGGTCCAGGAAGGCGGTGTAGTTCTTGTCGGGGACCCGGTTCAGCCGGTACAGCAGCTGGTCCACGAGGTAGGCGAACGTCTCGATGAGGGTGACGCCGGGGTCGGAGACGTTGTGGTCGGTCCACTCCGGGGCGCGCTGCTGGACATAGCGTTTCGCCTCGTCGACGAGCTGCTGGAACCGCCGGTCGTCCAGGTTCGGGGAGGGCAGGGCCATCAGGCGGCGCCCCATTCCTCGGCCCCCTCCTCGGAGGGGATCGTGTAGAAGGGAAAGACCAGGTTGCGGCGGTCGTTGGTGGAACGCAGGGTGTAGTGCACGTCGATGTAGAGGGTGCCGTCCTCGACCGCGTCGAACGCGACCACCACGTCGTCGACCGCGATGCGCGGCTCCCACCGCTCCAGGGCCTCGCGCACCTGCTGGGCGATCCGTCCGGCGGTGGCACCGTCGCCGGGCGCGAAGACGTAGTCGTGGATGCCGCAGCCGAACTCGGGGCGCATGGGCCGCTCGCCGGGCGCGGTGCCGAGGACGAGGCGGATGGCCTCCTCTATCTCCCGCTCCCGTTCGACCATGCCGATCCCGCCGGTCGGCCCGACGCGCAGCGGGAACGCCCAGCCGCGGCCGATGAACCGGTCGCTCATCAGACGCCCCCGATGAGGACGTTCAGGGCACCGCCCACGATCATCGCGCCGCACGTGGTCTTGTCACGCATCTTCGCGGCCGGCAGCCCGCCGATGAGTACCTGGCCCCGGACGAGCGAGGCCGGATCGGGCAGGACCACGTTCCCCGGCCCCAGGAGCGCGTGCGGGGGCACCACGCAGGTGTGCACACTGCCCGGAGGGCCGGGAAGGCCCGTGGTCACGGCCGCCGGGCGGCCGCCGATCAGCACCCGTGCCACCGCCTGGGCGGCGGGGCCGGTCGGCAGGGCGATCACGCCGCCGTGGTTGGTGAGGTCACCGGTACGGGCTGCGGCCGGCATGCGGACTCCTTGGGAACGACTTGGGAACGAGGGGACTGTCGGCAGGAGAGGTCAGTTGATCCGGATGAGCTTGGCCTTGAGGACGCCCAGCAGACCGCCGTCGACGGTGACGTCCGACGAGCCGTTGACGCTCACGGTCCGGCCGCCGATCTTCACTCCGACCCGGCCCTGGATGTCCACGTTCCGGCCCGAGACGCTCACGTCGCCGCGCCCCGCGTCCAGCGTGATGCCCTTCTTGTCGAGCAGGACGGAGCTGAGGGGCCGTCGGCGGCCCTTCCCGGCGTAGACGGTCAGCTCGATCCGGTCCCGCCGGTTGTCCAGGAACACTTCGAGGCGCTCGTCGGCGCTCGTCACCCGAACCCCGGACGGACCGGGTGCCCGTGCGTCCAGCAGTTCCACACGGTGCCCCGAACGCGACACGAGGGAGCGCCGGTTGACCTTCCCGGTGGTCCTGTCGATCAGCGGGACGTCGTGCGGCGAGGGCTTGTCCACGCCGTTGTAGAGCCCGCCGATGACGTACGGACTGTCCAGCAGGCCCTGTTCGAAGCCGACCAGGACCTCGTCGTTGACCTCCGGGCTGAACACGCCGCCACCGCCCTTGCCGCCCCACTGCACGGTGCGCACCCAGTCGGTGACGTACGTGTCGTCCAGCCAGGGGAACTTCAGTTGTACGCCGCCGGACTCGGCGCCACCGGGTTCGCGCACGCCGGTCACCACGCCGATGGCCAGACCGGGCATGCGGGGTCCGCGGCCGGACGCGTTCCCGCCGGTCACCAGGCCCGTCAGGGAGCGGTCCGTGCCGGCGCTCACCCACACCGTCGTCCGGTATCCGCCGTGCGGTTCGAGGGCGTGCTGCACCGCCGTCGCCGTGTACTTCCCGGAGAACGCCTGCCCGACGTTGCCGAGCGCCACCGGCACGCCCGCCCTCAGCTTGGGGTTGCCCAGGACCAGCGCCTCCAACTCGCCGAACCCGGCGCTGACCTCGGCGGCCACGGCATCCGCGACGGCCTCCGTCTCGGCGAGGGAGCGGTACGGGGTGTCCGTGACGGTCAGCTTCGACGACGTGCCGAACCGGGCGGCGAACGCCGGGCTCAGCCCGGGCATCACCGTGTCGCTGTCCACCGACGGCTTGCGGGCCACCAGGGGCTGCTTGTTGGCGACGTCCCAGCCACGCACCTCCACCTGCTGCGCGCCGGCCGCGGCCGACAGCGACGCCCGCAGGGCCAGCAGGTTGCCCCCGTGCTCCAGCACCATCGGGCTGCGGGTCGCCGAGGTCGACGGGGCGGGCGCACCGGACGCCTTCCGCTGCTTGGTGAACTGCAGCAGCCCCATGTCGTCGACCCGCACCTGCGCGCCGCTCTCCCCCGCCAGGAACTGCAGGAAGTCCCAGTCGGACACGTTGGCCTGCGACAGCTGCTGGTAGGTGACCGGCTCGGCGTCGACCTTCCCGCAGGCCAGCCCGGCCCCGGCGGCCACCTTGCGGACGATCGCCGCCGCCGTCATGTTCCGGTACGCCACGACCTTGCGGCCCCGCTGAAGACGGTGCTCCTGGGAATGGGCGCGCACCACCGTGAACGAGCCCGTGCGGTCCCGGTCCAGCTCCAGGGCGGTCACCTCGCCGCCGAACAGCCGCTCGCGTGCCTGCCCGGAGACGGTCACCACCGACACCTTCAGCGGGGTGCCGATGGTGATACCGACGTCCTGGAGGAACTCGTGGTCGGGGTCGCGGAAGGTGAGGACAGCCGAGTCCGGCAGGCCCACGTTCTCGTCGACCACGCAGTTCACCAGCTGGGCGGCCCAGATCCGCGGGAGTTCGGCCGGCGTCTCGATGACCGGGTCGGCGGCGAACGACCGGCCGCCCCGCGCCTCGGGTGTGCTCACTGGTCCTCCTCTGCGCCCGCGTCACGCAGCCCCGGCACCACCAGTTCGGTGCCGGGCACGAGAGTCATCGGGTCGTCGATGTCGTTGGCCTCCGCGATGACCCGCCAGGCCGTCGCGTCGCCGTACTCCCGCCAGGCCAGCAAGGCCAGGCTGTCGCCCGCCACCACGGTGTGCGTACTGCGGGCACTGCGCGCCCCGGACGTCGGGTTCTGGCCCGCCGGGTCGACACTCGCCTCCTCGACGGACAGCGCGCAGGTGGCTCTCAGCGGCTTGCCGTCCACGTCGAACAGCGTGTAGCTCACCGACAGGCTCGACAGCACCCCGTCGAACGACGTCGTCCGCGCCGTGCCCCACTCGAACCGCACCCACGGGCTGGCCGGCTTCTTGCGGCCCAGGCTGGCCGGGGTCGGCACGCACCCCTTCATCAGCTTCTCCACCGCCAGCTCCACGGAGTTGTCGTGGGTGGCGGTGGCGTCCAGGAACACCTCCAGGGAGAGCGTGCGCGGGCCGCTGCCGACGAACTCCGGCAGCGCGGACTGCCCCGCCATCCGGGACGGGGTGCGCCGCCACTCGGTGCTCTTGCTCAGCTCCAGGGTGGAGGGGTTGAACTGGAGGTTCAGCCGCGCGATGGTCCCGCCGGGCTTGGCGCCGACGGAGGCCGGGGGCTCCTTCAGCGTCAGCTGGGCCCTGGCCCGGCTGGAGCGTGCAGGGGACACAGCAGGACCTCCTTTCCTGGGACGGCTGGTCGGGGGCGGTGTGCGTGGGTGTGGGCATGGGGGGCGGGTCAGGACGGGCGCAGGCCCTGGTGGGCGATCTCCAGGGTCTCCACCGCCGCCTGGGAGTTGGCGGGGTCGAAGGACGGCCCCTGCCAGCGCACCGGGACGATCCCGGACACCTGCCAGCTGATGATCCGGGTGAGATCCGGTTTCAGCGCCACGATCTCGCCGTCCTTGGGCTCCACCCGCTTCAGCGTCTCGTCGAGCCAGCGGGCGATCTTCGCCGTGTCGGCGGTGACGGGCCGGGTGAGCGTGATGTTGGACCAGGTCACACGGCCGGGCAGCTGCCAGGTGAAACCGTTGTTGCCGCCCTCGGCGTAGGTCTCCATCTCGACCTCGGCGCCCATGCCGGAGCACGTGTGGAAGGCGCCCAGGTCGTTGCCGCCGATCGCGAGCCGGAAATGCACGCTGGTCGCGAAGATGCTGTCGGTCATCGGTCCGTCACTCGCCCGTCAGTCGTTCGTCGTCCGGTCGGTCTTCGTCCATGGCATGCCGTCAGCGGCGTCCGTCGTAGGGACGGCCGGTGCGTTCGCGACCGCGTCGTAACTCGGCGCGCAGCAGCCGCGACACGGGGTCGATCAGACGGCGCGCCAGGTCGTCGAGCTCGGAGCCGGAGTCGTCCTGGGGGCGCTCGGGACGGCGGCGGGAGGCCGCCTTGCCCGAGGTGGTGGCCGAGGCGGACGTGGGAGCGGGGGGCGCGGATGACGATCGCGGACGGCCGCGCGCCGGTATCTCCTTGCCCTGCACGCCCTTGAACGGGTCGGCGGCGGAAGCGACGGCGTCGCGCTGTACCGGGTCGGCGGCGCCCGGCGCGACCGTCCGCGGCCGGACCGTGGGAAGGGGCCCCGGGCGGGCTCCCACCCGAGCCGGAGGGCCCGCCGGGCGGTCGGCGAGCGGCGGCGCCTGCGGGGCGGTCACCGGCAGGGACTTCGCCGGTACGGCGATGGCCGCGCCCGCGGTCACGGGGCCGGGCGGCGCGGGACGGACGACCGGGACGCGCTGGACCGGGGCCGGGAAGCCGGACGTTCGCCTTCCTGCGTGCTCGGCCGGTGCGCCCCGCGCGCCCTGCGGTTCGGGGTACGCGGTCGCGGTCACGGCTCGCTGGAGCTGCGGTGCGGCGGGCGCATACGGGCCGGTCAGCGGACGCGTGGGTGTCCCGGAGCGGCCGGAGGGAGCTGCCGGGGAGACGGCCGACGGGCCGCCCCGGTGTGCCGGCGACCCGGCCGGGGTGTCGCCCTGCGCGGCGGCCGGTGCACCGGGCCAGCGCGCCGCCACTACGGGGCGGCCGCCGGAGCGGGCGGCGGAGGGCGGTGGCGTCCCTGCCGGGGTCCGGAAGTTCAGGGTGAGCGGGCGGGCCGCCAGCAGCGAGAGGCCCCGGGGAGCCGAGGGCGGTGCGGAGCCGGTCAGGGTGAGGGGGCGCGGGTCCGCCGAACCTGCGGACCGGGTGGAGGCGGAGTCCGGCGCCACGGCCCTGGCCACGACGACCGGGCCCGGTGCGGCGGGGCGATGAGGGTGTTGCCCACCGGAGCGGGGGCCGTCCGCCCGGTGTCCGCCGGAGGCCGGCCCGTCCGCCCGGTGTCCGCCGGAGGCCGGCCCGTCCGCCCGGTGTCCGCCGAAGGCCGGCCCGTCGGCGCGCTGGACGTCCGGGCCGGGTCGTCTGCCCGCGCTCGCCCCGCCCGGCGCCATTCCTGCCGCTGCCGCGCCTTCCGTGGCTGCGGCGTTCGCGGATTCCGGGCGGCTGGGGGCGACGGCCGGGGAGGTCGTCACCAGCGGGGTGGCGGGCCCGTCTCCGTGAGGCACGGGAGTGGCCCCGGTGGTGGAGTGCTCCGCGAGGCCGCGCCGGGCGGCGGCCGACCCCAGCAGCGGAGCGTCCCCGCCCGGAGCGCGCTGGACGTCCGGGCCGGGTCCCACGGCAGGGGACGCGGCGGAGCGGGGCAGCGCGGCGCTCGGCGGCAGCTCGGGCAGCGGGGCTCCCAGGCCACCGCGCGCACGGGCGCCAGAACCGTCCGGGGCCGGGGTCCGGCGCGGGGCGTCGGCAGCAGCAGCCGCTCCCCCGGTGGCGCTCGTGCCGCTGTCGTACGGCACCGGGGTGTCGCCCTGGCGCTGGACGACGGGCAGGGCCGGACCGGCCGCTGAACCTGCGCCGGGCACGGCAGGGGAACGCCCGAACGGCTCTGCGGTGGAGGGCAGTTCACTCAACGGGGCACCGAGGGGAGCGCGGCCGCGCGAGGGTGTGACGACACGCTGCACAGGGGCGGAGGAGTCCGTGCTCGTGGCGTCCGGTGGGGCGGTGCCGGACGAGTCCGTACGCGTGGCGGCACGCTGCACGGAGGCGGAGGAGTCCGTACGCGTGGCGGCACGCTGCACGGAGGCGGAGGAGTCCGTCCTCGCACCGGCGGTGGTGCCGGCCGCGTCTCGCGGGGGCGCCGGAGGGGGTGCGGGCCGCACCACCGCGACGCGGCGCACCGGTCCGGACGGGCGGCGGGCGACGGTCAGGCGGGGCCCCGACGGGCTGGGCCGGACGGCCCCGTGGGATCCGTCGGCGCCGGACGTACGGGATGGTTCCGGGCGCGGCCCGGTCGCCTTCACGGCAGCGTCCCGGACGGCCGGGGCCGAAGACGTACGGCCTCCGGACGTACCCCGGGCCACGGACGCCCGCCCGGGGGTCGGATCGGAAAGGGGCCCGGCTGCGGGCGGGACGACCGCCACCCGTCGTACGAGCGGAGTCCTGGCGGCGACCGGCGGACGGCCGGTGCCGGCGGGGGCCACGACCGGGCCCGTGCCCGGCCGGACGGCCCGCTGGACGGCGGCCGGTGGGGCGTCGAGGACGGCGGGGGAATCCGTGGCCGTGAGGCCACGGGACCGGGGAGCCGCGTCGCCCGGACCCTCCTTCCCCGCACGGGGGCCGCCACCGGAGCCACCCGGAGGCCGTACGGCGGAGGAGCCCGGACGGGGTCCCGTCGATCCGGGCTTCCGATCCCCCGCGACCGGCCGCCGGGCAGCCTCGGGTGCCCCGTCGGCCGTCACCTCGTCCGCGCCATCCGTGGCGTCCGGCCGCACCGCCCTCAGCAACAGCGGCCCTCCGGCCGTGTGCGTGGCCCGGGGAGCCGCCGGGCGGGTGACGCCGTGCACCAGACCGGCCGGAGCGGCAGGCAGCAGCGCGTGCCCGAGGCCGCTGCCGAACGACGGGTTCTGCCAGGCGGCCAGGCCCGCGCGGAAGGCGAGGCCGTCGCTGACGCCCAGCGGGGCGCGGGACACGGTGAGTTCCGGCGCGGCGGTGCGGCGCCAGCCCCCGTCCCAGTCGCCGGGCAAGGAAGGCTCCGAAGGCCCCGCAGGAACCGGTGCGGCGGCACCCGGCGTGCCGGGCGCCCCCTGGCCCGGATCCGCGGCAGACGGGTTCGCGGCCCGGCGGCGCAGCCTGTCGCGCCATCCCATGTGCTCAACCGCCTTCGTTCACGCGGGTGTTGATGCGGGCGATCTCGGCCACCCACTGCTGACGTTCGCCGTGGGTCAGGTCGAGGATCTCCTCACGCTGCCAGTGGAAGTGATAGGCGATGTACGCGATCTCCTCCCGGAGCCGGGGAAGCGCGTACGTCACGATTCCCCCAGGCGCCCACCCGAGAGGTCGACCTCGAAGCCGCCCTCGCAGTGCGGGCAGGTCACCGCGGCACGGGTGTGGCCCTCGCTGTTGACCCGGCGGTAGAAGTCCTGGAGGAAGGCGACGTCGGTGGCGTACATCCGCTCCACCACCCCGGCGTGCACATCGGTGACGGTGCCGATCCGGGTGATCACCTGGCTCAGCAGCACCACGCTCAGGTACGCCGGGTTCTCCTTGACCCTGAGGTCGATCTGCGGACGCAGCTCGTCACGGGCGGTGGCCAGACGCATCGCGCCGTGCCGGTGCACCGTGCCCGCCTCGTCCACATAGCCGCGCGGCAGCTCGAACTCGAACTCGGTGCGCAGCCCGTTCTCCTCCCGGGGCGGCGCCGGAGCGGCCGGGGCCCGAGGTGCCGCCGCCTGCTCCGGCGCCGGGGCGGGCGCGGTGGCCTCGAGGATCTCCTCCAGGTTGCCCGCGGTCACGGTGCGGCGCCTCATTCGACGATGATCTCTTCGAACACGATCGTCACGGACTCGGTGGCCGCGGACGACTCACCCGCCTTCAGGGACGGTCCCTCCCACTTGGAGGCCCAGCCCTGCATCAGCTGGATACGGCGGACCGTGTTGCCCTCGGTGTCCTTGATCTCGATGGTGAGGTTCTGCCGCGCGGAGTTCACGGCACCGTTGTTGAGGGTCTCCTTGATCCAGTCGGTGAACTCACCGCTCTGGTCGAGTCCCCGGGTGATCGTGATCTCACCGGCCTGGCGGGCGCCGGGCTGCTTGCGGATGATCTGCTTGCCCTCCGCACTGACCTGACGTACCTCGACGACCTCCTCCTCGACGGTCAGCCCGCTGATCTCCTGGACCGACTCGACCAGGTAGCCGCCGAGCTGCACACCGAAGACATGGGTGGAAAGAGCATCGCCCGTTGCCATGACTGTCTGTCACCTTCCGTTGCTGAGCTGTTCGTCCGGCTGGACCGGAGTCACTCGTCGATGAGGCTGGTGCTGTCGGAGAACTGGGCCAGCCGGAACACCACGAACTCGGCGGGCTTGACCGGCGAGACACCGATCTCACAGATGACGCGGCCCTGGTCGATGGATTCCGGCGGGTTGTTGTCCCGGTCGCACTTGACGTAGAACGCCTCCTCGGCCGTGCGGCCGAACAGCGCGCCCCTGCGCCACTCCTCGCTGAGGAACGCGGTGACGTTGCGCCGGATGCTGGACCACAGCCGGTCGTCGTTCGGCTCGAAGACCACCCACTGGGTGCCCAGGAGGATGGACTCCTCCAGGTAGTTGAAGAGGCGGCGCACATTCAGATAGCGCCAGGCCGGGTCGGAGGAGAGCGTGCGGGCGCCCCAGATGCGGATGCCGCGTCCGGGGAAGGCCCGTACGCAGTTGACGCCGACCGGGTTGAGCAGGTCCTGCTCGCCCTTGCTGAGCCGGAGTTCCAGGTCCACCGCACCGCGGATGACCTCGTTGGCCGGCGCCTTGTGCACACCGCGCTCGCCGTCGCTGCGCGCCCACACGCCGGCGATGTGGCCGCTCGGCGGGACGGTGGTGTTGCGTCCGGTGGCCGGGTCGAAGACGCGGATCCAGGGGTAGTAGAGGGTGGCGTACCGGGAGTCGTAGCCGGCCTCGTCGTTGCGCCAGGCGCGCACCTGCTGGGCGCCGAGGCCGGGCGGGGCGTCGAGGACGGCGACACGGTCGCCCATCTGCTCGCAGTGCGAGATCACCGCGAGCTGCACGGTGCGTACGCCCTCGGCGTCGATGTCGCCGCGCTGATGGGCGCTCATCAGGTCCGGCACGGCGACCATGGTGATCTCGTCGATGGTCTCCAGGCCGCCGAACCCGGTGCGGGCGGCGGCGTCGCCGACGTACTCCGCCGGGTCGAGGCGGGCTACCTCACCCGAGCCGCCCGCGGCGGGCGCGGCCGGGGCGTCGGGTACGGCCAGGGTCTGGGCGGTGGGCCTGGCCTGGGCGGCGCCCTGCTCCTCGGTGACCTGGATCAGCTTGGAGGCGCGGGCCTGGGTGACCAGGTATCCCTTGACGTTCTTGCGGGTGGAGGCCTCGTAGGTCTCCACGACCTGACCGCCCTGGCGGACCAGGACCTTGAAGCGGTCCTCCGGCGGGTTCTCGCCCTCCGCGTCGGTGACCTCGACCGACACACCGGTGACGCCCTGCTTCGCGGTGACGAGGAAGCCGCCGAGAGCCACCGGCTCAGCCGCCTTGGGCGCGCGCCGGCCGCCGTCGGCCGCCGGGGCGGAGGCGTCCTCGGCCTGACCGCCGATCCGCACGATGTACGCGGCGCCACCGCCGTTGGCGAAGTAGCCGTGGACCGAGAGGGGCAGGTAGGTGCCCTCGGTGAAGCCGCCGAACGTCTGGGTGTACTGGTCCCAGCTGGTGACCAGCGTCGGTGCGTGGAACGGGCCGCTCGCCGCGAACCCGACGAACGCGGCGACGGCGGTGCCGACCCCTTCGATGGGCCGGGCACCGGACTGCACCTCCTCCACGTACACGCCCGGGGTGAGGTACGTCGGCATACTCGCTCCTTCGCGTCCTTCGGGTTCGTTCACCTGTGTCCAGGTCGAGTCTCCGTGGGGGTTCGCGGAGGCGGCAGGGACGCGGGGGCATGATCAGGGGCAGGGCCGCTGCCTTCCTCTGCCCGTACGACCGTCCGGCCGCCGCCCGGACCTGCCCTCGTTGTGCCCGTACGGGCCTGGACGCCTCGTACGCCCGGACGGTCGACTGGGATGCGCAGGAGTGCCGTGCCGACGAGGGGGCAACGAATTGCGGACGTCCGGGGCACATGCCGAGCAGCACGAGAACCGGCTGTCCGCCACGCGCGGGCCGGCCGCCGCCCGCCAGGAGACCTCTGCCGGCCCCTCAGTGCCGCCGCCGCTCACCGCCGCCACCCTCCGGGCGGGACAGCGGGGCGCGGGCAACGCCGCGGTGACCGCGATGATCGCCCGCCGCGCTCGCCCCGGGCCCGTCGTGGAGACGCCGGACCCCGGCGTGCACGAGGTCCTGCGCTCGGCCGGCAAGCCGCTCGCCGCGCCGGTCCGCCGGGACATGGAGTCCCGCTTCCGGACCGACTTCTCCGCCGTACGACTGCACACGGGGGCTGCGGCCGCCCGCTCGGCCCAGGCCATCGGAGCGCGGGCGTACACCTCGGGCAGCCATGTCGTGATCGGCGCGGGCGGCGGCGACCGGCACACACTCGCCCACGAGCTCACACACGTCGTGCAGCAGCGCGAAGGTCCGGTTTCGGGCGCCGACCACGGCAACGGGCTCAAGGTCTCCGACCCGTCGGACAGGTTCGAACAAGCCGCCGAGGCCAACGCGCGCCGCGTTCTGTCGGCCCCTCTGCCCGCCGACGCGGAAACCTCGGCGCAGGGCTCCCGGCCGACGGCTGGGGCAGATCCGGCCCACGTCCAGCGGAAGGTCGGCTTCGAGTTCGAGGTGAGGGCCGGCGACGAATGGAAGATCCACGAGGAGAACGAGGGTGGTGGCAAGTCCCTCAAGACAGACTCGAAGGCGTCCCTCATCGAGCTGGAGGGCGGCCTGTCCTACGTCTCCGCCGACAATGGGAACGTCGAGTTCGTCACCCGTCCGCTGGAGACCCTCAACGACGTGAAGCGGGCGCTCTCCGCGATCGTCGCCTTCCACAACCAGCTGTCCCAGCAACGGAGCTACAGCCACCCTCCGTACACGATCACCACGCTCGGCCCGGGCAGCGCCATAGCCCAGGCCACCTTCGGCATCAAGATGGAGAACGTCGCCGGACTCGCCGACACCCTGGCCCGGTTGAGCCAACAGGCGAACCCGTCGAAGGGCGGCGGACGCACACGGCGCTCCGGCAACGCTGCAGGACAGGGCGAGGCCGAGCTCAGCAACCGGGTGACCGCCGGGCTGTCGAGTCTCGGCGATGCGCGCGCAGCTGCCGACGAGATCGTCCGAGAAGCCGCTGAGGCCTCCGGCGCCGAGGCCATGGATCCCGCTCTGCAAGGGGAGGTGTCCGGGTTCCTCACGGTGATTCTGAAAACTCTCGACGACGCCGCCGGACTCAGCAGCAAGAATGACGATCCCAAGTACTTCTTCCCGATGATGCCGCGTACGGACTTCGTGAGCATGCGCCGCAGCCTGTCGCCCGAAGCGTCGGCATGGATGATCAGTCGCCTCGCGAACCTCTACGCGGCCCTGAATCCTTACTTCCAGGTCGAATTCCCCGTGTTTCCCGGCAACTACAAGGAGAAGCCGAAGGGCCCGGCACTGACCAGGCGAGCGTGGCTGGATTCGGTGTTCGTGGGAGACCCGGCGACCGCCAAGGACCTGCTCTCGCCCCCGCCCGGCTATCCCCGCCACCACGAGACCCCGGCACCTGAGGGGCTGGGAGCCATGGAGACGGACAACGAGAACCTGTCCCTCTTCGAACTGCGCAATCTGGGCGGGCCCCTGGAGGTGGACCAGTGGCCGGGGCTGGCGGTGTTCATCGCGAAGATGGTCGGCGAGGCGACCGACGACGACCGGCTCCGCGAGGAGTGACGCTGTTGTCCGCCGGCCCGCCGCACGACTGACTCACCTCCCGCGGCCCTGACCGGACTGGACCGAACCGGAAACGCTCCGGGCAGGGCTTTCGGCGTTCCCGGGCACGGCAGGGCACACTGCCCGTCGCCTACGCGGGGGGAGGCGGTGCGGCCTACGGGGGTGGCGAGGCAGGCCGCGGGGCCCGCCCTCACACGCCGGTGACCTCCCCCAGCCACGGCCCGAACTCCCCTTCCAGCACCAGCCGCCCCAGCTTCCGGTACTCCTGCGCGACCGCCGTCACCAACTGCCGCATGGTGAGCGGGGAGCCGGCATCCGCCGCGAGGTAGGCGGCGGTGACCGCGCAGGCGCGGATGGAGCCGCCGGCGAGTTCGAAGCGGTCGGCGCAGAAGGTGAGGTCCAGGTCGTCGGCGCGGGGCAGCCGGACGCCCAGGCAGCGCTCCCACAGGGCGAGGCGCTGGCCGGGGTCGGGCACCGGGAAGTCGGCCACCACGTCGAGCCGCCGGGTGAACGCCTCGTCGAGGTTGGCCCGCAGATTGGTGGTCAGGACCGCGATCCCGTCGAACGACTCCATGCGCTGGAGCAGATACGCCGACTCGATGTTGGCGTGCCGGTCGTGCGCGTCCTTCACCGCCGAGCGCTTGCCGAAGATCGCGTCGGCCTCGTCGAAGAGCAGCACCGCGTTGACCGCGGACGCCTCGGTGAAGATCCGCTCCAGGTTCTTCTCGGTCTCCCCGATGTACTTGTCCACGACCGTGGACAGGTCCACCACGTACAGGTCCATGCCCAGATCGGTGGCGACGACCTCCGCGGACATGGTCTTGCCGGTGCCCGACTCGCCGGCGAAGAGCGCGACCACACCGCGCCCCCGGCCGCCGCCGGGCCGCATCCCCCACTGCCCGAGCACCTGCTCACGATGGCGGGCCCTCAGTGCCAGTTCGCGCAGCCGCCGATGCGTGGACGGCGGCAGCACCAGGTCGTCCCAGCCGACGTCCGGCTCCACCCGGCGGGCGAGCCGGTCGAGCCCCGCGCCGTTCTGGGCGCGTACGGCGCTGCGCAGGTCGTCGGGGCCGACCGGGCGGCCCGCGAGGGCGGCCGTGCGTACCGCCACGTCGGCGGCGCGGCGCACCTGCCCGGAGTCCAGGCGGTGCGCGGCAACCGCCTCGGCGAGCTTGCCGGCGTCACCGGTCCCGAAGCCTCCACCGGAGCCGGCGTCGCCCGAGGTGTCGGCGGCGGCCCGTTCGAGGGCTTGCCGCCAGCGCGCGGCCTGCCGTTCGGGCGAGGGCGCCGCGACGGTCAGCTCGACGGGCGTGTCGGCCGCCCACTCCGGTGCCCAGCCGACCGTGCCGTGCGTGATCAGGGGAATTCCCCGCAGCGCCGCGCACAACGCCCCGAGGGTGCGGGCGCGTTCGGTGGGTTCGCCGGCGAGCGTCTCCAGGGGCCCGAAAACGACTCCGGCACCGGTGAGGCGGGCTTCGAGGGCGGCGACCCGGGCGAGTTCCGGTACGTCGCCCGCGCGCCGGGTGAGCGCCACGGCGTCCAGGACGAGCGGGCGCATCCCGGCCGCGCGCAGGGCCGCGGTGGCCAGCTCCGCCGCGTCGCCTCCCCGGGTGCGCAGATGGACGAGCCCGACGCCGGTGCCTGCCGCGGCCGCCGTCCGCAGGACGTCCGCTTCCTCAGCGGGAGGGTCCTCCCGCGCGACGCCGAGCACCCCGGCCAGCCGGGCATCGGGACGGTCGCTGCCCAGCAGGTGTCCGGTCACCCGGTCGGGCACGGTCAACACCCGTGACAGCGGCGGACGTTCGGGCTCCGTGATCTCCACCAGGCCGCCCGCGACGAGCGGCGCGCCGGGAGCGATCCGGAAGCGGGCGGACGCCGCCCCGGACAGCCCGCACAGCTCCAGAGCGAGCCCGACCGTGGGCCGGCGGCGGGTGAGGTCGTCGTTGAGGAAGCCGTAGAGCCGCTCGAACCGTGCGTCGAGGTCCGGTGCCAGCGCCACCAGCAGCAGGTCCAGGTCCAGCGGGGACAGGCCGAAGTGCCGGGCGAGTCCGCCGAGTACGGAACCCGCCACGGGCTGCCACGGCTCGTGGCCGGGTACGCCGAGTCCGCCCGGCTCGTCCAGGATGCGGGCGGCCGCGTCGGGAGTGAGGTACTGGCCGCGGTACGGGTCGTCGGGGTCGGGGTCGTCGGCGCGCCGGACGGCGACGGCGTGCCGCACCCGTTCCTCGACCAGCCGGAGCCGGTCCCAGAGGGGTCCCACGTCGGCGGACACCGGTCCGGCGACGATGTCGGGTCCGACGGTGTGCGTCACGGCTGGCGGTCCCCTCTGCGGCGGCGGGCGGGCGCGGGGCCTCGTTCGCGCGGGCCCGCGAGGCCGCCGTCCGGGCCCGGGTCGGAGGTCTCCGTGTAGCGCAGGCGGCGGCCCGGCGTCGCCTGCGCGCCCTCGCGCCTGGTGGCGGTGCGCACGAGGAGGCCCTCGGTGACCGGCGGCGCCGCCTCGGTGGTCACACCGGCGAGCGGTGCCCGCGCCCGGACCTGGAGGGACGCCTTCAGCTCGCCGCCGAGCGCCGACCACACGTCGGCGGCGGCCGGGGCGTCGAGTCCGACCCCGCCCGTGTCCAGTCCCACCGTCAGGCCGAGGTCGGCGAGCGTGCCGGTGAGCAGACGGGCGGGCAGGGTGTCGGCGCCGGTCAGGGTCGCCAGCACCTGCGAGAGCAGCCGGTGTTCGTCCTGCGGGCGGCTTGCCCACGCCGTGACCAGGTACGTCAGCTCGAACCAGCGCGGCGGGGTGCGCCGTCCCACCAGATGCCCTTCGGCGTCGTAGACCTCCCCGGCGCCGCTGCCGCGCCGGGTGGCGTCCTCCCGGACGTCGTAGAGGAAGACGCAGACGGTGGGGGCGTTGCGGCGCGCCGCCCAGTCCCGGGTGGGGGCGTCGAAGGCCACCTCGACGCCCGACGCCTCCAGGCCGGACTCGCCGAGCAGGCGGCGCAGGGCCTCGTCGACCTCGTGGATCACCGGCGGCTCACCTCGCCGGGCGGCTGGAAGGTCCCGCTGACCACCAGGAAGTCGGTCGTCACCGGCGAGAACCCGGGGCCCTTGGCGGTGATGACGCGCGGTCCCGTCCGGTCCTTGGCGAGGATGAGCAGCTGGCCGATGAAGGTGCCGTCCGGCAGTGGAACGGTCGGCGCCGCCGCCGCGGTGATCCCCGGCTTCCAGCTGAACCGCACCGGCGCTCCCGGCGGGAAGTCCTTGCCGCGTACGGAGGTGACGAAGCCGGGCTTGCCGATGTCGGGCACCGCGACGATGCGCGGCTGGAGGACGCGCAGCCGCTGCTGTGCGGTGTTGTCGCTCCGGTCGGCGTCGGTGCCGGTCGTGGTGAGCTCACCCGTGACACGGCCGGTCAGCGCCTTGTCCGGGCTGAGCACGACGCGTACGACGGTGCTCGCGCCCGGTTTCAGGTCCGGCAGCGCGCACACCCAGGAGCGGTCGCAGCCCTGCGGCCGCCCGTTGTCCGGGATGCCCCGGGGCAGGCCGATGCGCAGCCGCAGCCCGGTCGCGAGCGCGTTGCGGCCGTTGCGGACGGTGTAGGTCACCACGACGCGTCCGCCGACGTAGCCCGGGTTCGGCTGGGCGGTGACCCGCACGCCGGGCCCGGCGTCGGGCGCGGGCGGCTCGGCGGGCACCGTGGGGGGTGGGGCCGGCGGGTCCGGGCTCGGCGTCGGTGGTGTCGGGGTCGGGGTCGGTTCCGCCTCGCCGACCGGGATCACGGTCCGGCCGGCGTTGTCGCCGGGCTCCGGATCGATGACCGTACCGGCGACCGACCAGTCGACGGGCTGGTCACCTGCGGTGAGGCCGGTGAGGGTGACGTCCACCGTGACGGTGGTGCCGGGCCTCACCACTCCGACGTCGCACCGGAGGGCGGCGGCGTCGCAGGTGCCGCCGGGGTGGGTCACCCCGGTGATCTGTACGCCGGGCGGCGGGGCGATGGTCAGGGTGGTGCCCGGGGAGGCGGCCGGGCCGTTGTTCACCAGGCCGACCCGGACGGTGGTGTCCTCGCCGACCGTGACCTCGGGGGTGGTGGCGGGCGCGTCGACGGCGAGGTTCACGGACTGCTGGACGCTGGGCTCCTTCTGCCGGCCCGGGAGCGCGCCGGTGAGCGAGGTGAGGTCGCCGGACCCGACGTCCAACAGGCCGAGCTTCTCCGGGCTGTTGACCGCCGCCTCGGCCCGCGAGCTGATCACCAGGCTCTCGCCGTCGGCCGTCCACGCGGCGTCGCGCGGCTGGAACGGGCCGGTGGCCGGGGGGTCCGGCAGCTGCCGCCCGCAGGCCCCGGGCAGGTCGAGGACGGCGGCGGGCGTCAGCACCCGGCAGTCGTCGCCCGTGAGGGAGGTGAGCAGGATGCCGCCGCCCTGGTCGACCTCGCCGCCGCCGCGCTTGCGGTTGAAGGCGACGGTGGTGCCGTCCGGGGAGAACGCCGGGCTGTCGTCGATGACCTCGCAGGCGCCTGGGCAGTTCACCTCACTCAGGTCGTGCTGCTCACCGGGGTCGTCGAGGTCGTCGACGCGCACGGTCCAGATGTGCTTGTTGCCCCCGTCACCACCGATCACCGCGTTCCGGGTGAAGGCGAGGGTGGTGCCGTCGGGGGACCAGGTGGGCTGGGCGTCGCCGCCCGTCTGCTCTCCGGCCGGCGGGGTGATCCGCCCGGTGATCGCGCCGGAGGCCGCGTCCGCGACGAGGATCTGGCTGGAGGGGCCGGTGCCGCCGGGTGAAGTCCGGGTGAAGGCGAGGGACGTGCCGTCCGGGGAGTACGTCGGGTCGGTGTCCCGGTCCGTCGCGCCACGGTCCCTGAGCTCCATGGGCCGGGGATTCGTCCCGTCGGCGTCCGCCGTCCAGATCCGCTCGATCCGGCCCTGGTCGCCGTCCTCGAAGCGGGTCACCACGATCCGGCGGCCGTCGGGGGTGTAGTTCTGCCGCTCGGTCCACGGGTCGTAGTCGGCCGCGGGCTCGAACAGCGGGTCCTTGGCAGGGTCGGTGTTGGTGTCGGCCGCCGGATCCTCGTTGAGGATCGGCACCCCCAGATCGCGGGGGTCGGACCCGTCCGTCCGGATGTCCTGGAGCGTCACCACGTGCGCGCCGGAGTGCTTCCTCTCGGAGTCCGGCCCGTCAGGGGACGGTGCCGAGGTGCGCTCGACCACCGCCTTGCCACCGTCGAGCGGACCGGTCCAGGTGACCGAGGAGATCTCCCGGTCCTCGTCCAGCACGAGCGGGGGTACCTGCGCCTCGTCGTGGACGGTCGCCCTGAACACATGGTCCCAGTCGCCCTCGCACTCACACGTGATCTCGGGGCTCAGGAACAGCACCTGGTCGCCGTCGGGCAGCCACGCTGCCCCGTGGGCACGCCACTGTGCCCGGTCGCCCCCGAGCAGCGGCCCGTCACCGGTTCCGTTCGCGTTCGTCACCCGCAGCCGGGGCACGCTCCGCCCGTCGACGGTGGTCGTGGCGGTGTACGCGATCCAGTCACGGTTCTCGTCGTCGTCCACCGGGTTCCACGCCGGCTCGGTCGCCGTCCCGTTCGCGGGGGAGGTGACGCGGGTGGCGGTGCCGCCGTTCAGGGACCGTACGTAGATCTGCTCACCGGCCGCCGGGTCGCTGTCGCTCGCGTACGCCAGCCGCTGCCCGTCGGGCGAGACGGTCGGGCTCTCCTCGTCGGCGGGGGTGTCGGTCAGCCGGGTCAGACCGGTGCCGTCGGTGCGCACCCGCCACAGGTCGCGTTGCGTCCCGCTCCCCTGCCCGCCGGGCTCGGCCGCGTCGAACACGACGGAGGCGCCGTCGGGGGTCAGCCGGGGGTGCGCGGCGTCCATGCCGACGGTCAGCCGTCGTACGGAACCGTCGGCGGACCGGAGGTAGATCTGCGGGGTCGCCTCGTCGCGCAGGCTCGCGAAGACCATCCGCTCGCCGAGGGCGGACGGCTGGACGTCCTGGTGGGCCGGGCCCTCGCCGAACAGCGGGGTGCTGGAGGTCGTGGTGCCCACGCTGCCGAGGCTGCGGTGCCGGGTGCCGGCGAAGGCGATCCGGGTGTCCGTGGTGTCCTCGGCCGCGGCCCGCGGCGCGGACCCGGCGCCGCTGCTCCCGGAGGCCGCCGCCCCGAGCAGCGGGGTCAGCAGCAGCAACGCCGTGCCGAGTCTCCCGAGGCGGTAGCGTCCGCCTCGGCCAGCGGTTCCCATGGAGATTCCCCTCGCGGTCCGGTGCGGCACGTGGATGTGCCCCCGCCACCCTGCGACGGCCGTGGACGGGGCGGCAGGGCGGTGGGGCCGTACCCGGGGGAAACGTGGGGTGTGCTTTCGGGCAGCACCGGCGCACCGGCCGTCGTCAGATGAGGCCGTTCCGCAGCGCGAAGCCCACCGCGTGGGCGCGGTTGCGCAGTTGGAGGCGGTTGATGATCTCGTGGAGGACGTTCTTGACGGTCCGCTCGGAGTACGCGGTCTTACGGGCTATCTCGGCGGTGTCCAGTCCTTCCGACACCAGCCGCAGCATGTCCGCCTCCCGTGTGGTCAGGGTGGACAGGGACAGGCCCTGCGGATCCAGCGCCGAGCGCTGGAGGCTGCCGACGTGGGAGAGCAGCTTGCCGAGCAGGTCGCCGGGAAGCACCCCCTCGCCGTTGGCCGTCGCGAGGACCAGGTGGACGAGCCGGTTCTGGTCGGCCTCGGAGCGCCGCAGCACCGCGGGGACGCCGCATTCGATGACGCGTTGCAGCGCGCCCGAGCCGAGGGTGCCGACCACGAGGGCGACGCGGGTGGCGGAGTTGAGCCGGAGCCGCTGCAGCAGGGCGATCACGTCGTCCTCGACGTGGTCCACGACCACCAGCGACACCTGGGCGTCCTGCGCGTCGGCCTCGGCCAGCAGGTCGACCTCGGGGCGCTGGCGTAACTGCTGGACGACGCCGACGCGCAGGATGGGATCGGCGGCGTAGACCGCCACGGTCACCCGCTCCGGCCCTGCGGCGGGTGGGACCCGGTGCCCGGAACCGGCGGTGGCGGGCATGTGTGTGGGGGAAGCAGGCATGGCCGGGGTGTTCTCCTCTGCGCAGGACATGAGGGTTACCTGTTCATATGTTCGTAGGGGAGGATCGCAAGGGTGCGACCGCCGCCGGAAGGCGGCGCGCGGGGTCCGGGAAGTGGCATCAGCCACCTACGGACACGGGCGGGCCGGTGGTGGCTCCGCGGGCACCACGACTGCCCGGGTGTTGCCCTCGCACCCCTCGGCGCACCCCTGCGGGCGTCCCTACCGTGGTGGTGTGACGCCTTCTCCAGCCTCTTCCGGTCCCGGTGCGCCCGGACTCGACATCCCGGCCGTGACCGTGACCCCGGGCGGCACCGCCACGACCGGTCTGACCGTCCGCAACGACAGCGACATCGTCGAGGCGTACAGCCTCGAGGTCGTCGGGGACTGTGCTTCCTGGACCACCGTGGAACCCGCGCGGGTCTCCCTCTACCCCGGCACCTCCGAGACGGTGACGATCCGTCTGGATCCGCCGCGCTCCCCGGAGATCCGGGCCGGCGAGATGCCCCTCGCGATACGGGTCCTGCCGACCGAGCATCCCGAGGCTGTACGGGTTCCCGAGACCACCGTGCACGTCGAGGAGTTCCACGAGCTGCGCACCGAGGTGCGGCCGCGCCGTCGCCGCGGCTGGCTGCGCGGCCGGTACCGGCTGGCGGTGCGCAACGAGGGCAACACCCCGGTGCAGGCGGGCTTCACTCCCGGCCAGGCGGGCGAGGAGCTGGCGTTCGCCTTCAGCCCGGCCGGGCCGAAGCTCGAACCCGGCGAGTCGGCCGAGGTCGGGCTGCGGGTCCGGACGGGCAAGCCCGTCTGGTTCGGCTCCCCGGTGGTGTGGCCGTTCACACTGACCACCGCCGAGACCGGCGACCAGGACGAGGCCCGGACGGACGACAGCACCGTACAGCCGGTGCTGGACGCGGAGTTCGTCCAGATCCCGATCTTCCCGAAGTGGCTGATCGCCGTGCTCGCGGCGCTGCTCGCGCTGCTGCTCGCCTGGTTCGCGCTGGTCCGCCCGGCGGTGCGCAGCGCCGCCAAGGAGGCGGCCGACGAGGTGGTCCAGCTGCGCCCCACACCGCCCGGGGAGCAGGGCGGCGACGGGGAGACACCGGGCGGCGGTCCCGGCGGCGCGAACCCCTCTCCCACCGGCCCGGGCTCGGGTCAGGGACCCGGGGAGGGCGGTGACGGCACCTCGGGCACGGGTGGTCAGCAGAGTTCGGCGACCATCGACCTGAAGACCACGAGCGGGCAGACGAAGACCGGTACGTACAAGGTGCCCGAGAAGAGCGTCTTCGGTGTGACGGACATCGTTGTCGCCAACTTCCAGGGCGACGAGGGCGTGATGACGATCAGCTTCGGTGACCGCAAGATCACCACGATCGCTCTGGAGACCTTCCGCAACCAGGACTATCACTGGGTCACCCCCATCAAGATCCCTGCGAACGACACCGTGACCATCGACGTGACCTGTTCCGAGCCGGGCACTCCGGCCACCGGCCGCAAGGCCCAGGGATGCCACGAGGTTCTGAACGTGAGCGGCGAACTGATCCGCACCGAGCAATGAAACGGACGTGAAGCCTCCGATCATTTTCGATCGGTGCCGACCGCCCTGTAAAGAACGGTCGGTCATTGCGTCCAGAAATCACCAACTCCGGTCCGGAAACCGGCATCCGGGCACATACGCCACACGGAAACCGCCGTTTCGGGCGCCCTGACCGGGCGTCCGGTGCCGGCCCCCGCCGCGCTCAGCCGGTGGCCAGCTCGTAGGCGTAGTCCGGGCTGAACGAACCGGCCGAGCCCTTGCAGCCGTCGGACTCCCCCGGCAGTTTCACCCAGAGGTACGCGTCGATGCCGGTCAGCCCGGTGTCCGTCGTCGGGGTCCTGCCGAGCGCCCGGCCCGCCGGGTCGCACCACTCCCCCTCCTGCGGTGCCCCGTTGCCGTTGCGGCTGGTGTCGATGACGGCGCCCAGGCCGGGCGGCCCGCCGAGCGCGGCGAGCACCCGCCGGGCGTACGCGGTCTCGTCGGCCGTGCTGTGGAAGTTGGACACGTTGGTGAAGATGCCGTCGCCGCTGGTCGCGGCGCCCGCCTCGCGGAGCGCCGCGGCCTGTTTCGTGGCGCTGTGCCAGCCGGAGTGACCGCCGTCGAAGTAGACCCTGGCCCGCGGGTTCGCGGCGCGCAGGGTGCGGCCGGCGCGGGCCAGGGACGCGAAGCGCGCGGCCCGCTGTCCGGCGGAGAGGCAGTCCGACAGGGCGATGGCGTCGGGCTCCAGGACGACGATGACGGGCCCGCCGCCGAGGCCCGCGGCGAAGTCCGCCATCCACGCGTCGTACGCGTCCAGGCCGGGCGCCCCTCCCTCGGAGGCCCCGCCGCAGTCCCGGTCGGGGATGGCGTACGGCACGAGGACGGGCGTACGGCCCGCGGCCGCCGCGGCGGACGTCACGCCCCGGACCTGGCCGGTGACGGCCCCCGGGTTGTAGGCGGGGAACCAGACCGCGGCGGGCCGCGCCGCGATCCTGGACTCGATCAGCGGGCGGCGCGGGTCGTCCCGGTGGGCGCCGATCCAGTCCAGGACCTGGGACCGCGGGTGGCGGTAGAGCCCGGCGGACACGGCGGGCGACGAGGACCGCGTCGGCTTCGCGGCCGGGGCCGGGCTACTGCGCGGCGTCCGGCTGGGGCTCGGGGACGGTACGGCCGTCGCGGAGGCCGGGGGCGACACGGAGGGCGTGGGCACCGCGGGCAGCGGTTCCAGGACCGGGGACGCGGTCGTGTCCGGGAGCGCGGTCGTGCGCCCGCCGTCGCCCGCGGCCGCGGCCATCACTCCCGTCGCCGCACCGGCCGCCACGACGGCCGACGCCAGCGCGGCCATGGTGTGGCGGCGCGCGGCGCGCCTGCGCCGTCCCGCCTCGGTCCTGCTCCCCGCCCGTACACCCGGCACTCCTCGTCCCCTCCCCCGGCGCCCGGTGTTCGTCCGTTCCGATGAAGTCTCCGGCCCGTCGGCGCCGTGGCGAGCCTATGGCTGGGACGCTGCACGCATGGACCGGATCGAGCAGTTCGCAACCCCGGCCGGCGTGGCCGGCACCGTGACCGATGTCGGCGCGGTGATCGAGCGGATGCGCGCGTTCCGCTCCGGCCGGCCGCCCGGGGACGGCCTCGCGGTGTTCAACCAGGTCTATCTGACGGTCACGGAGGCCGTCGGCCGCCACCTCACGGACGGCGCGTTCCCGGACCGGGAGGCCGTGTCCGCGCTGGACGTGCGGTTCGCCGAGCACTATCTGACGGCGGTCGACACGGCCGCGTCGGGCGGCAGTCCGCCCGCGTGCTGGCTTCCGCTGTTCCAGTACCGGCACCATCCGGGCGTACGCCCGCTGCAGTTCGCGCTGGCCGGTGTCAACGCGCACATCGGGCACGACCTCGCGCTGGCCGTGGTGGACACCTGCCGTACGCTCGGCTGCGCTCCGGCGGACCTCAAGGAGGAGTTCGACCGGGTGGGTGATCTCCTCGTGATGCTGGAGGAGCAGATCCGCGAGGATCTGATGCCCGGTCCCGATCTGCTGGAGGTCGCCGATCCCCTCGTCCATCTCGCGGGGTCCTGGAGCCTGGAGCGGGCCCGTGAGGCGTCGTGGACGGCCGCCCGGATGCTGTGGCAGCTGCGCGGAGTGCCGCCCCTGGCCGAGGAGTTCAGGCAGCGGATGGATGCCGGGGCCGGGCTGGTGGGGCGCTTCCTGCTCACTCCGTGCCGCTGAGAGGGGCGCGAGGAGAGTGCGGGGAGAGGGCGCGCGGGGAGGCCGCCCCCTCCCTCAGCCCTCCGGGAGCTCGACCGGCGCGATCTCGTCGAAGACGTCGCCCGGGCCGGGGTTCGCCGGGTCGGTGGCGCCGCCGAACTGCGCCATCACCCCCCATACGGCGTTCAGCGCGGTCTGCACGGCTCCCTCGGCCCAGCCCGCCGTCCACGAGATGTCGTCGCCCGCCAGGAACAGGCCGCGCTTGTCGGCGGGCAGCCGGTCCTGCATGAAGTGGGTGAACAGGCGCCGCTGGTAGCGGTAGTGGCCCGGCAGGTTGGCCTTGAACGCGCCCATGAAGTACGGCTCGTTCTCCCAGGAGACGGTGACCGGGTTGCCGATGATGTGCTTGCGGATGTCGACGCCCGGATAGATCTCGCCGAGCGACTTGAGCATGACGTCCATGCGCTCCTTCGGGGAGAGCGGAAGCCACTTCAGGCTGTCGTCGCACCAGGTGTAGGAGAGACAGATGACGGCCGGCTTGCCGGGTCCGTCGTCCAGGAGGTAGGTCCCCCGGGTCATCCGGTCCGTGAGCGTCATGGACATCGCGTCCCGGCCGGTGGCGTTGCCCTGGCCGTCGACGGCCTTGTCGAGCCAGAACGGCCGGTCGACGGGCACGAACAGCTTGGAGGACTCCATGTAGTGGGTGCGCTCCATCGCCGTCCAGTGGTCGATGGGGAAGAGCGCGTCGTCACAGGCGATCTTGGAGAGCAGCAGCCAGGACTGTCCGGTGAAGACCGCCGCCCGGTAGGTGCGGATGTCGCCCGTGGTGTCGGTGACGGTGATCCGGTTGCCCGCGGTGCGGTCCAGCCGGGTCACGGCGGGGCGTGGCTGCCCCTCGTGCAGCGAGGACAGCGAGGTGCCGTGCGGCCAGTGCACGGTCTTCTGCGGTTCGCGGTCCCAGAGGCGCAGCGGCAGTTGCTGGCTGCCGCCGACGATGCCCCGGTGGTGGTCGTCGGCCTCGGTGTAGACGACGCGGAGGATCTCCAGGATCGAGTTGGGGAAGTCGGTGTCCCAGCCGCCGGTGCCGAAGCCGACCTGCCCGAAGATCTCGCGGTGCCGGAAGGAGGCGAAGGACTCGGAACCGCAGAGGAAACCGTAGAACGTCTGGTCGTCGAGCTTCTCGACGAGCCTCGCCCAGATCTCCCGGATGCGCGGTACGTCGCGCTCGCGCATCGCGCGGTTCATGTCCGAGAAGTCGGCGCCCTCCTCCAGGCACGCGTTCCAGGCGTCCATCACCTCGCGGTAGACCGGGGGCAGGTCGTCGATGGTGCGCGCGTAGTGGGACTCGCCCTTGAGGTCGACGACGGTCGAGGGGGTCGCCGGGGAGAGGGGGTTGGGGAACGGCCGGGTCTCCAGACCCACCAGGTCGATGTAGTGCTGGAGCGCCGTCGAGGAGGGCGGGAAGCGCATGGCGCCCATCTCCGCGGTCAGCGAGGGGTCGCAGCCCTCGAAGCCGACGGTGCGCAGGCGCCCGCCGATCCGGTCCGCCTCGTAGACGACGGGCTTCAGGCCCATCTTCATCAGTTCGTACGCGGTGATGATGCCGGAGAGCCCGCCGCCGATGACGGCGACCTCGGTGCCGTGTTCGGTGGCCGGTATCTGCCCGATGCCCGCCGGGTGGGCGAGGAAGTCGTCGTAGGCGTAGGGGAAGTCCGGCCCGAACATGGTGATCGGCGGCTGCGCGTCGGTGTGCTGGACGGCGTTGGGCACCGTGGACGTCATGGGGTACGGACTCCTTGCGAAGCTGGGCAGGCGTGGAACGGGGGCGGGGTTCAGACCAGGGAGCCGTACAGGCCCGGGAGGCGGTCCTGGAGATACGGGTTGACGGCGCGGGACGCGGCGAGCAGAGCGGGGTCGACCTCACCGACGAGCAGTTCCTCGCCCCGGCCCGCCCGGGCCCGGACGGTGCCGTCGGGGCCGGCCAGACAGCTCAGCCCGGTGAAGTCGAACTCGCCTTCCCTGCCTGCCCGGTTGACGTACGCGATGTAGAGCTGGCTCTCGAAGGCGCGGACCGGCACGACGGCTTCGGCGACGAACGGGAAGGGGTGCATCAGCGCGGTCGGGACGAGCAGCAGCTCGGTCCCGGCCAGGGCGTGCGCGCGTACGTTCTCCGGGAACTCGACGTCGTAGCAGATCAGCAGCCCGACCCGTACGCCGTCCAGCTCGGCCTGGACGACCGGCCGGTCGCCGGGGGTGAACCACTCCTCCTCGAAGCTGCCGAAGAGGTGGGTCTTGCGGTAGTTGGCGAGCGGCGTCCCGTCCGGGCCGATGAGCTGCGCCGCGTTGAAGACGGCCTCCCCGGACCGCTCCGGGTATCCGTAGTGCACCGCCAGGCCATGGCGTACGCAGAGGTCGGCGACGGCCCGGGCGGCGGGGCCGTCCGCGGGCTCGGCCAGCTCCGGTACGGCGTCCCCGATGGCGTAGCCGGTGAGGAACAGCTCGGGGCAGACCAGCAGCCGGGCGCCCGCGGCGGCGGCCCGGGCGGCGGCCGCGTCGAGCGCGGCGAGGTTGTCGTCCACGGAGCCGGCTCGTCCGGAGCTCTGGAGCAGGGCGGTACGCAACGGCGGCATGGCTGACCTCGGGCGGGACGGGCGGGGTGGGGAGACGTATCGAAGGTACGGCGCGGGGATCACGGCCGACAAGGCGCGATTGTTGCGCGTACACCGCCGATCCGTTGCGCGGGAACGGGCTGTGGCGGCGATTCGTTGCGTGGGACGTCTTCGCAGGTCGGAGCCGTGATTTCGGTCTCGTCCCGCAGCCGTCGGGGACCCTCGGGCCGTGAGCTGCCCCGCCCCTGCGCCGTCAGGCCGGCGGGCCCGAGGAGGAGTAGCGCCGCAGCAGCGGGGAGAGCACGAGGACGGACTTGGTGCGCTCGACGTACGGTTCGCCGGCGATCCGCTCCAGCACCTGCTCGAAGTGCCGCATGTCGGCGGCGAAGACCTGCACGACCGCGTCGGCCTCGCCCGTCACGGTGGACGCGGAGGCGACCTCGGGATAGGCGGAGAGGCCGCGCTTGATGGCCTCGGGGGCGGTGTTGCGGCTGCAGTAGATCTCGATGAACCCCTCGGTCTGCCAGCCGAGCGCCGCCGGGTCGACGCGCACGGTGAAGCCCGTGATGGCGCCCTCGGCGCGCAGCCGGTCCACCCTGCGTTTCACCGCGGGGGCGGAGAGGCCGATGAGGGCGCCGATGTCCGCGTAGGAGCGGCGGGCGTCCTCGGCGAGGGCGTGGACGATGCGTTCGTCGAGGTCGTTCAGGCGCACGTCGGGTGGATCACTTCTCTGCGGCGGAAGGGTTCGGGGGCGGCGCGGGCCGCCCCCGAAGTAGAACACGCGCGCCCCGCGTGGAGCGCGCGTGCCGCCGGGAAGCGCCGGTCGGGGCTCCGGTCAGAAGGGGAACTCGGAGCGGCCGTGCTGGACCGAGATCCACTTCTGTGTGGTGAACGCCTCCAGCATCGACTCGCCGTTCAGCCGTCCGAGACCCGAGTTCTTCTCGCCGCCGAACGGGACGATCGGCTCGTCGTGGACCGTGCCGTCGTTGATGTGGATCATCCCGGTGCGGATCCGCTGTCCCACCCGTACGCCGCGCTCGATGTTGCCGGTGTGGACCGCCCCGCTCAGCCCGTACGGGGTGTCGTTGGCGATCCGTACGGCCTCGTCCTCACCGTCGAAGGCGACGAGCAGGGCCACGGGCCCGAATATCTCCTGCTGGAGGACGGGGGAATCGGCGGCGAGCCCGGTCAGCACGGACGGGCTCACCACGTTGCCGTCGGCCCGGCCGTGCAGCAGCGCCGTGGCGCCCGCCTCCACGGTCTCGTCGACGAGCTTGGACACCGCGTCGGCCTGCGAGGAGCTGATCAGGGGGCCGATGTGGGTCGAGGGGTCGGCCGGGTCGCCGACCCGGAGGGAGGCGACCTTGGCGACGAACTTCTCGGTGAACTCCCGCTCCACCGAGCGGTCCACCAGGATGCGGTTGGCCGCCATGCAGACCTGGCCCTGGTGGATGAAGCGGCTGAAGACGGCCGCGTCGACGGCGTAGTCCACATCGGCGTCGTCCAGGACGATCAGCGCGCTGTTCCCGCCCAGTTCGAGCACCGCCCGCTTGAGGTTGGCCGCGCAGACCGTCGCCACGTGGCGGCCGATCCGGTCCGATCCGGTGAAGGAGATGACTTGCGGGACGGGGTGCTCCAGCAGGGCGTCCCCGATCTCCGCGATGTCGGTGACCACGACGTTCAGCAGGCCGGCGGGCAGCCCCGCCTCCTCGAACACCTTGGCGATCAGGGTGCCGCCGCAGACCGGGGTGTTCTGGTGCGGCTTGAGGACCACCGCGTTGCCGAGGGCCAGCGCGGGCGCGACCGACTTGAGCGACAGCAGGAAGGGGAAGTTGAAGGGGCTGATGACCCCCACGACGCCGACGGGCAGTCGGAGGACGCGGTTCTCCTTGCCCTCGGTCGGCGAGGGAAGGATCTGCCCGGTGGACCGCAGCGTGAGCTGGACCGCCTCGCGCAGGAACTCCTTGGCCAGGTGGAGCTCGAAGCCCGCCTTCAGCCGGGTGCCGCCGAGCTCCGCGACGATCGCCTCGCCGATCTCGGCCTCGCGCTCCTCCACGACCCGCAGCGCCTTCTCCAGCACCGCCCGCCGGGCGTACGGGTTCGTGTCCGCCCATCCCGGCTGGGCCCGCTCCGCGGCCCGGTAGGCCTGGTCGACCTCGTCGGCCGTCGCGACGGTGACCGAGGCGAGCTTCTCCCCGCTGTACGGGTTGAAGTCGATGATGTCCCAGGACCCCTTCCCCGGCCGCCACTCGCCGTCGATGTACTGCTGGGCCAGGTCGGTGAAGAAGGAAGACATGAAATCCCTTACCGCAGAGGAGGCGGGCAGCTGATTGCGGCTCATATTACTTATCCTTCAATCAAGTTGAAGGGGAGTCCGGAAGTGCCCGCCCCCGGGAGGAGCCGGTCTTCCACTGCCTCGGGCGCCCATGCGAAAGGCGCTCCTCCCCGCACCAACGGCGGGGAGGAGCACCCGTGGAACGACAGGGCCGCCGGGGCCCCGGCGTCAGCTCCAGCTGGCGTGGAGCGGCTTTCCCTCGGCGTAACCTGCGGCGCTCTGCACACCGACGATCGCCTTCTCCGCGAACTCCTCCAGCGAGGACGCGCCCGCGTAGGTGCAGGAGGAGCGGACACCGGCGATGATCGAGTCGATCAGGTCCTCGACACCGGGACGGGTGGGGTCGAGGAACATCCGCGAGGTGGAGATGCCCTCCTCGAACAGCGCCTTGCGGGCCCGGTCGTAGGAGGACTCCTCCGAGGTGCGGTTCTTGACCGCGCGGGCCGAGGCCATCCCGAAGGACTCCTTGTAGTACCGCCCGTCGGCGGACTGCTGGAGGTCGCCGGGCGACTCGTACGTACCGGCGAACCAGGAACCGATCATCACGTTGGACGCGCCGGCGGCGAGCGCCATCGCCACGTCGCGCGGGTGCCGGACACCGCCGTCGGCCCAGACGTGCTTGCCGTGCTTCTTCGCCTCGGCGGCGCACTCCAGTACGGCGGAGAACTGCGGCCGGCCGACGCCGGTCATCATGCGGGTGGTGCACATCGCGCCGGGACCCACACCGACCTTGATGATGTCGGCGCCCGCCTCGATCAGATCGCGTACGCCCTCGGCGGCCACGACGTTGCCCGCGACGATCGGGACGACCGGGTCGAGCGCCCGGACGGCCGCGACCGCGCTGATCATGGATTCCTGGTGGCCGTGCGCGGTGTCCACGACGAGGGTGTCGACACCGGCGTCGAGGAGCTGCTTGGCCTTGCCCGCCACGTCGCCGTTGATGCCGACGGCGGCCGCGATCCGCAGCTTGCCGTCCGCGTCCGTCGCGGGGGTGTAGAGCGTCGCGCGCAGCGCGGCCTTGCGGGTGAGGATGCCGACGAGCCGGCCGTCCTCGTCGACCGCCGGGGCGAGCTTGCGGTTGGCGCCGTCGAGGGTGTTGAACGCCTCGCGCGGGTCGATGCCCGCGTCGAGGACGACCAGGTCCTTGGACATGACCTCGGACAGCTGGGTGAAGCGGTCCACACCGGTCAGGTCGTGGTCGGTGACGACACCGACCGGCCGGTGCTCGGCGTCGACGACGACACCGGCCCCGTGGGCCCGCTTGTGCAGGAGGGAGAGGGCGTCCGCGACGGTCTGTCCGGGGGCCAGCACGATGGGCGTGTCGAGCACCAGGTGACGCTTCTTGACCCAGCCGATGACCTCGGTGACGACCTCGATCGGGATGTCCTGCGGGATCACGACGAGCCCGCCGCGGCGGGCGATGGTCTCGGCCATCCGGCGGCCCGCGATGGCGGTCATGTTGGCGACGACGAGCGGGATGGTGGTGCCGCTGCCGTCCGGCGAGGAGAGATCCACGGCCTGGCGGGAACCGACCGCCGAACGGCCGGGGACCATGAAGACGTCGTCGTACGTGAGGTCGTAGGGGACCGAGGGGGAGGCCGTGTAGCGACCCGTGCCGGGCTCAAGAAAACGCATAACACCCATTTTTTCATACGAAACGGTGCAGGTCGTTTCCACGAAGACACAGCAATGGACCCCCGCGTTCGTCAGTTCCTCCAAGGGAACCGCCCGGGGGCCGGGCAAGTGGAAACCTGCCTTACCCATGGACCCTACCCGAACGGGATTCGCTCCTTCGTGATCACTATCCCTGGACCGGGTGACGGAGGGTCAGGTAGCTTCAAATTCGCAGGTCCCCGCAGTAGGCGCGATGCCGCCCACCAGCCCGGAACACCTGTCACGCGTTTGGCCGGAGAGGATGGGGATCCGCCCGTGGAGAGCGAACTGCCCGACATCTACTGCCCGTTCCCCCAGCGGAGCAATCCGCACGTGGGCCACACCCGTGAGCACCTCGACGCCTGGACACGCCGCACCGGTCTGGTGCACCGCGAATCGGCCAGGCGGCGCTTCGAGCAGGCCGACTTCGGGGCGTTCGTGGGCATGGTCTATCCGACGGCCGACAGCGAGCACCTCGACCTGGTCGCCGACTGGTTCGTCTGGCTCTTCCTCGTCGACGACCAGCTGGACGACGGACACCTGGGCCGCAGCCCCGACCGGGTACGCGACGTGGTGGAGCGGATGCGTGCCGTGGTCGAGGGCACGGCTCCCGGCCCGCACCCCGGGGAGGACGCCCCCGCCGCGCTCATCGCCCTGACCGATCTGTGGGAACGTACGATTCCGCGGGCCGCCCCGCACTGGCGCAGCCGCTTCGCCTGGCACCTCATGACGTATCTGACGACGGCCACCACCTGGGAGGCGGGCAACCGCGCCGACGGGGTCGTGCCGTCGGAGGCGACGTACATCGCCCGGCGGCGTCACACCGGTGCGATCCATGTGTGCATGGACCTGATAGAGATCGTGGCCGGTATCTCCGCGCCGGAATCCCTCCACAACGACGCCGGGTTCATCACGGCGCTGGAGGCGTCCTGCAACGTCGTGTGCTGGGCGAACGACGTCTACTCGTACGAGAAGGAGCAGGTGCTGGGCGAGATCCACAATCTCGTCCATCTGGTCCGGCACCACCGCGGCTACGGGAAGCGCCAGGCGCTCGAACATGTGTGCGCGGAGACGGCCAGGGAGACGGAGCGGTTCCTCACGGCGGAGGCCGAGCTGCTGGAGCTGTACCCGGAGCTGGCGGACCTGCTCGTGCCCTATCTCGACGGGATGCGCAGCTGGATGCGCGGCAATCTGGACTGGTCGCGACAGACCCCCCGCTACAACCCCGCGGAGGTCAGCCAGTACGCGGAGCCCGGGGCGTATCTGGAGGAGTCCGTCCTCGGTGTGAGCCCGGACCACGCACGGCTGGGCTCCGGCGGCGGCGACTGACCCCGGCGGTACGGGTGAGGCCGGGGTCCGCCCTCACCCGTACCCGGGCGCTCAGTCGTCGGGGTCGGCCCGCTCCAGCGCGGGACGCTGCCCGGCGGCCGACTCCGTCAGCAGGTAGTCGGCCGCGGCCGTGTCCGTGACGAGGCTGGTGACCAGCCCCGAGCGGAGCACCGCGCCGATGGCCGCCGCCTTGCGCTGCCCGCCGGCGATGGCGACCACCTCGGGGATCCGGCGCAGCCGGTCGGCCTCCACGGTGATGCACCGCTCGCCGAGGTCCCGGCCGACCCGGCGCCCGTCGGAGTCGAAGAGGTGGGCGGACATCTCGGCCGCCACACCGAGCGAGGCGTAGTGGCCGCGCTCCTCGTCCGAGAGCATGTCGTGGACGGTGGAGATGCCGGGCTCCCACGATCCGATGGAGACCGCGGCGACCGTCACCTTGTCGAAGTACTCGAAGGCGCGGGCGATGCCCGTCTGGTGGCGCAGCGCGGCCGCCGTGGCCGGGTCGGGCAGCAGCATCGGGGCGTAGATCGGGTGCGCCTCGCCGCCCGACACCTGCGCGGCGCGGCGGACCGCCTCGACCGAGCCGCGCTCGGCCGTCCCCGCGTCGTACACACCGGTCAGCTGGACGACCGTGCACGGGGGCAGCCGGTCGAGGGCCGCCGCCATGTGGATGGTGGAGCGGCCCCAGGCCAGCCCCAGCACATCGCCCTCGTTCACCAGCTCGCCGAGCAGCTCGGCCGCCACCTCGCCCAGGTTCTCCGGATCGGCCGCGTCGTCCTGCTCCTCCGCCGGGGACTCGACCACGACGGCGTGCCGCAGGCCGTAGCGGGCCCGGAGCGCGTCGGAGCGCTCCGCGTCCAGCTCCGCCGGCACCCGGATCTCGATCCGTACGAGATCACGCTCCAGGGCGGTCTCCAGGACCCGGGCCACCTTGAAGCGGCTGACGCCGAACTCCTCGGCGATCTGGATCTTCGACTTGCCCTCCAGGTAGAACCGGCGGGCCATGGCCGCCGCCTGCACCAGCTCCGCGGGTCCCATCCGCATGGCTGACCGACCCGCCGAGATGCCAGACACCGCGATCTCCTCACTGCTGTTCACACGCTCGTACGCCGTTCATCCTGTCAGATCCGGCGATGCTTGATCAGCCCCGTCGGGCCGCGTTCATCTGAGCTTTGTTCAGTGGCCGCACGCCCAGGGCGCGGAAGCGGTGACCGTGTCCGCCTGCGCGCGCAGCGCCCGCACCGCCTCGGCGGGGTCCTCGGCTCCGTACACCGCGGAGCCGGCGACGAACACGTCCGCGCCGGCCTCGGCGCACCGCTCGATGGTGGTGGCGGAGACACCGCCGTCGACCTGGAGCCACAGCTCCAGGCCGTGCTTGGAGATCAGCTCACGCGTACGGCGGATCTTCGGCAGCATGATGTCGAGGAACGCCTGGCCGCCGAAGCCCGGCTCCACCGTCATGATCAGCAGCATGTCGAGCTCGGGGAGCAGGTCCTCGTACGGCTCGATGGGCGTCGCGGGCTTCAGCGCCATGGAGGCGCGGGCGCCCTTGGCCCTGATCTCCCGGGCCAGCCGTACGGGCGCGGCCGCGGCCTCGGCGTGGAAGGTGACCGAGCCGGCCCCGGCCTCCACGTACTGCGGGGCCCAGCGGTCCGCGTCCTCGATCATGAGGTGGCAGTCCAGCGGGGTATCCGTCGCCTTGCTCAGCGCCTCCACGATGGGCACGCCGAGCGTCAGGTTGGGCACGAAATGGTTGTCCATGACATCGACATGGAGCCAGTCGGCGCCCTCCACGGCCTTCGCCTCCTCGGCGAGGCGGGCGAAGTCGGCGGACAGGATGCTGGGGTTGATCTGGGCCATGCACCCAAGCCTGCCATGCCGGGCGCCACTTCCCCGCCTCGGTGAGCCTCAAAGCCTCACGGGATCATTACGGTTCGCACATTCCCGGCTTTTCCGCCCCCGATCCCGTCCCGTGCCGCGCTCCTGCGGCAGGCCGGCGCGGCCGGGGCGCCGGCCACCTGCCCGGAACCGCCGGCCCGAACCGCCGCACCGCCCGGTCCGTACCAGGGCGCGGACAGCCCCTGGTGCCCACTCTGCGGCTGTGTTAGAAAAAACCCCGTGACCAGCGACCAGTTCCTGACGGCGCGCCTCAGCATCGATCTCTGCCGTGTGACCAGCTGCTCCTGTTGAGCCTGGCCCGGCAGCGCTGAGCGCTTCCAGAACTGCGCGGCGTCGTACGCCCGCCTTCCGGCCGCCCCTCGGGTGAGCCGGCGGTCCTCCCGGAACCCTGTCCGTGCACCGGACCGGACGCCTGCCGTCCGTGTGCGGCGCGCACCCCGTTCCGAGGAACCGGCCCTCCCCCGTTGCCGCGGACCCCCGTCCGCGCGCCCTCCCCTGCCCGGCCCCGTCCGCCCTGCCGGCGGTCCGGTGTCCGCGTACCTCTCGACGGAGTCCGTCATGACCGCATCCACCGCGGAGAAGCAGCCGTCCGGCCCCGCCCTCTCCGGTGAGCCCGCTCCCGCACCCCCGCCGCCCCGCCGCTCGCCCGAGAGGACGGCGCGGCTGCGCAGGGTGGGGCTGCGGCTGCTCGCGCTGGTCGTGCTGCTCGCCCTCTGGCAGCTCGTCACCTCCCTGCGGCTGTGGTCGCCGGTGCTGGTGCCGCCGCCGTCGGCCGTCTGGGACGCGCTCGTCCAGACGTCCGGCACCCATGACGGGGTACGCGGCTACCAGGGCCACACCCTGATCGAGCATCTGGGCATCAGCCTGCGCCGGATCGCGATCGGTGCGGGCGCCGGTGTCCTCGCCGGCCTCGTGGCCGGGGTGCTGATGGGCACCCTGCCGTGGGTGCGGGTGGTGTTCGAACCGGCGGTGGCCTTCCTCCGGACCCTGCCGCCGCTGGCCTACTTCAGTCTGCTGATCATCTGGTTCGGCATCGACGAGGCGCCCAAGCTGTGGCTGCTCGCGATCGCCGCGATGCCGCCCGTGGCCGTGGCCACCGCCTCCGCGGTCGCCTCGGCGCCCGCCTCGCTGGTGGAGGCCGCACGGGCCATCGGGGCACGCCGCTCCCAGGTGGTGGCCTCCGTGGTCCTGCCGTCCGCGCTGCCGGAGATCCTCGTCGGCGTACGGCTGGCGTTCGGGATCGCGTACTCCTCGGTGGTCGCGGCGGAGACCGTCAACGGACTGCCCGGCATCGGCGGGATGATCCGGGACGCCCAGCGCTACAACCAGTCCGACGTGGTCGTCCTCGGGCTGTTCGCGATCGGCGTCTCCGGCCTGCTGATCGACGCCCTGCTGCGGGGCGCCGAGAACCGGCTCGCGCCGTGGCGCGGGCTGTCGTGACCCCTCCTGCCCCAGTCCCCCGCGCTCACCTCCTTTCCCTCCCCGACTCAACGAACGAAGGACCACCCCATGCCCGGAACACGCGGTCTGCGCCGCACCTCCACGCTCGTCGCGGCTCTGGGAGCGCTCGTCGTCGTCACCGCCTGCGGCACCGGCGGTGGCGGGGGCGGTGACGACCAGGGCGGCGGCCGAACGATCCGGATCGGCTACCAGGCCTTCCCCAGCGGCGACCTGATCGTGAAGGAGAAGGGCCTGCTGGAGAAGGCGCTGCCGGACTACACGATCAAGTGGATCAAGTTCGACTCCGGCGCGACGGTCAACACCGCCTTCGTCTCGGGCGCGGTCGATCTGGCCGCGATCGGCTCCAGTCCGGTGGCGCGCGGGCTGTCCGAGCCGCTGAACATCCCGTACAAGGTCACCTGGGTGCTGGACGTCGCCGGTGACAACGAGGCGCTGGTGGCCCGTAACGGCTCCGGCATCAAGGACGTCAAGGACCTCGCGGGCCACAAGGTCGCCACGCCCTTCAGCTCCACCTCTCACTACAGCCTGCTCGCCGCGCTCGACAAGGCCGGCGTGGACGCGTCGAAGGTCGACCTGCTCGACCTGGAACCGCAGGACATCGTCGCGGCCTGGTCGCGCGGGGACATCGACGCGGCCTACCTCTGGCTGCCCACCCTCGACGAGCTCGGGAAGACCGGCAAGACCCTGCTGACCAGCCGGGAACTGGCCGCGTCGGGCAAGCCCACGCTCGACCTGGGGGTCGCCTCCACCTCGTTCATCGAGAAGCGGCCCGAGGTCATCACCGCCTGGCGCAAGGCCCAGGCACAGGCGCTGGACCTCATCCATGACGACCCCTCGGCCGCGGCGGAGGCCGTCGGCAAGCAGCTCGGCACCAGCCCCCAGGACGCCGCCGCCCAGCTGAAGCAGGGCATCTTCCTCAAGCCGGCCGAACAGGCGGACGACAAGTGGCTCGGCCGCCCGGGCAAGGTCGGCGAGCTGGCGGAGAACCTGCGCAGCGCGGCGGAGTTCCTGGCCGGGCAGAAGCAGATCCCGGCCGCCCCGGACCTCTCCGAGCTGGAGAAGGCCGTGTACGTGGAAGGGCTCAGCGATGCCGTCTCCGAGTGACCGCGCGGCCGACGCGACGGACGACGCACCGGTCAGCGGCGGGGACGCCGCCACGGCGACCGTGGCACCCGCCGTGGCCGTCCGTGAGGTGACCCACCGCTATGGGCGCGGCGCGGACACCGTGACGGCCCTCGGCCCGCTCTCCCTCGACATCCCGGCCGGCGAGTTCCTGGTGCTGGTCGGACCGTCCGGGAGCGGGAAGAGCACGCTGCTGCGGCTGATCGCCGGCTTCGAGCAGGCCTCGTCCGGCGAGGTCACCGTGCACGGCGGGACGCCGGAGCCCGGGCGCCAGGCGGGTGTGGTCTTCCAGCAGCCACGACTGTTCCCCTGGCGCACGGTCGGCGAGAACATCTCCCTGGCGCTTCGCTACGCCGGAGTCCCCCGGCCCGAACGCCCCGCGCGCGTCGAGGAGTTGCTGGAGCGGGTCGGGCTGGCCGGCACCGCCCGGCGCAGGACCTGGCAGATCTCGGGCGGCCAGCAGCAGCGGGTGGCCATCGCCCGGGCCCTGGCCGGCGGCAAGGACCTGTTGCTGCTGGACGAGCCGTTCGCCGCCCTGGACGCGCTCACCCGGGAGCGGCTCCAGGAGGACCTGCGGACGGTGAGTTCCCTGACGGGGATCACCTCGGTCTTCGTGACGCACAGCGTGGACGAGGCCGTGTTCCTCGGGACCCGCGCGGTCGTCCTCAGCGCCGGACCGGGCACCGTCGCGCTGGATGTGCCCATCGACCTGCCCCGCACCGGGAGCGACGACCCGGACGGGCTGCGGGGACTGCCCGAGTACGCCGCGCTGCGCGCCGAGATCGGCGCGGCGGTACGCGACGCGGCCCGCTGAGCCGTGGGGCCGCCCGCTCGTGCGGGCGGCCCCCGCACACCCCGACGCACACCCCCACGCAGACAGGAGCTCCCCATGTCCCTCACCGCGTCCGTCGGTTCCCGCCCCGCGCTGCGCGCCCACCGGCTGCCTCCGGACGGGCTGTACGAAGGCCCGCGCGAACTGCGCAGGCTGGCCCCGGGCCGGCCCGACCTGCCCTACACGCTGTTCGACGTCGTGCCGCTCGGCCCGCTGATCGGTGCCGAGATCGGCGGTGTGGACCTGACCCGCCCGCTGACGCCCGCCGTGCGCGAGGAGCTGGACCGGGCGCTGCTGGAGTGGAAGGTGCTCTTCTTCCGTGGGCAGCACCCCAGTTCGGCCGAGCAGCGGGCCTTCGCCCGCAACTGGGGCGAGCTGGAGACCAACCCGCTGCTGGCCGCCGGGGACGATCCGGAGGTGGCGCGCTTCGACCGCTCGGCCACGCCGAGCTTCGAGAACGTCTGGCACACCGATGTGACCTTCAGGGAGCGGCCCGCGCTCGGCGCGGTCCTCCAGCTGCGCGAGGTGCCCCCGTACGGCGGCGACACGATGTGGGCCGACATGGCCGCCGCGTACGACAACCTTCCGCAGGAGGTGAAGGCGCGCCTGGAGGGGGCGCGGGCGGTGCACGACTTCGTGCCGGGCTTCGCGCGGTTCACCCCCGAGGAGCGGCTGATCGCCTTCCAGGACCGCTTCCCGCCGGTCGAGCACCCGGTGGTGCGGACGCATCCGGCCACCGGACGCCGGATGCTCTTCGTCAACACCTCGTTCACCACCCGGATCGTGGGCTGGGAGCAGGAGGAGAGCGACCGGATGCTGCGTCTGCTCTTCCAGCAGGCGCATGTGCCCGAGTACCAGGTGCGCTTCACCTGGCGCGCGGGGGACGTCGCGTTCTGGGACAACCGGGCGACGCAGCACTACGCGGTGAACGACTACGCCCCGCACCGCAGGGTGGCCGAACGCGTCGCCGTCGCGGGCGACCGTCCGTACTGACGTCCGGCGCCCGCGCGGGTCAGCCCGTGCGGCGCAGCAGGGCCAGGTACATCGCGTCCGTGCCGTGCAGATGCGGCCAGAGCTGGATGTCGGGCCCCTCGCCCAGGGCGGGGACTCCCGGCAGCAGCGGGCGGGCGTCGATCCACTCGGCCTCGAACGGCTCCCCGCCACGCCCCTTGAGCACGTCCTCGACGACGACCCTGGTCTCCGCGAGGTGCGGGGAGCAGGTCGCGTAACCGACGACCCCGCCGACGCGTACGGCCTTCAACGCCTCGCGCAGCAGGCCGCGTTGCAGCGGTGCGAAGCCCTCCAGGTCCTCCGCGCGGCGACGCCAGCGGGACTCGGGGCGCCGGCGCAGCGCACCGAGACCGGAGCAGGGCACGTCCATGAGGACCCGGTCGAAGGAGCCGGGGCGCCACGGCGGCCGGGTGCCGTCGGCGGTGATCACCTGGTACGGCCCGGGGTTGCCGGCCAGCGCGCGCTCGACGAGCCGGGCGCGGTGCGGCTGCTTCTCGGCGGCGAGCAGGGTCGCGCCGCGTCCGGCGGCGAGCGCGGCCAGCAGCGCGGCCTTGCCGCCCGGGCCGGCGCAGCCGTCCAGCCACCGGGTGTCCTCGCCCTCGACCGGGGCGTTGGCGAGCGCGGCGGCGACGAGCTGGCTGCCCTCGTCCTGCACACCGGCGCTGCCGTCCCGCACGGCGGCCAGGGCACCGGGCTCGCCGCCCTCGGCCATCCGTACGGCATAGGGCGACCAGCGGCCGGGCAGGCCGCTCTCCTCGCCGAGGGCGTCCAGCAGCTCCTCGGTGGTGGAGCGGCCGGGGCGGGCCGCCAGGGTCACCTCGGGCCGCTCGTTGTCGGCCTCCAGCAGGTCCTCGATCCCGGCCCGGCCGCCGCCCAGGGCGTCCCAGAGGGCGGAGACGATCCAGCGGGGGTGCGAGTGGACGACGGAGAGGTGTTCCTCGGCGTCCTCGTCGTAGGCGGGTGCGACCCGCTCCAGCCAGCCGTCGAGGTCGTGCGCGGTGACCTTGCGCAGCACGGCGTTGACGAACTTGGCGCGGCCCTCGCCCAGCACCACCCGCGCCAGCTCCACGCTGGCGGACACGGCCGCGTGGGTCGGGATGCGGGTGCCGAGCAGCTGGTGGACGCCCATGTTCAGCACGTCGAGCACCGGCGGGTCGACCTCCCGGAGCGGCCGGTCGATGCAGGCCGCGACGATCGCGTCGTACGTGCCCTGGCGGCGCAGCGTCCCGTAGACCAGCTCGGTCGCCAGCGCCGCGTCCCGGCCCTCGAAGTCGCCCTTGGCGCGTGCCTTCTTCAGCAGCGGCGGCAGGACGAGGTTGGCGTAGGCGTCGCGCTCGTCGACGGCCCTGAGCACCTCGAAGGCGAGGAAGCGGACCGGGTCCTTCTGGGGACGGCGATGGGGCTTGGCGGGACGGCGACGCGGCTGGTCGTTCACGTGAAAGGTGCTCCGCTGAAGATGAGGGGACGAACCCGTCCAGCGTACGTCGCCGGGGCCGCCCCCTGTCCCGAGGCCTCAGAGGCCCAGCAGCTCCCCGTGGGCGATGCGCACACCGCGGGCCCAGTCGGCGGCCCGCATCGGCTTCTTGCCCTGCGGCTGGACCCAGAGCAGCTCCACGGCGTGCGAGCCGGTGCCCACGTACACGTTGTTCTTGCCCGCCGACAGCTCGCCCGGGGCGAGGTCGGTCCGGTCCAGGACGGGCACGGCCTGGACCAGCTTGAGGCGCTCGCCCCGGAAGAGGGTCCAGGCTCCCGGTGCGGGGGTGCAGCCGCGCACCACGCGGTCGACCCGGAGTGCGGGGTCCGACCACCGCACCTGGGCGTCCTCGACGGTGATCTTGGGGGCGAGGGTGACGCCCTCGGCGGGCTGCGGGACGGCGTGCAGGGTGCCGTCCTCGATGCCGTCCATGGTCGCCGCGAGCAGCCCGGCGCCCGCGAAGGCCAGCCGGGTGAGCAGATCGCCGCTGGTGTCGGTGGGCCTGACCTCCTCGGTCAGGACGCCGTAGACCGGGCCCGAGTCCAGCCCCTCCTCGATCAGGAAGGTGGACGCGCCGGTGACCTCGTCGCCGGCCATGACCGAGTGCTGGACGGGGGCGGCCCCGCGCCAGGCGGGCAGGAGCGAGAAGTGCAGGTTGACCCAGCCCCTGGCCGGCACGTCCAGCGCGCTCTTGGGCAGCAGCGCGCCGTAGGCCACGACGGGGCAGCAGTCCGGCGCGATCTCCCGCAGCCGCGCCAGGAAGTCCTCGTCACGCGGCTTGGCGGGCTTGAGCACCTCGATGCCCGCCTCCTCGGCCCGCTCGGCCACGGGGCTGGCGACCAGCCGGCGTCCCCGCCCGGCCGGTGCGTCGGGGCGGGTCACCACGGCGGCCACCTCGTGGCGGCCGGAGGCGATCAGGGCGTCCAGAGCGGGAACGGCGACCTCGGGGGTGCCTGCGAAGACGAGCTTCATGGGTGGCGGACTGCCTCTCGGGCCGGAACGTACGTGGCGAGCAGCACACCAGTCTAGGGTCTTCCGCCCGGGTCGCTCCGCGAGCCCGGGGCCGGGGGGCGTACGCGGGTCACGGGCGCCCCGCTCATACGCACATACGCCCCTGTTGCGTGACCACATGGCCGGGTGACGCGTTGGTCAAGTGAGATTGACCGAAGTGGGCCGCCGCCGCGCGGTCCGATCCCTTTCAACGCCGGTTCGAGAGGCTTGTTCATGGCCGACCACGCAACCCACGACGCCCAAGCGCGTGCCAGTCTGCACCTGTTGGTGCGGGACATCGAGCGGGTCCGGCGGCAGGTGGACGCGCTGCGCACCCTCACTGCGCAGCTGGGCAACGTCTACCGTCCGCGCCGCTCCGGCCCGTCCGCCGGCTTCGTCGTCTACGGCAGGGCTCCGGCCCCGACGGTCCGGCTCGCCCAGGAACTGCGGGACAGCGTCGAGACCCTGGTCACCGCGGCGGTGGACTTCGACCGCTCGCTGGGCTTCTCGTGGGACGCGGTGGGCTCCGCGCTCGGGGTCACCAAGCAGGCGGTGCACCGCCGTTACGGCGCGCGCCGTGCGACCCCGCAGTCCGGGTCGGCGGAGGCCGCCTCCGAGAACACGAGCCGTACGGTGTCCGCGGCGCCGGGCTCCTCCGTGCTGCCGGCCGTGCCCGCCGCCCGCTCGATGCCGCCGCAGCCGTCGGACCGGCCCGGCGCCTTCCCCGGTCCGCGCAACGGCTGACCGCACGGGGTGCCCGGTGCGGTGCCGGCGGCCGGGGACGCGCGGCCGCCGGGCGGGCCGGGCCTCCGGTGGCGCCCGGCGCCCGGTCGCTCCCCCGGCGGCGTCAGCCGATGTCCGGGGGGTCGATCCTGATCCGTACGGGCTCCCCGGTGCCCCGGGCGGTCCGCGCGGCCTGCGCCGTCTTCAGGGCGGCCGCCAGCGCCGCTCCCCGCCCCGGCGGGACCCTGACCAGCGCGCGCTCCCAGGCCTCGCCGGGCGGGGCGTCCCCCTGTCTGCGGGGCCTGCCGGGAGTGGCTCCTGGCACCTGGACCGGGCCGAGGACCTCCGCTTCGGGCGGCAGCTCCGCGCCTGCGAGGAAGGCGGCCACGGCCTCCGGCGGGCCGGTGACGGAGGCCATCCGGGACACCGGCGGGAAGCCGAGCTCCGCGCGTTCCGCGAGCTCGCGGCGGGCGTGGCCGACCGGGTCCCAGCGGACCAGGGCCTGCACCGGCGGTAGCGTCGGCTCGGCCATGATCACCACGGTGCCGCCGTCCGGCCGGCCCCGCACCAGCGCGGCGGCGGCCGTCCAGCGCCGCAGTGCCTCCTCGCCGGCCCGCAGGTCGGGCCGGCCGATCATGGCCCAGCCGTCCAGCAGCAGCGCCGCCGCGTAACCCCCCTCGGCCACCGGCTCCGCGCCGGGGGTGCTGACGACGAGAGCGGGCTGGTCGGGCACGGAGTCCAGCACATGGTCCCGCCCCGAGGTCCGCACCGGGACGGCGGGGAACGCCCTCCCCAGCTCCTCCGCGGTCCGGCGGGCGCCGACGATCTGCGCCCGCAGCCGCGCGCCGCCGCAGGCCGGGCAGCGCCACGCCGTCTCGGCCCGCCCGCACCAGGCGCAGTCGAGGTCCCGCTGGTCCGGCGCCTGGAGCGGCCCCGCGCAGTGCCGGCACCGCGCGGGCTCGCGGCAGCGCTCGCAGGCCAGCCTGGGCGCGTAACCCCGGCGGGGCACCTGGATGAGCACAGGCCCGGTGCGCAGTCCGTCCCGGACGGTCTGCCAGGCCAGGCTGGGCAGCCGGGCCGAGCGGGCGGCGCCGTCCCGCGCGAGCTCCCCGTCGCCGACCGTACGCACCAGGGGGGCCGCGCTCCGCAGCTGGTCCCGCTCCGCGCGCAGCGGCAGGGCCCAGCCGTTCTCGACCAGCTGGGCGGCCTCCACCGTGCAGCTCGTGCCGCCGAGCAGGAACGCGCAGCGACCGTGCGCGGCGCGCAGCTCCAGGACCTCCCTGACGTGCGGGAAGGGGGCGTTGTCGTCGCTGTGGCTGGAGTCCCCGTCGTCCCAGAGGGCGACCAGGCCCAGGTCGGCGACCGGGGCGAACATCGCGGCCCTGGTCCCCACCACCGCGCGCACCGAGCCGCGCCGGACCGCCAGCCACTGCCGGTAGCGCTTCTCCGGTCCCGAGTCGGCGGTCAGCAGCGCGTGCCGCCCCTCCCCCAGCACCGCGGTCAGCGCGGCGTCGACCCGCCCGGCGCTCCGCCCGTCCGGTACGACGACGAGCGCGCCCCGCCCGGAGGCCAGGGTCGCGGCCATGGCGCGGGCGATCTCCTCGGGCCAGTGCGGGCCGGGCAGCGCCGTCCACACGGCCCGGGGCGCCCCGCCCTCGGCCAGCGCCCGCAGGAAACCGGGCCCCTGGGCGTACCGCTCCCAGGTCCCGGGCGCGGGGGCCGCGGGCGGCGGCAGCGGCTCCGGCGACGGCTTGCCCTCGGCGCGGCCGTTCCTGGGGGGCACGGCGAGCTGCAGCACATCGGCGAGGCTTCCCGCGTACCGGTCGGCAACGGCACGCGAGAGCTCCAGCAGCTCCGGACCGAGCACCGGCTCGGGCGAGACGACGTAGGCGAGGGCCGCCAGGGCCCCCTGGTAGTCCGAGGAGGCCCGACGCTCGATCAGGAAGCCGTCGATCAGGCCGCCGCCCTCGCGTCTCCCGCCCCGGACCTGGCGCCCACCGGCCCCGAACCGCACCCGGACCCGGACGCCGGGCTGCGCGTCGGCGTCGAGCTCCTCGGGGACGGCGTAGTCGAAGTACTGGTCGAGGTGGAGCGCGCCCTTGTTCACCAGGACACGGGCGACCGGCAGCTCCTCGGCGAGCGCGGCGCCCCGCCAGGTCCGAGGCTTGGCACGCGGCACCTTGGCCCGGCGCACGGACTCCCGGATGAGCGCAAGCTGCTCCGGCGCCCCGGACCCGGGCTCGTCGGACCGCTCGTCGTCGCTGCTCACAGCCACATTCCTACCAGACGCCACTGACATGCCCCGGGGGCCCGGAAGGGCCGTACACGCCGGGGCCCGGACACCTCGTCGTACGGTGTCCGGGCCCCGGCGTGAAGGACGGGCAAGCGGTCCTAGATTCCCGCCGCCGCGCGCAGCGCGTCCACGCGGTCGGTGCGCTCCCAGGTGAAGTCGGGGAGCTCACGGCCGAAGTGGCCGTACGCCGCGGTCTGGGCGTAGATCGGGCGGAGCAGGTCGAGGTCGCGGATGATCGCGGCCGGGCGGAGGTCGAAGACCTCGCCGATGGCGTGCTCGATCTTCTCCGTGTCGACCGCGGCGGTGCCGAAGGTCTCGACGAACAGACCGACCGGCTCGGCCTTGCCGATCGCATAGGCGACCTGGACCTCGCAGCGGGCGGCGAGCCCGGCCGCGACGACGTTCTTGGCGACCCAGCGCATGGCGTAGGCGGCCGAGCGGTCGACCTTGGACGGGTCCTTGCCGGAGAAGGCGCCGCCGCCGTGGCGGGCCATGCCGCCGTAGGTGTCGATGATGATCTTGCGGCCGGTGAGGCCGGCGTCGCCCATCGGGCCGCCGATCTCGAAGCGTCCGGTCGGGTTGACCAGCAGGCGGTAGCCCTCGGTGTCCAGCTTGATGCCGTCCTCGATGAGCTGGTTCAGCACGTGCTCGACGACGAACTCACGGATGTCGGGCGCGAGCAGCGAGTCCAGGTCGATGTCGGACGCGTGCTGCGAGGAGACGACGACCGTGTCGAGACGGACGGCCTTGTCGCCGTCGTACTCGATGGTGACCTGGGTCTTGCCGTCGGGACGCAGGTACGGGATGGTCCCGTTCTTGCGCACCTCGGAGAGCCGGCGCGAGAGCCGGTGCGCGAGGTAGATCGGCAGAGGCATCAGCTCGGGCGTCTCGTCGCAGGCGTAGCCGAACATCAGCCCCTGGTCGCCGGCGCCCTGCTTGTCGAGCTCGTCCTCATCGCCCTCGACCCGCTTCTCGTACGCGGTGTCGACGCCCTGGGCGATGTCCGGGGACTGCGCCCCGATGGACACCGAGACGCCGCAGGAGGCTCCGTCGAAGCCCTTCTTGGAGGAGTCGTAGCCGATCTCCAGCACCTTGTTGCGCACGAGGTTGGGGATGTCGGCGTAGGCCTTGGTCGTGACCTCGCCCGCGACATGCACCAGACCAGTGGTGATCAAGGTCTCGACGGCGACGCGCGAGGAGGGGTCCTCGCGCAGGAGGGCGTCGAGAATCGTGTCGCTGATCTGGTCAGCGATCTTGTCGGGGTGGCCCTCGGTAACGGACTCCGAGGTGAAGAGACGGCGGGACACATCGCTCCCTGGGGTTGCAGCGGCTGCTGGCTGATCATTGATGGAACTCCGGGAGCTGCGCCCGGCACATTCCGTCCAACAGTTTATCGGTCGCTTCCGGTGATCGGGGCACGTGTCTCGCCCCTTGGGAGGTCTGTGACCTGCGGCACTGTTGACGGCAGTACGACAATCACTCCTTCCAGGGCGGGGCAGGGCCCGATGTCATGAGTTCCTCCCGCCGGAACGGGATCTGCGCAATCTAACCGAATCGAGCCGCCACCAGGTCCCACACCGTGTCGGCAAGCGCTTCCTTGGGCCCGTACGGCACAGGGGTCTCAGCGCCGTCGGCCGCGAGCACGACGGCCTCGTTCTCCTCGGATCCGAAGGTCTTGCGCTCCCCCACCTCGTTCACCACGAGCAGATCGCAGCCCTTGCGGCGGAGCTTCTCGCGGCCGTTGGCGAGGACGTCGTCGGTCTCGGCGGCGAACCCGACGACGAGCTGCCCCTCCCGGGCGCGGTCCGCGGCGACCTCGGCGAGGATGTCGGGGTTGCGGACGAGCGTGATGGGGGCCGGTTCCTGGCCGTCCTTCTTCTTGATCTTGCCCGCCGCGTACGCCGCGGGGCGGAAGTCGGCGACGGCGGCGGCCATCACCACGACGTCGGCGTCGGCCGCCGCCTTGAGCACGGCCTCGCGCAGTTGTACGGCGGTCCCGGCGCGCACCACGTCGGCGCCCGCGGGGTCGGGCAGGCCCGTGTTGGCCTCGACCAGCGTGACCCGGGCGCCACGGGCGACGGCGGTGCGGGCCAGGGCGTAGCCCTGCTTGCCGGAGGAGCGGTTGCCCAGGTAGCGCACCGGGTCCAGCGGCTCACGGGTGCCGCCCGCGCTGATCACCACGTGCCGCCCCGCGAGGTCGGGGGCGGCGGGGCCCCGGGTCAGGACGCGGCGGCAGACCTCGAAGATCTCCCCCGGGTCGGGCAGCCGGCCCTTGCCGGTGTCCACGCCGGTGAGGCGGCCGACGGCGGGCTCGATGACGACGGCCCCGCGGCGGCGCAGGGTGGCGACGTTCTCCTGGGTGGCGGGGTGCTCCCACATCTCGGTGTGCATCGCGGGGGCGAAGACGACCGGACAGCGCGCGGTGAGCAGGGTGTTGGTGAGGAGGTCGTCGGCGAGGCCGTGTGCGGCCTTGGCGAGCAGGTCTGCGGTGGCGGGGGCGACCACGACGAGGTCGGCACCCTGGCCGATCCGGACGTGCGGCACCTCGTGCACGCCGTCCCAGACCTCGGTCGACACGGGGTTCCCGGAGAGGGCCGACCAGGTGGCCGCCCCGACGAAGTTCAGCGACGCGTCGGTCGGGACGACCCGTACGTCGTGCCCGGACTCGGTCAGCCTGCGCAGCAGCTCGCACGCCTTGTACGCGGCGATGCCCCCGCTGACCCCCAGGACGACCTTCGGCTTCTCCACTGCGTCTCCCCGCACTCGTGTCTCCGCGCACTCGCGTGCGGCCTCGTGACGTACGCCCTCCATGCTGCCTCACCGCCCGGGGCGCGGTCCGGCGGGTCCGGTGCCGGGCACACCACAGGCCCGGCGGATACCGACCGCCGGGCCTGTGGTGAAGGTGCGTTTCCTGCCGCCTGCTTACTGCGCGGGGCCCTCGATGGCCTCGGAGGTCAGCAGGCCCGCGTTGATCTCGCGGAGCGCGATCGAGAGCGGCTTCTCGTGCACGTGGGTGTCGACGAGCGGACCGACGTACTCGAGGAGGCCTTCGCCGAGCTGCGAGTAGTACGCGTTGATCTGGCGCGCGCGCTTGGCGGCGTAGATCACGAGGCTGTACTTCGAGTCGGTGGCCTCGAGGAGCTCATCAATCGGCGGGTTGATGATGCCCTCGGGCGTGGTGATGGAAGAGGACACTCTCTGCCTTCCGAAGGGGATAGAGATCAAAGAGATCTTTGACCATGCTGGTTCCGCAGTGGTGATGCTCTGCGTCCGTGGACCGGTCAGGACCCTGAGGTCAGTCGTCGCTACCACGGAGGCCGGAAGCCTGCAGCATCAACGTTAGCAGCTCGCGTGCCACGTCCTCGACCGAGGTGTTGACGAGCGTGGTGTCGAACTCGGCCTCCGCGGCCAGCTCGACCTTCGCCGCCGCGAGCCGGCGCTCGATCACTTCCTGCGACTCCGTCCCGCGGCCGGTGAGACGGCGCACCAGCTCGTCCCAGCCGGGCGGGGCCAGGAAGACGAGCTGGGCCTCGGGCATCGACTGGCGGACCAGCCGGGCGCCCTGGAGGTCGATCTCCAGCAGCACCGGCTCGCCCGCCTCCAGGCGGTCGAGCACGGCCCGCCGGGGCGTGCCGTACCGGTTGCCGGCGAACTCCGCCCACTCCAGCAGCTCGCCGTTGGCGATCAGCTTGTCGAACTCCTCGTCGTCCACGAAGAAGTAGTGGACACCGTTGCGTTCGCCGGGGCGGGGCTTACGGGTCGTGGCGGACACCGAGAGCCAGACCTCGGGGTGAACCTTGCGCATATGAGCGACGACCGTGCTCTTGCCGACCCCTGAGGGGCCGGAGAGCACGGTCAGCCGCGGACGTACGTCCGGGGGTACGGGGGACGTCCCCCGGGATGTTGCAGCCATGGGGCGATTATCCAGGTTCTCAGGAGTGCCTGAGAACGTCAGGCGGCGCTGCCGCCGAACTCACGCTCCAGGGATGCGATCTGGTTGGAGCCAAGACCCCGGACACGGCGGCTCTCGGAGATCCCGAGACGCTCCATGATCTGCTTGGCGCGGACCTTGCCGACGCCCGGCAGGGACTCGAGAAGAGCGGAGACCTTCATCTTGCCGATGACGTCGTTCTCCTGGCCCTGCTTGATGACCTCGTGGAGCGAGGCGCCGGAGTGCTTGAGTCGATTCTTGACCTCGGCCCGCTCCCGGCGAGCCGCGGCGGCCTTTTCGAGCGCGGCTGCGCGCTGTTCAGGGGTAAGGGGCGGAAGAGCCACGCCTACGTCACCTCGGATGTCGATCTGTCGGATACGGACCGGTGGGGAACCTGGTGGTCCCACACCTGGTGAGCAACGAACACCGCGTGCTCGTTGGCTCTCGACGGAGACTAGCGGGCATGACCGCCTGAGTCAGCGAGAACAGACGAAAAGTCCTGGTCAGCCTGAGCCGACCCGGACATTTCGGCCATAACAACCCGGAATTCTGGTCAGGATTCCGTCAACAGGCAGTTACGTGGCATGGTCAGTGTTCCGGGACGGCCGTACGGACCTCGTCCGCGAACCGTCCGGCGGCTTCGCGCAGCCCTGAAGCGTCCGGTCCGTGGCGCAGCACGCCCCGGCTCACGCTGGGCACGACATTGCGCACCGCGGCGCCGAAGACGCGGGGAAGATCCGCCGGCGTCGCACCCTGGGCGCCGATGCCGGGGGCGAGCAGCGGCCCGTTGACCGACAGATCGACACCGGTGTCCCCGAGGGTGGCGCCGACCACCGCGCCCACGGATCCGAGCGGGGTCGCACCCGCGTTCTCGGCCGCCAGGTGGTCCAGCATCACCTGGGCCAGCTGCCGTCCGTCCGCCGCGGTGGCGCGCTGGACCTCCGCGCCCTCCGGGTTCGAGGTGAGGGCGAGCACGAAGACACCCGCGCCGGAGACCGCGGCGGCGTCGAGCGCGGGCCGCAGCGAGCCGAAGCCGAGGTACGGCGAGACGGTGACCGCGTCGGAGAAGAGCGGCGAGTCCTTGTCGAGGTAGGTGGCCGCGTAGGCCCCCATCGTGGAGCCGATGTCGCCGCGCTTGGCGTCCATGAGCACGAGGGCGCCGGCGGCGCGGGCCTCCTCCACGGCCTTCTCCAGGACGGCGATGCCCCGCGAGCCGAAGCGCTCGAAGAACGCGGACTGCGGCTTCAGCACGGCGACCCGGTCGGCCAGGGCCTCGACGACCGTACGTGTGAAGCGCTCCAGCCCCGCCACGTCGTCGTTCAGGCCCCAGGAGGTGAGCAGCGAGCTGTGCGGGTCGATGCCGACGCAGAGCGGCCCGCGGGTGTCCATGGCGTGGCGCAGGCGCGCGCCGAAGGGTTCAAGGGTCACTGCATGACCTTCCGTGTCTCGGCGCCGACGGCTTCGGCGAGGGTGGCGTACGGGGATGCGGCCAGGCGGGCGGCGAGGCCCTTGTGGATCGCGCGGGCGTAGAACGGGCCCTCGTAGATGAAGGCGCTGTAGCCCTGGACGAGCGTGGCGCCGGCCAGGATGCGCTGCCAGGCGTCCTCGGCGTTCTCGATGCCCCCGACGCCCACCAGGGTGATCCGGGTCCCCACACGGGCGTACAGACGGCCGAGGACCTCCAGGGAGCGCTCCTTGAGGGGCGCGCCGGAGAGTCCGCCGGTCTCCCCGACCAGGGAGGCGTCGGACCTCAGGCCGAGTCCCTCGCGGGCGATGGTGGTGTTGGTGGCGATGATGCCGTCCAGGCCGAGCTCGACGGCGAGGTCGGCGACCGCGTCGACGTCCTCGTCCGCGAGGTCCGGGGCGATCTTGACGAGCAGCGGGACCCGCCGGGTGGTGACCGTGCGGTCGGCGGCCTCGCGCACGGCGGTGAGCAGCGGGCGGAGCGACTCGGTGGCCTGGAGGTTGCGCAGGCCGGGCGTGTTGGGCGAGGAGACGTTCACGACGAGGTAGTCGGCGTGGGCGGCGAGCCGCTCGGTGGACTTCACGTAGTCGGCGGCGGCCTCGGCCTCCGGCACGACCTTGGTCTTGCCGATGTTGACGCCGACCGTGGTGCGGAAGACGGGGTTACGGGCGGCGAGCCGCTCGGCCACGGCCGCGGAGCCCTCGTTGTTGAAGCCCATGCGGTTGATGAGCGCCCGGTCCTCGACGAGGCGGAACAGCCGCTTCCTGGGATTGCCGGGCTGCGGCTCTCCGGTGACCGTGCCGATCTCGATGTGGTCGAAGCCGAGCATGGACATGCCGTCGATGGCGACGGCGTTCTTGTCGAAGCCGGCGGCGAGCCCGAAGGGACCGTGCATCCGCAGGCCGAGGGCCTCGGTGCGCAGCTCCTTGTGGCGGGGGGCGAGGGCGGCGGCGACGAAGGTGCGCAGCACGGGGATGCGGGCGGCGAGGCGGATCCACCGGAACGCGGCCTGGTGGGCCTGCTCGGGGTCCATGCGCTTGAAGACCAGCTGGAAGAAGAGTTTGTACATCAGGGAGTCCTCATGAAGAGGGGGACACCGTTTCCGGTGTCCCCCAGTGCTGGGCTGCTAGTCGCGGGCCGCGATCAGGTGTTCCGCGTGTTCCTGGAGGGAACGTACGCCGACGCCTCCGTGGTTGAGCGCGTCGATGCCCTGGACGGCGGCGGCGAGCGCCTGGACCGTCGTGAGGCACGGCACGGACCGGGCCACGGCCGCGGTGCGGATCTCGTAGCCGTCGAGCCGGCCGCCCGTCCCGTACGGCGTGTTGACGATGAGGTCGACCTCGCCGTCGTGGATCAGCTGGACGATGGTCTTCTCGCCGTTCGGGCCCTCGCCCTCGGAGAGCTTGCGCACGACCGTGGCGTTGATGCCGTTGCGCTTGAGGACCTCGGCGGTGCCGGAGGTGGCCATCAGCTCGAAGCCGTGGGCGACCAGCTCGCGCGCCGGGAAGATCATCGTGCGCTTGTCGCGGTTGGCGACCGAGATGAAGGCACGGCCCTTGGTGGGCAGCGGTCCGTAGGCGCCGGCCTGCGACTTGGCGTACGCCGTGCCGAAGACGGAGTCGATGCCCATGACCTCACCGGTGGAGCGCATCTCCGGGCCGAGGACCGTGTCGACGCCGCGGCCCTGGATGTCGCGGAAGCGCGACCACGGCATGACGGCCTCCTTGACGGAGATCGGCGCGTCCAGGGGCAGGGTGCCGCCGTCGCCCTGCTTCGGCAGCAGTCCCTCCTCGCGCAGTTCGGCGACGGTCGCGCCGAGCGAGATGCGTGCGGCGGCCTTCGCGAGCGGGACCGCGGTCGCCTTCGAGGTGAAGGGGACGGTCCGCGAGGCGCGCGGGTTGGCCTCCAGGACGTACAGGATGTCGCCGGAGAGAGCGAACTGGATGTTGATCAGTCCGCGCACGCCGACGCCCTTGGCGATGCCCTCGGTGGAGGCCCGCAGCCGCTTGATGTCGTAGCCGCCGAGGGTGATCGGGGGCAGCGCGCAGGCGGAGTCGCCGGAGTGGATGCCGGCCTCCTCGATGTGCTCCATGACGCCGCCGAGGTAGAGCTCGTGGCCGTCGTAGAGCGCGTCGACGTCGATCTCGATGGCGTCGTCGAGGAAGCGGTCGACCAGGACCGGCCGGGTCGGGCTGATCTCGGTGGACTCGGAGATGTACGAGGACAGCCGGGTCTCGTCGTAGACGATCTCCATCCCGCGGCCGCCGAGCACGTACGACGGGCGTACGAGGACGGGGTAGCCGATCTCGTCGGCGATGGCCTTGGCCTCGGCGAAGGTCGTGGCGGTGCCGTGCTTCGGGGCCGGCAGCCCGGCCTCGGCGAGCACCCGGCCGAAGGCGCCGCGGTCCTCGGCAGCGTGGATGGCCTCCGGGGAGGTGCCCACCACCGGTACGCCGTTGTCCTTGAGCGCCTGCGAGAGGCCGAGCGGGGTCTGGCCGCCGAGCTGGACGATGACGCCGGCGATCGGGCCCGCGAGCGACTCGGCGTGCACGATCTCCAGGACGTCCTCCAGCGTGAGCGGCTCGAAGTAGAGCCGGTCAGAGGTGTCGTAGTCCGTGGAGACGGTCTCCGGGTTGCAGTTGACCATGACGGTCTCGTAGCCCGCGTCGCTGAGCGCGAAGGAGGCGTGCACACAGGAGTAGTCGAACTCGATGCCCTGGCCGATGCGGTTGGGGCCGGAGCCGAGGATGATCACCGCCGGCTTGGTGCGGGGCGCGACCTCGCTCTCCTCGTCGTAGCTGGAGTAGAAGTACGGCGTCTTCGCGGCGAACTCGGCGGCGCAGGTGTCGACCGTCTTGTAGACCGGGCGGATGCCGAGGGCGTGCCGGACCTCGCGTACGACGTCCTCGCGCAGCCCGCGGATCCCGGCGATCTGGGCGTCGGAGAAGCCGTGCCGCTTCGCTTCGGCGATCAGGTCCGCGTCCAGGCGCTCGGCGGAGGCCAGCTCGTCGGCGATCTCCTTGATCAGGAACATCTGGTCGACGAACCAGGGGTCGATCTTCGTGGCGTCGAAGACCTCCTCCTGGGTGGCGCCGGCCCGGATCGCCTGCATCACGGTGTTGATGCGGCCGTCGGTGGGGCGGACCGCCTCGGCGAGCAGCTCGGCCTTGTCGCCCGGGTCCCCGGTGAAGGCGAACTGCGAGCCCTTCTTCTCCAGGGAGCGCAGGGCCTTCTGCAGGGCCTCGGTGAAGTTGCGGCCGATCGCCATGGCCTCGCCCACCGACTTCATGGTGGTGGTGAGGGTGGAGTCGGCGGACGGGAACTTCTCGAAGGCGAAGCGCGGGGCCTTGACCACGACGTAGTCGAGGGTCGGCTCGAAGGAGGCCGGCGTCTTCTCGGTGATGTCGTTGGGGATCTCGTCGAGCGTGTAGCCGACGGCCAGCTTGGCGGCGATCTTGGCGATCGGGAAGCCGGTGGCCTTGGAGGCGAGCGCCGAGGAGCGGGAGACGCGCGGGTTCATCTCGATCACGATGATCCGGCCGTCGGACGGGTCGATCGCGAACTGGATGTTGCAGCCGCCGGTGTCGACGCCGACCTCGCGGATGATCGCGATGCCGATGTCACGCAGCCGCTGGTACTCACGGTCGGTGAGCGTCATCGCCGGGGCGACGGTGATGGAGTCGCCGGTGTGGACGCCCATCGGGTCGAAGTTCTCGATGGAGCAGACGACCACGACGTTGTCGTTCTTGTCGCGCATCAGCTCCAGCTCGTACTCCTTCCAGCCGAGGATGGACTCCTCCAGGAGCACCTCGGTGGTCGGGGAGAGCGTGAGGCCCTGTCCGGCGATGCGGCGCAGCTCCTCCTCGTCGTGGGCGAAGCCGGAGCCGGCGCCGCCCATGGTGAAGGAGGGGCGGACGACGACGGGGTAGCCGCCGAGGGTGTCGACGCCGGCGATGACGTCGTCCATGGTGTGGCAGATGACGGAGCGGGCGGACTCGCCGTAGCCGATCTTCTGCTTGACGGCCTCGACGACGCCCTTGAAGAGGTCGCGGTCCTCGCCCTTGTTGATGGCCTCGACGTTGGCGCCGATGAGCTCGACGCCGTACTTCTCCAGCACGCCGTTGTCGTGCATGGAGATGGCGGTGTTGAGCGCGGTCTGGCCGCCGAGGGTCGGGAGCAGCGCGTCGGGCCGCTCCTTGGCAATGATCTTCTCGACGAACTCGGGGGTGATCGGCTCGACGTAGGTGGCGTCGGCGATCTCCGGGTCGGTCATGATCGTCGCCGGGTTGGAGTTCACCAGGATGACGCGCAGGCCCTCGGCCTTGAGCACACGGCAGGCCTGGGTGCCGGAGTAGTCGAACTCGGCGGCCTGCCCGATGACGATCGGACCGGAGCCGATGACCAGGACGGACTGGATATCGGAGCGCTTAGGCACGCTGGCCCTCCATCAGGGATACGAAGCGGTCGAAGAGGTACGCGGCGTCGTGCGGGCCCGCGGCTGCTTCGGGGTGGTACTGGACGCTGAAGGCCGGCTGGTCGAGCAGCTGCAGCCCTTCGACGACCTGGTCGTTCAGGCATACGTGGGAGACCTCGGCACGGCCGAAGTCCGTGTCGGAGACCTTGTCGAGCGGGGCGTCGACGGCGAATCCGTGGTTGTGCGCGGTGACCTCGACCTTGCCGGTCGTGCGGTCCTGCACGGGCTGGTTGATGCCGCGGTGGCCATACTTCAGCTTGTAGGTCCCGAAGCCGAGCGAGCGGCCCAGGATCTGGTTGCCGAAGCAGATGCCGAAGAGCGGGGTCTTCCGCTCCAGGACGCCCCGCATGAGGGCGACGGGGTGGTCGGCGGTGGAGGGGTCGCCGGGGCCGTTGGAGAAGAACACTCCGTCGGGCTCGACGGCGTACACCTCGTCGAGGGTGGCGGTGGCGGGCAGGACGTGCACCTCGATGCCGCGTTCGGCCATGCGGTGCGGGGTCATGCCCTTGATGCCGAGGTCGATCGCCGCGACGGTGAACTTCTTGGTGCCGACGGCGGGGACGACGTACGCCTCCTTGGTGGCGACCTCGGCAGCGAGGTCGGCGCCCTTCATCTCGGGGGCCTGGCGCACCTTGGCGAGGAGCACGCCCTCGTCCTCGACGGCGTTCCCGGAGAAGATGCCGACGCGCATCGCGCCGCGCTCCCGCAGGTGGCGGGTGAGCGCGCGGGTGTCGATGCCGCTGATGCCGACGACGCCCTGGCTCGCGAGCTCCTCGTCCAGGGAGCGGCGGGAGCGCCAGTTGGAGGGGGTCCGGGCGGGGTCGCGCACGACGTAGCCGGAGACCCAGATCCGTCCGGACTCGGGGTCCTCGTCGTTCACGCCGGTGTTGCCGACGTGCGGGGCGGTCATGACGACGACCTGGCGGTGGTACGAGGGGTCGGTCAGCGTTTCCTGGTAGCCGGTCATGCCGGTCGAGAACACCGCCTCGCCGAAGGTCTCCCCCACGGCCCCGTAGGCGCGGCCGCGGAAGGAGCGGCCGTCCTCCAGGACGAGTACGGCGGGAGCTTTTCCTGCTCCCCGGGTGGAGATCGTCATCGTGCGGTGCCTTCCGTCGTGCTGGTGATGGTGCTGGTGAGGTGGTCACCGGCCGCTGCGCCGGTGAGGTGGCCGATGGCGTCGACCCACGCCTGGTGCTCGGCCGAGCGGTCGGAGCGGAAGCCGGAGTCGATCAGCCGGTCGCCGTGCGCCCAGGTGATGACCAGCAGGCCGCCCTCGGGCAGGACCTTGCCGGCGAGCGCCCTCTCCAGCCTGGCTTCGCGCAGTGCGGCGGCCGGTACGAAGAAGTCGGCGGCTCCGGGGCGTACGACGTCGAGGCCCTGCTCGGTGAGGGTCAGCTCGACCCTGCTGCGGGTGCCGAGGCCGTGTGCCACGATCCGGTCGAGCCACTGGCCTGCGGTCGTCGAGGCGTGGTAGCGGCCGGTCAGCGTGAGGAGCTGCTCACCGTCCGCGAAGCCGTCGGGGGTGGTCGCGAGCTCGGGCAGGCCGGACTGGAGGCTCCCCCGCCACTTCCATCCCTGGCGCATCAGCCAGTAGACGAAGGCGATGAGGACGACCAGTCCGAGGACCCAGCTGATGCGGGCGGACCAGTCCGTCACTTCGGCCGACTTCTCTTCGGCGGCCAGCTGGTACAGCTGATAACTGGGGGTGAGTGTTGTCACGCGAGCTTCCCGTCGACGACCGTGGCACGGCCCCGCAGGAAGGTGTGGGTCACTCGGCCGGGCAGCTCGCGACCCTCGTAGGGAGTGTTGCGGCTGCGGGAGGCGAAGCCCGCGGGGTCCACAGCTCCACGGTATGCCGGATCGACCAGGGTGAGGTTGGCGGGCTCACCCGCCGAGACGGGCCGGCCGTGTCCTTCGAGCCGGCCGATGGCCGCGGGACGGGCCGACATGCGGTCGGCGACGCCCGCCCAGTCGAGGAGCCCGGTGTCCACCATCGTCTGCTGGACCACGGAGAGCGCGGTCTCCAGGCCCACCATGCCCATGGCGGCGGCGGCCCACTCGCAGTCCTTGTCCTCGTGCGGGTGCGGTGCGTGGTCGGTGGCCACGCAGTCGATGGTGCCGTCGGCGAGGGCCTCGCGCAGGGCCATGACGTCGGCCTCGGTGCGCAGCGGCGGGTTCACCTTGTAGACCGGGTTGTAGGTCCGTACGAGCTCGTCGGTGAGGAGGAGGTGGTGCGGGGTGACCTCGGCGGTGACGTTCCAGCCCTTGGACTTGGCCCAGCGGACGATCTCCACGGAGCCGGCGGTCGAGAGGTGGCAGATGTGCACCCGGGAGCCGACGTGCGCGGCGAGGAGGACGTCGCGGGCGATGATCGACTCCTCGGCGACGGCGGGCCAGCCGCCGAGGCCGAGCTCGGCCGAGACGACGCCCTCGTTCATCTGGGCGCCCTCGGTGAGGCGGGGCTCCTGGGCGTGCTGGGCGACGACGCCGTCGAAGGCCTTCACGTACTCCAGGGCGCGGCGCATGATGACCGCGTCGTCGACGCACTTGCCGTCGTCGGAGAAGACCTTCACCCCGGCGGCGGAGTCGTGCATGGCGCCGAGCTCGGCGAGCTGCTTGCCCTCCAGGCCGACGGTGACGGCGCCGACGGGCTGCACGTCGCAGTAGCCGGACTCCTTGCCGAGCCGCCAGACCTGCTCGACGACGCCGGCGGTGTCGGCGACGGGGAAGGTGTTGGCCATGGCGTGCACGGCAGTGAAGCCGCCGACCGCCGCGGCCTTGGTGCCGGTGAGGACGGTCTCGGAGTCCTCGCGGCCGGGCTCGCGCAGGTGGGTGTGCAGGTCGACGAGGCCGGGCAGCAGGATCTGCCCCGCCGCCTCGATCACGGTGGCGTCGCCGGCCTCCATGCCGGTGCCGGTCTCCGTGATCGTCTCGCCGTCGATGAGGACGTCCTGCGGCTCGCCGCCGAGGATCTTCGCACCGCGGATCAGGATCTTGCTCATGGTTACTTGTTCTCCTCGGTACGGGCGGAGGCGGAGGGCAGGGCGGTCTCGGAACCGCCCAGCAGCAGGTACAGGACGGCCATGCGGGTGGAGACGCCGTTCGCGACCTGTTCGACGGCGGTGCAGCGGTCGGAGTCGGCGACCTCGGCCGTGATCTCCATGCCGCGGACCATCGGGCCGGGGTGCATCACGATGGCGTGCTCGGGCATCCGGGCCATGCGCTCGCCGTCCAGGCCGTAGCGGCGGGAGTACTCGCGCTCGGTCGGGAAGTAGGCGGCGTTCATCCGCTCGCGCTGCACCCGGAGCATCATGACCGCGTCCGACTTCGGGAGCACGTCGTCGAGGCGGTAGCTGACGTCGCAGGGCCACTGCTCGACGCCGACGGGCACGAGGGTGGGCGGGGCCACCAGGGTGACGTGCGCACCGAGCGTGTGCAGCAGGTGCACGTTGGAGCGGGCCACGCGGCTGTGCAGGATGTCGCCGACGATCGTGATCCGGCGGCCTTCGAGGTCGCGGCCGATCCCCGCGTCGGGGCCGACCAGCCGGCGGCGCATCGTGAACGCGTCCAGCAGCGCCTGGGTGGGGTGCTCGTGCGTGCCGTCGCCTGCGTTGACGACGGCGCTGTCGATCCAGCCCGAGGTGGCGAGGCGGTACGGGGCCCCGGAGGCGCCGTGCCGGATGACGACCGCGTCGGCGCCCATGGCCTCCAGGGTGAGCGCGGTGTCCTTGAGCGACTCGCCCTTGGAGACGGATGAGCCCTTCGCGGAGAAGTTGATGACGTCGGCGGAGAGGCGCTTGGCGGCGGCCTCGAACGAGATCCGCGTCCGGGTCGAGTCCTCGAAGAAGAGGTTCACGACCGTTCGTCCACGCAGGGTGGGAAGCTTCTTGATCGGCCGGTCGGCGACCCTGGCCATCTCCTCGGCGGTGTCGAGGATCAGGACGGCGTCGTCGCGGGTGAGGTCTGCGGCCGAGATGAGGTGTCGGGGGGTCCGGGGGTTGTCGCCGGGAGGGCGCAGCATCTGGGGGTCTCCGTGAAGGGTGGAGGGATCAGGCAGGCAGGCGTGCGGAAGCAGCCGTGCGGCCGACAGGGCGCACGGGACGTGACTCGGCTACTGCTCGCCCGCCGGGACGGCCTGCTCGCCACCGAGCAGCACGGCGTCACGGCCGTCCTCCTCGGCGAGCTGGACCTTGACCGTCTCCCGCAGCGACGTGGGGAGGTTCTTGCCTACGTAGTCGGCCCGGATCGGGAGCTCGCGGTGTCCGCGGTCGACGAGGACCGCGAGCTGTACGGCACGGGGCCGGCCGATGTCGCCGAGCGCGTCGAGCGCGGCGCGGATCGTGCGGCCGGAGAAGAGCACGTCGTCGACGAGGACGACGAGACGGCCCTCGATGCCCTCACCGGGGATCTCCGTGCGTGCGAGGGCACGCGCGGGGCGCATCCGCAGATCGTCGCGGTACATCGTGATGTCGAGTGACCCGACCGGCGTCTTCCGGCCGGTGATCTCTTCGAGCTTTCCGGCGAGCCGGCGGGCGAGGAACACTCCCCGCGTCGGGATGCCGAGCAGCACCACGTCGTCGGCGCCCTTGGCGCGTTCGACGATCTCGTGGGCGATCCGGGTCAGTACCCGGGCGATGTCGGGAGCCTCCAGAACGGGGCGTGCCGCATTGCCGGTGTGGTCATGCTGTGCGTCCATAAGAAACGGACCTCCTTCTCCGCCTCACTGGACGGACGTTAAAGGACGTCGAAATTGCGTCATCCACGTTACCAGGGCTTATGCGAGGCCCTGACCCCGCCCCCGGGAGGCCGCAGTCCGGACCTTTCGGCTTGACGCAGCCAAGTAACGCTGCGTAACCTCACAGTGAGTTACCAGCCACGCGGCCCAGCCGCAGAATGTTCCAGCGTCCGGGGAGCCTTATGTCCAGCGAATACGCAAAGCAGCTCGGGGCCAAGCTCCGCGCCATCCGCACCCAGCAGGGCCTCTCCCTCCACGGCGTGGAGGAGAAGTCGCAGGGCCGCTGGAAGGCCGTCGTGGTCGGTTCCTACGAGCGCGGCGACCGCGCGGTGACCGTTCAGCGCCTTGCCGAGCTGGCCGACTTCTACGGCGTTCCGGTGCAGGAGCTCCTGCCCGGCACGACCCCCGGCGGTGCCGCCGAGCCCCCGCCGAAGCTGGTCCTCGACCTGGAGCGCCTCGCCCACGTGCCGCCGGAGAAGGCCGGACCGCTGCAGCGTTACGCGGCGACGATCCAGAGCCAGCGCGGCGACTACAACGGCAAGGTGCTCTCCATCCGCCAGGACGACCTGCGCACCCTGGCCGTGATCTACGACCAGTCGCCGTCGGTCCTCACCGAGCAGCTGATCAGCTGGGGCGTGCTGGACGCCGACGCGCGTCGCGCGGTCGCCCACGACGAGGGCTGACCCCCACCCCACCCAGACACATGACGCCGGACCGGCGGGGCCCTCGGGCCCTGCCGGTCCGGCGTTTTCCGTGTCCGGCCGGGCCGGTACGCCGAAGGGCCCACGGTCGCGTGCGACCGTGGGCCCTTCGTTCGGCTCGATGCCGTCGGAGGCTACTGCTCCCGGCGGAGGTTCGGCTTGAGGTCCTTGAACCGGGCCAGCAGGCCGTTCACGAAGGTCGGGGAGTCGTCCGTGGAGAACTCCTTGGCGAGCTGGACCGCCTCGTCGATCACCACGGCGTCCGGCGTCGAGTCCATCCAGATCAGCTCGTACGCCCCGAGCCGCAGGATGTTCCGGTCGACGACCGGCATGCGGTCGATCTCCCAGTCCACGGCGTAGGTGACGATGAGGTCGTCGATGCGGTCCGCGTACTGCGCGTACCCCTCGACCAGCTCCATCGTGAATTCACCGACCGGCGGCTGACGGTCGTCGGTCCGCGAGAGCCGTACCCAGTCCGCGAGGACCGTCTGCACGGACTCGCCGCGCTGGTCGGCCTCGAAAAGGATCTGGAAGGCGCGCTTGCGGGCCTTGTTCCGGGCAGCCACGGTTAGCTGTTCACCCGGCCGAGGTAGTCGCCCGTACGGGTGTCGACCTTGATCTTCTCGCCGGTGGTGATGAAGAGCGGGACACCGATCTCGTAACCGGTCTCCAGCGTGGCGGGCTTGGAGCCACCGGTGGAGCGGTCGCCCTGCACACCCGGGTCGGTGTGCTGGATGGTCAGCTCGACCGCGGCGGGCAGCTCGACGTAGAGCACCTCGCCCTCGTGCTGCGCGACGGAGGCGGTGAAGCCCTCGATCAGGAAGTTGGCGGCGTCACCGACGGCCTTGCGGTCGACCATGAGCTGGTCGTACGTGCTCATGTCCATGAAGACGAAGTACTCGCCGTCCATGTACGAGAACTGCATGTCGCGGCGGTCGATGGTGGCCGTCTCGACCTTCACGCCGGCGTTGAACGTCTTGTCGACGACCTTGCCGGAGAGCACGTTCTTGAGCTTGGTGCGCACGAAGGCGGGGCCCTTGCCGGGCTTGACGTGCTGGAACTCGACGACGGACCAGAGCTGGCCTCCGTCGAGCTTGAGCACCAGGCCGTTCTTGAGGTCGTTCGTGGAAGCCACGGTTGCGGAATCTCCTGGACTGAAGCTGGTGGACGACCGAGGATGCGCGCCGGAGCCTCCGCGAGGAGTTCTCCTAGAGCGCGAGCAGCTCCTTGGTCGTAATGGTGAGTAGCTCGGGTCCGCCGTCCGCCTCGGGGCGTACGACGAGCGTGTCATCGATCCGGACACCGCCCCGGCCCGGGAGGTGGACCCCCGGTTCGACGGTGACCGGCACGCAAGCGTCCAGTTTACCCATGGCTGCCGGTGCCAACTGCGGGTCCTCGTCGATTTCGAGCCCGACCCCGTGACCGGTGCTGGGCTGGAGGCACTCCGAGTGGCCCGCCGAGTCCAGGAGATGGCGGGCCGCACGGTCCACGTCACGGTAGCCCGCGCCTGGTACGAGAGCCTCCCGTCCGGCCCGCTGAGCGGCGAAAACAAGGTCGTAGAGCTCGATCTGCCAGTCCGCGGGGCTGGTCCCGATGACGAAGGTCCGGCCGATCTCGCAGCGGTAGCCGCGGTAGTTCGCCCCCAGGCAGACGGAGAGGAAATCACCTTCCTCGACCCTGCGGTCGGTGGGCCGGTGGCGGCCGAGACCGGAGTGGGGGCCCGTCCCCACGGAGGTGGCGAAGGCCGGGCCGTCGGCGCCGTGGTCCACCAGCCGGCGCTCCAGCTCCAGGGCGAGATGGCGTTCGGTGCGGCCCACCAGGATGGATTCGAGGAGCTCCCCGAGCGCCTGGTCGGTGATCTCGGCGGCGATCCGCAGACAGGCGATCTCCTCCTCGTCCTTCACGAGGCGCAGCTGCTCCACCGTGGTGCCGAGGTCGCCCAGGCGCAGACGCGGGGCGACGGCACTCATGGCGCGGTGACGCGAGACCGTCAGGTCGTGCTCCTCGACCGACAGGGAGTCGACGCCCAGGCCGCCGGCGAGACCGGCCGCCGCGACGACCGGGTCGCCGTCGGCGTCGGGGAGGACGGTCAGCCGGAGCTCCTCGTCGGGGCGCCCGTGGGCGGGGTCCCCCGTGGGGGCGCGCGGGCAGAGCAGGACGTCCTCGCCGGGGCCGAGCAGCAGCACGGCGCCGGGCGGGGCCCCGCCCGCGAGATAGCGGACGTTGGCGGGTCGGGAGACCAGGGCGGCCGCGGATCCGGCGGCGGCGTACCGGTCACGCAGCAGCCCGCGTCGGACGGCGTACACCTCTGACATGTTTCCGAGCCTACGAGCGCGCGGCGGGCCCCGCCCGGTCAGCGCACCCGACCGGGAAACCGGCCGGTCGGCGGCACGGGAACCCGCCGGTGAACCGCCATGGAGACCGCGCGGCCGCTACCAGGCGGGCGGGCTGGCTATGGAGCGCGCCAGGACGTCGTCGAGGACCCGGGCGGTCGTCTCGACGTCGTAGGTGGAGTTGTCGATGATCGGCAGGCCGGAGCCGTACCAGCCGGCCATGCGGCCGTGGATCCGGGCGACCTCCTCGTCGGAGAGCCTGCGGTTCCCGCTGCGCGCCGCGTTGCGCTCCAGGACGACCTCCAGGCCGGGCAGGAGGACCACGGGCAGCAGTCCGGGGCCCACATGGCGCTTCCAGCCGCCCAGGCCGACGACGGGCCGGTCGGGGAAGACCGCGTCGTCGAGGATGCAGGAGATGCCGTTGGCGAGGAAGTTACGGGCGGCGAAGCCGCAGGTGCGCCGGGCCAGGCGGTACTGGGCCTCGGAGTGGTCGTTCCAGCCGGCCTGCGGGTCGGCGAAGCCGGAGCAGACCCACTCGCGGACGTCGTCCAGGGAGACGTGCGCGGTGGGGACCCGGCGGCGGCCCGCCCAGAGCTTGGCGACCGTCGTCTTGCCGGCCCCCGCGGGCCCGATCAGCAGCACGGCCAGGGTCGCGGCGCCGGTGCCCGGCTCGGCGGGCGGCGCGGGCAGCGGGACGGGGCCGCCGGGCGGCAGCTGGATGTGCCCCGTGGTCTCCCGGGAGGGCGGGACGGGGGCGTGCTGGGGCCCGGGCGCCTGGGGCTGCGGCCCCGGCCCCGGTGCCATGGGAGGGGGCGGCGGCCCCGCTTGCCCGGGGTGGCCTGAGTGCTGGGCCTGGTGCGTCCACGGCCCGTTCCCGGGACCCTGGGGCGGCGGCAGCGGGGCCCCCACTGCGTGCTGCATCCGGTGCCACTCCGTCTCGTACAGGCAACTGGCGCTGGTCGACGGCAACCGTACCCTCCCCGGCCGCCACGCTGTGAACGGGCGGGGAAGGCACGGAGTGCCCGGTGTCGGCCGGCGTGTCAGTCCGTCAGTTCGTCGGCCAGGGCCCGCAGGGCGAGCCGGTAGGAGCCGATCCCGAAGCCTGCCACGGTCCCGGTGGCCACCGGGGCGACCACCGAGGTGTGGCGGAATTCCTCCCGTGCGTACGGATTCGAGATGTGCACCTCGATGAGCGGGGCGGTGCGCTGGGCTGCCGCGTCGCGCATTCCGTACGAATAGTGCGTGAAGGCACCGGGGTTGAGAACGACCGGAATCGAACCGTCCGCCGCCTCGTGGAGCCAGCGGATCAGTTCGCCCTCGTCGTTGGTCTCCCGGACGTCGACGTCGAAGCCGAGTTCCTTGCCGAGAGCCTGGCAGGTGTCGACCAGACCGGCGTAGGACGTCGCCCCGTACACATCGGGCTCGCGGGAGCCCAGGCGTCCGAGGTTCGGGCCGTTGAGCACGAGGACCCTGTGGGTCGTCACGCCGAGACCTCCCCGTAGGCGGCGAGCAGGACGGCCGGGTCGGGGCCCTCCAGCACGGTGGGCTTCCCGATGCCGTCCAGGATGATGAAGCGCAGCAGGTCACCGCGGGACTTCTTGTCGACCTTCATGTTCTCCAGGAGCTTGGGCCACTGGTCACCTCGGTAGGTGAGCGGCAGCCCGACGGACTCCAGGACGGCGCGGTGCCGGTCGGCGGTGGCGTCGTCGAGACGTCCGGCGAGCCGGCCCAGCTCGGCGGCGAAGACCATGCCGACCGAGACGGCGGCGCCGTGGCGCCACTTGTAGCGCTCGTTCTTCTCGATGGCGTGGGCCAGGGTGTGCCCGTAGTTGAGGATCTCCCTGAGTCCGGACTCCTTGAGGTCGCTGGAGACGACCTCGGCCTTGACCCGGATGGAGCGCTCGATCAGCTCGGCGGTGTGCGGCCCGGCGGGCGTACGGGCGCCCTCCGGGTCCGCCTCGACGAGGTCGAGGATGACCGGGTCGGCGATGAAGCCGGCCTTGATGATCTCGGCCATGCCGGAGACGTAGTCGTTGACGGGCAGCGAGTCCAGCGCGGCGAGGTCGCAGAGCACCCCGGCCGGCGGGTGGAAGGCGCCCACGAGGTTCTTGCCCTCGGCGGTGTTGATGCCGGTCTTTCCACCGACCGCCGCGTCGACCATGCCGAGCACGGTCGTCGGTACGGCGATCCAGCGGACCCCGCGCAGCCAGGACGCGGCGACGAAGCCCGCGACGTCGGTGGTGGCGCCGCCGCCGATGCCGACGATGACGTCGGTGCGGGTGAAGCCGGTCTGGCCGAGCGCCTTCCAGCAGTAGGCGGCGACCTCGACGGTCTTGGCCTCCTCGGCGTTCGGCAGCTGGATCGCGATGGCCTCGTAGCCCTGGGCGGCGAGGTCCTCACGGACCGCCTCGCCCGTCTCGGCCAGTGCCTCGGGGTGCAGGACGGCGACGCGCTTGGCGCGGTCGCCGATGAGGTTCGGCAGCTCGCCGAGGAGCTGGCGGCCGACGAGCACCTCGTACGGGTCGGTGCCTGCCGTGCCGGCGATCTGGATGCGCGTGGTGCCCTGCTCGGTCATGCGTGACTTCTCCTGGTCGGACGGCACGGGTCCGCCTGTACGTTCCGGCAGTTCCAGTGCCTCGATGATCGCCTGGGCGACCTCTTCGGGAGCGCGTTCGTCGGTGGCGACGCTGACGGCGGCCACCTCCTCGTAGAGGGGACGCCTGGCGTCCATGAGCTCGCGCCACTGCCGTCGCGGATTGACGGCGAGGAGGGGGCGGGCGGTGTTCAGCCCGACCCGGCGGACGGCCTCGTCCACGTCCATGGAGAGGTAGACGACCGGGCGGCCGGCGAGCAGCGCGCGGGTCTCGGCGTCGAGCACGGCGCCGCCGCCGAGGGCGAGCACACCGGTGTGCCGGTCGACCGCGTCGCGGACGGCCTGGCGTTCCAGCGCGCGGAACCGCTCCTCGCCGTCGTCGAAGAAGATCTCCGAGATCTCCTTGCCCGCGGTGGCGACGACGTCCGCGTCGGTGTCGCGGTAGCCGGTGCCCAGCCGGTCGGCGAGCAGTTCACCCACGGTGGACTTGCCCACCCCCATGGGGCCGACCAGGACGATCAGCGGGCCGCTCACCGGATCTGGAGGTGGGAGAGGTACGACTGCACGTTGCGGTGGGTCTCGGCGACGCTGTCCCCGCCGAACTTCTCCGCCACCGCGTCGGCCAGCACCAGCGCGACCATCGCCTCGGCGACGATCCCGGCGGCCGGCACGGCGCACACGTCGGAACGCTGGTGGTGGGCCTTGGCCGCTTCGCCGGTCACGACGTCGACCGTGGCGAGCGCGCGGGGCACGGTGGCGATGGGCTTCATCGCGGCACGGACCCGGAGCAGCTCACCGGTGGTCAGCCCGCCCTCGGTGCCGCCGGAACGGCCGGAGGTGCGCCTGATGCCGTCCGGGGTGGCGACGATCTCGTCGTGCGCCTTGGAGCCGGGCACCCGGGCGAGGTCGAAGCCGTCGCCGACCTCGACGCCCTTGATGGCCTGGATGCCCATCAGCGCGGCGGCGAGGCGGGCGTCGAGCCTGCGGTCCCAGTGGACGTGCGAGCCGAGACCGACGGGGACGCCGTAGGCGAGCACCTCGACGACTCCCCCGAGGGTGTCGCCGTCCTTGTGGGCCTGGTCGATCTCCGCGACCATCTCCTTCGACGCGTCGGCGTCCAGGCAGCGCACGGGGTCGGCGTCGAGCCGCTCCACGTCGGAGGGCTTGGGGTAGACGCCGTACGGCGCCTTGGCCGCGGCCAGCTCGACGACGTGGGAGACGATCTCGATGCCCGCGGTCTCCTTGAGGTAGGAGCGGGCGACGGCGCCGAGGGCGACACGGGCCGCGGTCTCGCGGGCGCTGGCGCGCTCCAGGACCGGCCGGGCCTCGTCGAAGCCGTACTTCTGCATCCCGGCCAGGTCGGCGTGGCCGGGCCTGGGGCGGGTCAGCGGGGCGTTACGGGCCTGCTCGGCCAGCACGTCGGGGTCGACCGGGTCGGCCGACATGACCTGCTCCCACTTGGGCCACTCGGTGTTGCCCACCATGACGGCGACGGGCGAGCCCATGGTCAGGCCGTGCCGGACCCCGCCGAGGAAGGTGACCTCGTCCCGCTCGAACTTCATCCGGGCGCCGCGCCCGTAACCGAGCCGTCGCCTGGCGAGCGCGTCCGCCACCATCTCCGTGGTGACGGGGATACCGGCGGGAAGACCCTCCAGCGTCGCCACCAGTGCGGGGCCGTGCGACTCTCCGGCGGTCAGCCAGCGCAACCTGCTCAACGGTGCTCCTCATGCTCGCGCCTGTAACTGCAACGGCGCGACCGGGTGCGCGGCCCTGGCCCGCCGCCCCCGATCCTCCCACGACCGGAAGCGCCCCCCTGCCGCCGGTCCAGCAGACGGACGGTCCGGGGGCTGTTTCCGGGTGGGAAGGGACAGCCCCGGCAACGACGGGAATCAATCAAGAAGTGGACAGACGCCGAACAAAGGCAACTCTTGCAGTTCTCCACCTCGGGCGCGTCGGACAACGTACGCTCAGGTTCGAAGTCGACGCACACCACATCACAAGGGGCGGGGTACATCATGAAGAAGACGACCCGAAGAATAGTCGTCACGACGTCTGCGACCGCACTTTTCAGTACCGTGCTCCTCGGAAGCCCGGCACAGGCAGCCAGCCTGTCCAGCGAGGCTGCGTCAATCTGCGGATCGGGCTATTTCGTTCAGCGATCCCACGTCTTGTCCGACAGGGAAACTCAGGGCGCGACCACTTTTCAGCTCTACAACTCCAGCACGAAGAAGAACTGCGCCGTCACTCTGAAACACCCCACGTCCTCGTCCTTCTACGGGGGCAAGACCACTTTGGGCGCCGGGATCCGAGCAGAGGGCGGGTCCTGGGTCAAGGACGAGGGCGCTTACGGATATTACGCAGGCCCTGTCTACGTGAGCGCGGCGAGTAAATGCGTTCAGTTCTGGGGGAAGACCTATCAGAGCGGCGCCTCCAGCGTCTGGTACGAGACGCACACGAGCGCTCTTGGCAACTGCGGCTGACCACCACAGCCACGGTCTGAAATGTTGCGTCGCCCCCGGCCACCCTGGCCGGGGGCGTCCGCCTGAACGGGTCTCCGGGCCTAACGCGCGGCCAGCGCCGCTTCGCCCGCCGCGCGCATGATCGCGAGGGGCGCGTCGCGTCCGGTCATCTGCTCCACCTGGAGAACTGCCTGGTGGACGAGGAGGTCGAGGCCTCCGACCACCGGTCCCCCGGCTGCCGACCAGCGGGAGGCGAGGGCCGTCGGCCAGGGCTCGTACAGCACGTCGAAGAGTGTTCCGGGGGACGCGGGGACGGCGTCGGCGAGGGTGTCCGTGGTGCCGGCCGGGGTGGTGGCGATGACCAGGGGGGCGTGCAGGGCCTCGGCGGCCGCCGCCCAGTCCGCGATCCTCACGTCCACACCGAGGCGTTCGCCCCAGCCCCGCATCTCGTCGGCCCGCGCCGCACTGCGCACGTAGGCGGTGACCGGGCCCGTGCAGATCACGGAGAGCGCGGCCAGCGCCGAGGACGCCGTGGCGCCGGCACCCAGGACGGCGGCTGTCTCGACCTTCTCGACGCCGCGCTCGTGCAGGGCGGCGACCATCCCGGGGATGTCCGTGTTGTCGCCGACACGTCGGCCGTCCTCGGTGAATACGACGGTGTTGACCGCCTCGACCGAAGCCGCCGTGTCGCTGACGCTGTCCAGCAGCGGGATGATCGCCCGCTTGAGCGGCATGGTCAGGGAGAGCCCCACCCAGGAGGAGTCCAGCCCCTCGATGAAGCCGGGGAGGGCCTCCTCGTTTACGTCGAAGCGCTCGTACGACCAGTTCTCCAGGCCGAGTTCCGCGTACGCGGCGCGGTGCAAGGCCGGGGAGAGGGAGTGGGCGATGGGCGAGCCGAGCACGGCGGCCCTGTGAGCCTCAGTCGAGGGCATCGAACTTTTCCTTGAGCTTCAGGAAGTCGTCGTAGTTCTTGGCGAACTCTGTCTTGTGCTGCCCATCGGTGGCCACGAAATAGATCCAGCCATCGGTGGTCGGATTCAGCGCGGCGGCCAACGCGTCGGAGCCCGGGTTGCTGATGGGCCCGGGGGTGAGGCCCCGCTGCGTATAGGTGTTGTACGGGTCCTTGTTCTTGTGGATCTCGGACACGCTGATATCGATTTTGCTCTGCTTTTTGAGGTAATTGAACGTCGAGTCGAACTGGAGCAACTGATTCGTCTCGGTATTGCTGGGCTTGAGACGGTTGTAGACGACTTCACTCATCTTGCGGAAGTCATCGTGCGTCTTACCCTCGGCCTGGACGAGACTCGCGACGGTGAGCACCTGCCAGGGACCGTCCAGGTCGTGCTTCTTGGCAGTTGCTGCCAGATCAAGTTTTTCGTACTCGGCACTGGCCCGACCGACCATCTTCTTCAGAACGGCCTCAGGTTTTGTTCCCTTGGCAACCGCGTAGGTGGCGGGGTAAAGGAAGCCTTCCAGCGGATCCTTTATGACCGGGTCGTCGTCCGCCCAGTCGGGCAGCCCGAGACTGCCCGCATTCGTCTTGGCGACCCCCGCGGTCGTTCCGTCCTTCAGGCCGAGCCGTTTGTCGATTTCCGAGTACACGGTGTCGTTGCGCTGGCCGGGGCGGACCATCAGACCGTTCTGGCTCTTCGGGTCCAGCATCAATTCGATGGCGCTGTCGGCGGACATCTCCTTCTTCAGGAGATAGACACCGGCCTGGAGGGACCCTCCCTTGGGATTCCCGTTCTGCGCCGAGACGAAGGCATCGACGGACTTGACGACACCGGCCTTCTTCAGGATGTTGGCGATCTCGTTCCCCAGCGCGCCCTCGGGGATCTCCACCTCCACCGATCCCGTGCCCTCGCCCGCATAATCGGGCGCCTCACCGAACTGGCTCTGGTAGTACGAGTAGCCGACGTAGGCCACCCCGCCGAGGCCGGCGACCAGGACCGCCGCGACGCCCAGGCACGCACACCCGTTGCGGTTCTTCTTCTTGCCCTTGCCCCGGCGCTCGCCGCCGCCCCGGCGGGACTCGCGCGGGTCGTCGTCGTACTCCTCGTCCTCGCCGCGAGGCCGGGAGCGGGAGTCACGGGTGTCGGCCGGTTCGTCGGCGCCCGTGAAGAAAGGATGCGTCTCCTCCTCCGGCGCGTCCGGGGCCCAGTCCTGGCCCTGCTGAGGCGCCGGCTCCTCGCGGTGGCCCGGGGGCTGCGGCGGGGGGTAGGCCTCGGGGGTGCCGTAGGGGTCGGCCTGCTCGCCGTAGCCGGGGTTGTTGTCGTACCGGGGCTGCTGCGCCCCGTACGGCATCGCCGCCTGCTGGCCGGTGTCCCAGCCGCCGTCGTACTGCGGCTGCTGGGCGTACGGGTCCTGCTGGGCGTACGGGTCGTGCGGGGCGTGCTGCGGCTGCTGGGTGTACGGGTCCTGCTGGGCGTGCTGCGGCTGCTGGGCGTAGGGGTCCTGCTGGTACGGGTCCTGCTGCGCGCCGTACGGCTGCTGGTACGGGTCCTGCTGGTAGCCCTGCTGGGCGTACGGGTCCTGCGCATACGGCTGCTGCTGGCCTTCGTACTGGCCCTGGCCGTGGGCGGCCTGGTGGCCCCATCCCTGGTCCCCGTACAAGGGGTCCTCGGGATGCCACGGTTCGGAGCCGGGGCCCCGGCCATACTCAGTCATCGATCCCCTTGAGCCGCGAGACGCGCGTTCCGTCTCTTCGCTTTGCTGTGCGGTGTCTGTTCGAACACCGGCGCATCGCGCGGAACGTTACCGTATCGCGATCAGACAACCACTTCGACGCCCTCGCCCGGGGGAGCGCCTGACGCCCGTTCGGACTCCAGAGCGTTCTGGAGGATCACCACAGCGGCAGCCTGGTCGATGACAGAGCGGCCCTTCTTGGACTTCACGCCCGAAGCGCGCAGCCCCTGAGTGGCCGTCACTGTGGTCATCCTCTCGTCCAGAAGACGTACAGGAATCGGTGCGACGGCGCGGGCGAGAACCTGCGCGAAGGCACGGACCTTGGCCGCCGCCGGGCCCTCGCCGCCGCCCAGCGAACGGGGCAGGCCGACGATGACCTCGATCGGCTCGTACTCCTCGACGATCAGGCCGAGCCGCCGGTGGGCGGCCGGGACGTCGCGTCCCGGCACGGTCTCCACCGGCGTGGCGAGGATCCCGTCGGGGTCGCACGAGGCGACCCCGATCCGGGCGTCACCGACGTCGATGGCGAGTCGGCGTCCACGGCGCATCTGCGACATGTCGGGCGTCACGCCGTCTCGGTGACGAGGCGTTCGACAGCGGCGACGGCGTCGCCGATGGCGTCCGGGTTCTGGCCGCCGCCCTGGGCGACGTCCGGCTTGCCGCCGCCACCGCCACCGAGGGTCTTGGCGGCGGTGCGCACCAGCTCACCGGCCTTGAGGCCGCGCTCACGGGCCGCCTCGTTGGTGGCGATGACCGTCAGCGGGCGGCCGTTGGCCGTGGTGAACAGGGCCACGACGGCCGGCCGGCCGCCCTGGATGCGGCCGCGCACGTCGAGGACCAGCTTGCGCAGGTCGTCGGCCGAGGTGCCGGACGGCACCTCGCCGGTGACCAGGGCGACGCCGCGTACGTCCTTGGCCGACTCCACGAGCCCGGCGGCGGCCTGCAGGACCTTCTCCGCGCGGAACTTCTCGATCTCCTTCTCGGCGTCCTTCAGCTTGCCGAGCATGCCGGAGATCTTCTCGGGGAGCTCCTCGGGGCGGCCCTTGAGCAGCTCCTGGAGCTGGGCGACGACCGTGTGCTCCTTGGCGAGGAAGTTGTACGCGTCCACGCCGACCAGGGCCTCGATACGGCGGACGCCCGAGCCGATGGAGGACTCGCCGAGCAGCTTCACGAGACCCAGCTGGGAGGTGTTGTGTACGTGGGTCCCGCCGCACAGCTCCTTGGAGAAGTCGCCGATGGTGACAACGCGCACCCGCTCGCCGTACTTCTCGCCGAACTCGGCGATGGCGCCCTGCTTCTTGGCGTCGTCGATGGACATCACCTCGGCCTGGACGTCGAGTTCCCGCGAGAGGACCTCGTTGATCTTCTGCTCGACGTCGGTGAGGACCGTGCCGGGTACGGCGGCGGGCGAGCCGAAGTCGAAGCGGAAGCGGCCGGGCGAGTTCTCCGAGCCGGCCTGGGCGGCCGTCGGGCCGAGTGCGTCGCGCAGTGCCTGGTGCGTGAGGTGCGTGGCGCTGTGGGCGCGGGCGATGGCGCGGCGGCGGGTCACGTCGATGACGGCGAGGGCGGAGGAGCCGACCGTCACCTCGCCGACCTGGACCGAGCCCTTGTGCACGGAGACGCCGGGGACGGGCTGCTGCACGTCGCGGACCTCGATGACGGCGCCGGTGTCGAGCCGGATGCGCCCCTGGTCGGCGAGCTGACCGCCGCCCTCGGCGTAGAACGGGGTGCGGTCGAGGACGACCTCGACCTCGTCGCCCTCGGTGGCGGCGGGCGAGGGCAGGCCGTCGACGAGCAGGCCGACGATGGTCGACTCGCCCTGGGTGGCGGTGTAGCCGGTGAACTCGGTGACGCCGGAGTTGTCGGCGACCTCGCGGTAGGCGGACAGGTCGGCGTGCCCGGTCTTCTTGGCCTTGGCGTCGGCCTTGGCGCGCTCCCGCTGCTCCTTCATCAGGCGGCGGAAGCCGTCCTCGTCGACGGAGAGGCCCTGTTCGGCGGCCATCTCCAGCGTGAGGTCGATCGGGAAGCCCCAGGTGTCGTGGAGCAGGAACGCCTTGTCGCCGGCGAGGACCTTGCCACCGGCGGCCTTGGTCTCGGTGACGGCGGTGTCGAGGATGTTCGTGCCGCCCTTGAGGGCCTTGAGGAAGGCGGCTTCCTCGGCGAGGGCGACGGTCTCGATGCGCTTGCGGTCGGTGATCAGCTCCGGGTACTGCTGCCCCATGGTGTCGACGACGACGTCGACGAGCTCACGGACGACCGGGCCGGTGGCGCCCATGAGCCGCATGTTGCGGATGGCGCGGCGCATGATGCGGCGCAGGACGTAGCCGCGGCCCTCGTTGCCCGGGGTGACACCGTCGCCGATGAGCATGACCGACGTGCGGATGTGGTCGGCGACGACCCGGAGGGAGACGTCGGAGCCCTGGTCGGCGCCGTAACGCACGCCGGTGAGCTCGGTGGCCTTGTCCATGACGACGCGCAGGGTGTCGGTCTCGTACATGTTCTGTACGCCCTGGAGGATCATGGCGAGGCGTTCGAGGCCGAGGCCCGTGTCGATGTTCTGCGACGGGAGGTCGCCGAGGATCGGGAAGTCCTCCTTGCCGTCGCCGGCGCCCCGCTCGTACTGCATGAAGACGAGGTTCCAGATCTCCACGTACCGCTCGTCGTTGACGGCGGGGCCGCCCTCGACGCCGAATTCCGGGCCGCGGTCGTAGTTGATCTCGGAGCACGGGCCGCAGGGGCCGGGGACGCCCATGGACCAGAAGTTGTCCTTCTTGCCCAGGCGCTGGATGCGCTCGGCGGGGACGCCGATCTGCTCGCGCCAGATCTGCTCGGCCTCGTCGTCGTCCAGGTAGACCGTGATCCAGAGGCGCTCGGGGTCGAGGCCGAAGCCGCCGTCCGCCACGGAGTTGGTGAGGGCCTCCCAGGCGAACCGGATGGCCCCTTCCTTGAAGTAGTCCCCGAAGGAGAAGTTGCCGCACATCTGGAAGAACGTGCCGTGCCGGGTGGTCTTGCCGACCTCTTCGATGTCCGGCGTACGCACGCACTTCTGCACGCTGGTGACGCGCGGGGCGGGCGGCTTGACCTCGCCGAGGAAGTAGGGCTTGAAGGGAACCATGCCCGCGGGGACCAGCAGCAGAGTCGGGTCGTCCGCGATGAGCGACGCCGAAGGCACGACGGTGTGACCGCGCTCCTCGAAGAAGCTCAGCCAGCGGCGGCGAATTTCAGCCGACTCCATCAGTAGTCCTCATTCCGGTTGTTCGGGTTGTAGGGAAGTGCGCGGTGGAGCGCGGGCTCGGGGTCGACGGGTGCCTCGATACCGAGGGCGTCGCCCAGTTCGGCCTCGCGCCTGACCATGCCCTCGCGGACGTCGAGAGCGAAGTCCTTCAGCTTGTGACCCGCCTCGATCGCCTTGTCGGCGGCCTGCGCCGCGAGGCTCTCGGGGGTCAGCTGCCGGATCTTGCGGTTGACCTTGGTGGTGGCCCAGACACCGGCGGCTGCGCCGGCGGTGAACCAGAACGTACGGCGGAACATCGCTGGTTCAGTCCTTCTGTCCACGGGAGCTGCGGCCGTTCCGCTTCCTGTCGCGGGCGGACGGCACGGTACGGCCGACGATCACGGTGCGGCGGGAGGCCCGGCGGGCCGGTTCGGGCTCCGCGGCGGTGCGGCGGCCGATCGCCTGCCGCACCCCGTAGCCGAACGCGGCCACCTTCACGAGCGGGCCGCCGAACGTCGACGCGACGGTGGTGGAGAGCGCGGAGGCGTTGGAGGTGACCTCCTGGACGTCGCTCGCGATGGCGTCGACCTTGTCCAGCTGGGTCTGCGCGGAGCGCAGCGTGGCGGAGGCGTCGGCGAGCAGCGGAACCGCCTGCTCCGTCACGTCCGCCACCAGCGCCGTGGTCGCCCTGAGCGTCTGGGCCAGTCTCACCAGTACCACGGCGAGGAAGGACACCAGGATCGCCCAGAAGACAGCCACCAGGATGCCGGCCACCTCTCCACCGGACACAGTGCACCGCTCTCTGCTCGTCGCCCGCAGCGGCCGGGATCCTCTCCCGGCCGGAGTCTGCCTGTCACGGCTCGGCCGGTGCGTGCTGCCGTCCGTGCCGATCGTCGTCACCCGAGCCTATCGCGCCGGGCGTCGCACCCCGTACCGCATTACGGGCGGGGGCGCGGGTCCCGGGGGCGGGGAGATTGTACGGAGAGCTTATGTGCCAGTACTCTGCGTGTTTCATGCGACGCCCTCAGCGCCCCTCCCCCACGCCCGACGAAGCGGAGCCCGCCCCCGTGCGCGGAAATCTCCCGGCGGAGCTGAACACCTTCGTGGGACGCGACGACGAACTGACCGCGATCGAGCCGCTGCTGCGGGAGTCGAGGCTCGTCACCGTGGCCGGGGTCGCCGGGGTCGGCAAGACCCGCTTCGTGACCCGGGCGGCCGCCTTGATGGAGAAACGGTACTGCCATGGTGTCTGGCTGGCGGAGCTGTCGGCGGTCCAGGACCCGGAGCTGCTCGAACACGCCCTGGTCGACGCCCTGGGCCTCACCGACCACACGGGCAGGCCACCGCGCGCCGTCCTGGTCGAGCACTGCGCGCGGCGCCGGCTCCTGCTCGTGATCGACGGCTTCGAGCACCTCACCGACGCCTGCGCCGGTCTCGTACGGGAGCTGCTCCGCCGCGCGCCGCGCCTCCAGGTGCTCGCCGCCGGGCGCCGCCCCCTGCGGGTGGACGGCGAACTCACGTACCCGCTGATGCCGATGAGCGACGACGACGCGCTGGAGCTCTTCGTCCGGCGCGCCGCGGCGGTGCGCCCGGGGTTCGGGCTGACGGACGCCGACCGTGGGACCGCGCGCGAGCTCTGCCGTCGGCTCGACGGCATCCCGCTGGCCCTGGAGCTGGCCGCGGGGCGGCTGCGGGCCCTGACGATGGAGCAGGTGCTGCACCGTCTCGACGACCGTTTCCGGCTGCTGACCGGGGGCAGCCCGAGCGCGCTCCCCCGCCACCAGACGCTGCGTACGGCCATCGGCTGGAGTCATGAGCTGTGCGCTCCCGAGCAGCGGCTGCTGTGGGCGCGGCTCTCGGTGTTCGCCGGGCAGTTCGACCTGGAGGCCGTCGAGTACATCTGCAGCGGCCCCGGGCTGCCGGCCGACTCCGTGCTGGACGTGCTGGACGAACTGCTGGCGCAGTCCGTGGTGCTGCGCGAGGACTCGCCCGTCGGCAGCCGTTACCGGCTGCTGGACACGGTGCGGGAGTACGGCGCCGAGTGGCTGCGGGCGACCGGGGACGCCGAGCGGCTGCGCCGCAGGCACCGGGACTGGTACCTGGGGCTCGCCACGTGGTGCGAGCTCGACTGGTTCAGCCCCCGGCAGGCCGAGGCGGCCGCCCGGGTCGACAGCGAGCTGCCCAATCTCCGCCGTGCGATGGAGTGCTCGATGGAGAGCCCGGAGGAGGTCCATCTCGCCCAGTACCTGGCGGGCACGCTCTGGTTCTACTGGGTGGGCTGCGGGCGGCTGTCGGAGGGCCGCCACTGGCTGGACCACGTCCTGGAGGCGGAGTCCCCGTACGACCACTCGCGGCTGAAGGCCCTGTGGGTCCTCGGGTACGTCTCGGTCCTCCAGGGGGATCCGGTCGGCGCGGTGTCGGCCCTCCAGGAGTGCCGCGAGGAGGGTGAGCGCTCGGGCGATGCCACCGCCGTGGCCTATGCCGTGCACCGCACGGGCTGCCTCTCGATCGTCACGGACGACCCGGCGCGCGCGGAGGAGCTGCTGCGCGAGGCGCTCGATCGCTACCGGGACATCGGCGAGCTGAACAGCAATGTGCTGATGGCCCAGGTCGAGCTGGGCATGGCGGTGGCGTTCCGGGGCGATCTGGACGCGGCCGCGGCGATCTGCGACGAGGTACGCGAGATCTGCGAGGACCACGGCGAGCGGTGGGCCCTGGCCTACGCGCTGTACGTCCTGGGCTTCGCCGCGCTGCGGACCGGTGCGGGCGGGCGGGCGCGCCGGATGCTCGGGGAGGCGCTGTCCATCGCGCACGCCTTCCACGATCTGCTGGGCACGGTCCTCGCGCTGGAGCTGCTGGCGCTCATCACGGTGGTCGAGGGGGACGCGGCGGAGGCGGCGGTGCTCCAGGGTGCGGCGGACCGGATCTGGCCCTCGGTGGGGCTGCCGCTGTTCGGCTCCGTGCACTACGGGAAGCCGCGGGCCGAGTGCGAAGAGCGGGCCAGGGCGGAGCTCGGCGACGCGCGGTACGACGCGGAGCGGCGCTCGGGCCGCCGGCTGGACGCGAGGGCCGCGGTGACCCGGGCGCTCGGAGGCGGTACGGGCGCGGGCGGGGTCCAGGTGCCGGACGGGAGCACGGCCCCGGAGCCGGAGGGCGAGCACGCGGTCCCCGCGGGCGACGGGACCACGGCCACGGCGGCGGACGGGGCGTCCGGAGCGGGGGCCGCCGGGGACGCGCGAAGGCCCGCCGCCTCCCGTACGACAGGGAGGGGCGGGCCCGAGCTCGGTTGAGAGCTACGCCTGGATCAGCGGGCGTAGTACTCGACGACGAGCTGCTCGTCGCAGATGACCGGGATTTCCTTGCGGTTCGGGTCACGGTCCAGGCGGAAGGCCAGGGCCTTCAGGTTCACCTGGAGGTAGCGCGGGGTCTCGCCGTCCGTGTCGTAGCCACCCTCACGGGCGACCTGGAAGGGGACCTTGGAGCGGCTGCGCTCGCGGACCTGCACGACGTCGTCGGGGCGCACGCGGAACGACGGCTTGTCGACCTTGCCACCGTTGACCTCGATGTGGCCGTGGACGACCATCTGACGGGCCTGGTAGATGGTGCGGGCGATGCCCGAACGCAGGACCAGGGCGTCGAGGCGGCGCTCGAGCTCGACGACCAGCGCCTCGCCCGTCTTGCCCTCGGCCTTACGGGCGCGGTCGTAGGCGCGCGCCATCTGGCGCTCGCTGATGTCGTACTGCGCACGCAGACGCTGCTTCTCGAGCAGACGGACCTTGTAGTCCGAGTTCTGCTTGCGGCCACGGCCGTGCTCGCCCGGCGGGTAGGGGCGGGCTTCGAAGTACTTGACAGCCTTCGGCGTCAGGGCGATGCCGAGGGCACGCGACTTCTTGACCTTGGGACGCGACTGGTTAGGCACGTTCTCCAGACCTCCGTTGTAGGTTAGGTTAGGCTTACCTTACTCAAGGAGATCGCATGTCTCGCCCTGGGAACACCACACACGTCACGGACAGCACAGACAGCGGCAGCACACCAGAAGGTGCTGCTACGACGGAAGGCCGATCTGATCGTGGTCAGCCGCGTCCCAGCGGGCTTGAAAACACTCGGATGCCGTCAGCAGCCGAGCGCACACGAACTCTCGTACAGAGTACCTGCTCCGCGGTGCTGCTCGTACCGGGGCTGTCGGTCATCCACCCGGACCAGCTGATGCCCGACTCCAGGAGCATCGGGCCCGAGGGGGATCTGTTCCTCGGATTCCCCGTGGATTCCCCGGTCGTACGGGCCGCGACGCGCGCCCAGGGCGACGAGCTGACCGCCGTGCTGGAGATCACGGACGTCGCTCCGGTCTCCGTCCCGCACCGCATCCGCGGCCGGGCCCGGATCTCCGGCTGGCTCACCGCCGTGCCGGGCCTCGCGGAGGCCGGCCGGATGATGCTCCGGCTGGAGACCGGGGAGGCGTCGGTCGACGATCTGTGGGGGTTCGAGGAGGTGGAGCCGGAGGCCTTCCGGGACGCCGTCGCCGACCCGCTCGTCACGCACGAGGCCGAGCTGCTCCAGCATCTGCACGCCGCCCACGGCGAGCAGATGGCCACCCTCTCCGCACTGCTCGGCGACCGGTCCGAGTGCGGCTGCGAGGATCACGGCCTCGACGCCGTGCCGGTCGCGCTCGACCGCTTCGGCCTCCGGGTGCGGTTCGTCGAGGGCCGGGGTGCCTGCTTCGACGCCCGGTTCGAGTTTCCCGAGCCCGTACGCGACATCACCGAGCTGCGCCGCGCGATGCACACACTCTTCGAAGCGGCGTCCTGCTGAGCGGCCGCCGTCACGAGGACGCGGAGCCGCCCTGCTCCCCACGGCCGAGCCGCTCACGGACCCGGTCGGCCACATCGGCGTAGCGCGCCTCCGCGCCGTACCGCGTGGGTTCGTAGTAGCGCCTGCCGCGGACGGCGTCCGGGGCGTACTCCTGGGCGGCGATGCCGCCGGGCACGTCGTGGGGGTAGACATAGCCCTGCGCGTGGCCCAGCTTGGCGGCGCCCTTGTAGTGGCCGTCGCGCAGATGGGCCGGGACCGGGCCCGCGAGGCCCCGGCGCACATCGTCCTGCGCGGCGGAGATCGCCAGGGTCGCCGCGTTGGACTTGGGGGCGAGCGCCAGCGCGATCGTGGCGTGGCTGAGGGTGAGCGCCGCCTCCGGGAAACCGATCATGGCGACGGCCTGGGCGGCCGCCACCGCCGTGGGCAGCGCCGTCGGGTCGGCGAGCCCGATGTCCTCGCTGGCGGAGATCATCAGCCGGCGGGCGATGAAGCGCGGGTCCTCCCCCGCCTCGATCATCCGGGCCAGATAGTGCAGGGCCGCGTCCACGTCGGATCCGCGGATCGACTTGATCAGGGCGCTCGCCACGTCGTAGTGCTGGTCGCCGTCGCGGTCGTACTTCACGGCGGCGCGGTCGACGGTCTCCTCGAGCGTCTCCAGCGTGATCTCCGGCTCGTGCTTGGCGAGGGCCGCTCCCGCGGCCGCCTCCAGCGCGGTCAGCGCCCGCCTGGCGTCGCCGCCGGCGATCCGCAGCAGGTGCGATTCGGCCGTCTCGGGCAGCGTGACCGCACCGCCCAGGCCACGCTCGTCGGTCAGGGACCGGCGCAGGAGCGCGCGCAGGTCCTCGTCGGTGAGCGGCTCCAGGGTGAGGAGCAGGGAGCGCGACAGCAGCGGGGAGATGATCGAGAAGTACGGATTCTCCGTGGTGGCCGCGATCAGCGTGACCCAGCGGTTCTCGACGGCGGGGAGCAGGGAGTCCTGCTGGGCCTTGGAGAAGCGGTGGATCTCGTCGAGGAAGAGGACGGTCTCCTTGCCGAAGCCGCCGGTGGCGCGGCGGGCGCCCTCGATGACGGCCCGGACCTCCTTGACGCCCGCGGTGATCGCGGAGAGCTCGACGAAGCGCTTGTTGGTGGCCTTGCTGACCACGTACGCCAAAGTCGTCTTCCCGGTGCCGGGCGGGCCCCAGAGGATCACCGACGACGGACCCGCGGGCCCTCCGCCGGCCTCGCCGACGAGGCGGCGCAACGGCGAGCCCTGCTTGAGCAGATGCTGCTGGCCGACGACCTCGTCCAGCGTACGAGGACGCATCCGGACAGCGAGGGGGCTGCTGGACGGGTCCTTCTCCTGGCGGTCTTCGGCTGCTGCGGTAAAGAGGTCGGGCTCCACGTCCAGAAGCCTATGTCACCCCACTGACAAGGCCTCCCGGAGTCAGCTGGTCCAGAAGTCCCACCAGCGGGTCAGGATCAGCATGCCGATGATCCCGATCCACAGGACCGGCGGCACCCAGTGGAATTCGCTGAGGGTGTTCCGCAGCCAGGCGGGGGCGGGCAGGATGCCGTGCTTGATGTTGTGCGTGGTGACGTAGCAGAACATGAAGATCGTGGCGACCCAGGCCAGGCAGCACCAGAGGCAGAGCGAGTTGATGTTGTACAGCGACTGGTACTGGAGCCAGGTGCAGAAGCCGACGCCGAACAGCGTGCCGGCGTTGAGCCCCAGCCAGTACCAGGCGCGGAAGCGCGCCCCGGCGAGGAGCGCCATGCCGATGCCGATGACCACCGAGTAGGTGGCGATGCCGAGCATCGGGTTGGGGAAGCCGAAGGCGGACGCCTGCTCGCTCTTCATGATGTTGCCGCACGCGACCACCGGGTTCAGGCTGCAGCCCGGGGTGAAGCTCGGGTCCTCCAGCAGCTTGAACTTGTCGATCGTGATCACCCAGCCGGCGAGCAGCCCGGCCGCGCCGGTGATCACCAGCAGCAGTGCGAGCGCGCGGCTCCCGCCGTAGGTCTTCACGCCGTTGTCCTCGTCCTGCCGGGATGAGGGGTGGTCTACCGCTGCCATCGTCATATCGCCGTTTCCATCACTGAGTAGCCGGCTGGGCACGGGCCATTGTGCCGCACAGGCGGTACGGCCATCCGTTCGATGAACATAAAGATGTGCCCGGCTCGGGGCGTTCAGCTCGGGCTGAACAGTGCGGACAAGGGCGCGCCCGCCGGCGGAGGGCCCGGATCGCCACCGCCCGGCGGTGTGAAACGGCTTCCTCCGGGTTGACGCGCGTGTGCCCGCCCGGGTGGGACCGGGCGGGCACAGCGGGTGGAACGGGGTGGATCAGGCCAGCTTGGCCTTCACCGTGGCGACGAGCGCGTCGAGCGCGACCGCTTCCTGGTCGCCCGACTCCATGTCCTTGAGCTGGACGGCGCCTTCGGCGAGATCGCGCTCACCGGCGACGATCGTGAAGCGGGCGCCGGACCGGTTCGCGCTCTTCATCGCGCCCTTGAGGCCTCGGCCGCCGAACGCGAAGTCCGTGGCGACACCGGCCTTGCGGAGCTCGGTGACCAGACCGAAGAGCACCCGCCGGGCCTCCTCGCCCAGCGGTACGGCGTACACGCTGGTCGTCGCGGGGATCTCCAGCTCGATGCCCTCCGCCTCCAGGGCGAGCACCGTGCGGTCCACGCCGAGCGCCCAGCCGACGGACGGCAGCGCGGGGCCGCCGATCATCTCGGACAGCCCGTCGTACCGGCCGCCGCCGCCCACCGCGGACTGGGAGCCCAGGCCGTCGTGGACGAACTCGAAGGTCGTACGGGTGTAGTAGTCGAGACCGCGGACCAGCTTCTCGTCGTCCTCGTAGACCACGCCCGCCGCCGTCAGCAGATCGCGGACCTCCTCGTGGTACGCCTTGCAGGCGTCGCAGAGGAAGTCGCGCAGCATCGGGGCGCCGGTCAGCTGCTTCTGGACGTCGGGGCGCTTGTCGTCGAGGACCCGGAGCGGGTTGATCTCGATGCGGCGGCGGGTCTCCTCGTCGAGGTCGAGGTCGCGCAGGAACGTCTGGAGCGCCTCGCGGTAGACGGGGCGGCACTCCTTGTCGCCCAGGGAGTTCAGCAGGATGCGGAACTCTCGGAGCCCGAGCGAGCGGTACGCCTGGTCGGCGAGGATGATCAGCTCGGCGTCCAGCGCCGGGTCCTCGGTGCCGATGGCCTCGGCGCCGACCTGCGAGAAGTGCCGGTAACGGCCCTTCTGCGGGCGCTCGTACCGGTAGTACGAGCCGGAGTACCAGAGCTTGACGGGGAGGTTGCCGGCCTTGTGGAGGTTGGCCTCCAGGGCGGCGCGCAGCACGGACGCGGTGCCCTCGGGACGCAGCGCGAGCTTGTCGCCGCCCTTGGTCTCGAAGGCGTACATCTCCTTGGAGACGATGTCGGTGGACTCACCGACGCCGCGTGCGAACAGGGCGACGTCCTCGAAGCCGGGCGTCTCGATGTAGCCGTAGCCGGAGTTCTTCAGGGGTGCGGAGATCGCCGCCCGCACCGCGAGGTACTTCGCGGAGTCCGGCGGGATCAGGTCGTACGTGCCCTTGGGGGCCTGGAAGGTGCTCACGGTGTTTCTCTCTCGTCACATTCCTCGGCGGGGCGCGGCCGGACCGTTCATGTACGGGTTGGAGGCGCGCTCGCGGCCGATGGTCGTCTGGGGGCCGTGGCCGGACAGCACCACGGTCGAGTCGTCGAGCGGCAGGCACACGCGGGCCAGCGACTCGAGCAGCTCGGCGTGGTCGCCGCCGGGCAGGTCGGTGCGTCCGACGGAGCCGGCGAAGAGCAGGTCGCCCGAGAAGAGGATCTGCGGCACATCCGCGGCCTCGGGCATCCGGAACGTCACCGACCCCTTGGTATGGCCGGGCGCGTGCGCGACACCGAACTCCAGGCCCGCCAGCTTCAGCAGGGCTCCGTCGGTGAGTTCCTCGACGTCGTCCGGCTCGCCCACGGTCAGCTCGCCCATCAGCGGCATCCCGATGGAGCGTCCCAGCGCCTTCTCGGGATCGCTCATCATGTAGCGGTCCTCCGGGTGGATCCAGGCGGGGACGTCATGGGCGCCGCACACGGGGACGACCGAGGCGACGTGGTCGATGTGCCCATGGGTGAGGACGACGGCGACGGGCTTGAGCCGATGCTTCTTCAGTGCGTCCTCGACACCCTGGGCGGCCTGGTGGCCCGGGTCGATGATCACGCACTCCTCACCGGCGGCGGGGGCGACCAGATAGCAATTGGTCCCCCAGGCCCCGGCGGGGAACCCGGCAATGAGCACGTTCGTCCTTAGTGTTCGTCCGACGAGGAGGGCCGCGGAGGAGGAATGCGGCCGTTCAGAGACTACCGGCGCTCCTCATTCCACAGCTAACCCATATACCGTACGGGCATTCCAGGACCGATCACACGACGTACAAGGAGACCATCCGGTGGTCAGCAGCGATCAGCGGCGGCGGCAGCTCGCCCGGGAGAAGTTCGAGCGGCAGCAGCAGCGCCGGGAGGAAGCGCGCCGGAGGACCAGGCGTCTCACGGTGATCATCGCGTCGTCGGTGGCCGTGGTGGCCGTCATCGGCGTGGGCGCGTACGTCTCGCTCGACGGCGACGACGCGAAGAGCTCGACGGAGGCGGCCGCGAGCGCCGACCCGTCGGCGTCGCCCTCGCCCACGGAGAGCGAGAGCAAGGCTCCCGAGCCCGCGATGGAGATCGACAAGAAGGCCACGTACACGATGTCGCTCAAGACGAGCCAGGGTGACATCGGCATCGCGATGGACGCGTCGAAGACCCCGCACACCACGAACTCCTTCAAGGCACTCGCGGACAAGGGGTACTTCGACGACACGAAGTGCCACCGCCTGACCACCGAGGGTATTTTCGTCCTGCAGTGCGGTGACCCGAAGGGCGACGGCACGGGCGGCCCGGGCTACACCATCCCGGACGAGAATCTGACGGCGCTGGGCAAGGCGGGCGCCAGCGGTTCGGTGACGTACCCGGCGGGCACCGTCGCGATGGCGAACACCGGCCAGCCGGGCACCGGTGGCAGCCAGTTCTTCCTGGTCTACAAGGACACCGAACTGCCGCCCAGCTACACGCCGTTCGGGACCATGGACGACACGGGTCTGAAGACCGTCAAGAAGGTCGCCGAGGCGGGCGTCGCCGATGGGGCGGGCGATGGTGCCCCGAAGAAGACCGTCACGGTCGAGAAGGCGACGGTCGACAAGGCCTGACCGTACGCACGGCCACCCGGCGCGGGGTCCCTGGACCGCACCGGAGAATTTCAGCCGCGCTGAGTGCGGACAGCCGGGTGGCCGGTCGCCTAGATTGGCGTTGTGCAGGGCGGGCGCTGCCCGCCCCAGGAAACTGTGGACGATGCACGGGGGGCGAACCCCCTCGATGCATCAGGTGGAGGAGGCGCTGTGAGCAGCGACCCGTGGGGCCGTGTCGACGAGACGGGCACCGTGTACGTGCGTACAGCCGAGGGCGAGCAGGTCGTCGGATCGTGGCAGGCCGGTTCCCCTGAGGAGGCTCTGGCCTATTTCGAGCGCAAGTACGAGGGCCTGGTGGTCGAGATCGGTCTGCTCGAGCGGCGGGTGAAGACCACCGACCTCTCGGCGAAGGACGCCACGGCGGCGATCGAGCACCTGCGTCAGCAGGTCGACGAACACCACGCCGTCGGCGACCTCGCCGCGCTCGGCAAGCGGCTGGACACGCTCGTCGCGACGGTCGACTCCCGCCGTGAGGAGCGCAAGGCCCAGAAGGCGAAGCAGACCGACGAGGCCCGCCAGGCCAAGGAGGCTCTCGTCGTCGAGGCCGAGGAGCTGGCGCAGAGCGAGCAGTGGCGGTCGGCGGGCGAGCGGCTGAGGGCGCTCGTCGACACCTGGAAGGGGCTGCCCCGTCTGGACCGCAAGTCCGACGACGAGCTGTGGCACCGCTTCTCGCACGCCCGTTCCGCCTTCTCCAAGCGGCGCAAGGCCCACTTCGCGGCGCTGGACGCCCAGCGCGAGGAGGCCCGCAAGGTCAAGGAGAGGCTGGTGGCCGAGGCCGAGTCGCTCTCCGGCTCGACCGACTGGGGTGCGACGGCCGCGCGTTACCGCGACCTGATGACCGAGTGGAAGGCCGCGGGCCGCGCCCAGCGCGAGGCCGAGGACGAGCTGTGGAACCGCTTCCGGGGGGCCCAGGACGTCTTCTTCGCCGCCCGTAGCGGTGTCTTCGCCGAGCGGGACGCGGAGCAGGGCGAGAACCTCAAGCTCAAGGAGGAGCTCGCCGCCGAGGCCGAGAAGCTGGTGCCGGTGACGGACCTGAAGGCGGCCAGGGCCGCGTTCAGGTCGATCAACGAGCGCTGGGAGGCCATCGGCCATGTCCCGCGTGACGCCCGCCCGAAGGTCGAGGGCCGGGTGCAGGCCGTGGAGCGTGCGCTCCAGGAGGCCGAGGAGTCGGAGTGGCGCCGGACGAACCCGGAGGCGCGGGCACGCGCCGCGGGTCTGACCGGTCAGCTCCAGGCCGCCGTCGACAAGCTGCGTACGCAGATCGACACGGCACGCGCGTCGGGCAACAACGCCAGGGCCGACAAGCTCTCGCGCGAGCTCGAAGGCCGCCAGGCGCTGCTGGACCAGGCGCTGAAGGGCCTGGAGGAGTTCGGCGGCTGAGGCCGGCCGTCCCGATCCGCCGAGGGGCCCTCGTACGCGACCGCGTACGGGGGCCCTTCCGCGTGGTGGGCGGCAGCCAAGGGGCCGGGACGACTGCCGGAACAGTGCAGTGACCCCGGGCGGGCCGGGGAGCGATGATCTCCGGTGCCGGCGGGAGACGTGCCGCCGGTCGCTCCGCCCGGATCATCAACTCCTTGAGGCAGGTCCACAGATGAGACTCACCCGTGCCGCCCTGACCGTCGCGGCCACCGCCCTCGCCCCGGCTCTCCTTCTGGCGGGCCCGGCGTTCGCCGCCGGACCTGTGACGGCGAGCAGTGGGGTGTCGGTGACACCGGGCTCCGACGGGGCGGGCACGTCGTTGGACGAGCCGTCCGAAGACGACCTTCGCATTGCGATCCTGCGCATCCTGGCGGACGAGGACAGCGGGAAGAGAGTGATCCGGGAGGCCAACGAGCTCCTGGACCAGGGCACCGCGGACGAGATGCGCGAGTGGCTGGGAGACCGGCTACCCGCTCGCCCAGGCCGAGGACGACCAGGTCGCCCTGTTCCGCATCCTCGCCGACCCCGACTCCGGCAAACGCGTCACCAAGGAGATCAACGCGCTGCTCGACACCGGCACCCCGCAGGAGATCCGGCAGTGGCTGGAGACCGGCTACCGCCTCGCGCAGGCCGAGGACGACCGGGTCGCCCTCTTCCGCATCCTCGCCCGCCCCGGCATCAGCGACGCGCTGCGTGCCGCTGTCGAGGACGTCATCGACGGGACGCCGGAGGAGATCCGGTACTTCCTGGAGTACGGCCAGTACGAGGTCGACGCGTAACGAGGCGCGAGGACGCCGGAGCCCGCCCCTGCGGGACGGGCTCCGGCAGCGTTCCTACGGGCGGCGCGCCGAGGTGACCCGGTAGACGTCGTAGACGCCCTCCACGCCGCGTACGGCCTTCAGGACGTGTCCCAGGTGCTTGGGGTCGCCCATCTCGAAGGTGAAGCGCGAGGTGGCCACCCGGTCCCGCGAGGTCTGCACCGCCGCCGACAGGATGTTCACGTGCTGGTCCGACAGGACACGGGTGACGTCCGAGAGCAGCCGGGAGCGGTCCAGCGCCTCGACCTGGATGGCGACGAGGAAGACCGAGGACTGGGTGGGCGCCCACTCGACGTCGAGGATCCGCTCGGGCTGCTGCGAGAGCGAGTCGACGTTGACGCAGTCCGCGCGGTGCACGGAGACCCCGCTGCCCCGGGTGACGAATCCGATGATCGGGTCGCCGGGAACGGGCGTACAACAGCGGGCCAGCTTGACCCAGACGTCCTCGACGCCCTTGACGACCACGCCCGGATCCGCCTTGGCCCGGCGCTTGCTGCGGCCGTGCGAGGGCGGTGAGCTCTCCGCCAGGTCCTCGTTGGCCGCGTCCTCGCCGCCGAGCGCCTGGACGAGCTTCTGGACGACGCCGGCCGCCGCGACGTGGCCCTCGCCGATCGCCGCGTACAGCGAGGAGATGTCGGGGTAGCGCATCTCGTGGGCGAGGGTGACCAGGGAGTCGCCGGTCAGGATCCGCTGGATCGGCAGGTTCTGCTTGCGCATCGCCCGCGCGATGGCGTCCTTGCCCTGCTCGATGGCCTCGTCGCGCCGCTCCTTGGAGAACCAGGCGCGGATCTTGTTGCGCGCCCGGGGCGACTTGACGAACTGGAGCCAGTCACGGGAGGGCCCGGCGCCGGCCGCCTTGGAGGTGAAGACCTCCACCAGGTCGCCGTTGTCGAGCGTCGACTCCAGCGGTACGAGCCGCCCGTTGACCCGTGCCCCTATGGTCCGGTGGCCGACCTCCGTGTGGACGGCGTACGCGAAGTCCACCGGCGTCGCACCGGCCGGCAGCGCTATCACGTCGCCCTTCGGCGTGAAGACGAAGACCTCGTTGCGGGACAGGTCGAAGCGCAGGGACTCCAGGAACTCGCTGGGGTCCTCGGTCTCCTTCTGCCAGTCCAGGAGCTGGCGCAGCCACGCCATGTCGTTGACGGTGTCCTGGCCGCGCCCGCCGCCCGTGTTCTTCGGGATGTCGGTGCGGACCTTGGAGGCGCCCGCGACGGCCTCCTGCTTGTACTTCCAGTGCGCGGCGATGCCGTACTCCGCGCGGCGGTGCATGTCGAACGTGCGGATCTGGAGTTCGACCGGCTTGCCGCTGGGACCGATCACCGTGGTGTGCAGCGACTGGTACATGTTGAACTTGGGCATCGCGATGTAGTCCTTGAACCGCCCGGGCACCGGATTCCACCGGGCGTGGACGGTGCCGAGCGCCGCGTAGCAGTCGCGGACCGTGTCGACCAGGACCCGGATGCCCACCAGGTCGTAGATCTCGGCGAAGTCGCGGCCCCGCACGATCATCTTCTGGTACACGCTGTAGTAGTGCTTCGGCCGGCCGGTGACGGTGGCCTTGATGCGGGCGGCACGCAGGTCGGCCTGGACCTCGTCGGTCACTATGGCGAGGTACTCGTCGCGCTTGGGCGCCCGCTCGGCGACGAGACGGACGATCTCGTCGTACATCTTGGGGTAGAGGATCGCGAAGGCGAGGTCCTCCAGCTCCCACTTGATGGTGTTCATGCCGAGGCGGTGGGCCAGCGGCGCGTAGATCTCGAGGGTCTCGCGGGCCTTCTTCTCCTGCTTCTCCCGCTTGAGATAGCGCATGGTGCGCATGTTGTGCAGCCGGTCGGCGAGCTTGATGACCAGGACCCGGGGGTCCTTGGCCATGGCGACGACCATCTTGCGCACGGTCTCGGCCTGGGCGGCCTCGCCGAACTTGACCTTGTCCAGCTTGGTGACGCCGTCGACGAGCAGCGCGACCTGGTCCCCGAAGTCCTTGCGGAGGGTGTCCAGGCCGTACTCGGTGTCCTCGACGGTGTCGTGCAGCAGCCCGGCCATCAGCGTCGCCGGGTCCATGCCGAGCTCGGCGAGGATCGTGGTGACGGCGAGCGGATGGGTGATGTAGGGATCGCCGCTCTTGCGCTTCTGGCCGCGGTGCCAGCGCTCGGCTACCTGGTAGGCCTTCTCGATCTGGCGCAGCGTGGCCGACTCGATCTTCGGGTCGTTGCCGCGGACCGTGCGCAGGAGGGGTTCCAGGACCGGGTTGTACGGACTGGAGCGCTGTACGCCCAGTCGGGCGAGGCGGGCCCTGACCCGGTTGGAGGAGCCGCCGGAGCGGGTGGCCGGGGGCGGCGGGGTGGCGGCGGGCCGGGCCGGGGGCTTGGCGGCGGGCGCCGGTGCCGGAGGCTTCGCGGCAGCCGGCGCCGGAGGCGTGGGCGCGGGCGCGGGCGAACCGGAGGCGGCCGGCGCCGGGGGCGTGGACGCGGGGGATCCGGAGGGGGTCGCCGGGGGCGTGGGCTTGGTTCCGGAGGACGGTGCCGCCTTGGCGCCGGGCGGCGCGGCCTTCGTCCCCGGGGGCGGGGCAGGCTTCGCCGGTGCGGCGGGCGTCCCGTGGGCCGGTGCCTCGGCCGGGCCCTGCGTGTCCCCGCCCGCGGGTCCGGGCGTGCCCGCTCCGTCGGGCCGCGCCTTCCCGGGCGTGGCGGAGGCCGCCGCGGGCCTTTCGGGCTGCGGGGCGGCGACTGGCTGGGCCTCGTCTGGCAAGAGCGCTCCTCGTGCGGATCCGGGCTACCGGAAAGCCCATGGTATCGACCTCCGGGCGGGTCCTCGCCCGGGGACTGTGGAACCCCTCACAACGCGGGACGGGTACCCGGATGTTCCCGGATACCCGTCCTGTACGTCCCTACGCGCGCCGTGGCGGCGCGGTGCAGGTCAGAGCGTGATGAGCGCCTCCAGCGGGGCGTCCCGCAGCCCCGTCCCCAGCCGCGCGCGGCCGGCGAGGAAGCCGAGCTCCATGAGCACCGACACCCCCGCGACCTGGGCCCCGGCCCGCCGGATGAGCTCCAGCGAGGCCTCGGCGGTGCCGCCGGTGGCCAGGACGTCGTCGATGACCATCACGCGGTCGTCGGCGGACAGGTCCTCGGCGTGGATCTCGATCTCCGCCGTGCCGTACTCCAGCTCGTACGACTGCCCCAGCGTCGCACCGGGCAGCTTCCCGGCCTTGCGCACGGGTACGAACCCGATCCCGGACCGGACCGCGACGGGCGCGGCCAGGATGAAGCCACGCGCCTCGAGGCCGACGATCTTGGTGGCCCCGTGCCGTACGCACAGCTCGACGAAGAAGTCGGTCAGCGCGGTGAACGCGACCGGGTCGGCGAGCAGCGGGGTGATGTCCTTGAACAGCACTCCGGGCTTCGGGTAGTCCGGGACGTCACGGATCCGGCTGAGCAGGAGCTCCCGGGTGGCGTCGGTGACGCTCGTGCTGGTCATCGACGGTTCCTCGGGCTCCGGCCGTGGCCCCCGGGCTGCCGGCGCTGGCCGACGACGGCGGTCCGGGCGTCGTCCTCGTCCTGGCCCTCCGGCTCCGGGGCGCGCTCGTCCTCGACGGACTCGCCCTTGGCCGCCGCGGCGGCGCGCTTGGCGAGGATCCGCTTCTTCAGTGCCTTTATCTGCGGCTCGCGCTCCTTGAGGTCGGCGACCAGCGGGGTGGCGATGAAGATCGAGGAGTACGCACCGGCGGCGAGGCCGACGAAGAGCGACAGCGAGATGTCGTTCAGCATGCCGGCGCCGAGGACGCCGCCACCGATGAACAGCAGACCGGCGACCGGCAGCAGAGCGACGACGGTGGTGTTGATGGAGCGCACCAGCGTGCCGTTGATGGAGCGGTTGGCGATCTCGCTGTAGGTCCAGCGGGTCTGCTTGGTGATCCCGTTCGTGCCCTCCTTGAGGCTGTCGAAGACGACGACCGTGTCGTAGAGGGAGTAACCCAGGATGGTCAGCAGACCGATCACGGTGCCGGGGGTGACCTCGAAGCCGACGAGGGCGTAGACACCGACGGTGATGGTGATGTCGTGGATCAGCGCGACGAGCGCGGCGACGGCCATCCGCCACTCGAAGGCGATGGCCAGGTAGACCACCACGAGGACCATGAAGATGCCGAGACCGGCCCAGGCCTTGTTGGCGATCTGCTCGCCCCAGCTGGGGCCGACGAGGTCCGCGTTGATCTCCGCCTCGGGGATGCCGAGGTCCTCGGAGAGCTGGGCCTTGATCTGGTCGGCCTTCGCGGTGTCGACCTCGGTGATCTGGATCCGGAGTCCGCCGTTGCCGAGCTCCTGGACGATCGCCTCGTGACCGGAGGCCGCGACCGCGTCCTCATGGGCCTGGGTGACGGACACCTTGGCCTTGGTGTCGGTCGTGAAGACGGCGCCGCCCTTGAACTCGATGCCCATGTTCAGGCCGCTGACCGCCAGGCCGAGGATGGCCGTGATGGTGATCAGGATCGAGACGCCGTACCAGATCTTGCGCTTGCCGATGAAGTCGTAACCGACCTCGCCACGGTAGAGCCGGGCGCCGAGATTGCCGAGTCGCGACATCTCACGCCTCCTTCGGGTGGTCGGTACGGGCGTTGACGCGGCGCGAGCGGCGCAGCGGCGGCTTGGCGCCGAGCCGCTTCGGGTCCAGGCCGGACCACGGGTGGCCGCTGGCGAAGAACTTCGTACGGGCCATCAGCGTCATGACGGGCTTGGTGAAGAGGAACACCACGACGACGTCGAGCAGGGTCGTGAGACCGAGCGTGAACGCGAAGCCCTGCACCTTGCCGACGGTGACGAGGAAGAGCACGGCCGCGGCGAGGAAGGACACGAAGTCGGACACGAGGATGGTGCGCCGGGCCCGGGGCCAGGCACGCTCGACGGCCGGGCGGAGCGTACGGCCCTCGCGGATCTCGTCCCGGATGCGTTCGAAGTACACGATGAACGAGTCGGCCGTGATACCGATCGCCACGATGGCACCGCAGACGGCCGGGAGGTTCAGCGCGAAGCCGATGGCCGGGCCGAGGAGCGCCATGATCGTGTAGGTCAGGACGCCCGAGGCCAGGAGGCTCAGGAGCGCGATGAACGCCAGGCCCCGGTAGTAGGCCACCAGGTAGATGACGACCAGGGCCAGTCCGATGGCACCGGCGATGAGGCCGGCCTCCAGCTGCTCGCCACCGAGTGCGGCGGTGACGGTGGTGACGGTGTCCTCGCTGAAGGACAGCGGCAGGGCGCCGTAGGAGAGGACGTTGGCCAGGTCCTCCGCCGACTGCTGGTTGAAGCTGCCGGAGATCTCGGCGCTTCCGCTGAGCGTCTGGTTCACCTGGGGGGCGGAGACGACCTCACCGTCGAGGGAGATCGCGAACTGGTTCTGCGGGGACTGCTGCGCCGACAGCTTCTTGGTGATCGTCTGGAACTTCTTGGAGCCCTTGTCGGTGAACTCCATGGAGACGAGCCAGATGCCGCGCTGCTGGTCGAACTGGGCCTTGGCGTCGTCGACGTCGGTGCCGGAGACCTCGGCCGGGCCGAGGAGGTACTTGGCGTCGCCCTCGGAGCTGCACGCGACCGTGGGGTCCGTGGGCTTGACGCCGTCACCGGCGGCGGCACGGGCCTTCTTGTCGGTGCAGTCCAGCTCCGTGAACTTCTTCTCGAGCGCCGCGGTGGCGGGGTCGGGCGTCTCGGTCGCCGCGGGGGCGTCCGAGGAGTCCGCTCCCTTGGAGGCGGACGGCGTCGGCGTCGCGTCCTGCTTCAGGGCGTCGGTGACGGCGCGGCCCTGCGTGGTGGCGCTCGCCGAGGGCGTCGTCTTCGAATCCGAGGCCGTCTCCGGGTCGCTCGCCTTCGCACTGGGCGTGGCGCTCGGCTTCCCGGAGGGGCTGGCGGAGCCTTCGGGGGTCGGCTGGCCGCCGGCGACCGTGAGCACGGGCCGGAAGTAGAGCTGGGCGGTCGTACCGACCTGCTCCCGGGCCTGCTTCGAATTCGTCCCCTTGGGGATGTTGACGATGATGTTCGATGCGCCCTGGGTCTGAACCTCGGCCTCGGAGACACCCAGACCATTGACACGGCGTTCGATGATGCTGACCGCGGTGTTCATGTTGGTCTCGTTGATCGCGTCAGGCTTGCCGGGCTGGCTCTTCGCCTTGAGCGTGATCGATGTGCCGCCGGCCAGGTCGATACCGAGCCGGGGCGTGGTGTGACCGGACAGGAACATCCCGCCGGTCAGGGCGACCATGGCGATCAGGATCAGCGCCAGGGCACGGCCCGGCCTGCCCTGTCCACCGGATGAACCCCGGCCTTTCTTCGGTGCTGCCACCTTTTCGTTTCTCCCTGTCCAACCGCCCCGCGCCGGGTACGCGCCCGAGCGGCCACGAAGTGTTGTGGGGACCCGCCCCCGCAGAAGACCGCACGGCCCGTGAGACGCCGGACACCCGTGGGTGTCCGGCGTCTCCAGGTCGTGGAACTACTTCGCGTCGCCCTCGCCGTCGGCCTTGGCGTCCTTGACCTCGGAGGCCTTGACCTCGGCCTCCGCGGGTGCGTCGTCCTCGGCCTTCTTGCCCAGGTCGATCTTCGCGACGTCGTCGGCCGCGTCGGCTTCCGCGGACTCACCGGCGGTGAGCGAGGAGGCGTCGTCGGGCACGACGGTGCCGTCCGCGTCCAGCTCGTCGTCGTCGCCGTGGACGATGCGGTTGTACTCCGCGTCGTCGAGGACGGCGCCGATGGCGTTCTTCGCGTAGACGGCGTGGACGCCGGGCGCGACCTCGAGGAGAACCGTGTCGTCCTGGATCTCCTTGACGGTGGCGTACATGCCCCCGATCGTCCGGACGCCGGTACCGGGCTGCATGTCGTTGCGCATCTGCGCAGCCGCCTGCTGCTTCTTCTTGGCGGACCGGGTCATCAGGAACATGGCCCCGATGAGCACGATGAAGGGGAGGAGGGTCACGAGACTCACGGGACGGAACTTCCTTCGCACGACCACGCTGGATTCACGCGGCCTGGTCTACGGGGGTGGGTACACCGACCTGTACGGGCGGCATCGGCGGAGTCTAAGCGAGTCCGCATCATTGGAACAACGTCCAGCATGGCACCCCGGTTCCCCTGCTGGCCAACCCGTCCTTTATCACGCCCCGAACAGGCCCTGTTGTCCCTTTGCGCCGTGCTGCGGGGGCGCGAGCCCGAGGTGTGCCCACGCCGCGGGGGTGGCGACCCTCCCCCGCGGGGTCCTGGCGAGCAGCCCTTCCCGTACGAGGAAGGGCTCGGCGACCTCCTCGACCGTCTCGCGCTCCTCCCCCACGGCGACCGCGAGGGTGGAGATCCCCACGGGCCCTCCGCCGAAGAGCTTCAGCAGGGCGCCGAGGACCGCGCGGTCCAGCCGGTCGAGCCCCCGGGCGTCGACCTCGTACACCCGCAGGGCCGCGGCGGCGATGTCCCGGTCGATACGGCCCTCGGCCTTGACCTGGGCGTAGTCCCTGACACGGCGCAGCAGCCGGTTGGCGATACGGGGCGTGCCCCGGGAGCGCCCGGCGATCTCGGCGGCGCCCGCCGTGTCTATGGCCACGTCGAGCAGGCCGGCGGAGCGGTGGATGACCCGCTCCAGCTCGGTGGGGGCGTAGAACTCCATGTGGCCGGTGAAGCCGAAGCGGTCGCGGAGCGGGGGCGGCAGCAGTCCCGCCCTGGTGGTGGCGCCGACCAGGGTGAACGGGGGCAGTTCCAGCGGGATGGCGGTGGCGCCCGGGCCCTTGCCGACGATGACGTCGACCCGGAAGTCCTCCATCGCCATGTAGAGCATCTCCTCGGCCGGCCGCGACATGCGGTGGATCTCGTCGAGGAAGAGGACCTCGCCCTCCTGGAGCGAGGACAGGATCGCCGCGAGGTCGCCGGCGTGCTGGATGGCGGGGCCGGAGGTGATCCGGATCGGTGCGCCCATCTCGGCCGCGATGATCATGGAGAGGGTGGTCTTGCCCAGGCCGGGAGCGCCGGAGAGCAGGACGTGGTCGGCGGTGGCTCCCCGGGCGCGGGCGGCCTTGAGGACCAGGTCGAGCTGCTCGCGCACCTTCTCCTGGCCGACGAACTCGTGGAGGTCCTTCGGGCGCAGGGCGGCCTCGACCGCGGTGTCCTCGCCGTCGGCCCCGGCGTCCACCAGGCGGTCGTCCAGCTGCTCGTCCGTGAGGTCGCCGGTGTCGGCTCCGGTCTCGTGCCAGTTCATCTCGTCAGTCCCGCCTAGGGTGTTTCGGTGCCGTTCCGTGCGGTGTCCCGGCCGGCGTACGGGGCGCGCGGCGCCCCTGCGGTCAGCGTGCGCGGTTGAGTGTCTGCAGGGCCGCCCGCAGCAGCTGCGGCACGGGTGCCTGCCCGCCCTCGGCGAGCGCGGCCTCGGCCTGCGGGGCCACGGCGGTCACGGCCTCGTCGGCCTCGCGGGTGGCGTAGCCGAGGCCGATCAGGGCGGCCTGCAGCTGGTCGCGCCAGGAACTGCTGACGGCGGTGCCGATGCCCTGCTGCCCGCTGTGCGCGCCGACCGGTTCGCCGAGCCGGTCCTTCAGTTCGAGGAGGAGCTTCTGGGCACCCTTCTTGCCGATGCCGGACACGGCGGTGAGCGCCTTCTCGTCACCGGTGGCGACGGCGATGCGCAGGGCGTCCGGGCTGTGGGTGGCGAGCATGGCCTGGGCGAGCCGGGGGCCCACACCGCTGGCGGTCTGGAGCAGCTCGAAGACCTGGCGTTCGTCGTCGTCCGCGAAGCCGTAGAGGGTGAGGGAGTCCTCCCGGACGACCAGCGAGGTCGCCAGTCTGGCCTCCTTGCCGATCCGCAGGCCGGCGAGGGTGTCGGGGGTGCACTGGAGGGCCATGCCGATGCCGCCGACCTCGATCACCGCCGTGGTCGGGGCGAGGGCGGCCACCGGGCCGGAGACGAAGGCGATCATGCGGTACGGCCTTTCAGCGTGCGGTGGGCGGCGACGGCCTGTTGCAGTCGGTTCTGCGCGGGTGCGCGCCAGATGTGGCAGATGGCGAGGGCCAGAGCGTCGGCGGCGTCGGCGGGTTTCGGCGGTGCGTCGAGCCGCAGCAACCGGGTCACCATCGCCCCGACCTGGGCCTTGTCGGCGCGCCCCGATCCGGTGACGGCGGCCTTGACCTCGCTGGGGGTGTGCAGGGCGACCGGGATGCCGCGGCGGGAGGCACAGAGCATGGCGACGGCGCTGGCCTGGGCGGTGCCCATCACCGTGCGCACGTTGTGCTGGCTGAACACCCGCTCCACGGCGACGTATTCGGGCCGGTGCTCGTCGAGCCAGCGCTCGATGCCCTGCTCGATGGCGACGAGCCGGTGGCCGAGCTCCGCGTCGGGCGGGGTCCGCACGACGCCGACGCCGACCATGGTGAGCGGCCGGCCGGCCACTCCCTCGACGACTCCCACGCCGCACCGGGTCAGCCCCGGGTCCACGCCCAACACCCGCATGTCACGGGCCCCCTCCGCCGCTCGGTCATCTGTTCCCGCAGGCTATCGGCTCCCGCTGACAATGCGACGGGCCGACGGGGTGTGTCCCGTCGGCCCGTCGGTGTGCTCTGCCGCACCGCCTCAGGCGTCGACCTTCTCCATGACCTCGTCGGAGACGTCGAAGTTGGCGAAGACGTTCTGCACGTCGTCGCTGTCCTCCAGCGCGTCGATCAGCTTGAAGATCTTGCGCGCGCCCTCCTCGTCGAGCTCGACCTGCATGGTCGGGACGAAGTTGGCCTCGGCCGAGTCGTAGTCGATGCCGGCGTCCTGCAGCGCGGTGCGGACGGCGACCATGTCGGTGGCCTCGCTGAGCACCTCGAAGGTGTCACCGAGGTCGTTGACCTCCTCGGCACCGGCGTCGAGCACCGCACCGAGCACGTCGTCCTCACCGAGCTCGCCCTTGGGGACGATCACGACGCCCTTGCGGTTGAACAGGTACGACACCGAGCCCGGGTCGGCCATCGAACCGCCGTTGCGGGTCATGGCGACACGGACGTCGGACGCGGCACGGTTGCGGTTGTCGGTGAGGCACTCGATGAGCACCGCGACGCCGTTCGGCCCGTAGCCCTCGTACATGATCGTCTCGTAGTCGGCGCCACCGGCTTCGAGGCCGGCGCCGCGCTTGACCGCCGAGTCGATGTTCTTGTTCGGGACCGAGCTCTTCTTCGCCTTCTGGATGGCGTCGAAAAGGGTCGGGTTACCGGACACGTCGGCGCCGCCCGTACGGGCCGCGACCTCGATGTTCTTGATCATCTTCGCGAAGAGCTTGCCGCGCTTGGCGTCGATCACGGCCTTCTTGTGCTTCGTCGTAGCCCATTTAGAGTGGCCGGACATCTGCCTTCTCCTTCGCGTCACCAAAATCGATCCGAACCCGAGAGATCCTACCGGGATCGGATCAGCCCACGGTGCGCACCATGTCGGTGAAGAGCGCGTGCACCCGGTGGTCCCCGGTCAGCTCGGGGTGGAAGGACGTGGCCAGGGCGTTTCCCTGGCGTACGGCCACGATATGCCCGTCGTGCACCGCGAGGACCTCGGCGCGGGCGCCGACGGACTCCACCCAGGGGGCCCGGATGAAGACGCCCTCGACGGGACCGCCGGGCACACCGTCGACGTCGACGGCCGCCTCGAAGGACTCGTTCTGCCGCCCGAAAGCGTTACGGCGCACGATCATGTCGATCCCGCCGACCGTCTCCTGGCTGGAGCGCGGATCGAGGATCTTGTCGGCGAGCAGGATCATCCCGGCACAGGTGCCGTAGACCGGCATGCCGGCGGCCACCCGCTCGCGCAGCGGTTCCAGCATGCCGAAGAGGACGGCCAGCTTGGACATCGTGGTGGACTCGCCGCCGGGGATGACGAGCCCGTCGACCCCGGCGAGCTCCTCGGGACGCCGGACCGGCCTGGCCACGGCGTCCGCCGAGGCCAGGGCGATCAGGTGTTCCCGTACGTCGCCCTGGAGCGCCAGGACGCCGATGACAGGGGTGTCGGTCATCGGTGCTTACCAGCCGCGGTTCGCGTAGCGCTCGCCCTCGGGCAGCGTGTCGCAGTTGATGCCGACCATGGCCTCGCCGAGGTTGCGGGAGGCGTCCGCGATGATCTTCGGGTCGTCGTAGAAGGTGGTGGCCTTCACGATGGCGGCGGCACGCTTCGCGGGGTCGCCGGACTTGAAGATGCCCGAGCCGACGAAGACGCCCTCGGCGCCGAGCTGTCGCATCAGGGCCGCGTCCGCCGGGGTGGCCACACCGCCGGCCGAGAACAGGACGACGGGCAGCCGGCCGAGCTCGGAGACCTCCTTGACCAGCTCGTACGGGGCGCGGAGCTCCTTGGCGGCGGCGTACAGCTCGTTGTTGTCGAAGCCGCGCAGCCGGGCGATCTCGTTCTTGATCTGGCGCAGGTGGCGGACGGCCTCGACGACGTTGCCGGTGCCCGCCTCACCCTTCGAGCGGATCATCGCGGCGCCCTCGGCGATCCGGCGCAGTGCCTCGCCCAAGTTGGTGGCGCCACAGACGAAGGGGGTGGTGAAGGCGAACTTGTCGCTGTGGTTGACCTCGTCGGCCGGGGTGAGGACCTCGGACTCGTCGATGTAGTCGACGCCGAGGGACTGGAGGACCTGGGCCTCGACGAAGTGGCCGATGCGGGACTTGGCCATGACCGGGATGGAGACGGCCTCGATGATCTCCTCGATCATGTTGGGGTCCGACATCCGGGCCACGCCGCCGTCCTTGCGGATGTCGGCCGGCACGCGCTCCAGGGCCATGACGGCCACGGCGCCCGCGTCCTCGGCGATCTTCGCCTGCTCGGCGTTGACGACGTCCATGATCACGCCGCCCTTGAGCTGCTCGGCCATGCCGCGCTTGACTCGGGCGGTGCCGGTGACCGGGTTCTCGGCGGACTGCGGGGTGCTGGGGAGCGTGGACACGGATCGACCTCACTGGGGTGGAAAGACTCGGGATGGTGCAGCCCTGAGCAAACGCTCCGGGACCGGTCCACAGCAAGGGCCAATGGACACCCTGTGGATCGTTCTGCGCGTACGCCCGGTCCGCTCCCCGTGCCGGTCTCAGCTGCCGGGCCGGTCCGCCAGGGCCACCGGCGGCTCGTCGTCCATCTCGAACGCGAGCGGGAACGGGGCGTGCCCCGCGAGCCGGAACAGCCGCACCGTCCGGTGCCTGCGCAGCGCGCGGGCGGCGCGCACCGAGTCGTTGTGGAAGCGGCGGGCCATCGGTACGCGGCGTACGGCGGCGGCCAGCTCCTTCGCCGCGTCCTCGCCGCCCGGGAACTCCCTCACGGCCTCGACCTGCGCCGCCTCGCCGAACACGGCGCGCAGGGCGGTGCTCAGCTCGCTCTCGGCGACCTCGCGCTGCTCCTCCTCGGCCTGCCGCGCGGCGTGCGCCGCCTCGTAGAGCACGATCGAGGCGGCGGGGTCCAGGACTCCGGCGGTGGCCAGTTCCTGGGTGACCGAGGCGCGGCGCAGCAGCTGGGCGTCGAGCGCCGCCCGGGCCGCGTCGATGCGCGCGTGGAGCCGGTCGAGCCGGCCGGCGGTCCAGCTGAGGTACAGGCCGATCGCGAAGAGCGCGACGACGGTCCAGACGATGATTTGGATCACGGGCGGCAAGGCTACCGTCGGCCCGCCTCACCCGGACCCTCCGGTACGTCCCTGGGGCAGGGGCCCGCGCTCAGTCCCTGGCGAGGCCGAAGCGCGCGCGGAGTCCCGTGCGCTCGTCGGTGTCCACGGCCGCCGCCCCGTCGGTCACCGTCTCGTACACCGCCAGGATGTCGGCGCCGACCGTCGTCCAGTCGAAGCGGCGCACATGCGCGCTGCCGCGTTCCCGCAGTCCCGCGCGCCTCTCCGGGTCGCCCAGCAGCCGGATCGCGGCCGAGGCCAGCGCGTCGGCGTCCTCGTTGGCGAAGAGATCGCCCGCGGCCCCCTGGTCGAGGACCTGCGCGAACGCGTCCAGGTCGCTGGCGAGGACGGGCGCGCCCGCCGACAGGGCCTCGACCAGGATGATGCCGAAGCTCTCGCCGCCGGTGTTCGGCGCGACGTACACGTCGACGCTCCGCAGCAGCCTCGCCTTGTCCTCGTCGCTCACCATCCCGAGGAACTCGACCCGCGAGCGCATCTCCTCGGGCAGCGTGGCGACCGCCTCCTCCTCGTCCCCGCGCCCCGCGACCAGCAGCCGGGTCTCCGGGCGGGCGGCGAGGATCGTCGGGAGCGCCTTCATCAGGACGGGCAGCCCCTTGCGGGGCTCGTCGATGCGCCCCATGAAGCCGAGTGTGTCGCCCTGCCACTCGGCCTTGGGCTCGGCGCGGGCGAAGAAGTCCACGTCGACGCCGTTCGGGATGACCACGGCGTCCCCGCCGAGGTGCTCCACGAGGGTCCGCCGGGCGTACTCGCTGACCGCGATCCGCGCGCTGATCTTCTCCAGCGCCGGCTGGAGGATCGGGTACGCCGCGATCATGGCCCTGGAGCGGGGGTTGGACGTGTGGAACGTCGCCACGATCGGTCCCTGGGCCGCCCAGCAGGTGAGCAGGCCGAGCGAGGGCGAGGTGGGTTCGTGGATGTGGATGACGTCGAACGTGCCGTCGTTGAGCCAGCGCCGTACGCGCGCAGCGGAGAGGAACCCGAAGTTCAGCCGGGCGACCGAGCCGTTGTACGGCACCGGCACGGCCCGGCCGGCGGAGACGACGTACGGCGGGAGGGGTGTCTCGTCGTCGGCGGGCGCGAGCACCGAGACGTCGTGGCCCAGGCGGATCAGATGCTCGGCCAGGTCGCGGATGTGGAACTGCACCCCGCCCGGAACGTCCCAGGAGTACGGGCAGACGATGCCGATCTTCACGGAGCTTCCTCCTGGGGTTCCAGATCGGAGATCCAGAGCCGCTGCAGCATGTGCCAGTCCTCCGGATGCTCGGCGATCCCGGCGGCGAAGGCGTCGGCCAGCGCCTGTGTCATGGAGGACGTCTTCTCGACGCGCGTACCTGACCCGGGCTCGGCGACGGGCGGATGGACCCGCGCGCCCATGACGGGTGTGCCGTCGTACCAGAGGGTGACGGGCAGCAGCAGCGCGCCGGTCTGCTGGGCCAGCAGGGCGGGGCCCGCCGGCATGCGCGCCGTGTCGCCGAAGAAGTCCACCTCGACGCCCGAGGCCGACAGGTCGCGGTCGGCGACGAGGCAGACGAGTCCGCCGGCGCGCAGCCGCCGTGCCAGGGTCCCGAAGGCGGCCCCGCCGTTGTGCGGCAGGACCTCCATGCCCAGTCCCCGGCGGTAGGCCACGAACCGGTCGTAGAGGGTCTCGGGCCTGAGCCGCTCGGCGACCGTCGTGAACGGCACCTTCAGGTCCGTGGTGACCCACGCGCCCGCCAGATCCCAGTTCCCCAGGTGCGGCAGCGCGAGGATGACGCCCTGGCCGGCGTCCAGCCCCTCGGTGAGCCGGTGGGCGTCCTGGACGTCGATGGACGCCTTGATCCGCTCCGGGGTCCAGGTCGGCAGCCGGAAGGACTCCATCCAGTACCGCATGTACGAGCGCATGCCGGCCTTCGACAGCTCGGCGAGGCGGGCGGCGTCCGCGTCGGGCACCACCCGGGCGAGGTTCGACTCCAGTCGCAGGACGGACTTCCCGCGCCGTTTCCACACCTGGTCGGCCAGCGTGCGGAAGAGCGCGGCGGCGGCGGGCTCGGGAAGCTTCTTGACCGCGCCCCAGCCGAGGCCGTAGAGCCCGTCGGTGAACCGACCCTTCAGATCGGATGCGGTGCCGCTCACTGCGCGGACCCGCTCCCGCCCTGGGCGGCCGCGGCGGCGTCGGCCTCGGCCGACTCCCTGCGTACGGTCACCACCCGCTGGACCAGCGTCACGAGGCTGCCGGCGGCGACGACCCACAGCGCGATCGGCAGCAGGATCTGGATGCCGGGGACCCCGAAGCCGTGCAGGCCGGCGAGGCCCGCCGCGACCAGGGAGATCACGAGCCGTTCGGCGCGCTCCACCAGCCCGTTCACCGCCACCGGAAGGCCGATCGACTCGCCCCGTGCCTTCGTGTACGAGACGACCTGGCCGCTGGCCAGGCAGAAGATCGCGACCGCGCAGAGCACGTTGTCGTCGCCGTTGCCCGCGTACCAGAGCGCGAACCCGGCGAAGATCGCCCCGTCCGCGACCCGGTCGAGCGTCGAGTCGAGGAACGCGCCCCACCGGCTGGAGATCCCGGCCTGCCGCGCCATGTTGCCGTCGACGAGGTCCGAGAAGACGAAGACCGTGATCACGATCGTGCCCCAGAAGAACTCCCCCATCGGGAAGAAGACCAGCGCACCTGCCATCACTCCGGCCGTACCGACGAGTGTGACCGCGTCGGGGCTGACCCCGAGACGGAGCAGCAGAGCGGCGAACGGTGTGAGGACACGCGTAAAAAATGCACGCGCGTACTTGTTCAGCATGGCCTTCCCGAGGTTCGGTGGGCGCCGCGGCCCCTTCGGCCACCGGCTGGCCCATCGTAGTCACCAGCCGTGCCGCGCAACGGCGGGGCACCCCGTCCCCCGGGATGTCCCGGAAGTCACGCCCCGCCCCGTGCGACGTATGGACGGCTCCCGGCACGAGTGAAAAGCTCGAATGACCGCGGGCGTCGCCGAAGCCGCCGTGACGGCTCCGCCCTGCCCGTGCATCCACTCCCCCAGCGCTTGCGGCACTGCGCCAACCGACCGGGAGGCACGCATCATGGGCGACAGGACACATGCACACACCGGAGCCGCCGGCAGGGCGGCGACGGCCGACGGGCCCGCTTCCGTGAGGAACGTGGTGCTGGTCGGCCACAGCGGATCGGGCAAGACCACCCTGGTCGAGGCGCTCGCGCTGACGGCCGGGGCGCTGAACCGGGCCGGCCGCGTCGAGGACGGCGCGACCGTCTCCGACCACGACGAGATCGAACGGCGGAGACGGCGCTCCGTACAGCTCTCGCTGGTCCCCGTCGCATGGGACGGCTTCAAGGTCAACCTGCTGGACACCCCCGGCTACGCGGACTTCGTCGGGGAGCTCAGGGCCGGTCTGCGCGCGGCGGACGCGGCCCTCTTCGTCGTCTCGGCCGCCCAGGAGGCCGATGCCGTGGCGGGTGCCACCCGCGCGGTCTGGGAGGAGTGCGCGGCCGTCGGGATGCCCCGGGCGATCGTGCTGACCCACCTGGACACCGCGCGGACGTCCTTCGACGGGATGACCCGGATCTGCGGCCGGATCTTCGGGCACGACGACCCCGACGCCGTACTGCCGCTGTATCTGCCGGTGCAGGGGCCCGAGGGACCGGACGGGCACGCCCCGCTCACCGGACTCACCGGACTGCTCACCCGGCGGGTCTTCGACTACTCATCGGGGGAACGGCGGGAGGTGCCGCCCCCGGACGACCAGGAGGAACCGCTCCGGGAGGCCCGGAACCGGCTCATCGAGGGGATCATCGCCGAGAGCGAGGACGAGACCCTGATGGACCACTACCTCGGCGGCGGCGAGGTCGGCCTCCCGACCCTGATCGGCGACCTGGAGCGCGCGGTGGCACGCGGCTCCTTCCACCCCGTCCTCACCGCGGCGCCCGCCGCCGACGGCGCCCGCCAGGGCATCGGCACCGTGGAGCTCCTGGACCTGATCACCCGGGGCTTCCCCTCCCCCGGGGAACGCACGCTGCCCGCCGTCACCACCCCGGACGGCGCCCCGCGCCCCGCGCCCGCCTGCGATCCGGCGGCACCGCTGCTCGCCGAGGTCGTGAAGACCGCTTCCGACCCCTACGTGGGACGGGTCTCCCTGGTCCGCGTCTTCTCCGGCACCCTGCGCCCCGACGACAGCGTGCACGTGTGCGGCCACGGCCTCACCCGGCCCGGAGACGGAGCCCCGCCGTGTCATGAGGCGGATGTCCGCGTCGGCGCGCTCTCCTCGCCCTTCGGCGGGCAGCAGCGCCCTCTGGACCGGTGCGTCGCCGGGGACCTGGCGAGCGTCTCGAAGCTCGGCGGCGCGGAGACCGGGGACACGCTCTCGGGCAACGGCGACCCGTTGCTGATGGAGCCCTGGACGATGCCCGATCCGCTGCTCCCGCTGGCGGTGCGCGCCCACGGCAAGGCCGACGAGGACCGGCTCTCCCAGAGCCTGGCGCGCCTGGTCGCCGAGGACCCCACGATGCGCCTGGAGCAGAACCAGGACACCCACCAGGTCGTCCTGTGGTGCATGGGCGAGGCGCACGCGGAGGTGGCGCTGGAGCGCCTGCGCAGCCGGTACGGCGTACAGGTCGACGCCGAGCCCCACCGCGTGCCGCTGCGCGAGACGTTCGCCTCCCGGGCCCTCGGGCGGGGCCGGAACGTCAAGCAGTCGGGCGGCCACGGGCAGTACGCCGTCTGCGAGATCGAGGTCGAACCGCTGCCGCCCGGCGCGGGCATCGAGTTCGTCGACAAGGTGGTCGGCGGTGCGGTGCCGCGGCAGTTCATCGCGTCCGTGGAGAAGGGGGTACGCGCCCAGGCGGCCCGGGGCGTCGCTGCCGGGCATCCGCTCGTCGACGTACGCGTCACCCTGCTGGACGGGAAGTCGCACTCGGTGGACTCCTCCGACGCCGCCTTCCAGACGGCGGGCGCCCTGGCGCTGCGCGAGGCCGCTGCGGAGACCCGCGTCCAGCTCCTCGAACCGGTCGCGGAGGTCGGTGTCCTGGTGCCGGACGACTACGTCGGGGCCGTCATGAGCGATCTGGCGGGCCGGCGCGGACGGGTCGTCGGCACCGAACAGTCCTCCGGGGAGCGGACGCTCGTACGGGCCGAGGTGCCGGAGATCGAGATCGGCAGGTACACCGTCGACCTGCGCTCGCTGACGCACGGCACCGGACGGTTCGACCGGGCGTACGCCCGGCACGAACCGATGCCTCCTCAACTCGCCGAACGCATCCGGAAAGCATCGGAAAACACCACAAAGGTGAGCTAGGGCCTTTCGTTCGGCTCAGGCTGGATATGGTGCGTTACGCCCGCCCCCCGCCGCAGCGGCGGGCGGGCGCGGCGCCCGGACGATACGCTGTGGGCCCAGCTCAGAAGGTGTGCGACGTACGGTAGTTGGGAACAGCCGCAGGAGCAGGCCGTGCGGGCGAGTGGGGGCGACAGTGGCCAACGACGGATTCGATTTCTCTCCCGGAGCGCAGATCCCGCTCCAGGGTTCGGGAGGACAGGCGGTGGCGACCAACGCCCTCGCCTCCGCCGCGTACCGCGACAGCGATGCGACGGAGATCCTCAAGGCCAACAGCGAGTGGCACAAGTCCGAGGTGAAACCGGGCCAGTCCAAGCTCTTCAAGTCCGACTACTTCAAGCCGAATCTGGGCGAGGCCTTCTCCCGGGCCGTCCAGGAACGCATGCTCGGCGGTGGCCGCGGCGCGCTCATCCAGTCCTTCGGCACCGATCCGCAGACCGTCGTCGAGCACTGCCTCTCCGCGACCCGGCTGCGGAAGGCGCGTGACACCCGGCTGACCCTGATCACCGCGGTGTTCGGCTTCGCCTTCCTGCCCGGGCTGATCCTCTGGGTGCTCGCCTTCCGGCTGCGCGACTTCCTCAACAAGTCCAAGGACAAGTTCTTCCAGGCCCTGGGCGGCATCCTGCTCGTGGCGCTCGGCGGGGCCGCCGCGTTCTTCCTGATCACCATGCCGCTCACCGGCTTCCTGGCCCTCTACCTGCGCGCGGCGGCCATCGCCCCGCTGATCGGCTGGCTGCTCGCCAAGCGGGTCGCGGAGGCCTCGGTCAAGGACCTGCGCGCCCGCTGGGAGGGACTCCTCTCGGGCGGGGGCGTCAGCGCGAAGATCCCCGAGGCCGTGCCCAAGAACCCCAACGAGACCGCCCGGGAGGCCTTGCGCCAGGGCCTGGAGAAGCTCTCCGCCGAGCAGCAGTCCAACTCGGTCTTCTACGCGGGCCCCAAGGGCATCCTCGGCATGGGCACCCGCTGGGGCAGCTGGCAGCTCGCCGAGGAGCTCACTCCGGAGGACCCCGCCAAGGAGATCCACCAGTTCCGGAGCTGGGACGTCGTACGGGCGATCCACGACCAGCTGAAGATGCTGGAGCGCGGCCCGCTGAACAGCGGCGGCTTCCCCACGCCCTCGGTCAAGCACTGGATCGTCTCGCCGGTCGGCGAGAACGCGGGCTCGGTGTCCCGCCCCGAGGGCGAGGACGTCGCCACCTTCCAGATCAAGCCCCACGAGATACAGCGCATCTGCAACCACCAGCAGTTCGGCAGCGGCGACCGCCACTACCTGGGCGTGCAGTTCACCCTCTGGGACGGCCAGCTGGTGATCACGATGCTGATCACCGTCACGGTGCTCCACGAGACGCTGCGGATCGAGGTCACGGGACACGCCCTGGGACCGGTCCACGGACTCTTCCTGACCAAGCCGGAGGCACCGACGAAGACGGTCAAGAAGGCCGTCCGGTTCTGGGAGACCCGGAGCATCTCGTTGCCGATCGTCAAGGCGAGCGAGGTCGTCAGGCTCGCGCTGCGCGCCCCCTTCACCTGGTACCCGCCGCTCCTGGACTACCTGGGCGGCAAGATCGTCCTGCCCGAGCCCTTCGGTCTGCGGCACGCCTGGGCGGCCAAGCCCTGGGGCCACCGCTTCATGGCCGACGACGCCATGCGGACGGCCACCCCGGTCCTGCGCGTCGTGCACTCCGCGACGATGCGGGTCCTCAAGGAGCACGGTGTCGACACCGAGCGCTTCGACAACCGCTCCATGGTCCTCAGCGGCCTGGTCCAGGACCCCGCCCCGAGGAAGGCCGACGTCTACGACGCCTGAGGCCGCCCGGGGCGGAGACCCGGCTCAGAGGGACAGCGGCTCGGCCGGCCACACACCGGCCAGCATCGTCCGGGTGTCCCCCAGCAGCTGCGGGAGCACCTTGGTGTGCCCGACGACCGGCATGAAGTTGGTGTCCCCGCCCCAGCGGGGCACCACGTGCTGGTGGAGGTGGGCGGCGATACCGGCACCGGCCTCCGCGCCCTGGTTCATCCCGATGTTGAAGCCGTGCGCCCCGGAGGCCGCCCGCAGGGCGACCATGGCCCGCTTGGTGAAGTCGGCGAGCTCGGCGGTCTCCGGACCGTCGAGCTCCGTGTAGTCGGCCACGTGCCGGTACGGCACCACCATCAGGTGCCCGCCGTTGTACGGGTACAGGTTGAGCACGGCGTAGACCCGCTCGCCCCGGGCGACGACGAGCCCGTCCTCGTCGGATTTCGACGGAATCTCGCAGAACGGACAGCCGTCCCCGGCTCCCGGGCCGCTCGGCTTGCTCTCACCCTGGATGTAGGCCATCCGGTGGGGCGTCCACAGGCGCTGGAACGCGTCGGGCGTCCCCACTCCGATCTGCTGTTCCGGCTCACTCGTCATGCCCGTCAGCATATTGCGTGCTCCCCGGCGCGCGTGTCGCCGGGGGCGACCCGGCCGGCCCACGGCGATGCTGGCGCCATGAGCGACCGCCCCACCGCCCCCGTCCCGCCCCGGCTCAGGGAGTGGGAACACCGCACGGAGATGCCGCTCCTCGTCGCGTCCCTCGCCTATCTCGCCGGCTACACGGTGCACGTCCTGATGCCGCGTTCCACGGAACCGTGGCGCGATGTCGCCCTCGTCCTGGTGGGCCTCTCCTGGCTCCTGTTCGCCGTGGACTACGGCGTACGGCTCCACCTCAGCGGCCAGGGCCGGCGCTTCGTCACGACCCACTGGCTGGACACCCTCACCCTCCTGCTGCCGCCGCTGCGCCCGCTACGGGTGGTCCAGCTCTACACCCGGCTCCAGCTGCACCGGGAGCAGCCCCGGCTCAGCCTGTACGCCCGGGTCATGGTCTACGCGGGCACGTCCGCGCTCCTGCTGGGCTACACCGCCTCGCTGGCCGTGTACCAGCAGGAGCGTGGCGCCCCCGACTCCACGATCCGTACCTTCGGCGACGCGGTGTGGTGGGCCTGCGCGACGCTCACCACGGTGGGATACGGCGACGCGGTCCCGGTGACGGTGCTGGGGCGGGTGATCGCGGCGGGGCTGATGGCCTGCGGGCTGGGGCTGCTGGGCGCGGTGACGGGGTCGTTCTCGTCGTGGCTGGTACAGGTGTTCTCCCGGCTGGACGGGAAGAGGCCCCCGGAGGGCGAGTAGCTCTCCGGGGGCCTCATCGGCCTCATGGCGCGGGTGTCACACCTGTACGCGGCGCTCCACCACGTCGACGAGCTTGGCGATCGCCTCGTCGCGGGCGATGCCGTTCTCCTGCGAACCGTCGCGGTAGCGGAAGGAGACCGTGCCCGCGTTCATGTCGTCGTCACCGACGATGATCATGAACGGGACCTTGGCCTTCTGGTGGTTGCGGATCTTCTTCTGCATCCGGTCCGAGGAGGCGTCCACCTCGACCCGCAGCCCCTTCTTCCGCGCCTCGGCGGCGAACTCCTGGAGGTACGGGATGTGGGTGTCGCCGATCGGGATGCCGACCGCCTGGACCGGGGCCAGCCAGACCGGGAACGCGCCCGCGTAGTGCTCCAGGAGCACCGCGAAGAAGCGCTCGATGGAGCCGAACAGCGCACGGTGGATCATGACCGGCCGCTGCTTGGTGCCGTCGGGGCCGGTGTACTCCAGGTCGAAGCGCTCCGGGAGGTTGAAGTCGAGCTGCACGGTCGACATCTGCCAGGTACGGCCGATGGCGTCCTTGCACTGCACCGAGATCTTCGGCCCGTAGAAGGCGGCGCCGCCCGGGTCCGGGACCAGCGGGAGACCCTGCTTCTCGGCGACCTGGCGCAGCGTCTCGGTGGCCTCTTCCCAGGCCTCGTCCGAGCCGACGAACTTCTCCGGGTCCTTGGTGGACAGCTCCAGGTAGAAGTCGGTCAGACCGTAGTCGCGGAGCAGGTTCAGGACGAAGGTCAGCGTCCGGTCCAGCTCCTCGGCCATCTGCTCACGGGTGCAGTAGATGTGCGCGTCGTCCTGCGTGAAGCCGCGCGAGCGGGTCAGGCCGTGGACGACACCCGACTTCTCGTACCGGTAGACCGTGCCGAACTCGAAGAGGCGCAGCGGCAGTTCGCGGTAGGAGCGGCCGCGCGCGTCGAAGATCAGGTTGTGCATCGGGCAGTTCATCGGCTTGAGGTAGTAGTCCACCCCGTCGTCGAGCTGCATGGGCGGGTACATGCCGTCGGCGTACCAGTCCAGGTGGCCGGACTTCTCGAAGAGCTTGCCCTTGGTGGCGTGCGGCGAGTAGACGAACTCGTAGCCCTCCTCCTCGTGGCGGCGCCGCGAGTAGTCCTCCATGGCCCGGCGGATGACGCCGCCCTTGGGGTGGAAGACCGCGAGACCGGGGCCGATCTCGTCGGGGAAGGAGAAGAGGTCCAGCTCGTTGCCGAGCTTGCGGTGGTCGCGCTTGGCGGCCTCCTCCAGGAAGGTCAGGTGCGCCTTGAGCTCGTCCTTGGTGGGCCAGGCGGTCCCGTAGATGCGCTGGAGCATCGGGTTCTTCTCGCTGCCCCGCCAGTACGCCGCCGCGTTCCGCATGAGCTTGAACGCGGGGATGAACCGGGTGGTGGGCAGGTGCGGGCCCCGGCAGAGGTCCTTCCAGCACAGCTCGCCGGTCTTGGCGTCCAGGTTGTCGTAGATGGTCAGCTCGCCGCCGCCCACCTCGACGTCCGCGCCGTCGTCCGAGGAGGCCGAGCCCTTGATGCCGATGAGCTCCAGCTTGTACGGCTCGTCGGCGAGCTCCTCGCGGGCGTCCTCGTCGGAGACCACACGACGCGAGAACCTCTGGCCCCGCTTCTGGATCTCCTGCATCTTCTTCTCGATGGCCTTGAGGTCCTCGGGGGTGAACGGCTTCTCGACGTCGAAGTCGTAGTAGAAGCCGTCCTTGACCGGCGGGCCGATGCCCAGCTTGGCCTCGGGGTGCAGCTCCTGCACGGCCTGCGCCATCACGTGCGCGGTGGAGTGCCGCAGGATGTTCAGGCCGTCCTCGGAGGAGATCTCGACGGGCTCGACGACCTCGCCGTCCCGGAGGGCGTACGCGAGATCCCGGAGCTCGCCGTCGACCCGGGCGGCGACGACGGTGCGCTGCCCGGGGAAGAGCTCGGCGGCCGTCGTGCCCGTCGTCACCACGTGCTCTTCCCGCTCGGAATCGCGTTGGATGATCACACGGACGTCTGACACCGGTCTCTCCTGACTGAGGGGGTGCGTCGCTTCCTCTGCGCGCGCATGAGGAATCGTACCGAGCCGGGGGCCCTCGACGCGAAAGGGATACCGCGCGCTACTCCTCCTCCCCCGCGCAGGCCTCCTCGAAGAAGTCGACGTTCTCGTGGAGCGCCTTCATCAGCCGGTCCCGTTCCGCTTCGTCGACCTGCACCGGCGTGACCTGGGAGGCTCCGCCGAGCCGCCGGAAGCCGCCCCGGTTCTCCAGCCGCCCCTCCACCCGCAGCGGGAGCCCGACCAGGTGGGCGTGGCCCGCGATCCGGTAGGCCTCCTCGTCGAGCTCGATCCGTACGTGCGCGACCTCGGCTCCCGCCAGCACCCGCAGCCGTACGACGCCGGGGCCGCGCGGCCCGGAGCGGCGCAGCCGTACGACGGCCCCGGTGATCCGTACGGGGACGGCGGGCTCGTCCCGCAGGTAGCGGGCTCCCGCCAGGCGGAGTGCGGGCAGGTCGCCCGGGGAGAACTCGACGGGCTCGGGGGCCGCCGGGCACCCTTCGGGGGTCCCCGCGGCGGGGGCCCAGGCGAGGGTGATCCCGGCGCCCTCCGCTCCCCGGACGAGCGCGACGACCGCCTCGGTCAGTTCCCGGCTGACGCCGGCGGCGACCGCGGTGTCGAACGCCTCCATCCCGCCGGTGGCCCGCTGGTAGTCGACGGCTTCCCGGGCCGCGTGCAGGGCGGCGTAGAGCTGTACGGCGACGGCCCGTCCCTCGGCGACGGGGACGAACGCGGTGAGGCCCCGGCCGTCGGACGCGGGCCCGACGAGGGTGCCGTCCAGAGCGCTCCGGGCCTTCCTGCGGTGCCGCGCGCCGTGGTAGCCGGCCCGGCCGCGTACGGCGAGGGATCCGGCGAGGAGGATCTGCCGGGCCGCGGTGCGCAGCTGGTCGGCGCCTGCCCAGTCGGCGGCCCCCGACGCGCCCTCGGGGACGTCGCGCCACCAGCGGATCTCGTCGCTGGGCACAGTGAGGGCGAGCAGGATGTCGCGGGCCGAGGGGTCGGCGCTGCGGGTGAGCGCGGTGAGCGCCTCGGCGAGCAGTTCCTCGCCGTCGGGGAAGGCGGCGCTGTCCGGCACGAGGAGGCTGGTGCCGCCGGTGACGGGGCCGGGCGGGACCCAGCGGCTGTAGCGCCCGTGCGCGCCGCCGCGCCGGTGCCAGCCGTGCCGCCGCAGCAGGGCTCCGAGCACGGCGGGGTCGACGCGTGCGGGGTCCGGCCCCCGTCCGGGGTCCGGGCCGTCGGCGTACGGGTGCGCGCGGCTGCCCGCCGGGACCGTTCCTCCGGTGGGATCGTCCGTCGACCGGTGCATCAGGGTCTCCCTCCCGCCCCGACCCGGGCCATGATGTCGCAGAGTGCGCGGTCGTCGAAGATCCGCGAGGTCGGGATCCGTACGGTGGTCCGGTTCCGGCCCGTCACCGGGTGGCCGGCCAGGTTCGTCCAGTAGCAGCAGTGCCGCAGGTCCAGCCGGTCGTGTCCGGCCCGCAGCCAGTCGTCCTGGCTGCGGGGCACGAGCATCACGACGAGGATCTTGTGCACCGACACGGGGGTGCGCGCGAGCTTCACCAGGTGGGCGTTGTCGAGGGTGAAGGAGAACGCGGCGCCGGGCGGGTGCGGGGGTATCTGGTAGGTGCACTTGAGCTGCACCTTGATGGTGACCTCGTCGTCGACGGTGTGGCCGGGGGCGCCGTGGCTGACGTGCCAGTCGATGCCGTTGTCGGGGAAGGGCTGCGAGAGCGAGCAGCCCGCGGCCGCCGCGACGGCGTGGAGGTAGCCCACCTGGAGGGTCTCCATGCAGGCGGTGGTGGCGAGTGTGCCGCGCAGTGGTGGTGTGGTCCGCTGCTGCGGCGGCTTTCCCCCGTGGTCCTCGGTGCGGGCGGGACTCCCTGGGTTCGGCTGCGCGAGCGCCATGGCTCCGTGCCTTCCGGGCTGTGCCGACCGGTTGCCCGGTCTCCGCTGACGGGCCGGTCAACTTCCTTTCCCGTCACTTGTGTTGTCACCGCAGGAGCCGGCCCGTAAACGGCGTATCAGGCATAGGGTGCGGGTATCACCGAACCGGGCAGAGGAATCCCGTCATCTGCCGTGCAGGCGCGAGGAGTTCGGGGATGATGCATTGGTTCGAGGGGCCGCTGGCGGCTTTTGACACCGAGACAACAGGCGTGGACGTCGAGGAGGACCGGATCGTCTCGGCCGCCCTCGTCGTCCAGGACTCGGCGGGCGGACGGCTCCGCGTCACCCGCTGGCTGGTCAATCCGGGGATTCCGGTGCCGCCCGGCGCCACCGAGATCCACGGTCTGACCGACGACCATCTGCAGCGCAACGGCCGGTGGCCCGCGCCGGTCGTCGAGGAGATAGCCCGGGCGCTGGCGGAGCAGTGCGCGACGGGACGGCCGCTGGTCGTGATGAACGCGCCGTTCGACCTGACCCTGCTGGACCGGGAGCTGAGGCGCCACCGGGCGTCGTCCCTGGCCGGCTATCTGCGGAACAAGCCGCTGTGCGTGCTGGATCCGCGGGTGCTGGACAAGCACCTGGACCGCTACCGCAAGGGCCGTCGCACGCTGACGGACCTGTGCGAGCTGTACGGGGTCACGCTGGACGGCGCGCACGACGCGGCGGCCGACGCGGCGGCGTCGCTCGAACTGGTCCGTGCGGTGGGGCGGCGGTTCTCCGCCCGGCTGGAGCGGCTGTCACCGGCGGAGGTGCACTCGCTTCAGGCGGTGTGGCACGCGGCTCAGGCGCGTGGGCTGCAGGCGTGGTTCGAGAAGAACGGGGCGCCGGAGCCGGTGGATCCGGCGTGGCCGTTGCGTCCGGAGCTGCCCGCGGCGGCCTGACCGGCGCCGGGTACGCGAAAGCCGGTCCGTCGATGGCACTGACGGACCGGCTTTTCCCGGGTGGGCGATACTGGTTTCGAACCAGTGACCTCTTCGGTGTGAACGAAGCGCTCTCCCACTGAGCTAATCGCCCGGGAACGGGTTGAACCATACAGGGCTCGGAGCCCTGGGTTCAAACTCCTACTCAGTGGCGGACTGAGTAGCCGTACGCATGCACGAGGGTGTGGCCGCCGACACACTCCCGTACATGAGACATGTGCCGCCGCCCGCCGAGGAATTGGCTCTCCTCGATCATGAACTGGCCCGGCTGGACGCCCGCCGGCTGCAGTTGCTGAACCGTCGTGCCTGGCTGCTGGGCGTGCTGCGCGCGCCGGCCGCTCCGGTTCCTCCGCCGGCGCCCGCCGTCCGGCCGTACGTCCACGCCGCGCCGTCCGCCCCGGTGGCGCCCACGGCGCCGGCCCGTGGCACGCAGAACGTGCTGCTGGTCCTCGGTGGTCTGCTGCTGACCGTCGCGGCCGTCGCGTTCACCCTGTTCAGCTGGGGCGAGATGGGGATCGCCGGGCGTTCGGCGGTGCTGGCCGTGGTGACGGCGGCCGCGCTGGTGGCGCCCGCGCTGCTGCTGGCCCGCAGGCTGCCCTCGACCGCGGAGGCGCTGGCCGTGCTGGCCCTGGTGCTGACGGTGCTGGACGCGGTCGCCCTGCACACGGTCGCGGCCCCGGAGACGGACGGTCTCGCGTTCTCGGCGGTGGCTTCGGCGGTGCTGGCGGCGGTGTGGACCCTGTACGGGCTGCTGCTGGGCCGGCTGCGGGTGCCGTTGCCCGCGGCGGTGGTGGCGGGACAGCTGCCGTCGGTGCTGACCGCCTGGGCGGCGGGCGCGTCCGCCACCGGCTTCGGCTGGGCGCTCCTGGTGACGGCGGCGGCGGATGTCGCCGTGGTCACGTGGGGCCGGGGGCTCGCGGTGCGGATCACGGCGGCCGTCGGGGCGGGGATCACCGGGCTGCTCGCCCTGCTGATCGGTCTGGGGCTGTCCGTCTCGGCCGGCGGTCCGTCGGCGGCCGTGGGCCCGGCGGCGCTGCTGCTGGCGGGTGCGGGGGTGGCCCTGGCGGCGGCCTGGCGCGCCCCGAAGGAGTGGGCCGTGGTCGCGGGAGCGGTGGCGGGTCTGGCCTCCGTGGCCGCGGTGGGCGGTGTGCTGCGTACGGGGCTGGGGTGGGACTGGTCGGTCGTGGTGTATCTGGTGTGCGGTCTCGCCCTGCTGCCGGTGCCGCGCCTCGGGGTCCCTCGGCCGGTGGCCCGGGGTGTGCAGGGGGCGTCCGCCGCGGTGACGGCGGGTGCGCTGGTCTGGGCGCTGCCTCCGGTGGCCGCAGCGGTGCTGGGACCGGTGTCCGTCCTGGCGGATGTGTGGTCCGGGGCGCCGGAGGGGTTCCGGGGCGCTCTGGGGCAGTCGATGCCGTCGTGGTCGGCCGCGTCCCCGGTGGTGCTCGCGGTGGTGGCGGGGCTGTCGGCCGCGCTCCACGTCAGGTGGCCGCGCTCGCTCCCGGAGAAGGGGTGGCGCGTCGCGGCGGCGGCGGGCGCGGTGGTCCTGGGCTGGGGTGCGGCGCAGGCCCTGCTCGCGGTGGCGGATGTGCCGTACGCGGTGGCCGTGGGCGTGGAACTGCTGCTGGTGGCGGGGCTGCTGGCGCTCGCCGTACGGCGGGGCCCGGACGGCGTCGCGCAGGCCGCTCTGGTGTGCGGGCTCGTGGGCGCGGTGGGCGTGGGGCTGCTGGCCCTGGCCGCCGAGCCGGCCACGTACGCCGTGTTCGGGGCCCTGCTGGTGCTGCTAGCCGGTGCGGCGGTCAGGGCGGGGTCGGTCGTGGTGCGGTCCGTGCTCGCCGTGGGGTCGGTGCTGTGCGGGATCGTGGTGGCGTCGGCGGCGGGGGCCTCGCTGGGGTGGAGCGCGCCGCAGTCCGCTCCGGTGGTGCTGGTCGTCCCGGCGGTGACGGTGCTGCTCGGGGCCCGGCTGAGGGGGGCCGCGGTGGCGGTGGCGCTGGAGGCCGCCGGGGCGTTCGGGGCGCTGGTGGCCGTGGCCCTGGCGGTGACGGACGCGCCGTTCCTGGCGCTCGTCCTGGGCCTGTGCGGGGTGCTGGCCTCGGCGACGGCGCTGCGGCCGGAACGCCGGCGGGCGGCGGGGTATCCGGCGGCGGCGCTGTTCGTGGCGGCGGCGTGGGTGCGGCTGGCGGCCTCGGGGGTGACGGCCCCCGAGGCGTACACGCTGCCGGTGTCGGTGGCCGCGTTCGCGGTGGGGTTCCTGCGGAGCCGCCGGGACCCGGAGGCGTCCTCCTGGGCGGCGTACGGTCCGGCTCTCGCGACGACGATGGTGCCGAGCCTGGTGGTGGCGTGGACGGACAGCGGCTGGCTGAGGCCCCTGCTGCTGGGGGCGGCGGCGCTGGTGGTCACGCTGGCGGGTGCCCGGCTGCGGCTCCAGGCGCCGTTGGTGCTGGGCGGTACGGTCCTGGCCCTGGTCGGCCTGCACGAGCTGGCCCCGCATGTGGTGCAGGTGCTCGACGCGCTGCCCCGCTGGGCGCCCCCGGCGCTCGCCGGGCTGCTGCTGCTCGCGGTCGGTGCGACCTACGAGCAGCGGCTGCGCGACGCGCGCCGGGTGCGGGAGAGCCTGGGCCGGATGCGCTGACCTTCGCGGGTCAGCCCGGCATCCGGTCACCGACGAGGGCGAGGTTCTCGATGGCGGCGAGGCCGTAGAGCGCGGTGTCGTTGGTGTAGACCCAGTTGGCCTCGGTCCCGGGGACCGTGGTGACGGGGCCGGTCACCTCCTCGGTCTTCCAGGGTGCCGATTCCTTGTATCCGTCGCTGTTGTAGAACTTCTCCCACGCGCGGGCGGCGAGCTTCTCGTCATCCGCGCGGACCGCGGCGTAGGCGTCGAGCCGTGAGTGGCCCTGGAAGAGGATGAGGCTGCCGAAGTCGGAGCCGTAGCGCGCCTTCTGCTCGGCCTTGGTCGCGTTGAAGTACCGGCAGTAGTCGAGGTACGCCGCCTCGAACTCCGGCACGTCGTCGCCCACGAGGTCGATGAGCTCGGCGCAGAGCTCGTTCAGGCCGAAGACCGCCGAGAGGTGCGAGACGCTGACGACGGGCTCGGCGGCGACGGCGAACTTCCCCGTGTCGAGGTCGTACAGGCCGCTGCCCTGGACGAATCCGTTGGGCTGGGCGGCGATGGTCTCCATCGTCCCGAGGACGCGGGCCTTGGCCTTGGCGGCCTGCGGGCCGCCCCGCTCCCATTCGGTGAGCCAGGCGGAGACCAGTCCGCTCCAGTCGGTCCCGAAACCGATGGACAGGGCGTGCCGGTCGGGTGTGTAGGGCTCGGTACGGATCTTGCGGAGCGGGTCGAGGGCGAGGAAGGTCTCGTCGGAGTCGACGTTGGCGCGCATCAGGTCGCCGACGCGTTCGTCGGCGGTGAGGAAGTAGTAGAAGCGCCGGTAGGTGGTGTTGGCGATGCGCTGCTGCTTGGCGCTGTCGGCGTAGTGCTGGATGCCGTGGCGGGTGCCCAGGCCGGCCCACTCGCCCAGGTGGTAGACGTCGACCTCGCCGGTGTGGCGGGTCATGGCCTCGGCGAAGCGGAAGATGTCGGCGCGGCCGGAGCGCAGATAGGCGTACCAGAGCCAGAGGTCGGGTGACAGCTCGGAGTTGTCCCAGGCGTAGCCGCCGACGTCGTAGCGCCACTGGTGGCGGGCGGGGTCGTAGGAGTGCATGACGTCGCCGTAGTCCCAGAAGCCGTACCAGCGCCGCATCTCGACCTGGTCCTTGTAGTACGTGAAGAGGAAGTCGAGGTGGTCCTCGATCTTCGCCTTGGCCGGGGTCGAGCGGTCGACCGGGGCGAACAGTCCGCCGAAGACCTTCGCTCCGGTCAGCTGGGCGGGCGGCGCGACGAGCTGCGGGAGGGTGCGGACGGCCTCGGTCTGCTGGGCGAGGGCGGTGGCGCCGGGGGTGGAGTCATGGGCCCAGAAGAGGAGTTCGCTGGTGCGGGCGATGCCGTAGGGGGTGCCGAAGCCGGGCTCGTAGTCCTCGTAGGTGATTTCGAGGCCGTCGAGCTGTTCGGCGTACGTGTCCTGGCCCAGGCCGTCGTGGTAGAAGCGCAGGTCCATGGGCTCGGCCTCGGGTGACCAGAGCCAGACCGTGACCTCGGCGGCGTCGGTGTGGGCGTCGCGGATGTCCAGCTGGGCGGGGAACTTCTCCCAGAAGTCACGCAGCCCGAAGGCGAGTCCGCCGCTCGCCCCTCCGACGTAGCCGAAGCCGGAGGCCCGCCGGCCGCCCCCCGCCGCGATCCAGCCGTGGCCCTTCTTGGTGCGCTTGCGGAGGGAGAAGCCGTCGGCGGAGAGCTGGCTGAGGGTGTAGTCGCCCCAGGTGGGGATGAGGTGGAGCCGGCTGGTGACGCGCTGGTCCCAGGTGGCGGGGTCGGGGAGCTTCGTGCCCTCGAACTGGGCGGCCTGGACGGCGGCGCCGGGGTCGCGGCGCAGCCCGGTGATGCCCTTGACGGCCTCCCGGAGCATGCCGGTGCCCTCGCCGCCGATGCGGATGTGCCGGTCGTACGCCTCGTCGCGCATCGGGACGATGAAGCGGATGCCGAGGCCGCGGATGAAGTCGCCGCTCGCCTTCCCGGGTTCCTGGGTGCCGTCGAAGGTGATGGTGTGCACCATGCGGAAGGACTCGGCGCCGGCGTAGAAGTAGAGCCGGACGGAGAACGGCAGCCAGGAGCGCTTCCCCCTGCGGTGCTTGCCCTCGATCCGGACGACGGCGCGGACGGGGCCGCTCTGTTCGACCTCGGTGGTGGTGACGGCGCTCTCGAAGCGTTCGTACGTCTCGCGCCCCTGGTCGCCGTCCTCGATCTCGCTCTGCCGGATCAGGACGAGCCGTCCGTCCTTGGCGATCTCCTTGGAGCCGCGGGTGAGGGAGGTGATGAGTGAGGAGCCGGTCTTCCCTATTCTCGCGGTGATGACGCCGGTGGAGACGGCGATCGTGGAGCCGGTGTTCCTGACGCTCACCTTGTGCGCGGGTGCCGCGGGCCTTCCCGGGCCGAGGACGAACTTCTTCGCGCCCGCGGCCTCGGGGCCCACGGCGTGCGCGGTCCATTTCGCGGAACCGTCGGGCCAGGTGGCGGTCGTCCATGACTGCACGGGGACGTCCTTGCCGTCCTCGGTGGTCAGCGCGAACGTCTGGTCCTTCCGGTACCGGCCCTTCGGCCAGGGCACGCCGAGCGTGGAGCCGGGGGCCGCGCCGAGGCCTCCGGACTCCAGCCAGCTCAGGGTGACGGATTCGCCGGTGGGTTCCGCGCCCGGGGCCGCCGACGCGGGAGTGGTGCCGAGGGACCAGCTGAACTGTGCGGCAGCGCCGGCCGCTGCCGCGGCCTTCAGGAGCGTTCTGCGGGGCATCCTGGACATGGGTGTGCCTCTCTCCGTGCGGATTCGGGAAGAAGGAAGAGATACGGGAGGAACGGGAGGAGCAGGGGGCGTACGGAAACGGGTCAGCGGGCGGGCCGGCGCGCCCGCACCGCGGTGGCCGCGGCGGCGACGGCCCCGACGACGGGGACGGCCAGCGGCAGCACCAGGGCGCCGGACAGGACGACGACGGCCATCCCGCAGACCAGCAGCAGGGAGCCGGCCGGGTCGCGGACCGTGTCGCGGCCGGCCTCGGCCAGGAGGGTGCGCCAGAGGGCGCCGGGCTCCCAGCAGGAGGCGGCGCGCACGACGGCGACCAGGAGGCCGATCATGGCGAGGATGCCGACCGCGCCGACGAACGGTCCGCCGGGCAGCCCGGCGCGGACAGCCGCCAGGTCGAGCAGGAGCAGCCCCCCGGCGGCCCACACGGCCGTGCCGACGAGCCATCCGCCGCGGGCGGCGGTGCGGGCGTCGCCGGCGAACGCGCGCAGGCCGCCGTGCTCGCCGTCTAGGTGGCGGCGCAGGTGCCGGGTCCCCGCGGCGAAGGCCGCGGGGAAGGTGACCAGGGGCAGGGCGGCGACGGCGATCCACACGCCGACGAGCAGGCATTCGGAGAACAGCGCGAAGCGGTTCATGAGCCGCGAACTCCCGGCCTGGGTACGGGTCTTCGTCGCCACGGTGTCAGCCCTTCAGGCCCGAGGTGGCCATGCCGTCGATCAGGTACCGCTGGAACGCCACGAAGAAGGCCAGCACCGGGAGCAGGGCGACCAGGGACATGGCGACCATGCCGCCGTAGTCCGCCACCGCGTCCTGGTCGATGAACATCTTCAGCCCCATGGAGACCGTGTACTTGTCCGGCTCGTTGAGGTACAGCAGGGGGCCCATGAAGTCGTTCCAGGCGTTGATGAACGTGAAGATCGCGCTGGTGACGAGCGCCGGCCGGCAGAGCGGCATGACGATGGACCAGTAGGTCCTCAGGTGCCCGCAGCCGTCCAGCCGCGCCGCCTCGTCGAGCTCCCTGGGCAGACCGCGCATGAACTGCACCATCAGGAAGACGAAGAAGGCGTCGGTGGCGAGGTACTTGCCGATCAGCAGGGGGGTGAAGGTGTTGATCAGCTCCAGCTTCTGGAACAGGACGTACTGCGGAATGATCAGTACGTGGTACGGCAGCAGGAGCGTGCCGATCATGACGGCGAACATGAGGTTGCGGCCGGCGAACCGCACCTTGGCGAAGGCGTAGGCGGTCAGCGAGCAGGACAGTACGACGCCGATCACGGAACCGATGGCTATGTAGGCCGAGTTCAGGAAGAACGTCGAGATCGGGATGTCGGCGATGCCCTCGGTGAGCCGGGCGTAGTTGTCGCCGATCGGGTCCGCGGGGAAAAGGTCGAGGCCGCCGATGATGTCGGCGCTCGGCTTGAACGAGGCCCCGATCGTCCAGGCCACCGGGTAGAGGACCACGGCGAGGATGACGAGCGCGCCGATGTGCCAGGCGAGTGCTCCGGGTCCCCGGCGGCGTACGGCTGTTGTCAGGAGACTCATCGGCCGCCCTCCTCGTAGTGCACCCAGCGCTTCTGGGACCAGAACAGCACGGCGGTGACCAGGCCGACCGCGAGCAGCAGCAGCCATCCCATGGCCGAGGCGAAGCCCATGCGGCTGTTCACGAAGCCTTGTTCGTACAGGTAGCAGGTGTAGACGAGCGTCGCGTCGGCCGGTCCGCAGCTGCCGTTGCTGACGATGTAAGCCGAGCCGAAGATCTGGAACGAGTGGATGGTCTCCAGCAGGACGTTGAAGAACAGCACCGGCGAGATCATCGGCAGGGTGATGTGGAAGAACCTGCGCCAGGAGCCGGCCCCGTCCACCTCGGCGGCCTCGTACAGCTCACGCGGGACCTGCTTGAGGCCGGCCAGGAAGATGACCATCGGCGCGCCGAACTGCCAGACGGTGAGGGCGATCAGCGCGTAGATGATCATCGCCGGGTCGCCGATCCAGCCGCCGACCTCGATGCCGAACACCTTCTGCGTACGGTCGACGATCGCGTCGTCCGAGAAGAGCGCGCGCCAGACGATGGCCGCCGAGACGCTGGCGCCGATGAGGGAGGGGGCGTAGAAGGCCGCACGGTAGAAGGACTGGCCCCACCGCTTCTGGGCGAGCAGCATGGCGACGGCGAGTGCGGCCGCCAGCTTGATCGGGGTGCCGATCAGCACGTACCAGGAGGTGACCTTGACGGACTGGCGCCACCGGGGGTCCGCGAACATGTCGGTGAAGTTCTGCAGACCGATCCAGCGCGGGGCCTCGAACAGGTTGTACTCGGTGAACGACAAGTACAGCGAGAACACCATCGGTCCGGCGATCAGGAACAGGAAGCCGGCGATCCACGGCGACATGAACAGGTAGCCGGCCACGTTCTCGCCGCGGTTCCGCCGCTCGGGGGCGGCGGGCGGCGCGTTTCCTCCGGGACCGTTCCGCTCGGAGGCGGAGCGGTCGTCCCCGGCGGCGAGCACGCCCGGGGAGGTCTGGATGTGAGTCACCACGGTCCTCTCAGTTCGAGGCGAGGGCGGTCTTCGCCTCGGAGAAGAACTGCTTGACGGAGTCCTTCGGCGAGGTCTTGCCCAGCGCCAGGTCGGCGCCTATGCGCAGGAAGGCCGCCTCGATGACGTCCGCGCCGGCGGGGTGCGGGGTGATCGGCTCCAGGACACCCGCGTCGGCGATCGCCGTCTCGTACGCGCCGATGGCCTTGCTGGGGGCGTCGGAGGGCTCGTACGCCTCGAACTGCGCGGTGGTGGCGGGCACTCCGCGGTCGTATCCCATGATCCGGGCGACCTCGGGGTCGTGGGTCATGAAGCTGATGAAGGTGGCCACCTCGGCGGGGTGCTTGGTGCGCGCCGAGCCGCTCAGCATCAGGGATCCCAGGTACTGGCCGGTCTTCTTGCCGTCGGTGCTCGGGATGGGCGCGAGGCCGTAGCTGCTCTTGCCCTCCGCGCTGTAGCGGACCGAGAAGTTGTCCCAGGTGAACTCCCCGGCGGACAGGCCCTTGGCGGTCGCGGAGGCGGGCTTGATCTGCTCGACCTTGTTGGGGTCGGCGTAGAGCCCCGCCTTGACCCGCTCCAGGGCCTCGGTCCAGTACGGCAGGAGTTCGGCCTCGCCGAATCCCATGCCGTCCTCGGTGAAGAAGGCCTTGCCGTTCTGGCGGAGGATCAGGTCGTAGAGGTACATCACGCCGTGCGGTCCGGCGTCGCCCGCGATCCCCTGGCCGCGCTTGATCTTCTCCAGACCGGCGAGCCAGTCGTCCCACGTCCAGCCGATCTCGGGCGTGATGCCGGCCTTCTCGTACACCTTCTCGTCGATGACCAGCGCCATCGAGTTGCTGCCGACCGGCACGCCGAGCAGCTTGCCGTCGATCTCGGCGAACTTCTCCAGCCCGGAGCGGAAGCCGCCGAGGTCGAGGTTGCCCTTCTCCGCCTGGGGGGCCAGGTCGAGGAGGACGTTCTTCGCCTCGTACTTGCGCAGGAAGGTGACGGCGTTCTGGATGACGTCCGGGGGGTTGCCGCCCGCCGCCTGGGTGTTGAACTTCTTCCAGAAGTCCGCGTACTGCTGGAAGTCCGTCTTCACCTTGATCTTCGGGTGCTTCTTCTCGAAGAGGCCGACGCACTGCTGGATCTTCTTGGCACGGTCGTCCGCGCCCCACCACGCGTGCCGGATGGTGACCGGACCGCCGGAACCGCTGCCCGAGCCGCAGCCGGCCGCGGTCAGCCCGAGACCGGCCGCGGAGAGGCCGGCCAGCTTCAGCAGCTGCCGCCGGTCCATGCCGTTGTTCCGAGACATAGCTCGCCCCCACCGTTCGCATTGAATCGTTTTAGAAAGCGCTTGCTGGGTCAAAGTAAGGAGCGGCAGGGGGCGCGTCAACGGTTAGGACGAAATTTCGGCGGCCGGACGACGGGCCGAACAGCCGCGCGGGCGGGGCGACGACGGGCGTACGCGGAAACGCCGATGGCCCGGAAGCTTCTCAGAAGCTTCCGGGCCATCGGTCCGGGGTGGGCGATACTGGGTTCGAACCAGTGACCTCTTCGGTGTGAACGAAGCGCTCTCCCACTGAGCTAATCGCCCCGGCGCACCGCACACATTACCCCATGTCAGGGGCGCCCCGGGACCACCGCCGGGTCACTGGTCGATCTTCCACGGCATCACTATGCCGAACTTCCAGACGTAGATCCCGACGAGCACCGCGATGATCACGAGCCCCACCGTGGTGAGGATGATGTTGCGCCGCCGGACCTTGGGGTCGAGGGCCCGCTGGGCGGCCTCGGTGACCTTGCGCCGGGTCCAGCGCAGGACGAGCTGCGCCCAGACGAACTCGGTCGCCCAGATCGCCATGCCGCCGAAGATCACCAGCCAGCCCGGGCCGGGCAGCGGAAGCATCACGATGCCCGCGCCGACCACGGCGAGGCCGACGACGAAGATCCCGACCTGCCAGCTCAGGTGGAGAACCCTCGATCCCTTGATGAACCCGGGCGCGCGCGAGCCCAGCTCACGCTCCGCCGTACGTCCGTCCCCCGTGGCGGGACCGGTGGCCGCCGTCGCGGCGACCTCGTCCCGCTCGTCACTCTCCGCGTTCATGAAGCCCAACCTACCGGAACCGAGATCGTCACCGGAATGGACGCATAACCCAAAGTTACACACCGCTGGACGAGGGACCTGAAGCATCACAAATAGGTCAGAGGGGTTTACAACGCCACCGTAGGTGGCATGTCGATTTCGCCGACGTGCGAATCCCCGAGCGCACACTGAGCGAAAGGCCCTGGCGCTTATGAACACCACGGTCAGCTGCGAGCTGCACCTGCGCCTCGTTGTGTCGAGCGAGTCCTCACTGCCTGTACCCGCGGGCCTGCGGTATGACACGGCCGATCCCTATGCCGTGCACGCCACCTTCCACACCGGAGCGGAGGAGACGGTCGAATGGGTTTTCGCCCGTGACCTCCTTGCCGAGGGGCTGCACCGGCCCACCGGCACCGGAGACGTCCGCGTCTGGCCATCACGGAGTCACGGCCAAGGCGTCGTCTGCATCGCACTGAGCTCCCCGGAGGGCGAAGCCCTGCTGGAAGCCCCGGCGAGGGCCCTGGAGTCGTTCCTCAAAAGGACCGACGCCGCGGTCCCGCCCGGAACCGAGCATCGTCACTTCGACCTCGATACGGAGCTCTCACACATCCTGGCCGAGAGCTGAGCCAGGCCGAGAGCTGCGGGACGCCGTCCGACTCGGGGAGACGGCGTCGCGCGGACAACCTCATAGGGCAGACACCGGCGCCGTCGCCGCGGAACCCACCGCGGCGGCGGCGCCGCTGCGCGCGGGCGGACGTACGGATGGGGCAGAGGCGCGGGTGCGCCAGGGCTCGGGCGGGCCGGGGCGCGGGTGCGCCAGGGCTCGGGCGGGGTCGGCCGGCGGGGTCGACCGCAGGTGTCACGGCCGCATCATCCGCCCCACACGCCTCGCCTCCCCCGCCGCCGGGGCTCCAGGGACGCCAGGAGGCCGCCCACGCTCCGGTCGCACACCGGTCCGGGAAAAGGGGCCTTCCTCCCCCGTCGAGCCCGCACCGGCCCGTGTGCGCCTTCGCCGAGCCAGTAGAGTCGGGCCGCATCGGCGGGCGCCCGTCCGCCGGAGGCCAGGGAGCGAAGCGTGCTGATCCCACACGACACCCGGATCGCCCTCGACACGGTGACCGATCTGGTGAACACCGCACCGGAGAGCGGAGCGGACGACGGACTCGCGGAGCTCACCGCGCTCTACGCCTTCGCGGAGCGGCACCACATCAGCGGCGTCGGAACCCTCGGCGACAAGGACCTGCGCGCCGTGCGGGACGTCCGGGACCGGTTCGCCGAGATATTCGCCGCGCCCGACGCCCGCACCGCAGCGGACCTCGTCAACAGTCTGGTGGCCGCCGCCGGCACCACCCCGCAGCTGACCGATCACGACGGCTACGACTGGCACGTCCACTACTTCGCGCCGGACGCCTCCATCGCGGACCACCTCGCGGCCGACTGCGGCATGGCGCTGGCCTTCATCGTCGTGGCGGGCGAGCAGGAACGGCTGCGGCGCTGCGAGGCCCCGGACTGCCGGGACGCCTTCGTCGACCTGTCGCGCAACCGCTCCCGCCGCTACTGCTCCAGCCGCACCTGCGGTAACCGGCTCCACGTCGCCGCGTACCGCGCCCGGCGCCGGGAAGCCACGCGCTGAGTGTGCGCCCGGCCGGGGCGGCACGGCGGCCGCGTCGGGCGGGGAGGGCACGGCAGCCGCGTCCGGCGGGGAGGGCCCGGCGGCCTCGTGCGGCGTGGTGTTCGGCGGCCGCTCACAGCAGGAACAGATCGTGCAGGGCGGCCATCAGCAGCAGGCCGCCGACCACGGTCAGGAAGATCATCAGCGGAGGCTGGGAAAGCGCGAAGAGGCAGCCACGCGGCTCTTCGGCGGGGGGTGCGGGGGCGTCGCCCCGGGATGTGTCCACCATCTCGTAGCGATCATGACGCAGAGCGGGCCCTGTTGGCGATCAACGAACCCTTTCGCAGGGTGAGTTCACCACTCCAGGATGAACGGAATCGCTCCCACGCCCGAAGATCATCCACCCGTTCGTCCCGGGTGCCCCGGAAGCCCCGCGCCGGCGACGCCGGGGCCTCCTGATCAGCGCGGCGCGGCGCTGGAGGCGCGTACGACGAGCTCCGGCTGGAGCACCACGCTCCGGTGCCGGTGGCCGCCGTCCTCGTCGTCGGCCTCCTCCAGGAGGAGCTCCGCCGCCATCCTGCCCATCACGACTGCGGGCTGGCGTACCGAGGTGAGGGGCACGGCGGCGGCCGCGGCGAATTCGATGTCGTCGTAACCCACGATGGCGATGTCCTGCGGGACCCGCACCCCTGCGGCGTACAGCGACTGAAGGACGCCGAGCGCCAGCAGGTCGTTGGCGCAGAACACCGCGGTCGGTCTGGGTACGAGGCCGAGCAGCCGGGCTCCCGCGTCGCGGCCCGCCGCGACGTCCAGGCGGTCGGAGGGGATCTCCACGAGTGCCTCGGGGCCGAGCCCCGCCTCGGTGAGCGCCGCGAGGGCGCCCTCTCGGCGGTCCCTGATCTGGTGGAGGTCGCCGGGGCCGCTCACATAGGCGACGGAGCGGTGGCCCGCCGAGACGAGGTGCCCGACGGCGAGCGTGCCGCCGCGCACGTCGTCGACGGAGACCGCACAGGTGTCGGTGGTCGCCGCCACCCGGTCGACCAGCACGTAGGGGATGCGGTGGCGGGCGAAGGCCTCGAGATTGCCGCCGGTGGCGTCGGCCGGGGTGACCAGCACCCCGCAGACCCGCTGCTCGGCGAAGAGCCCGAGGTACTCGGCCTCCTCCTCCGGGCTCTGGCCGCTGTTGCAGACCATCACCCCGAGACCGGCCTCGCGGGCCGCGCGTTCGGCGCCGCGGGCGACGTCGACGAAGAACGGGTTGCCCATGTCCAGCACCAGCAGGGCCATGATGCGGCTACGGCCCGCCCTGAGCTGCCGGGCCGACTCGCTGCGTACGTATCCGAGCTCCTCGATCGCCGCGAGGACACGGGCCCGGGTGTCGGGAAGCACCGCCTCGGGGCGGTTGATCACATTGGAGACCGTGCCCACGGAGACTCCGGCCTGCCGGGCCACGTCCTTGATCCCTGCCACACGCGCCACTTGCCCTGCCCCACTGATGCATCCGGCCACCGGGCGTCGGCGCCGGTCCTGGTCCGCGGACGTGCGTACGGCGCGTTCGTCGTGCCGTCGTCCGGGCCGCGCCCGCCGATTGAATTGTTTCAATCCGCTCGGGACGCTAACCGCATCCACCGGATACCGTCAAGATCGGGGTGACGCCACCCGAATATACCGAGCCGTGCGGCGCGTACGGGCGCTCCCGCGCCCGCAGCCCACCATGAATCGATTCATGTCACGTGCGCGGGTGAGCGGCTGTCAGATGCCGTGCTTCTTCAGGATGGCCTCGATGTCACTGAAGTCGTCACCGGGCGCGGCGGCCTGCTGCTTCTTCCTCGGCTTCTCCTGCGCCTGTGCCTGTCCGGCCGTGGCCCCGGCGCCCGAGGTCAGCGAGGGTGACGACGCCGCCGGCGCGACCGCGCCGCCGCGCTCCGCCGCCCGCGCGGCCTTGCGCTCCTTGCGGGTCGAGCCGCTCCGGCGCTCCACGGCGCGCGTGGTCATGAAGAGCAGCCACGCCACGGCCAGCAGCCCGAACCCGATCCAGACACTCGGCTTGAAGGCGATGTCCGACACCCAGTCCACGACACCGGTCATCACCAGGCCGACGGGCACCAGCGAGTAGGCGGCGATCCGGGTCGCCGTGAGGAACCGCTTTCGGTACGCGGTGATCGCGGCGATACCCAAACCGGCCGCAGACACCGCGGAACAGATGGTCTCGGCAAGCATCGGGGCCTCCAGCGATCGGGATACGTCCCTTCCATCCTGCACCGGTCACCGCCGCGGGGGCCACGGCGAGGGACCACATCAGGGACTTTTCAGGGCCGTGATCCTCCCCAGGTCCCGATTGGGACGCGCGGGTCCGGCCTGAAAGACTGATCGCATGAGCGATTCCCCCTCCGCGGCGCCGGTCGTCCTCGACCTCTGGTGCGAGCTCGAGTGCCCCGACTGCCACCAGGCCCTCTCCGACGTCCACGCCCTGCGCGCCCGCTACGGCGACCGGTTGGAGGTGCGGCTCCGCCACTTCCCGCTGGACAAGCACAAGCACGCGTACGCGGCGGCGCAGGCGGCCGAGGAGGCCCTGGTCCAGGGCAAGGGATGGCCGTACATCGAGGCCGTGCTGGCCCGGACCGCCGACCTGGCCCGGGCGGGCGAGCCCCTGCTGATCGAAGTGGCGGGCGAACTCGGCCTGGACGCCGAGGAGTTCGACACCGCCCTGATCGACGGCCGGCATCTGCTGATCGTCGACGCCGACCAGGCCGAGGGCAAGGCGATCGGCGTCACCGGCACCCCGACGTATGTGATCGGCGACGAGCGGCTGGACGGCGGGAAGAGCCAGGAAGGGCTGCGCGCGCGTATCGAGGAGATCGCCGACCGTCTGCTCGCCGCCCAGGACTGACCCGGCACCCGGGACCGACCCGGCACCCGGGACCGGCTACAGCGCCTTGGCCAGGTTGTACTGCGTCACCTCATAGCCGAGCGACTCGTACAGCCGCAGCGCGGGGGTGTTGGACGCGAAGACGTGCAGCCCGAGCAGGCCGAGGCCGGCGTCGAGCGTGACGTCCTCCGCGAGGTGCATCAGCGCCCGGCCGTAGCCGCGTCCCCGGTGCTCCTCGCGCACCTCCACGTCGAACACGTAGCCGAGGTCGTCGCCGTCCGGCTCCTCGTGCCGCGCCACCCAGACATGGCCGACGACCGCGCCCTCGTGGACCAGGACGTGGAAGTGCATGCCCCGGGTGGCCAGGCCGTCCGGCAGGTTGGTGGCGTGGTCGGTCTCGGACTTGCGCCGGGCCTGCTCCTCCGGGACGCCGCGCTCCACCCAGCTCTGCGCGTACGTCTCCACGCTGGTGGCCGCCCACTCGGCGTATTCCGCCTCCGTCATGGGGCGTCCGGTGACCCCGGCCGGCAGCGCGGGGGCCGTCCTGCGCAGTGTCTTCAGCATGTTCCTGCTGCGCTCGGTGTAGCCGAGCACCGCCGCCAGGGACCGGGCCGCGCTGTTGTCCGCCGGGGCCACCAGGCGGACCTGGGTGCAGCCCCAGCCGCGCAGCACCTCCTCGGCGGCGAGCGCGGCGATGGTCCCCCGGCCGCGCCTGCGGTGCGCCTCCTCGACGGAGAGCGAGCGGAGTATGCCCGCCGTGGGCCCGAACGCCGGGTCGGTGGAGATGCCGACGGCCCCCACGGGCCGCCCGTTGTCGCACACGTCGTACGTGCGTGCCCGCGCGCCGTCGGCGCCCTGCTGGACCGGCCCGGCCGGCCGGATGGTCGTGGTCATCAGGGTGTTCTATCCGCTGGAGGCGGTGGAGTCACCCCTTTTCCGGGCCGGCTTACGGGCTTCCCCGGTCCGGGCGGGCCGGCTCACGGGTCGAGATCGTCCGCCGCGCGCTCGTCGAAGACCCGCATCGCCTTCGCCGTCACCGGCCCCGGGGCGCCGGGCAGCTCCCGGCCGTCGACTCGGTGGACGGCCTGGATGTCGCGGAGCGTGGAGGTCAGGAAGATCTCCTCGGCCCGTTCGAGCACGTCCAGCGGGAGGTCGGTCTCCTGGGCGCCCGTCCACTCCACGACGAGGGCCCTGGTGATTCCGGCGAGGCACCCGGAGGTGACCGGGGGTGTGTGGATCCGGCCGTCGAGGACGACGAAGACGTTGGAGCCGGTGCCCTCGCAGAGTCGGCCGACCGTGTTGGGGAAGAGCGCCTCCGAGGCGCCGTGCTCGTGGGCGCGCGCGAGAGCGACGACGTTCTCGGCGTACGAGGTGGTCTTGAGGCCCGTCACCGCGCCGCGTTCGTTACGCGTCCAGGGGACGGTGATCACGGCCGTGCTGTCGGGGCGGCGGGTCGTCCCGCCCAGGGCGACCACCAGGCTGGGGCCCGCGTCGCCGCGATCGGAGCCGAGGGACGCGAGGCCGCCGGTGAAGGTGATCCGGAGCCGGCCGAGCTCCACGGGGTTGGCCTCGACGACGGCGGCGACCGCGCGGCGGACCTCGTCGTGGTCGGGGTCGGCCAGGCCCAGGCCCCTGGCCGAGCGCGTCAGCCGGTCGAGGTGCCGGGTGAGCGCGAAGGGACGGCCGACGGAGACCCGGACGGTCTCGAAGATGCCGTCCCCCACGGTCAGCCCGTGATCGAGCACGGACAGCCGGGCGTCATCGGCGTCGCACAGTCCGCCGTTGACCCAAATCCTCATGACGCGGTCCTTCCTGTTTCCTCGTAGGCGCCCGACGCTACAGCGAGCAGCCGGGAGGCCTTGAGCTCGGTCTCGGCCCACTCGCGCGCCGGGTCGGACCCCCAGGTGATGCCCGCTCCGGTGCCGAAGCGGAGCAGCGGGGCGGGCCCGGTGCGGTCGATCCAGAAGGTCCGTATGCCGACCGCCAGCTCCGCGGTGCCCCGGTCGGCGTCCACCCAGCCGACCGCTCCGCAGTACGGGCCGCGGGGTGCCGTCTCCAGGTCCTCGATGATCCGCAGCGCGCTGGACTTGGGGGCGCCGGTGACCGATCCGGGCGGGAAGGCCGCGGTGAGCAGCTCGGGCCACCCGGCGCCGTCGGCGAGCCGTCCGCGCACGGTGGAGACGAGGTGGACGAGCCCCGGGTGCTTCTCCACGGCGCAGAGGTCGGGGACGCCGACGCTGCCGGGTTCGCAGACCCGGCCCAGGTCGTTGCGGACGAGGTCCACGATCATCACGTTCTCGGCGTGGTCCTTCTCCAGCAGGTCGTCCTCGGTGCGCCCGGTGCCCTTGATCGGGCCGGACTCGACGGTCCGGCCGTCGCGGGCGAGGAAGAGCTCGGGGGACGCAGTGGCGATCTCCACACCGTGCTCGGGGAGGCGGATCGTGCCGGCGTAGGGGGCCGGGTTGCCCCGGGCGAGCAGAGCGGTGAGCGCGTCCACGTCGGCCCCGGGGCCGGGGAGCGGCGCGGAGAGGACCCTGCAGAGGTTGGCCTGATAGACCTCGCCGGCCGCGATGTGTTCACGGATCCGTCGCACTCCGGCCAGGTAGGCGTGCTCGTCGAGAGAGGACGTCCACTCCTCCGGGGCGGGCCCCCGCCAGGCCCCGGGCACGGGGAGGGGGACCTCCTCGGAACGCACGGTGGCGAAGCGGGCGCAGACGAGACGGCCTTCGAAGTCCGCGCATACCGCCCAGAAACCGGACGATTCAAGAGCCGCCGGATCGTTCGTGACGTCCAGCAGACCGGTGGCGACGAGGCCACCGAAGCGGGCGAGGGGGGTGAGGTGGCGCACGTGACCGAGTCTAGGTCCGCACGCGGTGACCTGCGGCGGGCGGTGGGTGGCGCAGCACGCTGCGCAAACGCGTTTTTGTGCTGGCCCGGGAATCCGCTAGAGTTCAACACGTCGCCGGGACGCGCAAGCGGACCGGGAAAGACAAGCGGACGTAGCTCAGTTGGTAGAGCGCAACCTTGCCAAGGTTGAGGTCGCCAGTTCGAACCTGGTCGTCCGCTCGCAGAAGGTGGGGGATCTTCCCGAACCCCCACCCCTGGTGGAGTGGCCGAGAGGCGAGGCAACGGCCTGCAAAGCCGTCTACACGGGTTCAAATCCCGTCTCCACCTCCAAGGACGATTAGCTCAGCGGGAGAGCACTTCCCTGACACGGAAGGGGTCACTGGTTCAATCCCAGTATCGTCCACCGGTCCGCAAGGATCCCCGCGCGATTAGCTCAGCGGGAGAGCGCTTCCCTGACACGGAAGAGGTCACTGGTTCAATCCCAGTATCGCGCACGCAGTACACGCAGGGTCACCCTGCGCGATTAGCTCAGCGGGAGAGCGCTTCCCTGACACGGAAGAGGTCACTGGTTCAATCCCAGTATCGCGCACCATCCGGAACCCCCGGTCGTCTCGACGACCGGGGGTTCTGTCGTGGGCGGGCGGGGTCAGCCGGTGAAGAGCTGGGTGGCCTTGCGGACGAGCTCGTACAGCCCGTAGGCGAACGGCACGGCGACCCAGAGCCAGGCGAACACCATGAGCGGTTTACGACTGCTGGTGGACACGGGGGCTCCCTTCCGGTGCCTCGTGGAAACGCGCGTGGACGGGGCGGATGCACTCGTTGGCGACGAAGCCGACGATCAGCAGCCCGATCATGATGGTGAGGGAGGTCCCGTAGAGGCTGGGGCCGCTGTGACCCGCCCGCTCCCCCGCGTCCGCGACCCGGTTGACGATCAGCGGGCCGAGGACGCCGGCCGTGGACCAGGCGGTGAGCAGCCGTCCGTGGATGGCTCCCACCTGGTACGTCCCGAAGAGGTCCTTCAGATAGGCGGGCGCGGTCGCGAACCCGCCGCCGTAGAAGGAGAGGATCACCAGCGCGCAGCAGATGAACAGCGGCTTGGAGTCGTCGCCGAGCTGGGCGATGACCACGTACATCAGGGCGCCGACGCCGAGGTAGATCCGGTACATGTTCTTGCGGCCGATGAGGTCCGAGGTGGACGACCACAGGAGGCGTCCGCCCATGTTGGCCAGCGAGAGCAGGGCGACGAAGCCCGCGGCCGCGGAGACCGAGACCGGGGTGGCCGTGTTCGCGAAGAAGTCCTGGATCATCGGGACGGCCTTCTCGAGGATCCCGATGCCCGCGGTGACGTTCATGCAGAGGACCACCCACAGGCACCAGAACTGCGGGGTGCGCAGGGCGTTGCGGGCGGAGACCTGGGCGTTGGTGACGAGCCTGCGGGTCTCCTGCTTCGGTTCCCAGCCGTCGGGGAGCCAGCCCTCCGGCGGCACCCGTACGAGGAAGACGCCGAGCGCCATGAAGGCGGCGTAGACGACTCCGTGGACGAGGAAGGCGGTGGCGATGCCGGAGCGGTCCGTACCGAAGCTCTCCAGCATCCCGGTGGACCAGGGTGAGGCGATGAGGGCGCCGCCGCCGAATCCCATGATGGCGATGCCGGTCGCCATGCCGGGGCGGTCGGGGAACCACTTGATGAGGGTGGAGACCGGGGAGATGTAGCCGATGCCCAGGCCTATGCCGCCGATGAAGCCGTAGCCGAGCACGACGAGCCAGTACTGGCCGGTGGAGGCGCCGAGCGCGGCGACGAGGAAGCCGGAGGAGAAGCAGACCAGGGAGACGAACATGGCCCAGCGGGGGCCGTTGCGTTCGACGAGGGTGCCGCCGAACGCGGCGGAGAGGCCGAGCATGACGATGCCCAGCTGGAACGGGAGAGCACTGGCGGTACCCGAGAGGTCGAGGGCGGATTCGAGCGGAGGCTTGAACACGCTCCAGGCGTAGGCCTGTCCGATGGAGAGATGCACGGCGAGCGCGGCGGGCGGCACGAGCCAGCGGCTCCACCCCGGGGGCGCGACAGTTCGGGACCTGTCGAGGAAGTTCATGCACCCGCACTTTAGGCATCAGCCATGGCCATGACTAGATCATGAACGCAACTCCGTCGACCGTATGCAATGCGGGCCCGGACGCCGGGTCCGGACCCGCCCTGCGGCACTACCCGCCCGGGAGGCGGTTCAGGAGCTGAACAGCATCCGGCCGAAGCTCTTCTGGCGGTGGTGCCCGCCGTAGTGGCCGCCCTGGTGCGGTGCGCCCCAGGCGGGAGCCTGCGCGGCGGGGTAGGCCTGCGGAGCGGGCGGGGCGGGGTAGGCCTGCGGGGCGGGCGGAGCCTGCTGCGCCCACTGCGACTCCAGGCGGGTCAGGGACTCCAGCTCGCCGTAGTCGAGGAAGATTCCCCGACAGCCGCTGCACTGCTCGATCTGGACACCGTTGCGGTTGTACGTGTGCATCTGGGCGTGGCACTTGGGGCACTGGATCATCGGGTCGGCTCCTCAGGTCGTGACGACGTCGCCGGAATGCATGCCCGGCGGCGAACGCTTCACCCTACGACGCGTGTTCGGGTGCCAACTCGGGCGGGAGGGACGCAATGCGGGCACATGCATCGATCATCAACTGTTCCACCTCATCCGGACTGCGGTCCTCCGCCGCGGACTTGGCGAGGGCCAGGGCGGCGGTCTGCACCGTGAGCGCGCGCGCGGCGACGTCCAGCTCGGGCCACGGGTCCCCTTCGGGCCGCACGGCCGGGCCGCCGGCCGCCCGGTAGGTGTCGAGGAAGCGCAGCCAGATCGCCGGCGGCAGGAGCCCGGCCGCGTACCAGGCGGCGGGCCGCGCCAGGTCCCAGGCGGGGTCGCCCAGGCCGGTGTCGTCGATGTCGATCAGCAGCCAGCGGCCGTGTTCGGCGGGATGCCGTACGAGCTGGCCGAGGTGCAGATCGCCGTGGCACAGGAAGCCGGACCTGGGTCCGGGCACCGGGTGCTCGGCGCGGGCCCAGCCGGGCAGCCCCCGCCAGGCGGCCAGGACGGGGCCGGTGGCCGGGTCGCCGGGGCGGGCCGCGCACATCCGCGCCACGGCCCGGGCGGCCTTGACCGGCCCGCGCATCGGCGGGAGCGGGTGCGGCGGCGGCGTGCGGTGCAACCGGGCCAGCAGGGCGGCGGCGTCCTCCCAGGGGGCGGCGCCGGGGTCCGTGGGGTCGACGGGCGCGCCGTACGGCCAGAGGCTGACGGTGCGGCCCCCGGCGGTGCCGGGCGGTCCGGCCGGGGCGGGGAGCGGCGGGAGCAGGATGCCCGCCAGCCGGGGGGAGGCGGCCAGGGACAGGCGGGCCGCGAGGGCGGTGGCCTCCGAGTCGGCGGCGTGCGCCTTGGCGACGACCCGGCCGCTGCGGACCACGGTGCCGTCGGGGCGGTCCGCGAGCACCTGGGGCTCGGGGCACGCGCACGCCGCCGGGCCGGCGTGGGCGCTGCCGTGCGCGAGGTCGCCCAGCGCGCGTACGACGGGGGTGGTGGTCATCGGATCGGCTCCCGCGGATGTGGTCGGCCGGCCCGCGGCCGGTCCCGGCGGCGATCGTACGTGGCTGTACGCGGCCGGACTCGGCCGTCCGCCGCCGGACTCGGCCGTCTGCGGCGAAAAGGGTCCGGACAGCGCGATGTCCGGCCAGCTCCCCAGCTGGCCGGACAAACGCTGCCGTCCGCCGCACCCCCGTCCCCACGGGGCTGTTGGCCGGATGTCCCGGTCCGGACCGCTCTTCCGGACCCGGGGCGCCGCTCAGCGCCCCAGCATCACGCCCACGGACGACGCCTGTGTGACCACTGCGTCCCAGCCGCCGAAGACGACGACCAGCAGGGCCGCCAGGGGAAGGACCATGGCTGTCGCCACCAGCGGGTGGCGCGTGCCGGACGGGCGTACGCCGAACGCGGTGTAGGCCCTGCGTCCCTGCGTGCGGATGATCGTCCGCGTGGCCGTGTCCGCCATGGTTCCTCTCCTGACCTGTTCCGGAGCGGCGGGCGTCTGGCCTCGGGGGACGAGTTCCACGCCCGCCGCTTGACTCCCACATTAGGGAGGCCGGAACCGCACGGCGTCATGCCCGCGTACCGAATGCCGGGCCTCCCGGAGGATGAGCCGGCCACCTTCGGTGTACTCCCCTGGGTGGAGAAACGGTGCCGGCTGCGGCACCCGGCACCTAGGGGTCGTTCGTTTGGATCAGGCCGGATCAGGGAGCGGGGTCTGGTGCGTGCAGCTGCAAGGCGGAGGATTGAGGCAACGCGGAGCGATTGGGGCCTCCCCTGGTCGAGCGAAGCCGAGACCTTGGGGAAGATTGACGACAACGCCGCTGGGGGTCCCCCCTGCTCGAGCGAAGTCGAGAGCTTGGGGGAGTGCGTGCCAGACCCCGCGAGCCCGGCCTGATCCAAACGAGAGGCCCTAAGGGTCTGCCCGGGGACGGCTCGCGGCGCTCACGTGAGCTCAGTCCTCGCCGCTCGCCATCGAGAGCAGCCGGTCGAAGACCGCGGCGTCGGCGCGGACGCCGTCGTGGGCGTGGTCGGGGGTGACCCAGGTGCGCAGCCCGCGGACGGCCGCGGCGGTGGCCAGGGAGTGTTCCCGGTCGACGTACATGTCGTCCTGGTAGACGGCGGCCACCACCGGCACCTCGTTGGCCGCCAGTTGCCCGAGGTCGTACAGGGCGGGCCAGTCCGTGCGCGCGGCGAGGACCTCCGCGGCTCCCCGGAGCGGGACGAGGGAGGGGTCCTCCTCGAACTGCCAGGGGTAGACCATCTCGCCGGTGAAGCGCAGGGGGCTGCCGGGGCGGGCGTCGAAGGCGGGGAACTCCTCCCGGACGCGGTGCGCGGACCAGTCGGTGGGGCGGGGCCCCTGGGCGTAGATCGGCTCGTGCAGCGCGGCGTAGAGGGGGCGTTCGGCGAAGGACACCGCGGCGTCCACGCCCCGCAGGAAGGTGTCGGTGAGCTCGGGCCCGCGGGCACCGTCGGTGAAGGCGGTCTCCAGGAGGTAGTGGAGCGAGTCGAATTTGGCCGAGGTGCCGAAGGTGATGCCGAGCGTCTGGAAGCGGCGCACCGTGAGCCGCTCGCCGGTCGGCATCCGTACGTCGTGTGCCTCCAGGTGCGCGGCGACGGCGTCGGCGAGCCGCTGGTCGCCCGGATAGCGCGCGAAGTAGCGCTCGTTGTGGGCGAGGGTGCGGGCGTACGCCGCGCGGTAGACGTCGTCGGCGTGGCCGGTGAGCGTCGGCAGGCCGCCGGTGATGTAGGCCTGGGCCAGCCCTTCGGGTGCGAGGCTGAGGTAGGTGAGGGTGGCGAAGCCGCCGAAGCTCTGCCCGAGGACGCTCCAGGGCCGGTCGTCCTGGAGGTGGCGGCGCAGGAGTTCGGCGTCGTGGACGATCGAGTCGGCGCGGAAGAGGCCGAGATGGCCGGCGGCTGCTCGGTGGTCCGTGCCGAACCGGGCGAGGGTGCGCCGGTCGGCGGGGGCGGAGCGTCCGGTGCCGCGCTGGTCCATCAGGACGACGCGGTGTCCGGTGAGGGCGCGACGGAGCCAGGCGCCCGCCGCGTTGGGGCGTTCGGCCCGGCCGCCGGGGCCGCCCTGGAGCCAGAGCAGCCGGGGCAGGTTCTCGTGCTCCCGTCCCTCGGCGACCACTTCGCGGGCGAACAGGCCGAGGGTGGGGCCCGCCGGGTCCTGGTGGTCGAGCGGTACGTCGAGGGTGTGGTCGGTGCAGACGAGGCCGCCGTGGCGGTAGGAGACGGGCGGGGGTGTGGACATGGGCGCTCCTGGTCGCGGGGAGGGCGGGGTTCGGGGTGGCGGGGGCGGCACGCGCGGGGCGGCGGGCAGGCGTCAGGTGCCTGCCCGCCGCCGTACGGGCTCAGTAGCCGGCTACGCCGAGCTCGCGGCAGATCTCCACGAGTTCGGGGTGGACGTAGCGGCCGTTCTCCTCGATCGCGACGCCGTCCAGGTAGAGGGACGGGCCGAGCACGCTGCCGTCGGTGTGGGCGGCGGCGACCCAGGGTTCGCCGCCGATCCAGGCGCCCTTGGTGCCGATGCCGAGTTCGACGCAGCCGAAGACGCGTTCGTCCTCCACGATGCGGCCCGTCGGTGCGAGCACACCGGGGTTGAAGCCGAGGGACCAGTGGGCCACCCGGAACATGTTCGGGTCGTCGAAGGATTCCATCCAGCGGCGGAAGGTGTCGGCGTCGGCGCCGCCCTCGATCCTGGTGACGACGCCCTTCTCGACGGTGCAGCGGACCGGGGAGCGCAGCAGGCCGATCTCGTCCGGCGGCCACAGGGCGCCGTCGAAGACGAGGACACCGTCCTGGGTCTCCTCCAGGGGGTTCCAGGAGATCTGGCCGGAGAGCATGACGGTCTCGCCGGGCTTCTCGGCGGGCTTGCCGCGCAGGTTGATCGGCCGGTCCCCGTTGCGGCCGACGAGGTCGGTGCCGTTGGCGGAGGTGATGCGCACCTCGTCCGCGGCTTCGAGGAGGGCGACGAGCGCCTTGCCGAGGCGGATGACCCCCTGGAAGTCGGGGCGGCCGACGGTGGCGACCAGCATCTGGACGTCCATGGCGGTGAGGTTCGTGTAGCGGCAGCCGTTCGCCATGGCGGCGCGGAAGGCGTCGGAGTGCATGACGTAGGAGACGGCGAACTCGATCCACACGTCCGCGTCGGCTATCGCACCGGCCACGGGGCGGGGCGGCTCCATGGAGGCGCCGGGCATCGTCCCGTACCAGACGATGACGGGGTGTGCGCCGGCGGCGGCGACGGCCTGCGCGGTGGCCTCGACGACCCGGCGGTCGCTGCTGGTGTCACCGGTGAGGACGACGTGCTCGCCGCGCTTGACGAGCATGACCTCCTCGACGAGCTTGCGGGCGGCCAGGGCCAGTTCGAAGCTGAGGTACTCGGGGCGCGGTTCGAGCCTGCTGTACATGTCCACGGTGGGGTATCTCCTTGCCTTGCGGGTGGTGCGGGTGGTGCGGGTGGTGCGGGTGGTGGCTCGGGTCAGGTCTTGAGGATCTGGGCGGAGTCCCCGAGCGAGCTGCCGGCGATGACGCCGGCGCCGACGAGGTTGAGCTCCTCGTCCGCCGCGGGGCCGCGCAGCCTGCGGTAGACGACGCGCACGGCCAGGGCGCCGAGGACCAGCCAGCAGGCCTGCGGGGTGAGGATGAGCAGGCCGGTGGCGAGCATGACGCCCATCTGACGGCGGGTGCCGCCGATCAGCTGGATCGCGGCGCCGGGGATGGCCCAGAGCAGCATGGTGCGCACCGCGTCGGGGTCGCTGAGGCCGCTCTTGATGGTGTCGGCATAGACCTTCGCGACGGGCGGGATGAGGCCCTGTCCGAAGTACGAGCGCCAGGCGACGGCGACGACCACCAGGGCGACGGCGAAGCCGATCAGGGCGGCCAGGAACTGCTGGCGCCGGCCCTCGCGCTCGTACGCGTTCCAGGGGCGGTGGTCGCGGCGGAGCAGCCAGCCGGCCTTGAGGTCGTAGCCCATGTCGGCGAAGGCCGGGCCGGTGGCGGAGACATATCCGATCAGCAGGGCCAGCGGCACGGAGGGGATGCCCATGGCGAGGCCGAGGATCAGGAAGATGAGGGTGACGGCGAAGGACGGGAACCAGCCGGACTGCATGGCGGCGAGGCCGACGATCAGTTCGTGGACGAGCGCCGCGAAGGCGGCGAACAGGACCCAGCCGACGATGCCGAGCGGACTCATGTCGCCGATGAGCCCTCCGAGGACGGCGAGCACGACGGCGCCCGCGGTGAACAGCGCGTAGCCACGGACGAGGGCCAGCCGCAGGGAGCGCTCGTCGACGGTGTGCTCGACGGTCGGGTCCTCCACGACGAGGGTGCTGGCCGACTCACGTGCGGCTTTCCCCTCGGCGGCCTTCCCCTTCCTACGGGCGCGGCGGCCCACCAGCATGTGGACGGCCTGTCCCAGGGCGACGACGCCCGCGCCGACCATGACGCCGTGCGGGATGAAACCGGCGCCCAGGTCGGTGTCGAAGAGGTCGGGGCTGTACTGGCGCAGCATCAGCCCGACGCCGAACATCATCAGCGCCCAGACGTTGCCCAGGAAGGCCACACCGGCGGCGGACAGCGGCAGGCTGAGGAGGGTCCCGGCCAGGCCGACGGCGGTGCCGCCGGCGAGGATCAGCGCGCGTCGGCCGCCCCGGTCGCCGGCCTTGATGGTCTCGGCGGCGGCCGTTCCGGGCGGCCAGGCGGCGTCGGCGGGCAGCAGCCGGGATCCGAAGGACCGGTAGAGCACCCAGGCGTCCACGAGCAGCCCGGTGAACGATCCGGCGAGCATCGGCCAGACCAGGTCCTGCCGCCCGAAGACGTACGGGATGGCGACGGACGTGAGCAGGGCGTTCGCCGAGGCGAAGGTCGCCGCGGAGATGGCGCTCTGGGCGAGGTTCTGCCGGTGCACGGACCGCATACGGCGCAGGAAGCCGAGCGGGATGCGACCGATGAGCATGGCGACGAGCGCGCCGACGACCGAGGTGTTGGCGGAGATGCCCAGCTTCGACACGAGGTCGATGCCGATGACCGCGCCGACGGCTGCGAGCACCACCAGGATGACCAGCAGCACGGGTTCGAGGACCCGGGGGTGGGCTTCGTCCTCCTCGGGGTGGGACCCGGACGGCGGTGGTACGTGGTGCGGGGCGGAGGCGTGGTGCGCCACGGGGCACCCCCTTCGGTGAGCGGGACTGGATGGGGGCTGTCACCCATCGGTGCGCGGGCAGGCCGGGGCGCACCGGCGGCGCGGGGCGCCGCGGGATCCAGCGGTTCGGGGTCGGGCCGGTTCAGCCGCCGAGCGCCGCGGTGATCTCCGCGGCTCCGGCGCGCACCAGCGGTACGAGCGTGTCGACGGCCCGGTCCACACGGTGGGAGGGGCCGATGACGGTGAGGGAGGCGGCGACGGCGCCGCCCTGGAGGACGGGGGCGGAGACCGCGGTGACGGCCTCGTCGTACTCGCCGTAACTGACGCAGTGCCCTTCGGCACGGACCCGGGCGTAGCAGTCGAGCAGCGCGTCCAGGTCGGTGATGGTCCGGTCGTTGAACCGGGCGAGCCCGGTGGGGCCGAACATCTGCCGGACCTCGCGTTCGGGCTGGTACGCGAAGAGGGTGTGGCCGGACGCTCCCGCGTGGCCGGGCATGACCGCGCCGATGATGGCGGTGTAGCGGACGGGCCCGGTTCCGTCGACGGCGGCGGCGCAGCGGTAGCTGGAGCCGTGCGGGACGTTCAGGACGACGCTCTCCCCTGTCTCGCGCAGCAGCCGGGCGAGTATCGGCCGGGCGAGCGAGGGCAGCACACCGCTGTGTTCGCCGACCCGGGCGAGCCGGGAGAGTGCGGGGCCCGGACGGTAGCGGCGGGTGGTGTCGTCGCAGATCAGGAACCCGCGGGCGGTCAGGGTGGTGAGCAGTCGCTGGACGACCGCCTTGTCCCAGCCGTGGTGACGGGAGAGCTCGCTGACGCCCCACTCGGGGCGCTGCTCGGTGAAGGTGAGCAGGACGACCAGGGCCCGGTCCACGGTCTGGAGGACGCCGGGGGCCTGGGGTGCGGCTTCGACAGGGGTGGTGTCAGCGCCGTTGACCGCCATGGGCCGGCCTCCTTCGTTCCGTCTTCGTTCCGTCTTTGTCGGTGCGGAAATCGCAACGCCGTTGCGTTTTCTGGCGAAAGAATGCGGGTGCGTCACCCATGTGTCAAGGGTCTCCAGGAGATTCGTCCTCGTGGTGCGGACCGGCCCCGGCACCGGACGTACGAAGACCTCCGACGGACGGTGGACTCGGGCATCCCGGTCGCCGCACGGCGGAGGTCTTCAGGCGCTACGGGGGAGGGTGACTTCACTCACTTCCACCACACCCCGGCGGACCGCTGTCTCCACCCGGCGGCCCGCCCCGGAGGCCACCGCTCCGTACGTCCTGGTCGCGTCCCCCGGGTCCACGACCGTTTGCGCACGATCACCCTTCATGGATCCAATCCCCCTTGTGCGACGGCCCTTTGGCGCCCGGCACAGGCCACCGGTCCTGGATCCACGGCCCACTGACCACTCCTCAGTTCTCGCGCCCGGCACTGACAATCGATGGGGCGGCGAGGGCGCGGCCTCTGAGCGCGCCGCGCCACGGGTACGTAAGCTGTGCCTCGTCAGGCGGACCGGCAGCGGGGATGGGCAGACGATGGCGATGATGCGGCTCCGGCGCGAGGACCCGCGTGTCGTCGGCTCGTTCAGGCTGCACCGGCGGCTCGGGGCGGGCGGCATGGGAGTCGTCTATCTGGGTTCCGACCGCAGGGGCCAGCGGGTGGCGCTCAAGGTGATCCGGCCTGATCTGGCGGAGGACCAGGAGTTCCGCTCGCGTTTCGCACGCGAGGTGTCCGCCGCCCGGCGGATCCGCGGCGGGTGTACGGCCCGGCTGGTGGCCGCCGATCTGGAGGCGGACCGCCCGTGGTTCGCGACGCAGTACGTGCCGGGCCCCTCGCTGCACGACAAGGTCGCCGAGGAGGGCCCGCTGTCGGCCGCCGAGGTGGCCTCGATCGGGGCGGCGCTCTCGGAGGGCCTGGTGGCGGTGCACGAGGCCGGTGTCGTCCACCGTGACCTGAAGCCGTCCAACATCCTCCTCTCACCCAAGGGCCCCCGGATCATCGACTTCGGCATCGCCTGGGCGACCGGGGCGAGCACGCTCACCCATGTCGGGACGGCCGTCGGCTCGCCCGGCTTCCTGGCGCCCGAACAGGTGCGCGGTGCGGCCGTGACGCCCGCGACGGACGTGTTCTCGCTGGGCGCCACCCTGGCCTACGCGGCCATGGCGGACTCACCCTTCGGCCACGGCAGTTCCGAGGTGATGCTCTACCGCGTGGTCCACGAGGAGCCGCACCTCTTCGATGTGCACGACGCGCTGGCCCCGCTCGTACGGGCCTGTCTGGCGAAGGATCCGGAGGAGCGGCCGAGCACCCTGCAGCTCTCCATGCGGCTCAAGGAGATCGCCGCGCGTGAGGCGCAGGGGCTGCACGAGCGCAGGCCGCCCGCGCAGCGGGGCGCGCAGGAGCTGGACCGGCCGACCGGCCGGCTGGAGGGCCCGTACACCGAGCAGTCGACCCGGCGCACGGCCGGCGGACCGGCCCAGGAGTCGCGGGCCCCGGGCGGGCGGCGTACGGCGTCGCGTACGGGGGCCCCTCGCACCGGTGGTTCGCAGTCCCGGCCCGCGCGGGGCGGTCCGCGCTCCGGGCAGCAGCAGCCCCACGGGGCGAAGGGCACGAACGGCAGGCAGGCCTCACGGCCCGGCGTACGGACGACGTCGGCGGGAAAGGCCGGGAAGCGGCGGCCCGCCAATCCCCGGCTGCTGCGTCAGCGGCTCGTCGTCTTCGTCGTGGTGACCCTGCTGGTCGCGCTGGGGATCGCGGCGGCCCAGGGCTGCCAGGGCCCGGCGCGCGGGCTGGGCGGCACACCGTCACAGACGTACGACGCCGCATCCCACCCCGGGCAGCCGGACGGGACGCGGGGTCAGATCGCCCGGGTGGCGTAGAAAGCGACCGCTGAGGCCGCGGCGACGTTGAGCGAATCGACCCCGGCGTCCATCGGGATGCGTACATGGGTGTCGGCCGCGGCGAGGGCCCCGGGGGTGAGGCCGTCGCCCTCCGTGCCGAAGACGAGCGCCAGCTTCTCGTACCGCCGTGCGACGAGTTCGTCCAGGGTGATCGAGGTGTCGCTGAGGCAGAGCGCGGCCGTGGTGAAGCCGGCCTCGCGCAGCAGGCCGGTGTCCTCGGGCCAGGACGTCAGGCGGGTCCAGGGGACGTGGAAGACGGATCCCATCGAGACCTTCACCGCCCGCCGGTAGAAGGGGTCGGCGCAGCGCGGGGTGAGCAGGACGGCGTCGACGCCGAGTGCGGCGGCGTTGCGGAAGGCGGCCCCGACGTTGGCGTGGTCGACGATGTCCTCGAACACGGCGACCCGCCGTACGCTCCCCCGCTCGGGGGACGGGGCCAGCAGCGTGCCGACGTCCGGGAGCGGCTTGCGCTGCATGGAGGCGAGGGCGCCACGGTGCACGTGGTAGCCGGTGACCTGTTCCGCGAGGGCCGGGGTGACCGCGTAGACCGGGGCGGTGGCCTCCTCGATCACATCGCGCATGACGTCGACCCACTTGGCGGAGAGCAGCATGGACCGCATCTCGTACCCGGCGTTCGCCGCGCGCCGGATGACCTTCTCGCCCTCGGCGATGAAGAGTCCCTCGGCGGGTTCGCGCCGGCGCCGGAGCTCGACGTCGGTCAGACCGGTGTAGTCGGCCAGCCTGGGGTCGTCCGGGTCGTCGACGGTGATGAGTTCAGCCACGGGGTGCTGCCGCCAGGTCCGTGCCGACGGCGACGACGTCGCCGATGACGATGACCGCCGGGGGGCGTACGTCTTCCGCGACGACGCGCTCCCCGACGTCCGCGAGGGTCGCGTCGACCCTGCGCTGGGCCGCCGTGGTGCCCTCCTGGACCAGGGCCACCGGGGTGTCGGGGGACTTGCCGTGGGCGATGAGGGCCTGGGAGATGGCGCCGATCTTGTCGACGGCCATCAGGAGGACCAGGGTGCCGCGCAGCTGCGCGAGCGCCTTCCAGTCGACCAGGGAGCGCGGGTCGTCGGGCGCCACATGGCCGCTGACCACCGTGAACTCGTGCGCCACCCCCCGGTGGGTGACGGGGATACCGGCGGCCCCCGGTACGGAGATCGAGCTGGAGATCCCGGGGACGACCGTGCAGGCGATGCCTTCGGCGGCCAGGGCCTGCGCCTCCTCCATGCCACGGCCGAAGACGAACGGGTCGCCGCCCTTGAGGCGGACCACGGACCTGCCGGCCTTGGCGTGGTCGATCAGCGCCTGGTTGATCGCCTCCTGCGCCATGTAGCGCCCGTACGGGATCTTCGCCGCGTCGATCACCTCGACGTGCGGCGGGAGCTCGTCGAGCAGGTCGCGGGGGCCGAGCCGGTCGGCGATGACCACGTCGGCCTCGGCGAGGAGACGACGGCCGCGGACCGTGATCAGGTCGGGGTCGCCGGGTCCGCCGCCCACCAGCGCGACACCGGGGGCGCGGGTGCGGTGGTGCGGGGCGGCGAGGGTGCCGTCGCGCAGCCCCTCCACGATCGCGTCGCGGACGGCGGCGGAGTGCCGGGGGTCGCGGCCCTGCGAGGTGGTGGTGAGGACGGCGACGGTGATGCCCTCGCTGCGGCCCGTGGCCGGCGTCCAGGCGGTCGCCGCCTCCGCGTCGTCGCTCCGGACGCACCAGGTGCGGGTGCGCTCGGCCTCGGCGGACGCGGCGTCGTTGGCCACCGGGTCGGAGGACGCGACCAGCGCGTACCAGGTGTCGGCGAGGTCGCCGTCCTGGTACCTGCGGCGCTCCCAGCGGATCTCGCCGGTGTCGGCCATCGCCTCGACGGAGGCGGTCGCGGACGGGGAGACCAGGGTGATGTCGGCCCCGGCCGCGATGAGGGCGGGCAGCCGGCGCTGCGCGACCTGGCCGCCGCCGACGACGACGACGCGGCGCCCGGTCAGGCGCAGTCCGACGGGGTAGGCAGGGTGATCGTCATGCTCGGCCATGGTCGTGCGTGCTCCTCGTGCGATGCGGAGTGCTGCGGCCGCTGCGGCGGTGGAGCGGCTGTGACGTGAGAGGGGGGTGGGGCGGGGTTCACGATACGGGGTGGGCCGGGGGGGGGGCAGGCCCCCGACCCCCCCCCCCCCCCCCCGACACCGCGACAAAAACCGGGCCCCCCCCCCCGGCGAACAGCCCCCCCCCCGCCAACGCCCCGCGGGC
>NZ_JBVJNK010000008.1:226765-517826 GCF_055583745.1 Streptomyces sp. NPDC104381
GGGGGGGGTTACCCGCTGGGGGGGGGGCGGGCGGCGCCCCCCGCCCGCCCCCCGCCCCGCCCCACCCCGTGACCGGCTACTTCTCCGTGACGCCTGCCGAGTCGAACGTCGCCACCTCGTGCATCGCGCGGGCGGCGCTCTGCACGATGGGGAGCGCCAGCAGGGCGCCTGTGCCCTCGCCGAGGCGGAGGTCGAGGTCGACCAGGGGGCGCAGGCCCAGCTTGTTGAGCGCGGCGACATGGCCGGGCTCCGCGCTGCGGTGGCCCGCGATGCACGCGGCGAGCGCCTCGGGGGCGATCGCCCGGGCGACGAGCGCCGCCGCGCCGGCGCTCACGCCGTCCAGGATCACCGGCGTACGGAGCGAGGCGCCGCCCAGCAGGAAGCCGGCCATGGCGGCGTGCTCCAGGCCGCCGACCGCGGCCAGGACGCCGATCGGGTCGGTCGGGTCGGGCTGGTGCAGGTCCAGGGCGCGGCGTACGACGTCGACCTTGCGGGCGTGCATCTCGTCGTTGATCCCGGTGCCGCGGCCGGTCACCTCCGCGGGGTCCATGCCGGTGTAGACACAGATCAGGGCGGCCGACGCGGTGGTGTTGGCGATGCCCATCTCACCGGTGAGCAGACCCTTGTTGCCCGCCGCGACCAGGTCACGGGCGGTCTCGATGCCCACCTCGATCGCCGCGAGCACCTCTTCACGGGTGAGGGCGGGGCCGGTGGTGAAGTCGGCCGTGCCGGGCCGGACCTTCCGGGGCAGCAGGCCGGGGGTCGGCGGGAGCTCGCAGGCCACGCCGACGTCGACGACGCAGACCTCGGCGCCGACCTGGGCGGCGAAGGCGTTGCAGACGGCGCCGCCACCGAGGAAGTTGGCGACCATCTGGCCGGTGACCTCCTGCGGCCACGCGGTGACGCCCTGGGCGTGGACCCCGTGGTCCCCGGCGAAGATCGCCACGGCGGCGGGCTCCGGGACGGGCGGCGGGCAGAGCCGGGAGAGTCCGGACAGCTGGGCGGAGATGATCTCCAGCATGCCGAGCGCGCCGGCGGGCTTGGTCATCCGCTTCTGCCGCTCCCACGCCTCGCCGAGCGCCTTGGCGTCCAGCGGGCGGATGCCGGCGATGGTCTCCTGGAGGAGGTTGTGCGGCTCCTCGCCGGGCAGAGCGCGGCGGCCGTACGTCTCCTCGTGGACGACCCAGGACAGCGGGCGGCGCTTGGACCAGCCCGCCTGCATCAGCTCGGGCTCCTCGGGGAACTCGTCGACGTAACCGACGCAGAGGTAGGCGACGACTTCGAGGTGGTCGGGCAGGCCGAGCGCGCGGACCATCTCACGCTCGTCGAAGAAGCTGACCCAGCCGACGCCGAGGCCCTCGGCGCGGGCGGCGAGCCACAGGTTCTCCACGGCGAGCGCGGAGGAGTACGGGGCCATCTGCGGCTGGGTGTGCCGGCCGAGGGTGTGGCGGCCGCCCCGGGTGGGGTCGGCGGTGACGACGATGTTCACGGGGGTGTCGAGGATGGCCTCGATCTTCAGTTCCTTGAACTGCTTGGCCCGGGCCTTCGGCAGCGACTTGGCGTAGGCCTCGCGCTGGCGCTGGGCCAGTTCGTGCATGGAGCGGCGGGTCTCCGCGGAGCGGATGACGACGAAGTCCCAGGGCTGCGAGTGGCCGACGCTGGGTGCGGTGTGCGCGGCCTCCAGGACGCGGAGGAGGACCTCGTGCGGGATGGGGTCGCTGCGGAAGCCGTTGCGGATGTCGCGCCGTTCCCGCATGACGCGCAGGACGGCCTCGCGCTCGGCGTCCCCGTAGCCGGGGGCGGGCGGGGAGGCGGGGGCCGCTTCGGTGGCCTCGTCGCCCTCCACGGCCTCGGGCAGCTCCGTGACGACTGCTTCGGTCGCGGCGGCTCCGGGCTGTTCCGTCGCCTCGCCGGCCGGGACCTCCTGAGGGGCCTCGTCGGCGGGGGCCGGGGCGGCTGCCGGGGGCTCGGCGAACGCGGGCTCGGCCTCCGGGGTCTCGATGATCTCGGGCCCGGTGCCGGGCTCGGGGTCGGCGTCGAGCTGGACCTCGGGCTCGGTGAGGATCTGGGGCCCGGCCTGCGGTACGACGAGGAGCTCGGGCGCCGGCTCGGGCGCCGCGACGGGCTCGGGCAGGATCTCGGGCTGCTGGACGGTCTCCGGCGCCGGAACCTCCTGGGCCTCGGGCGCCACGGGCTCCGGAGCGGGCTCGGCGGCCTGCTCGGGCTCGGCGGCGGGGGCGGCCGCTTCGGTCACGGCTGCCTCGGCCACGGGGGTCGGGGCGAGGTGGGGAGCCGTCGGTACGGATCCCTCCACGGGGACGAACGATCCGGCCGGCTCGGCCGGGGCGGCGGCCTCGACGGGCGGTGCGACGGCCGTCTCCACGGGGGCGTCGGCCTGGACGGGCTCGGGGACCTCGGCCACGACCTCGGCGGGGCGCACCTCGGCCGCCTCCGGCGCCGGCTCCACGGGAGCCTCCGGCGTCACGGGAGCCTCCGGTGCCACGGCTGCCACCGGCTCCGGGGCGACCGTTTCTGCGGGTGCGACGGGCGGGGCGGGCGCTACGTCCGGAGCGGGCGCGGCGTCCGGGGCGGCCGGGGCATCCGGGGCGGGCGCGACGGGTGCGGCTGCCTCGACGGGTGCGGCGAGTTCCTCGGGGGCGAGCTGTTCGGCGGGCGCCTCGGGCTGTGCCACCGGCTCGGCCACCACGGCCGGCTCGGGCTCCACCCGCTGGACCTCTGCCACCGGTTCGGGCTCCACCACCGGGGCAGGCTCCACCACCGGCTCGGGCGCGACGACCGGCTCGGGAGCGGCGGCGGGCTCGGGCGCGACGACCGGCTCAGGAGCGGCAACCGGCTCGGGCGCGCCCCACGCGGGCGCGCCCTGGGGCGGGATCTCCCCCAGCTGCGGGCCCGGCAGCAGGGTCGCGTCGCCGGCCGGGACCTCGAAGTACTCGGGTCCCACCGTCGGCGGTCCCGCGTGCCGTACGGGCATCGGGTTCTGCGGGCCGGCGGGCCCCCGGTCCGCGAGCGACCGGACCACTCCGCCGGTGGGCGAACCCCCGTAGGAGGGTGCCTCGGTGGACGCGGGGCCGCGGTGCAGCGGGCGCCGGGCGGGCGCGGCCGCCGCCGGCACCTGTACGGGCGCGTGGGCCGGGACCTGCTCCGGCTGGGCGGCCGGAGCATCGCTCCACGCGCCCTGGGAGGCGGGCATCAGAAGGAGGTCGTCGTCCTCGGACGTGTGCTCGGAGGGTTCGAGGTAGGTGTAGGCGTCCTGGGCGGGTACGCCCGGCTGCTCCACCATGCCTGCGTTCTCCGGCAGTCCCTCGCCCGGGATCTGGCCGGTGTCAGTCATGCGTACCCCTCGCCCATCGTCAGTGCTCCTTCGCCCTTCGCCCGGGATGCCCGAACCGCGGCACGCCGGTGCTCGTCAACAAGAACGAGCGGGCTCCCCGCGCGGCACGAAACGCGCGCGGAGGTGTACATTCTCGCGGCCGTTCGCCGCCGCGACAGACAGTTCTGCCTCGGCTCGCTGTGGACTGCGCCACGTTGCGCGTCCCCCGGTTGCGCCGTACCACATCGCGGACCAAAACGGTCCACTTTTCCGGACATTGACGAACGAACCGTCGAACAGCCGGGCGCGGTACAACAATCGGTCAGCCTACCTCGCGCTCCCCCGCGCACACCTCAGGGGGCGAGATCGGACCGCACCGCGGAGAGCAGGAACACGACGGACCGTTCGCGTTCGGCCCAGGCCGTGGTGTCCAGTTCGACGGACTGGAGCAGCGAGCACCCGACGGTGTAGCCGTTCTCCGAGAGGGCCGCGCCGAGCGCCTCCGCCTCGTCCCGGTTCGAGGCGTGGGTGACGATACGTTCCGGCCGCCGGTCGGCGACGGCCGTCGCCACGGTCACCCCGCCGCCCCCGATCCGTACGACGTCCGGTTCGGGCAGGCGCTCCAGCACGTGCGGGGCCTCGCCCCTGACGACCTGGACGCCCACCCGGAAGGCGCGGGCGGCGGCGGACGTACGCGCGCAGGCGTCCGGGTCGCGGTCCACGGCGAGCACCGCCGCGCCGAAGCGGGCCGCCTCCACGGCGAGGGCGCCGCTGCCGGAGCCGATGTCCCAGACCAGATCGCCGGTGCGCGGGCCGAGACGGGCGAGCTGGGCCGCGCGCAGTCCGGGGAACTCCCCTTCCCCGGTGTCCCCCGCCCCACCGTACGAGGTGGGGGGCAGGGCCCAGCCCCGGACGTCCTCGGTGCGGCGGCCGGCGATCCAGGGGCCGGTGGCGGCGGTCTCGGGTCCGCCTCCGATGACGATGACGACGTTGGGGTCGCGCCAGGTGTGGTCGGCGGTCTTGTCGGAGGTGAGGACGGTGACCCGCTCGCGTACGGTGCCGAGTTCCTCGCAGATCACGAAGGTGCGGTGGACCCCTTCGAGCAGCAGGGCCAGCTCGGCGGGGCCGGCGCCGGGGGACGTGAGGACGGCCACCTTGTGGTGGGCGCGGATGACGTTGACCGCGCGGCGCAGGGTGCGCGGGTGGGCGACGACGATCTGCGCGTCGTCCCAGGGCATTCCGGCGCGGGCGAAGGCGGTGGCGACGGACGAGACGGCGGGGACGACCTCGACCTCCAGACCGTGTTCGGGCTTGCGCAGGGTGCGTACGACGCCGAAGAAGCCGGGGTCGCCGTCGGCGAGGACCACGGCGCTCCCTCGGTGGCCGGCGATCCTGCGGGCGGCCAGGTCCACGCTGCCGAGGCGGATCCGCTCGGCGCGCTCGGGGACCTCGGGGAGCGCGAGGTGGTGGCCGGCTCCGGCGACGAGGGTGGCGGCCGAGAGTGCTGCGGTGGCCGCGCCGGTCAGGGGGGAGCCGTCCCAGCCGATCACCGTGACCCGGTCGGCCATCGTCGTCAGTCTCCAGGGTGTGAGCAGGCGGGGCGCTCCGCCGGACGGGTCGGAGCAAGGGTGAGCGTATCCGGTCCGTTTCCGCGCTCCGCCGGGGGCTCCCGGCACCCGGGAGGGAGGTCAGTTCCAGTCGTTGTACGTGCCGTAGCCGCCCGCGTCGGCCAGCTGCTCGGCGACGCCCTCCAGGTCCTCGGGCAGGAGGCCCCACACGATGAGGTCGGTCCTGATGTCGGTCCAGCCCCCGTCCTCGGTGGCGGTCCTGGCTATGCGGGCGTTGCGCAGGACTCCCTCGCTGATGCAGCCGAGCTTCTGGGCGACCTGCTGGGAGGCGGTGTTGCCGGCGGGGGTGCGCAGCTCGATGCGTTCGAAGCCCTGGTCGCGGAAGAGCCACTCGGCGAGGGCGAGCACGGACTCGGTGGCGTATCCCTCACCGCGCGCCCAGGGGGCGGTGATGTAGCGGACCTCGGTGGCCAGGGTGCGCCGGTCGGTGTTGAGGAGCCGTACGGAGCCGACGAGGCGCTGGGTGAGGAACTCGGTGACGGCGAAGACGATGCCGTTGCCCTGGGAGCGTTCGGCGGGCGCGATCCTGCGGACCCACCGTTCGGCGTCGACCTGGGTGTAGGGGTGGGGGGCGTCGGTCCAGGCGGTGACCAGCTCGTCGTTCATCATCTCGATGTACGCGGGGACGTCCGCCATGTCGAAGGGGCGCAGCACCAACCTGTCCGTGCTGATGGAGATGGACGGGAAGGTCGTAGTCATGCGCAGCTCCATGCAGAAGACCGTGTAAAGGCACCAGCATGCAGCATCGGGGCGTGGATGCGCATGGCCGGGTCGGCACGGCGGAGCCCCGCACACCCGGTCCGGGTGTGCGGGGCTCGTGACACAAGTCCGTCCGGGAGGTCAGGACTTGGCGGGCTCGCCGAAGGCGGGGACGATGGAACCCTTGTAGGTGTCCTCGATGAACTTCTTGACCTCGTCGGAGTTCAGGAGCTTCGCGAGCTTCTGGACGCGGGGGTCGTCCTCGTTCCCTTCCTTGACGGCCAGGAAGTTGGCGTACGGGTTGTCCTCGGCCTTCTCCAGCGCCAGGGAGTCCTGGGCGGGCTTCAGGTCGGCCTCGATGGCGTAGTTGCCGTTGATGACGGCGGCGTCGACGTCGTCCAGGGCGCGGGGCACGGTGGCGGCCTCCAGCTCCTTGAACTCCAGGCCCTTCTTGTCCGTGATGTCGCTCAGCTTGGCGTTGGTGCCCACGCCGTCCTTGATGGTGATCAGGCCGTTCTCGGCGAGGAGCTGGAGCGCGCGGCCCTCGTTGGTGGTGTCGTTCGGGACGGCGACGGTTTGGCCCGCCTTGATGTCCTTCAGGTCCTTGATCTTCTTGGAGTAGAGACCGAGGGGCTCCAGGTGGACGTTGACGACCGGGACGATGTGGGTCTTGTTCTTCTTGTTGAAGTCGTCCAGGTAGGGCTTGTGCTGGAAGAAGTTGGCGTCGACCTGGCCGTTCTCGGTGGCGGTGTTCGGCAGGACGTAGTCCGTGAACTCCTTGACCTCCAGCTTGAGACCGGCCTTGTCCGCCAGGTTCTTCTTCACGTAGTTGAGGATGTCGGCGTGCGGCGTCGGGGACGCGGCGACGACGAGGGCCTTGGAGGTGTCCGCCTTGGCGCCGGTCTCGCCCTTGCCGGCCGGGTCGGAGTCCGTGCCGCAGGCGCTGAGCCCGATGGCGAGGGCGGCGGTGGCTGCGGCGGCAGCGGTGATCTTGATGTTCTTACGCACGAAGAGTGCCTCTTTCCGGTGGTGGTGGTGCGCCCGGACAAGGAGTTCGGGCTTCAGGGGAGGAGAAGGATCAGGTGGTGGTGCGGCCCCGGCGGGCGAGCAGGCGCCCGGCCACGTCGCCGATCAGCTGGACCACGGTCACGATGACGATGAGCAGCGCGACGGTGATGAGCATGAACTGGTCGTCGAAGCGCTGGAATCCGTAGGTGACGGCCTTGGAGCCGAGCCCTTCGCCGCCGACGGCGCCGGCCATCGCGGAGTAGCCGATGAGCACGATGACGGTGGTGGTGACGCCGGAGACCAGCGAGGGCAGGGCCTGCGGCAGCAGGACCTTGCGGACGATCGTCGGGATGGACCCGCCCATCGACTGGGCGGCCTCGACGAGCCCGTGGTCGACCTCGCGCACCGCCGTCTCGACGAGCCGCGCGAAGAAGGGGATGGCCCCGATGGCGAGCGGCACGATCATCGCGGACGGGCCGATGAAGGTGCCGACGACCCAGGTGGTGAAGGGGATCAGGGCGATCAGCAGGATGATGAAGGGCAGGGAGCGCCCGATGTTCACGATCACGCCGACGATCTTGTTCACGACGGTGTTCTGGAGGAGTCCGCCCTTGTCCGTGAGGACGAGCAGGATGCCGAGCGGCAGTCCGCCGACGACGGTGACGAGCGTGGACCAGAGCACCATGTAGAGGGTGTCGATGGTGCCCTGCGTGAGCAGTGGCTGCATTTCGGACCAGGTCACTTCGCCACCTCCTTGGTGATCGCGGCGGGGGTCTGGGCGGGGACGCCGGTGGTGGCGGCGGGGCCGCCGTCCACGACTTCGGCCTGGAGTCCCTGCTCGCGCAGGAAGCCGATCGGTACGACGTTCTCGTCGAAGGGGCCGGGCAGCTCGATGCGCATGCGGCCGATCTGCTTGCCGCCGACGGTGTCCATCGCGGCGCCCAGGATCGAGATGTCGATGTTGTACGTGCGGGAGAGCTGCGAGATCACCGGCTGGGCGGCGGCCTCACCGTGGAAGGTGACGTCGACGACGGTGGAGCCCGGCCCGGAGGGGGCCCCGCCGACGGGGAACAGCTCGTGGGCCAGTTCGGAGCCGGGGGTGGCCAGCAGTCCGCCGACGGTCCCGGACTCGACGATGCGGCCCTTCCTCATCAGCGCGGCGGAGTCGCAGACGGTCTTGACGACGTCCATCTCGTGCGTGATGAGCAGGACGGTGAGGCCGAGCTCCTGGTTGAGGTCGCGCAGCAACTGGAGGATGGAGCGGGTGGTCTCGGGGTCGAGCGCGGAGGTCGCCTCGTCGGAGAGGAGCACCTTCGGGTCGCCCGCCAGGGCGCGGGCGATGCCGACGCGCTGCTTCTGGCCGCCGGACAGCTGGGCGGGGTAGGCCTTGGCCTTGTCGGCGAGGCCGACGAGGTCGAGGAGTTCGAGTGCCTTGCGGGTGCGTGCCTGTCCGGAGATCCCGAGGATCTCCAGGGGCAGCTCGACGTTGTCCCGGACGGTGCGCGAGTCCAGCAGGTTGAAGTGCTGGAAGACCATGCCGATGCGGCTGCGCGCCCGGCGCAGCTCCTTGCCGGCGCGCCGGCCTCGGCCGGCGAGGGCGGTGAGGTCCTGTCCGGCGACCGTCACGGTGCCCGCCGTGGGGCGTTCGAGGAGGTTGACGCAGCGGATCAGGGAGGACTTGCCGGCGCCGCTCTGTCCGATGACGCCGTAGACCTCGCCTTCGCGGACATGCAGGTCCACGCCGTCCAGGGCGGTGACCTCGCGGCCGCGTGACTGGTAGACCTTCGTGAGGCCCGAAGTGGTGATCACAGGGTTTCCGTCACTGTCGAGTGCGCGGCGCGGTATCCGCCGGGCACGGGGCATTCGTCTGATGGGACTGTTCTCAGTGGTCGACCGGTGGGAGTCCCGTCATGGTCCGGCGCGGCGGAGTCGCCGGGCGCGGGGCATGGGCGGGCCGGCTCGGTCCGTGGGTACGGACGGCACGGGCTCGGTCTCGCTTCGGGGCGCGAGGCTCAGGCGGGGGCCCTCAGAAGGCGCGCATTCGACACATACAACGAGCACCGGGCGTCAGGATCGCCTCGGTCGCAGGGCTGCGGTAGCTCGTCGTGGTCATGCCCCAAGTAAAACAGACGTAACTTCCGGGCGATCCACCATGTCCGAATAGCGGACGGTCGTGGATACGGACCGGCCCGTGCCGGGATCGCCGCGCGCACCGCCCTGACCTGCGAAAACGTCGGTCCTTGCCGTACGTCCAGGGGTGCCGCCGCGATCATGCCGCGGAAGCCCTGTGGTCAAGGCCACGATTCCCGTGACCCCTCTCCGCCGGACGGCCGCCCACCACCGCGCCCCGGGGCCGCACGCGGGGGCGCCGTCCGTCCGTAATACCCTCACTCCATGCTTGACGCCCTGACGGTCGCGGTCGCCGTGACCGCGCTCGCCCTCGCCGCCTGGTGCGGGATCGCCGCCTACCGGGACCAGCCCACGAAGGACTGGCACTTCATCGGCATGGCGGTCGTCTCCGTGCTGGCGCTGGCGCAGCTGCTCGTGGGAATCGTGCAGCTGGCGCGCGGCGAGCGGCCCGAGCAGGGCACGACGATCTTCATCGCCTATCTGATCGGCGCCTTCGCGGCCGTACCGGCCGCGGGTTTCCTGTCGCTGACGGAGCGGACCCGGTGGGGCTCGGTGACGGTGGCGGCCGGTGCGGTCGTGCTCGCCGTCCTCGAAGTGCGGCTCTACGACATCTGGGGAAACTGACCATGAGCGACACCGACCGCACGGGGGCGCCCGCGTCCCCGGCCCCGCAGACGGACGCCCCGCGGCAGAAGCAGCAGTTCGAGCTCGGCACCGGACCGGGGCGGGTACTGGTCTGGTTCTACGGGGTGTTCACCGTCGCCGCCGCGTCCCGCTCGATCGTCCAGATGATCCTGGACTTCGACAAGGCGCCCCTGGCGTACGTCCTGTCGGCCGTGGCCGCCGTCGTGTACGGCTTCATCACCTACTCGCTGGTGCGGGGCGGCGAGAAGGCCCGCCGGGCGGCGCTCGTGTGCTGCGCCGTCGAACTGGCCGGGGTCCTGGTCGTCGGCACCTGGACGCTGGTGAAGCCGTCCGCGTTCCCCGACGCCACGGTGTGGTCGGACTTCGGCATGGGCTACCTGTTCATCCCGGTGATCCTTCCGGTCACCGGGATGATCTGGCTGCGCCGCGCGCGCAACGCCTGAGCGTCACGAGGGCCGTCCGGGCACGCGGTTCAGGCGCTGGTCACATAGGCCGGCGCGGTGGCGTCCTTCTCCAGGAGGACCAGCCGGACACCGTCGCCACCGGTGGTGTTGCCCACCCTGGCGTACCCCGCCTTGCGGTAGAGACGCAGATTGCCCTCGCTGCGCTCCCCCGTGTGCAGACGGAAGCGGGTCGCCGAACGCCCGTCCGCCAGACCGGACTCCGCCGCCCGCAGCAGACGCGTGCCGAGGCCGTGGTTACGGAGCCGGGGGTGGACGCAGAGCTTGCCGATCCGGCCGGCGCCGTCGCCGTCGGTGAAGCCGCGTACGGAGCCGACGACTTCGTCGCCCAGCCGGGCCACGAACACCAGGTCCGTGGCGACTTCGTCCCGCACGGAGTCGAGGCTCTGGACGAGCGGGTCGATCCGGTAGTTGCCGTAGAGCTCCGCCTCGCTCTGGAAGCAGAGGTACTGGAGTCTGAAGATCTGCTCGACGTCCTGTGCCGTCGCCGCCGAGATGGTCACGCTCATGCCCATGTGTGCATGCCTCCCGCTCACCTGGTCCGCCGGTTGTCTACCGCTCCATTCCCCACGGTTCAGGAGCTACAACCTCCGCCGCGAGCATTCTGCGCAGACATCCAAGGCATCGGGAACGCATAGGGCCCAAACTCCCCTGTGACATACCCAACTCCCCTGCGATTTCCCGGTACGTCGGATCGTGGGGAGCCAGCATCGCCTCCAGTAAGCGCGGGCAGCGGCCCGGCAGCCGCCCCACCGCCGTGCGCAGCGCCCGGCGTTCGTCGGCCCCCACCGCGATCCGTTCGGGAGAGCCGGCCCAGTCGCCCGGCGGCCCGCCGAAGGCGTAGGCCCGCTCGCGCCGGCGTCTGCGGCGGGCTCCGCGCACCTCCGCCCGTACGGCGGCGCGGACCCAGCGGGCGGGGTCGGTGGGCACCTCAGGGCCCGGCCTTCGCTCCAGCAGCCTCAGCCAGACCGACTGTTCCAGGTCGGCGGCCTCGACGCCGGCGGCGTGGGCCTCGGCTCCGGCCTCCGCGCGGACCAGCGCCTGCAGGGCGAGCACGACGGCCCGCCAGCCGTCACCCGCCCTCCCGGGGGCGGGGGCGGCCGGAGACACGGCCGGTACATGATCAACAAGAGTCATGCCCCGTCAACGCTCCCCGTGCGCGGCGGGTTGCCGCACACGGGGAGCTCCACCCGACCGGGGCACGAGGGCCGGGCGGCTGACGCGTCCCCGGGTCAGCGCGCGGCGTGGTCGGCCGCCGCGAGCAGGGCGGTGTCCGGGTTGTCGGAGAAGATCCCGTCGATGCCCGTGGCGAAGTACGCCCGGAAGGCGCCGAAGGCGTCGCCGTACGCGTTGGGGTCCGTGCCGCGCCGGAAGTCGGCGGGCAGGAACGTGTTCTCGTTGCGCATCGTGTACGGGTGCAGGACCAGGCCCCGTGCGTGCGCGTCCGCGACCAGGGTCGTGGGGGTGGTCAGCCGTCCCTGGCCGTCCTTGGGGATGATCAGGTCCAGCGTGGGGCCGATGCCCTGGGCGAAGGAGGCGATCCACTTCAGCCCGGCGGGCTTCACGAGGTCGGCGACGGTGCGCGGGTCGCCGGCCTCCACGAAGTCCCAGGGCCGCTCGGCCGGTCCGGACAGCAGGACGACCCGGGGCGTGGCGACGAGCTTCGAGAGCCGTCGCATCGAGTCCGGTTCGAACGACTGGAGGAGCAGCGCCGAGTTCGCCCGGTGCCGGCCGTGGCGGCGCAGCAGCTCGGCGAGCGGCTCCTCCAGGCCGAGCCCGAGGCCCCTGAAGTAGGTGGGGTGCTTGGTCTCGACGTACAGCCAGACGGGCCTGCCGCGCCGGCGGCCCTCCTTGTCCGCCCAGCGCAGGACCTCCTCGAAGGTCGGGATCTCCCAGCGGCCGTCATACAGGGTGTTCTCCTGGCGGTTGCCGGGGATGCGCTCCTGGGCCCTGAGGGTCTTCAGCTCGGCGAGGGTGAAGTCCTCGGTGAACCAGCCGGTGAGGGAGACCCCGTCGACCCGCTTGGTGGTCCTGCGGCTCGCGAACTCGGGGTGCTCGGCGACGTCCGTGGTGGCGGTGATGTCGTTCTCGTGACGGCAGACCAGATGGCCGTCCTTGGTCGGCACGAGGTCCTGCTCGACGATGTGGGCGCCCATGTCGAGGGCCAGCTGGTAGGAGCCGAGGGTGTGCTCGGGGCGGTAGCCGCTGGCGCCGCGGTGGCCGATGACGGTGGGCACGGGCAGGTCCCGGTAACCGCCCTTGCCGCCGTGCCCGTCCGTGGCGACACGCCCGGCGGCGTTCGCCGTGGAGTTCGGTCCGAGGGCCGTCGTACCGAGGGCCGTGGTGCCGAGGACGGCCGCCCCCAGGAGGGTCCGGCGACCCGGCCCGGTCTGCGCGCGCTCTGTCATGAATGCTCCTCGCATGTGATGTCCGGCACCTTCGTGCGAGGCTCGATCGTAGGCAGCTACGCCATCGGAGGGGCGGACCGTGGACGAACATGGCGGAAACACACGTCAACACTGCGTATCCGCGGGGTGAACCCGATGTGCGGAGAGGCGGTACCCGCGAGTATCGTCCTCACCTGCACAGACCCTCGCGAATTCCCGCCCCGGCCGCCCGGCCACGACACCGGAGGATGCGTTGTCCCGACTCACGGTCATCAAGGCAGTGCTCGGACCGATCCTGCGCCTGCTCTTCCGGCCACAGGTGGAGGGTGTCGAAAACATCCCCGGGGACGGTCCGGTGATCCTCGCGGGCAACCATCTGACGTTCATCGACTCGATGATCATGCCGATCTGCTGCGACCGGCCGGTGTTCTACATCGGCAAGGACGAGTACGTCACCGGCAAGGGCTTCAAGGGCCGGCTGATGGCCTGGTTCTTCACCGGCTGCGGCATGATCCCCGTGGACCGGGACGGTGGCCGGGGCGGCGTCGCGGCGCTGATGACGGGCCGTCGCGTGCTGGAGGAGGGCCACGCCTTCGCCATCTACCCCGAAGGCACCCGCTCCCCCGACGGCCGTCTGTACCGGGGCCGTACGGGTATCGCACGGCTGACCCTGATGACGGGCGCGCCGGTCGTGCCGTTCGCGATGATCGGCACCGACAAGCTGCAGCCGGGCGGCGCCGGTCTGCCCCGGCCGGGGAAGGTCACGGTCCGCTTCGGTGAGCCGATGGAGTTCTCGCGGTACGAGGGCATGGACCGCGACCGCTACGTGCTGCGCGCGGTGACGGACTCCGTGATGGCCGAAGTGATGCGGTTGTCCGGTCAGGAGTACGTCGACATGTACGCCACGAAGGCCAAGGCCGCCTGAGCCGTACGGGTGGAATCACGGTGCCCGGCGCGGAAGCGCCGGGCATTCGCGCGTGCGGCGCACACCCGTGGGGCGCACCCGCGCGTGCCGGGCTCCCGCTCCCCAGGCACTCCCCCGCCGGGCGCTCACTCGTCCGGGATGATCCCGTCCTCCAGCCGCTGGCCGCGCAGCAGGAACCACGCCGCCGCGGCCGTCGCGAGCAGGACCACCGCGCCCACCGCCGCCGACACCCGCAGCCCGTTGACGAAGGCCTCCTGGGCCGCGACGACAAGTTCGCTCCCCTGCTGCGCCGGAAGGTGCTCCGCCGTCTCCACGGCCCCGCCCAGCGACTCGTGGGCCGCCGTCGCGGCGGCGGCCGGGATGCCTTCGGGCGTTCCGAAGCCCCGGTAGACGCCCGTGACGATGGATCCGAGCAGCGCGATGCCGAGGGCCGCCCCGAGTTCGTACGCCGTCTCGGACACGGCGGACGCGGAGCCGGCCTGTTCCTTCGGGACGCTGGAGAGGATGACGTCGGAGGTGACGGTGAACGCGAATCCCGCGCCGACGCCCACGACCAGGAGCAGGACCCCGATCAGGGGGTAGCCGGTCTCCTTGTGGATCACCGTGACCACGGCGAGCGACACGCCGATGGCCCCCAGCCCGACGGCGACCACGGACCGTACGGAGTAGCGGCGGGCCACCCTTCCCGCGAGCAGGCCCGCGGTGACTGCGCCGACCGCCGCCGGCAGCTCCGCGAGCCCGGCCTCCAGGGGGCCCCGCCCCTGGACCAGTTGGAGGAACTGGGAGAGGAAGAAGACGATCCCGGACAGGCCGAGGATGGTCAGCAGGTCGGCGAGGACCGCGCCGGAGAACCCCCGGTGGTGGAAGAGCCGCATGTCCAGCAGCGGGGCGGGGAGCTTCAGCTGACGGCGCACGAACCAGGTGAGCGCCAGCAGACCGCCGACGGCCGCCACGACGTTCTCCGCGCTCACGCCGTGCGCGGCGGCCTCCTTGATGGCGTACACGACGCCGACCATGCCGACGAGGGAGAGCGCCACGCTGAGCAGGTCCCAGGGGCCCGGGGCCGGGTTCTTCGACTCGGGGATCATCTTGATGCCCACGGCGACGAGGACGGCCATCACGGGCAGGTTGATCAGGAAGACCGAGCCCCACCAGAAGTGCTCCAGCAGCAGCCCGCCGACGACCGGTCCGACGGCGGCACCGGCCGAGGCCATCGCACCCCAGATGCCGACGGCGAGGCTGCGTTCGCGCGGATCGTGGAAGAGGTTGCGGATCAGGGCCAGGGTGGACGGCATCAGGGTGGCGCCGGCGACACCGAGCAGCGCACGGGCCAGGATCATCATCTCGGGGCTCGACGCGTAGGCGTTGAGCACGGACACCGCGCCGAAGGCGGTGGCGCCGGTCAGCAGCAGCTTCTTGCGGCCGATGCGGTCGCCGAGGCTGCCCATGGAGACCAGGAGTCCGGCGATGACGAAGGAGTAGACGTCGCCGATCCAGAGCAGCTGGGTGCCGGTCGGTTCGAGGTCCTCGCTGAGGAACGGGGTCGCCAGGCCGAGGACGGTGGCGTCGACGGCGACCAGCAGCACGGCCAGGACGAGGACGGTGAGGGCGATCCACCGCCCCGGGTGGTGCGTGTCGCCCGTGACGCCCGCCCTCGAAAAGGTGCTGCTCATTTCTCCACGCTCCGGCGTGCTCCGCCCAGGAGCAACTCGACGATCATGTACGGGAAGTCCTGTGCGGCCACCCGGCCGGTCTGCACGGACCACGCGCAGCTGCCGATCAGTCCGTACAGCGCCTCGGTCAGCCAGGCCGGGGTGAGGTCGATCCTGAACTCGCCGCGCTCCTGGCCCCGGCGGAAGAACGCCGAGACGCGGGCGTCGAGCCTGCTCCAGCCCTCGTTGACGTCGTCGCCCTCGAAGAGCTGGTTCTCGGTGACGAGGAAGGACAGCAGCCCGGCGCTCGGCTCGACGGCCGCGATCAGCCGCCGGAGTCCGTCCTCGGCGGTGCCCTCGTCGAGCGCGGCGGAGTCCAGGGCCGCTTCGAACTCCCGGATCCCGAGGTCCTCCAGGGCGCCGACCAGGGCGTCCCGCCCGGCGAAATGCCGGTGCAGGGTGGCGCGGCCGATGCCTGCGGCCCGGGCGACCTCGTCCATGGTCGCGGTGGATTTACGGGTCAGCAGGGCGGCGGCGCTGCGCAGCACCTGCTCACGGTCGAGAGTCATGAGACGACACTAACTCACATGAGACATGAACGTCCCACTCCGCCGCCCGGGCGGGGCGACGGCCGGAAAGGGTCCGCCGGTGCCGGCCGGTCCGGGGGCACCATGGCGCCATGAAGCCGCTGCTGCTGATCGACATCGACGGTCCGCTCAACCCGTATGCGGCGCTGGCCGGCCGCACCCTCCCGGAGGGCTACGAGCTCCACCGGATGCGGCCGACGGGGTGGACGACCGGGGCGGCCCTGCCCGTCCTGCTCAGCCCCGGCCACGGCGACGAGCTGCTGGCCCTCGCCGGGCGGTACGAACTCGTCTGGGCCACCACCTGGAAGGACGAGGCGAACGAGTGGGTCGGCCCGCGCATCGGGCTGCCCCCGTTGCCGTACATCGACTGGCCCGCGATGCACACGGTCACGGCGGACGGGACGTACTGGAAGACGCGCCACATCGTCGACTACGCGGACGGCAGGCCGTTCGCCTGGATCGACGACGAGATCACCGCTCCCGACACAGCCTGGGTCGCCGCGCACCACCCGGGCCGGGCCCTGCTGCGGAGGGTCGACCCCTGGGTGGGGCTGGTGCGGGAGGACTTCGAGGCGCTCGCCGACTGGGCGTGAGCACGCGCCGGGCCGCGCCCCGTACCCGGCGCGGGGCGGCCGTTCAGCTCCAGGGCAGCGAGGCCCGGTGGCGCCAGTACGCCTCCGGCTCCTCCACCAGGGCCGACAGCCGGTCCAGGCGCTCCGGGTCCAGGTCGAGCAGCGGTGCGTGCAGGTTCGCCGCGAGCTGGGCGACGGTGACCGCGCCGGACAGGACGACTCCGGCCCAGGGCTGATGGAGCACCAGCGCCAGGGCGACGGCGTCCGAGTCCAGCCCGGCCTCGGCGCCGATCTCCTGGACGACGGCGGGCGCCTCGGTGCCGGCGAGCCGGCCGTTGGCCATGGCCTCCTTGACGATCACGGTGAGCCCGGCGTCGTGTGCCTCGGCGAGTGCGGCTCCGGCGGAGGTGTCCAGGGCGTTGTAGGTGGCCTGGACGGTACGGAAGAGGGGCTCGCCGTCCACGGTCAGGGCGACGGCGGCGCGGATGGCGTCGCTCTGGCCGGGGCCGCTCGTGGAGAAGCCGACCGTGGTGCCCCCGGCGGCCAGCTCGGCGAGGCGCGCGTGCAGGTCCTTGTCGCTCAGCGCCGGGCTGTCCGCGGTCAGCGAGTGGACCTGGTAGAGGTCGAGCCGGTCGCCGAGCAGCGCCGTCGTCTCGGCGTACTGGCGCTCGAAGGTGGCCGGGCCGTGGTCCTTCACCTCGTGCGTCTCGGCGTCGACGCGCCAGTCACCGGTGTAGGTGTAGCCCCACTTGCTGCCGATGACCACGTCCGTGACGTCGGGGCGGGCGGTCAGCCACTCGGCGAGGAACTCCTCGGCGCGGCCGTAGGAGCGGGCGGCGTCGAAGTAGCGCACGCCCTGGGCGTAGGCCGCGTCCAGGAGTTCATGGGTGCGGGCGCGCAGCGCGTCCACTCCCCGGTCGCCGGGCAGATCGCGCTCGCGGTGCGGGGTGATGTAGCCGGGCCTGCCGACGGCGGCCAGGCCGAGCCCGATGTGGGAGGTCGGGGTAGTCGCTCGGTTCAGGCGGGCGAAGGGCATCGCGGGCTCCTCTGGGTCGGTTCCGAACGCCTTCCCGTCAACGTAGCCCGCGATGCCTGCCGAATCAGCCGCGCGCGGTCGCCCAGGCGTGCTGCGTCACCAGGTCGGCCTTCACCTCGGCCAGCTGGACCGCGACGGCCGAGGGGGCCGTACCGCCGCGTCCGTCACGCGAGGCGAGCGCGCCGGGCACGTTCAGGACGGTGCGCACCTCCGGGGTGAGGTGCTCGGAGATCTTCGCGAACTGCTCGTCGGTCAGCTGGTCGAGCTCGATGCCCTGCTGTTCGCAGACCTTCACGCACTCGCCGGCGACCTCGTGCGCCACCCGGAACGGGACGCCCTGCTTGACCAGCCACTCGGCGATGTCCGTGGCGAGCGAGAAGCCGGCGGGGGCCAGCTCCTCCATGCGCTCCCGGTTGACGGTGAGCGTGGCCATCATGCCGGTGAACGCGGGGAGCAGGACCTCCAGCTGGTCGCACGAGTCGAAGACCGGCTCCTTGTCCTCCTGGAGGTCACGGTTGTACGCGAGCGGGAGGGCCTTCAGGGTCGCCATGAGACCGGTCAGGTTTCCGATGAGGCGGCCGGACTTGCCCCGGGCCAGCTCGGCGATGTCCGGGTTCTTCTTCTGCGGCATGATCGAGGAGCCGGTGGAGAAGGCGTCGTGGAGGGTGACGAAGGAGAACTCCTTCGTGTTCCAGATGATGATCTCCTCCGCGATGCGGGAGAGGTTGACGCCGATCATCGCGGTGACGAAGGCGAACTCGGCGACGAAGTCCCGCGAGGCGGTGCCGTCGATGGAGTTGCCGACCGAACCGCGCTCGAAGCCGAGGTCGGCCGCGACCGCCTCCGGGTCGAGCCCCAGGGACGACCCGGCCAGCGCGCCGGAACCGTACGGCGAGACCGCGGTCCGCTCGTCCCACTGGCGCAGCCGCTCCGCGTCCCGGGACAGGGACTGCGCGTGCGCCAGGACGTGGTGGGCGAAGAGGACGGGCTGCGCGTGCTGGAGGTGGGTGCGGCCGGGCATCGCCACGTCCGGGTGCGCCTCGGCCAGGCCCACCAGGGCGTCCTGGAGCTCGGCGACCAGGCCGCCGATGATCCGGGCGTGGTCGCGCAGGTACATGCGGAAGAGCGTGGCGACCTGGTCGTTGCGGGACCGGCCGGCGCGCAGCTTGCCCCCGAGGTCCGGGCCGAGGCGCTCCAGGAGGCCGCGCTCCAGGGCGGTGTGGACGTCCTCGTCGGCGATGGTCCCGACGAAGGAGCCGTCGGCCACCGCGGCCTCGAGCGCGTCCAGTCCCTCGATCATCCGGGCGAGCTCGTCGGCGGTGAGCAGCCCGGCCTTGCTGAGCACGCGCGCGTGGGCGCGGGAGCCCGCGATGTCGTACGGCGCGAGCCGCCAGTCGAAGTGGACGGAGGCGGACAGCTTGGCCAGCGCCTCGGCGGGGCCGTCGGCGAAACGACCGCCCCAGAGGCGTACGTCGCTGTTACCGGTGCCGTTGCTCACTGCGGTGCTCCTCGGGAGTGCAAGGGAACGGGCTGCGCGTACGCTCCCCGCCGCCCCTGGTGCATTCACTGATAGGCATAACTATGCAATCCTCTGTATGTTTTGTCAAAACTCCTGGTCGGGGCGACCACCGTGACGGCTCCGTGGAAGTCCGACAGGGCCGCCGGGCCGCCGCCCGGCGAGGGTGGCGGCCCGGCAGTGGGCCGTTCGGTCAGCGGCCGGCCACGGTCTCCTGGGTGACCGCGGCCGCCACGGGGTGTGCGGGCCTGGTCGTGGTGGGGTTGCGTACCAGCAGGCAGGCGAGCGCTCCGGCCATGACCACGGCGATCGGCAGGGCCGCGGTGACGTGCATCGTGGCGACGAACGCGTCGGCGTAGCTCTTGCCGGTGGTCAGCTCCGCGGCCAGTCGTCCCTGCAGCAGGGCGCCGACCGTCGCCGCGCCGATGACGGAGCCGATCTGGCGGATCGTGTTGTTGACGCCCGAGGCGGCGCCGGCCAGGCGGGGTTCGACGTTGCGCATCGCCTCGGTGGACATGGGGGCGACCACGCAGCCGATTCCCAGGCCCGTGACCACGGTGGCCGGGATGAACGCGTACCAGGGGGTGGCCACCCCCGCGATCAGCACGATCGCGAGGATCCCGGCTGCGTACAGCGTCAGTCCGGCCATCAGCAGGTACTTGCCGCCGATGCGGTCGGAGAGCCGGCCGGTGAACGGCCCGACGGTCATCGACACCAGCGAGGACGGGGCAAGCACCATGCCGGCCTTGATCGCGCTCATGTGCAGTACCGACTGCAGATAGAGGTTGAAGGGCAGCACCAGTCCGATCATGGCCATCGACACCAGCGCGACCAGCACGGTCATGACGGTGAAATTACGGTCGCGGAAGAGCGCGAAGGGCACGAGCGGCTCCCGGTCCTGCTTGCCGCGCTGGTTCAGCAGGAAGCCCGCGACGAGCGAGGCGCCGACGGCCAGCAACGCCCAGATGCCGGGGCCCCAGTGGTAGTGCTCGCCCTCCTGGAGGCCGAAGGTCAGACAGAACAGCGCCGCTGTGGCGATCAGTACGCCCGTCACGTCGAAGCGGTGCTCGCGGCCGTGCCGGATGTCGGGGACGACCAGGAAGGTGAGGGCGAGCGCGGCCAGGCCGATGGGCACGTTCACCAGGAAGATCCAGCGCCAGCCGACCGTGGAGACCAGGATGCCGCCCAGGGTGGGGCCGGACAGGGTGGCCAGACCGGCGACCATGCCCCAGACCCCCATGGCGGCACCACGACGCTGCGCCGGGAAGACCGAGACGATCAGGGTCATCGTCTGGGGCACGAGCAAGGCGGCGCCCAGCCCCTGGACGGCGCGGGCGGCGATCAGCGGTGCGGGGCTCGCGGCCGTCCCGCAGGCGATGCTGGCCAGCGTGAAGATCACCAGCCCCGCGGCGAAGAGATTCCGCGGCCCGAACAGGTCGCCGAGCCGGCCGGCGGTGATGAGCAGCACCGCCAGGACCAGTGCGTAGCCGCTGACCACCCAGAGCGTCTGGCCGAGCGAGGCACCGAGTCCCTCGATCATCTCCGGGATCGCGATGTTCACGATCGTCAGATCCAGCAGGGTCATGAAGAACCCGAGGGAGAGCGTCACCAGGACAGCCCACGGGTTGGCGTGCCATTTCCGCATGATATCGACCCCTTCGCCCGGGCCACGGAACGCCCGGGGCCTGCCATGACAATATTCCATCGAACTCGATACATCAATACAGATGCATCGAGTTGGATGTATTGTGGAGGCATGAATGGAGTAGAGCTGTTCCTGTTGGGGCGCACCCTGATGAAGATCGGCGAAGAGGCCATGCCGGAGCCGGAAGGTGGCGGCGGACGCCACCCCGGTACCGTCCGGTCGGTCCTGATCGCGATGAGCGACATCGCCGCTCACCCGGACAGCGCCATCGGAGAGATCGCCGCACGCACCGGCCTGCCGCAGAGCCAGGTATCGACCGCCGTCGCCCGCCTCAAGGAGACAGGCGCGATCACGACAGCGCCCGACCCCGCGGACCGTCGCCGCCTCCTGGTCCGACAGTCCCCCGACCCCTCGGACCGAGTGGCACAGGTCAGGGCCACCACGATCGACGACGCACTCGCCAAGGCACTCGGTGCCGACGATCCGAAACGGATTCAGGAAGTCGCCGACGCCCTTGCCGTACTCGCCCGGCACCTGACCCCGCAGGCGCTGGCCAACCTCCGCCCATAGGTGGGCGGGTGTCCCGGACGGTGAAATGCCGGGCCCCGGCCGATGATTCGCCGGACAATCCCCTCATGGGAAAAACGTACGAGCGCATCGACGGACGGCTCAGGACCTTCATCGAGGAACAGCACATCTTCTTCACCGCGACCGCGCCCCTGGACGGCGACGGCACGGTCAATCTGTCGCCCAAGGGGGTGAGCGGGTCCTTCGCCGTCGTCGACGATCGGACCGTGGCGTATCTCGACTTCGCCGGGAGCAACGCCGAGACCGTCGCCCATCTCCGGGAGAACGGGCGCATCACGCTGATGTGGTGCGCCTTCCAGGGCCCGCCGAACATCGTCCGTGTGCACGGGCACGGTGAGCCCGTCTTCCGTGACGATCCGCGCTTCCCGGGGCTGCTCCGGCACTTCCCGCAGCTCGACCCCACGCCCCACGGGCTGCGCGCCGTCATCGTGGTGAGCGCCGAACTGATCCGGGACACCTGCGGCTACGGGGTGCCGTTCATGTCGTACGACGAGGACCGCCCCCTGCACGCCGGCCGCTTCCGGCGCGAGGACGACGAGAGCCTGAGCAGGTACTTCGAGAAGAAGGACCACATCGCGACCAGCATCGACGGGCTGCCGGGGCTGCCCCTGCCGCTGCCCGCGATGCCGGCGCCGGCCACGGAGTGAGCCACTGGGCCGTACGGAGCAGGCGCGGTGGGGGCGGCGGGCGGCGCGCCGTACCGTCCGGGACATGCGCAGACTCCTGGTGACCGCGTCGGTCCTGCTCGCCGTGGCCGGTTCGCTCGCGGCGCGGCCCGCCGGGCCGCCGCCCCTCCCCGAGCGGCTGGCCGACACGGGCGGCGGCACGCAGCTGATCACCGCCGAGGCCCCCGGTACGGGCTCCGTCACGGGCACGGTCACCTGGTGGGACCGGCGCGAGGACGGCTGGGTGGCGGCGGGTTCGGCGCCCGCCCGCTTCGGCGCGAACGGCCTGACGGAGGGCGCCACCCGCACCCAGGGCACGAACACCACGCCCACGGGGCTGTACGACCTGCCGTACGCCTTCGGCACCGAGGCGGCCCCGCCCGGGGCCCGCTACCCGTACCGGCGGGCCGGCCAGGACGCGTGGTGGTGCCAGGACAACGCGTCCCCGGCCTACAACCGCTGGGTGGAACCGCGGCCCGCCGACTGCCGCGCGGACGAGGCCGAACACCTCGTCACCTATCCCACCCAGTACGCCCGTGCGCTCGTCATCGGCTTCAACTACCACCGGCCGGTGCGCGGCAGGGGCGCCGGGATCTTCCTGCACGTGAACGGCAAGGGCGCGACCGCCGGCTGTGTGTCCGTGCCGGCGGCCGCGATGGACCGGATCCTGGCCTGGGCCGACCCGGGCCGCCGTCCGCACATCGCGGTCGGGACGGCGTCCGGCCGGACCGCGATCACCCGCTACTGAGAGCCCCGGTCGTTCTGGGCCAGCCGCAGCAGGTGGTCGGCCAGCGCCTGGCCGCCGTTCGGGTCACGGCTGATCAGCATCAGCGTGTCGTCCCCCGCGATCGTGCCGAGGATCGCCTGGAGTTCGGCCTGGTCGATGGCCGACGCGAGGAACTGCGCGGCGCCCGGCGGCGTGCGCAGCACCACCAGGTTGGCCGATGCCTCCGCCGAGATGAGCAGCTCGGCGGAGAGCCTGCGCATCCGCTCCTCCTTGGCCGACCCGCCCAGCGGCGCCTGCGGGGTGCGGAATCCGCCCTCGCTCGGCACCGCGTAGATCAGCTCACCGCCGGTGTTGCGGATCTTCACCGCGCCCAGCTCGTCCAGGTCGCGGGAGAGCGTCGCCTGGGTGACGCTCAGCCCGTCGTCGGACAGGAGCCTGGCCAGCTGGCTCTGCGAGCGCACCGGCTGACGGTTCAGGATGTCCACGATCCTGCGGTGGCGTGCCGTGCGGGTCTGCGGCACCGACTGCCCCCCGTGGTCGGTTTCCTGCGCCTCGGTCATCGTCGTCGCCTCATTCTCCGGATCGTCACTCCCCGGATCGTCCGTCCCCGTAAGCCGAGTCGAGCGCCCCCGGCAGGATCCGCAGGAACTCGTCCACCTCGGCGTCACCGATGAGCAGCGACGGCATCAGCCGTACGACGTCGGGGGCGGGCGCGTTCACCAGGAGCCCGGCTTCCTGGGCCGCCTGCTGCACCTTCGGCGCGAGGGGCCCGGTGAGCACGATACCCAGCAGCAGTCCGGAGCCGCGGACATGGGAGACCGCCGGGTGCCCGAGGCTCTCGACGCCGTCCCTGATCCGCTCCCCGAGCCGCTTCACGCTGTCCAGCGCCCCGTCGGCCGCGAGGGTGTCCAGGACCGCGAGTCCGGCTGCGCAGGCGACGGGGTTGCCGCCGAACGTCGTGCCGTGCTGACCGGGCTTCAGCAGGTCGGCCGCGGCACCGAACGCGACCGTGGCGCCGATCGGCAGTCCGCCGCCGAGCCCCTTCGCGAGGGTGACCAGATCGGGTTCGACGCCCTGGTGGGCCTGGTGCTCGAACCAGTGGCCGCAGCGCCCGATCCCGGTCTGCACCTCGTCGAGGACGAGCAGCGTGCCGGTGGCCCGCGTGATCTCCCTGGCCGCCTCCAGATAGCCCGCGGGCGGGACGACGACGCCGTTCTCACCCTGGATCGGCTCGACGATCAGCAGCGCGGTGTCGGTCATGACGGCGGCACGGAGCGCCTCGACGTCGCCGTACGGCACATGCGTGACATCGCCGGGAAGCGGCAGGAACGGGTCGCGCTTGCCGGGCTGGCCGGTCAGCGCGAGGCTGCCCATGGTCCGGCCGTGGAAGCCGCCGTCGGTGGCGACCATGTGCGTACGCCCGGTCAGCCGGCCGATCTTGAAGGCCGCCTCGTTGGCCTCGGCGCCGGAGTTGGAGAAGAAGACCCTGCCGGGGCGTCCGAAGAGCGCCAGGAGCCGTTCGGCGAGCGCGATGGGCGGCTCGGCGGTGTAGAGGTTGGAGACATGGCCGAGGGACGCGATCTGCGTGGAGACCGCCTCGACCACGGCGGGGTGGGCGTGGCCGAGCGCGTTGACCGCGATGCCGCCGACGAAGTCGAGGTACTCGGTGCCCTCCGCGTCCTGGACCCGGGCGCCCGCGCCGCGCACCAGCGGCAGCTGCGGTGTGCCGTAGTTGTCCATCAGCGCGCCCTGCCAGCGCTGCGCGAACTCCTCGTTGCCGGTCATGACTCCCCCTCTGCCTCGTGCGGTGCGGCGGGTGCCGCGTCGGGCACGACCATCGTGCCGATTCCCTCGTCGGTGAAGATCTCCAGCAGGATCGAGTGCTGGACCCGGCCGTCGATGACACGGGCGGTCTCGACGCCGTTGCGTACGGCGTGGAGGCAGCCCTGCATCTTGGGCACCATGCCGCTGGAGAGGTCCGGCAGCAGCTTCTCCAGCTCGGTGGCGGTGAGCCGGCTGATGACGTCGTCGCTGTTCGGCCAGTCCTCGTAGAGGCCCTCGACATCGGTGAGGACCATCAGCGTCTCGGCGTTCAGCGCGGCGGCGAGCGCGGCGGCCGCGGTGTCGGCGTTGACGTTGTAGACGTGGTTGTCCTCGGCGGACCGGGCGATGGAGGAGATGACCGGGATCCGGCCGTCGTCCAGCAGCGCCTGGATCGCCCCCGTGTCGATGGCGGTGATCTCACCGACGCGGCCGATGTCGACCGCCGTCCCGTCGATCATCGGGCGGTGCTGGGTGGCGGTGATCGTGTGGGCGTCCTCGCCGGTCATGCCGACGGCGAGCGGGCCGTGCTGGTTGAGCAGGCCGACGAGCTCGCGCTGGACCTGCCCCGCCAGCACCATCCGTACGACGTCCATCGCCTCGGGGGTGGTGACGCGGAGCCCTGCCTTGAACTCGCTGACGAGGCCCTGTTTGTCGAGCTGGGCGCTGATCTGCGGGCCCCCGCCGTGCACGACGACGGGCTTGAGACCGGCGTGCCGCAGGAAGACGACGTCCTGGGCGAAGGCGGCCTTCAGCTCCTCGTCGATCATGGCGTTGCCGCCGAACTTGATGACGACGGTCCTGCCGTTGTGCCGGGTGAGCCAGGGCAGCGCCTCGATGAGGATCTGTGCCTTGGGCAGCGCGGTGTGCTTCCTCGCGGCGCTCATGAGCTGTACGCGCTGTTCTCGTGGACGTACTCGGCGGTCAGGTCGTTGGCCCAGATGACCGCCGACTCGTTCCCCGCCGCGAGGTCCGCGGTGATCCTGACCTCCCGGTAGCGCATGTCGACCAGCTCGCGGTCCTCGCCGACACCGCCGTTCTTGCAGACCCAGACGTCGTTGATCGCGACGTTCAGCAGGTCGGGCTCGAAGGCGGCCTTCGTGGTGCCGATCGCGGAGAGGACACGGCCCCAGTTGGGGTCCTCGCCGTGGATGGCGCACTTCAGGAGGTTGTTACGGGCGATGGACCGGCCGACCTCGACGGCGTCGTCCTCGGTCGCCGCGTTGATCACCTCGATCCGGATGTCCTTGGAGGCGCCCTCGGCGTCACCGATGAGCTGCCGGGCGAGGTCGGCGCAGACGGTCCGGACGGCCGCCGCGAACTCGTCCTGCCCGGGGGTGATCCCGCTCGCCCCCGAGGCGAGCAGCAGCACGGTGTCGTTGGTCGACATGCAGCCGTCGGAGTCGACCCGGTCGAAGGTGGTCCGGGTCGCGTCACGCAGCGCGACGTCGAGCGCGGGCGCCTCGACATCGGCGTCGGTGGTGAGGACGACCAGCATGGTGGCGAGGCCGGGGGCGAGCATGCCCGCGCCCTTGGCCATGCCGCCGACGGTCCAGCCGTCACTGCTCACGACGGCGGTCTTGTGGACCGTGTCCGTGGTCTTGATGGCGATGGCGGCCTTCTCGCCGCCGTGCTCGCTGAGTTGGGCGACCGCCTTGTCGATGCCCGGCAGGAGCTTGTCCATGGGCAGCGGCAGGCCGATCAGCCCGGTGGAGGCGACGGCGATCGTGCCGGCGCCGTTTCCGCCCGTCTCGTCGTACCCCGCGCTGTTCAGGGAGGCGGCGGCCTTCTCCGCGGTGGCGTGGGTGTCCTGGAAGCCCTGGGGTCCCGTACAGGCGTTGGCACCGCCGGAGTTGAGGACGACGGCGGTCACCTCGGCGCCCTTGAGGACCTGTTCCGACCAGAGGACGGGGGCGGCCTTCACGCGGTTGGAGGTGAAGACGCCCGCGGCGGCGCATCGCGGCCCCCGGTTGACCACGACGGCCAGATCCGGGTTACCGCTGTCCTTGATCCCGGCGGCGATGCCCGCCGCCGTGAATCCCTTGGCTGCCGTGACGCTCACTGCATCTCCTCGTTCGTTTCTCCGCCCACGCGGCGCAGCGGCGCGGCTTTCGTCGTCCCCCGCAGCCGGGCGGCTGCGCGTGCGTCGCTCACGGTGCGACTCCGATCGTGGAAAGACCCAGATCCTCGGGGAGTCCGAGGGCGATGTTCATGCTCTGCAGGGCGCCTCCGGCGGTGCCCTTGGCGAGGTTGTCGATGGCGCTGATCACGATGAGCCGGCCGGCCGCCTCGTCGTACGCGACCTGGATCTGCACGGCGTTGGATCCGTACACGGCCGCGGTCGCGGGCCACTGGCCCTCGGGCAGCAGGTCGACGAACGGCTCGTCGGCGAAGGCCTTCTCGTACACCGCGCGGAGCGACTCGGCGCTCACCCCGGGCTTCGCCTTCGCGCTGCACGTGGCGAGGATGCCGCGGGGCATCGGCGCGAGGGTCGGCGTGAAGGAGACGGAGACGGGCTCACCGGCCGCGGCGGCCAGGTTCTGGATCATCTCGGGGGTGTGCCGGTGGACCCCGCCGACGCCGTACGGCGACATGTTGCCCATGACCTCGGAGCCGAGCAGGTGCGGCTTGGCCGCCTTGCCCGCGCCGGAGGTGCCGGACGCGGCGACGACGACGGCCTCGGGTTCGGCGAGGCCGGCCGCGTACGCCGGGAAGAGTGCGAGGGAGACGGCCGTCGGGTAGCAGCCCGGTACGGCGATGCGCTTGGTTCCTTCGAGCGCCGCGCGGGCCCCGGGCAGCTCAGGCAGACCGTAGGGCCAGGTACCGGCGTGCGGCGATCCGTAGAACTTCTCCCAGTCGGCGGCGTTCCCCAGCCGGAAGTCGGCGCCCATGTCCACCACGAGCACCTCGTCACCGAGCTGTTCGGCGACGGCGGCGGACTGCCCGTGCGGCAGGGCAAGGAAGACGACGTCGTGCCCGGTGAGCACCTCCGCCGTGGTCGGCCGGAGCACGCGGTCCGCGAGCGGCCTCAGGTGCGGCTGCAGCGCGCCGAGCCGCTCCCCCGCGTTGGAATGGGCGGTGAGGGCCCCGATCTCGACCTGTGGGTGGGTGAGGAGCAGACGGAGCAGTTCCCCGCCGGCGTATCCGCTCGCCCCTGCCACTGCCGCACGTACCACCATCGGAATTCCTCCTCATCGATGGCATGACTATACGCATCTATGCAGTTTTATGCAAAGCTGCACGGGGCGTTCCGCGCGCGGTGACCTTGGATACGGCAGAACATCGTTACAGCGCCGCCGGCCGCACAGGAAGGGAAGTGAGCGTCCATGGGAGAGATCGTCGACGAGATCAGCCGTGTGCACAGGGAGGTCGGCACGCGCCGGGTGGGGTCGGAGGAGGCGGGCACGGTGGTGTTGCGGCGCACCTTCGACGCCGGCCCCGCCGAGGTCTGGGACGCGGTGACCTCGCCGGAGCGGATCGCCCGGTGGTTCCTTCCGGTGACCGGTGAGTTCCGCGTGGGCGGCCGCTACCAGCTGGAGGGCAACGCCGGCGGCGAGATCCTGGAGTGCCTGCCCGGGGAGCGGCTGCGGGTGTCCTGGCTGTTCGGCCCCGACCCCGGCCTCAGCGAGGTGGAGGTGCGCCTCGCACCGGCGCCGGAGGGCGGTGACCGGACGGTGTTCGAGCTGGAGCACGTGTCCGTGGTCCCCGAGGAGTTCCGGAGCCAGTACGGACCGGGCGCGGTCGGGGTCGGCTGGGACCTGGCGCTGCTGGGGCTCGGATGGCACCTGGCAGGCGAGGGGATCAGCCCGGAGGACGCCGTGGAGTGGCAGACCTCGCCCGAGGCGAAGGCCTTCGTGGCACGGTCGGGCGAGGAGTGGGGCCGTGCGTTCGCCGCCTCGGGCGCGGACCCGGAGACGGTGACCGCCACGACGGTGGCGACCATCGAGTTCTACACCGGCGCCTGAGGCCTTCCGGAAGTCCCGCCGGCCCGGCTCGACGCCCGGCCGGCCGGGCGCGGAGGCGGGCGGGTCAGTCGCGGTCGGCCCGGGCGGCACGGGCCGCGTCGCGCTCCTTGATGCGCGCCGCTTCCTTACGGACCTCCGCCTGGGTGGCGCGCTCCTTCCGGAGCCACTCGGGGCTCTCCTGCTTCAGGGCGTCGATCTGCTCGGTGGTGAGGGGCTCCGTGACCCCGCCGCGCGCGAGACCGGCGATGGAGACGCCCAGCTTCGAGGCGACCACCGGCCGGGGGTGCGGGCCGTTGCTGCGCAGCTCCTTCAGCCACTCCGGCGGGTCGGTCTGCAGGGCGTTCAGCTCGGCGCGCGAGACGACGCCCTCCTGGAACTCGGCGGGGGTGGCTTCGAGGTACACACCCAGCTTCTTCGCCGCGGTGGCGGGCTTCATCGTCTGGGTGGTCTGGTGCGACGTCATGGTGTCCAGGGTATCGAGCATGTGCGCCCCCTCCGACCACGGCCGGTAACCTGGCGGGGTGACAGGCTCGGAAGAACCCCCCGCGTTCCGGCTCGCCTACGTCCCGGGCGTGACCCCGACCAAGTGGGTGCGGATCTGGAACGAGCGACTGCCCGGTACCCCGCTGACCCTCGTCGGCGTGCCCGCCGCCGAGGCCGCCGGCCTGCTGCGCGACAGCGGCGCCGACGCCGGTTTCGTGCGGCTGCCCGTCGACCGTACGGATCTCAGCGCGATCCCCCTCTACACCGAGACGACCGTGGTCGTGATCCCCAAGGACCACGCGGCGACGGCCGTCGAGGAGATGTCGGCCGGGGATCTGGCCGAGGAGACCGTGCTGCACCCCCTCGACGACACCCTCGACTGGGAGCACCCGCCGGGCCGGCCCGCGCTGGAGCGGCCCGCCACGACGGAGGACGCGGTGGAGCTGGTGGCGGCGGGGGTGGGGCTGCTCGTCGTCCCGCAGTCGCTGGCCCGGCTGTACCACCGCAAGGACCTCACCTACCGGCCGCTGAGCGGTGCCCCGGAGTCCCGGATCGCCCTGTCCTGGCCGGAGGAGCGGACGACCGACCTGGTGGAGGAGTTCATCGGGATCGTCCGGGGCCGGACGGTCAACAGCACCCGGGGGCGTCCCCCGACACCCCCGCAGCCCAAGGCCGCGCGCGCCGCGAAGAAGAGCAGCGGTGGCACCCCGCGCAAGCCGGCGGCGGGCAAGACCTCCCGGGGCGGCTCCGGCTCCGGCGGCAAGAACCCCAAGGGCGGCGCGAAGCGCGGAAAGCCCCGCCGCAGGCCGTGAGCGGGCGGGCCGCCCCCTACCCGTCATACCTCGGAGCTACGCGCCAGGTGCGCTCCTGAGCGGGACGCCGACCACGCGGCCCGCTCCCTACCTTCGGTACCGGATTCGACCAGACCCGGTACGGAAGGACTTCCCATGGCGCCCAGGCCCCGGAGCGGTCGCGCGCGGCGCGCCCTGCTCACCGCGTTCGTCACCGCGTCCGTGGCGCTGCCGGTGTCGGGAGCGGCCCGCCCCGCGGCCGTCCCGGCCCCCGCCCCGGCCGCGCTCGCCCCGCTGGACTCGGTCGAGCCGTCGGCGCTGGAGGCCAGGTACGCGGCGGGGCGGGCGGAGATCCGGGCGGCGCGGGACATGGCGGCCCGCCACGGCGACCGGCGCCGGGCCGACGCGCTCTCGGCCATGGCCCGCCCGGGTAGGACCTTCCTGATGTTCGACGGGCGCGACGGCGGGCGGAGCGTGGAGGTCCTCGGCGATCTGTCCGGTGCGCGGCGCATCGCCGTACTGGTGCCGGGAGCGGGCGTCGACCTCGATCATTACGGGCGCTTACGGCGGGGCGCCGGGGCGCTGCTGGACGAGCTGGGCAGCGGGTCCGCCGTCGTCGCCTGGCTCGGCTACCGGACGCCCGCCATGCTCAGCCCCGCGGCCATGACCCCGGGCCGGGCCGGCGAGGCGGCTCCCGCCCTGCGGGCCTTCGTACGGGAGCTGAGCGCGGCGGCGCCCTCGCCCCGGGTCTCCCTCCTGTGCCACTCCTACGGCTCGGTGGTCTGCGCCCGGGCCGCGTCCGGCCTCGAGGTCGCGGACCTCGTGCTGTACGGAAGTCCCGGCACCGGTGCCGGCAGCGCCGCCGACCTGCACACCCGGGCCACGGTGCGGGCGGGCCTGGGCGGGGAGGACTGGATCGCGCGGGTCCCGCACATCGCCGTGCCGCTGCCGTTCGGCACGGTCGGCTTCGGGACGGACCCGGTGGCCCCGGAGTTCGGCGCCGAGGTCTTCGACGCGGGCGACGCCGGGCACAGCGGCTATCTGGAGCCCGGTTCGGTCGCGCTGCGCGGCCTCGCCGCGATCGTCGCGGGGACGGCCGGTGGCGGCCGTGCGTGACCTCGTGCGGCGCGGCGGTGTGCGCGCCCTGGTGCGGCGGATCGACACGGCGACACCCCGGGACCGTGACCGCGCGGTCGACGCGCTGCGCGCCTTCGCCATCCTGGGCGTGGTGTGCGGCCACTGGCTGGTGACCGCGCTGGTCGCCGACAGCGGCACGGTGCACGGTGCGAGTCCGCTCCACTTCATGCCCCGGCTCGCCCCGGTCTCCTGGGTGTTCCAGACCCTCGCCGTCTTCTTCCTGGTGGGCGGCCAGGTGGGCGCCAGGGGGTACGCGTCGGCCCGGGCCAGGGGCGAGTCCTACGGGCACTGGCTGCGGGTCCGGATGCTCCGCCTGTTCCGGCCGGTCGCGGTCGTGACCGCCGTATGGGCCGTCGCGGCGGGCGTGATGCTGGCCTCGGGCGTGGACCTGGCGACGGTACGCGCGCTGGGCAAGCTGGTGTGGTCGCCCCAGTGGTTCCTGCTGGTGTTCGCGGCGCTGACCGCGGCGACCCCGCTGGTGGCCCGGCTCCACCCGCTGTGGCCGCTCACCGTCGTCCTGTACGTCGACCTGTTCCGGCTGGGGCTCGACGGCCCCGCCGCGCTGGGCCTGCTCAACGTGGCGGCGGGCTGGCTGGTCCCCTACTGCCTGGGGGCGGCCTGGGCGCGGGGCGGGCTGAACGACCGGCGGACGGGCTGGGTGCTGCTGGTGGGAGGCGCGGTGGTCACGGCGGGACTGGTGCTGTTCGCCGGTTACCCCGCCTCCATGGTCGGGGTGCCGGGCTCCACGCTCTCCAACCTCGACCCGCCCACCCTGGCCGTCGTCACCTTCGGCCTCGCGCAGTGCGGTGGGGCCCTGCTGCTGCTCGGACGCCTCCGGCGGGCCCTCGCGCGGCCCGCCGTGTGGGCGGTGGTGGCCCTGCTGAACCTCTCCGCGATGACCGTGTTCCTGTGGCACCAGACCGCGATGATCGTGGTCACCGCGAGCGCCCTGTTCCTGTACGGCCCGCTGCCCGGCCTGCACACGGTCCCCGACGGCCCCGGCTGGGTGTGCGCCCGGCCGGCCTGGCTGCCCGTGTTCGCCCTGGTGCTGCTGGTGTGCCGGGCCGCGTTCGGTCCGTACGAGCGGCGGGGCGGCGGCCGTTCGACGGTCGTACGGACCGGCTCCCCCGCCCTGACCGAGGAGGCGCACCATGCCTAAGCTGAGCGCCATGACGGGGGTCGGGACGAGGTGGCGGACGGCGCTGCGCGGGCTGCCGCGGATGCTGCGCGAGGACCTGTGGACCGCTCCCGTCGATCCCGTGCCGCCCATGGGCGCGCCCGGATCGCCGGTCTGGCGGCCCGCGTTCGGGATGCTGCTGCTGCTCGGGGTGACGCTCGTCGCCGTCTGGCACGTGCCCGACCTGGTGCCCCGGGGGGCCGCCGTGCCCGAGTACGTGGTGCTCCTGGTCGTGTGCCAGGCGCTGGCCCTCCTCGCCGGCATGTGGCGGCCCCTGTACGCGTGGTGGGCCTCGCTGGGCCTGATGGTCGTCAGCGTGCGGATCGCGGAGCCCGCGATGACGCCCGGCGAGCTGTTCCCCTGGACCGGCCCCGAGATGGCGTTGCAGGGCGGCGCGCTGTTCCTGCTGGCGCTGCGGGTGCATCCGCGCCGCGCGGTCCTGGCGCTCGCGCTGAGTCTGCTGGCCGGGCTGGTGAGCAGCGCCTTCACCACCCAGGCCCACCACTACTCCCTGGGCGTCGGGGCGCCGGTCGTCATCACGGCCGTGGGGATCGGGGCGGCGCTGCGCGCGCTCAGGGTGGCCCGCAGCCAGCTCGTCGTGCAGTCGGGACTCACCGAGGAGGAGCGGTCCCGGCGCACCCTCCTGGAGGAGCGCAACCGGATCGCGCGTGAGCTGCACGACGTGGTCGCGCATCACATGTCGGTGATCTCCATCCAGGCGCAGGTCGCCCCGCACCTGGTCGAGAATCCCTCGGAGGAGCTCCGGGAGAACCTCGCCGGCATACGGGAGAACGCCGTGGAGGCGCTCGCCGAGCTGCGCCGGGTGCTCGGTGTGCTGCGCTCGGAGGACGCCGTGGCGGACGGCGTACGGCACGCCCCCCAGCCCTCCCTGGACAGCCTGGGCGAGCTGATCGGCACGGTGCGGCGCACGGGCGTCGGCGTCGCCGCGGAGACGACGGGCACCCCCAGGCCGCTGCCGCCGGGGGTGGAGCTGTCGGCGTACCGCATCGTGCAGGAGGCGCTCAGCAACGTGATGCGGCACGCCCCAGGGGCGCGCGCCCGGGTCGAGGTCGGCTACCACTCCGCGGCCGTCACCGTCCGGGTCACCAACACCGCCCCGGACGCGCCCGCCGCACGCGCCGGCGGAGTCGGGCACGGGCTGCTCGGCATGCGCGAACGCACCGCCATGCTGGGCGGCGACCTCACCCACGGCCGTACCCCCGGCGGGGGTTACGAAGTACTGGCGACGCTCCCCCTGGAGGGCCCCGCATGACCATCCGCGTGCTGATCGCCGACGACCAGATGATGGTCCGTCAGGGCTTCACGGTGCTGTTGAACGCCGAGCCCGGCATCGAGGTCGTCGGTCAGGCGGTGGACGGCGCGGACGCGCTGGAGAAGGCGGCCGAACTGGCCCCGGACGTCGTCCTGATGGACATACGGATGCCGCGCCTCGGCGGCATCGACGCCACCCGGCGGCTCACCGGGGCTCCCGGCGCCACCGCCCGGGTCCTCGTGCTGACCACCTTCGACCTCGACGAGTACGTCTACGAGGCGCTGCGCTCGGGCGCCTCCGGCTTTCTGCTGAAGGACGCCTCCGCCGCCGAACTCGCCCATGCCGTACGGGTGGTGGCGGCCGGCGACGCGCTGCTCGCCCCGAACATCACCAAGCGCCTGATCGCCGAGTTCTCCCGGGTGAGCACGGCGCCGCGCGCCCCCACCAGGGAGCGCGTCGGGGATCTCACGGAACGCGAGACGGAGGTGCTGTCCCTCATCGCGCAGGGCCTGTCGAACGCGGAGATAGCGGTGCGCCTGGTGGTGGCGGAGCAGACGGTGAAGACCCATGTGAGCCGGATCCTGGTGAAGCTGGGGCTGCGCGACCGGACCCAGGCCGCGGTGTTCGCGTACGAGTCGGGACTGGTGCGGCCGGCGGGTCACTGACGGCGGCCGGCGGCCACGGCACCGCTCACAGGGCGGCGTACACGGCGTCGACCAGGGCCATCTTGCGCGGGTCGTCGGCGATGTGCGGGCCCATGCGGTTCATGACGTAGCCGAGCGCGACACCCGCCTCGGGGTCGGCGAGGCCGCAGGAGCCGCCCGCCCCGTCGTGTCCGACGGCGCGGGGGTTGGGGCCGTACGACCCGTTCGGGCCGCTCAGCCAGAGCCCGAGCCCCAGCTCCGTCTCGTGGGCGAAGCCCGCTCCCAGCACCAGGTCCCGGCAACCGCCCTGGCCCTCGCGGACCCGCTCGGCCGCCGCCTCGGAGAGGATCCGCCGGCCGTCGAGGCTGCCGCGTCCGGCGAGGATGCCGTAGAGCGCGGCGACCCCGCGGGCGGTGCCGTGGCCGTTGGCGGCGGGGATCTCGGCGGCGCGCCACTCGGAGGTGTTGGCGGCGGCGATGCCCGTGCCGGGGTTGAGCAGCGAGGCGATGGCGACCGGCTCCATCGTGGCGAAGAGCGCGGCCTGTTCGCGGGCGACGGACTTCGGCTGGACCAGTTCGGCGACCCGGCCCGCGTCCTGCTCCGGCAGCCCCACGTGGAAGTCGATGGAGAGCGGTCCGGTGATCTCCTTGCGCAGGAACTCCCCGGGCAGCAGGCCGCTGACCCGGCGGACGACCTCGCCGACGAGGAAGCCGTACGAGATGGCGTGGTAGCCGGAGCGGGTGCCGGGCTCCCACCACGGCTCGGTGGCCGCGAGGCGGGCCGTCGTCAGCTCCCAGTCGTAGAGCTCGGCCAGGGTGTGCGGATCGCGCAGGCCCGCGACCCCGGAGCGGTGCGAGAGCAGATGGCGTACGCGCACGGACTCCTTGCCCGCGGCTCCGAACTCGGGCCAGTACGCGGTCACCGGGGCGTCCAGGTCCAGGAGGCCCCGGTCGGCGAGGACATGGGCGCAGAGCGCGGTGGGGCCCTTCGTCGTGGACCAGACGTTGACCACGGTGTCGCGCTCCCAGGGGCGGGTCCGCTCCCCGTCGGCCCAGCCGCCCCAGAGGTCCACCACCGGACGGCCGTCGAGCAGGACGGTGACCGCCGCGCCCAGCTCGTCACGCTCGGCGAAGTTCGCGGCGAACGCGTCGCGCACCGCGGCGAACCGGTCGTCACAGTGGCCTTGGATCTGCGGCACGGGCTTCTCTCCTCGTCTCGGTCCACGCACCGTACCGACTGGTCGGACCGGCGGGAAGACGTCGTACGCGCCGTTCCCGCGACCGGGTGAACCCGTCGTCCGGCTCAGTGCCGGACCGATTCGAGGCTGAGGCTCCAGCGGCCGGGCAGTCCGGTGATCGTCACGGTGGAGAGCGGGCGGACGTCGACGTTCCAGTACGTCGACGGCGGGGCCTTCAGCGCGTACACCAGGGCCGCGCGGACGACGGCGGGTTCGGCGACGGCGACGAGCGCGCCCTCGCGGACCGGACGGGTGTCGAGCCAGCTCCCCACCCTGGATATGAAGGCGAGCAGGGATTCGCCGCCGTGCGGGGCGGCACGCGGATCGGCGAGCCAGGCGTCGACGCCGGCCGGCTCGCGGGCGGCCACCTCGGCGAGGGTCATGCCCCTCCAGCGGCCCATGTCGCAGTCGCGGAGCGCCGGCTGGACGAGGGGCGCGAAGCCGAGGGCGTCGCCGGTGGCGCGGCTGCGCGGGGTGGGCGAGCAGTAGCGCAGTTCGGCGACACCCAGCGGCACCAGGATGTGGGCGACGAGCTGGACCTCGCGCCAGCCGGCGTGGTCGAGCGGCCGGTCGTCGTCGAAACGCTCGGCGAGGAGGGCGGAACTTCGTGCTGCGGCGACGAGGGACACCCGGACACTCATGGGCGCGATCGTGGGGCCGGGCGCCGCGCCGGTCAAGAGGACACCCGGCCATATGCGTCCGCCCGCACCTCAGCCCGTCTGGAGGGACATCCACATCTCCGGTTCGGCGAGCGGTGCGAACCCGAGCTTCGCGTACACCCCGTGGGCGTCCTTGGTGGCGAGCAGGAACCTGCGCACCCCGAGCGGGGCCAGCCGGTCCCGGACGGTGGTGACCAGCCGGGTGCCGAGGCCGTGGCCGCGGGCCGCGGGGTCGACGTACACATCGCAGATCCACGCGAAGGAGGCATGGTCGGTGATCACCCGTGCGTACGCGGTCTGCTCGCCCGAATCGACGTCGTAGGCACCGAAGTTGAGCGAGCCCGCGATCGCGCGGTCCTGCTGCTCCCTGGTGCGCCCGAGGGCCCAGTAGGCGTCCGTCGACAGCCAGCGGTGGACGCGGGCCGCGTCGAGCCGTGAGGGGTCGTCGGAGATCTCGTGGCGCTGTCCCGCACCTCTGTCATCACTCATCCGGGGAGGCTATCGCCCGGGGCCCGCAGTCCGTCGAGGGCGGTGCGGAGCCGGCGGATGCCCTCGGCGGTCTCGGCGGGGCCCGAGACGGCCGCGAAGCTCAACCGGATGTGTCCGGCGGGGGGTTCGGCGCAGTGGTAGGGGCGGCCCGGGGCGACGGCGACGCCGGCCCGCAGCGCGGCGGTGACCAGGGCGGACTCGCCGTCCCCCGGGCCGGGGAGCCGGAGCCAGAGGGTGCCGCCGCCCGACGGCACGTGCGTCAGGGTCAGTTCGGGCAGCCTGCCGCGCACGGCGGCCGCCATGGCGGTGCGGCGGCTGCCGAGTTCGGCGGCCACGGTACGCAGATGACGCCCCCAGGCCGGGGAGCCGACGAGTTCGAGTGCGGCCTCCTGGAGCGGGCGCGGCACGAAGAAGCTGTCGACGACCTGGATGGCGCGCAGCCGTTCCCGTACGGGACCGCGGGCGGCCAGGGCTCCCACGCGGAGGCTGGAGGAGGTGATCTTGGTGAGGGAGCGCACATGGATCACCACACCGTCGGGGTCGTCGGCGGCCAGCGGTTCCGGGAGCGGGCCCGCGTCGTCGTGGGCGAGACGGCGGGCGAAGTCGTCCTCGACGACGAAGGCGCCCGCCTGCCGGGCGGCCCGCACGACGCGTGCGCGCCGCTCGGGGGCGAGGGTCACGCCCGTCGGGTTCTGGAAGAGCGGCTGGCAGACGAAGACCTTGGCCCCGGTGTCACGGAAGGCGGCTTCCAGCAGGTCGGGGCGGACCCCGTCGGCGTCCACGGGCACGGGCACGGGCCGCAGCCCGGTGGCGCGGGCGGCGGCCAGCATGCCCGGGTAGGTGGGGGACTCGACGAGGACGGGGGCGCCGGGCGGGGCCAGCGCCCGCAGCGCGGTGGACAGGGCGTTCTGCCCGCCGGCCGTGATCAGGACGTCGGACCCGGTGAGGGCGGGGCCGATCTCCCGGGCGAACCAGGAGCGCAGCTCGGGCAGCCCGTCGACGGGCGGCCGGCCCCATGCGCCGGGGCGGCGGCCGGCCCGGGCGAGCGCGGCGGCCAGGGCCCGCTCGGGCTGGAGGCCGGGGTGGAGGTAGCCGCCGTTGAACTCGATGACGCCGGACGGGGGTTCGGCGAGCGTGACGAGGACGCCCGAGGCGTCGACGGTACGCGGCACGACCTCGGGCCCACCGCCTCCGCTGAGCGCGACCTCCTGCCAGGAGGTGTCACCCGGGGCCGGTGCGGGGGCGCGGGTCCCGGCCCGGAAGGCGCCCGCGCCGGGGCGGGTGACGACCAGGCCTTCGGCGGCGAGCTGCGCGACGGCCCGGGAGACGGTCACCGGGCTGACCTTGAACCGCTCGACGAGTGCACGACTGGACGGCAGCTTCCCACCGGGTGAGTAGCGGTCGAGCTCACCCTTCAGGGAAGTGACCAGTTCAGCGACGCTGCTACGCTCATGCATGACAGCACAGAATAGCACTACCGCACCACGCACGATAGCGGTTGATGCCACCCGGCCGACGGCCTGCCGCGGCCCCGGCGGAGGCGTCGTGCTCGCGGGACTCGGCGTCCTCGCCTTCTCGCTGACCTTCCCCTCGACGGTCTGGGGCCTGGAGAGCTTCGGCCCCTGGTCGCTGGTCGCCCTCCGCAGCGTGCTCGCGGCGCTGATCGCGGGGTGCGCGCTGCTCGTGGGGCGGGTCCCGGTGCCCGAGCGGCGCCACTGGGCCGGTCTCGCGGTCGTCGCGGGCGGTGTGGTGGTGGGTTTCCCCCTGCTGACCTCGCTGGCCCTCCAGACCTCCACCAGTTCGCACGCGGCGGTCGTGGTGGGGCTGCTGCCGCTGACGACCGCGCTCTTCTCCGCACTGCGCACGGGCTCCCGGCCGCCGCGCGCCTTCTGGCTCGCGGCGCTGGCCGGGGCGGCCGTGGTGATCGTCTTCACGGTCCAGCAGAGCGGCGGGAAGCTGTCCGGCGGCGATCTGTACCTCTTCGGGGCGCTGCTGGTCTGCGCGGCGGGATACACCGAGGGCGGCAGGCTGGCCGGGGTGATGCCGGGCTGGCAGGTGATCGGCTGGGCGCTGGTCCTCGCCCTGCCGCTCGCCGTGGCCGGCGCGGCGGTGGCACTGCCCTTCGAACCGGTGCACCTCACGGCGCACGGCGTCGTCGGGCTGGTCTGGGTGGCCGCCGGGTCCACCTTCCTGGGCCTGTACGTCTGGTACCGGGGCATGGCCGAGATCGGGGTCCCGCGCGCCAGTCAGCTCCAGCTGGCACAGCCGCTGCTCACCCTGGTCTGGTCGTTCCTCGCCCTCGGCGAGGAGGTGTCCGCCGCCGCCCCGGTGGCGGCGGTGGCGGTCCTGGTGTGCATCGCCGTCACCCAGCGCGCGGGAAGGCGCGGCGGGCGCACAGCGAAGGCCGAGGCGCCTGTCGAGTCATAGACTTGTCGACATGGACCGCCACCCGTGAGGAGGTCACTCCCGATGGAGGCACACACGGGCGACCGGCTGGTGACGCACGGCAGGACCGTCGGGCAGCACGACCGGGTCGCAGAGATCATCGAGGTGCTCGGCGACGGGGGCAGCCCCCCGTACCGTCTGCGCTTCGAGGACGGGCACGAATCGATCAGGTCCCCGGGCCCGGACAGCGTCGTCCAGCACACCGCCCCCGAGGACCGGGACCGGTAGAGCGCGCGGGGCCCGGGAGCACGAGCGGCCGCCGGGCCCCGCGTCCTTGTCAGCGCGGGGTGCGGGCGCGCGTCGGGTAGTGGTCGGCGACGACCCGGGCCATGGCCCCGATGGGGTCCGCCTTCACCTGCTTCGCGGAGAAGAAGATGTGCCCGCCCGCCTCCGGATGGCCGGCGGCCAGGTCCAGATGGCGTGAGAGTTCGGCCGGGTCCTGCCAGGCGGCGGGCTGGGCGGGGTCGCCGGCCTTGTAGAGCGCCTCACCGATGTACAGGCCGACGCCGGTGCCGCGCACCGTCTCCGCCCACCAGGGCAGCAGTTTCGCGTAGTCGGCGGCGGCGAAGCCGATGTTCCAGTAGAGCTGCGGGCAGATGTAGTCGATCCACCCCTCCTTCACCCACTTCCGGGTGTCGGCGTGCAGGTCGTCGTACGTCTGCACACCGGCCGCGGTGTCGGAACCCAGCGGATCGGTCGAGGCGTTGCGCCAGACCCCGAAGGGGCTGATCCCGAAGCGGACGCCGCTCCTGACCTCCTTGATGCGTTCCGCCGTCTCCCGCACCAGCCGGTCGGTGTTGTCGCGCCGCCAGGCGGCCTTGGTCGCGAAGTCCTCGCCGTACTCCTCGTACGCCGCGTCGTCGTCGAAGACCTGGCCGGCCACCGGATAGGGGTAGAAGTAGTCGTCCCAGTGCACCGCGTCGATCGCGTAGCGGCTCACCGCGTCGAGCATCGCGTCCTGGACGAACTCCCTGACCTCGGGCAGCCCCGGGTTGTAGTAGAGCTTCCCGCCGTACGGAAGGACCCAGTCCGGGTGCAGCCGGGCGGGGTGGGAGGCGACGAGACGCGAGGGGTCCGTGTGGTTGGCGACCCGGTAGGGGTTGAACCAGGCGTGCAGTTCGAGCCCCCGGGCGTGCGCCTCGCGTACGGCCGTGCCCAGCGGGTCCCAGCCGGGGTCCTTGCCCTGGACCCCGGTGAGGCACTCGGCCCACGGCTCGTACGAGGAGGGCCACAGGGCGTCGGCGCTGGGCCGGACCTGGAGCACCACGGCGTTGAGCCGCAGGGCGACCGCCCGGTCCAGGTGCGCGATCAGCTCCGCCTCCTGGGCCGCGGCGCTCAGACCCGGCGCCGAGGGCCAGTCCAGATTGGCGACCGTGGCGATCCACACCCCCCGCAGCTCGCCGGTCTCCGCCCTGCGGCGGCGCCGGTGCGGGGAGGAGGCGGGTCCGCGCGCGGCGACGGCGTCCCCCGCCGTCATCAGCGCGGCCACCGTGCTCGCCGCACCCAACACCAGGGACCTTCGGCCCATACGACGCATGTGTGCACCTTTCGCTCATCGGTTCGCGTGTGTCACACCCGTGCTGTGCGTGACACAGATCATGCCCGCCCCCGGGCTCCCCGACCCGCAGCTCACCGGAACCGGATCGCGGAGTAACGTCGTGGGGTCGAGGCGGGCACCGGAATCAAACGGGACTGCCGCACGAAGATCAGCGAAAGGCACGAGGTGACGGACTCTATGGCCGACATTGCACGCGTCGGAGTGGTCGGCTGTGGCCAGATGGGCGCAGGCATCGCGGAGGTGTGTGCCCGCAGCGGCCTCGATGTCATGGTGGCCGAGACCACCGGCGAGGCCCTCGAAATAGGGCGTACCCGGCTCCACAACTCTCTCTCCAAGGCCGCCGAGCGCGGCAAGATCACCCCGGAGGAGCGCGACGAGACGCTCGGCCGCCTGAGCTTCACCACGGATCTGGGCGAGTTCGCCGACCGCGACCTCGTGATCGAGGCCGTCGTGGAGAACGAGCAGGTCAAGACGGAGATCTTCCAGGTGCTCGACCAGGTGGTGACGCGTCCGGACGCGATCCTCGCCTCGAACACCTCCTCCATCCCGCTGGTGAAGCTGGCCGTCGCGACCTCGCGCCCCGACCAGGTCATCGGCATCCACTTCTTCAACCCGGCCCCGGTGCAGCGGCTCGTCGAGCTGATCCCCGCGCTGACGACGTCCGACGAGACCATCAAGCGTGCCGAGTCCGTCGTGCAGAACGTGCTGGACAAGCACGCCATCCGCGCCCAGGACCGCTCGGGCTTCGTCGTCAACGCCCTGCTGATCCCGTACCTGCTCTCGGCGATCCGGATGTTCGAGTCGGGCATCGCCAGCCGCGAGGACATCGACAACGGCATGGAGATGGGCTGCGCCCACCCGATGGGCCCGCTCAAGCTCGCCGACCTGATCGGCCTGGACACCGTGGCCTCGGTCGCCGACTCCATGTACGCCGAGTACAAGGAGCCGCTGTACGCCGCTCCCCCGCTGCTCCAGCGGATGGTCGACGCGGGCCGGCTCGGCCGCAAGACGGGGTCGGGGTTCTACCCGTACGAGTGAACCGCTTCCGCCGGTGCGGCGGGCGGCCCGGCCTTGTGGCCGGATCGCCCGCCGCACCGGTACGCGCGGTCAGCCCAGCCGCATGTGATGGAGCATCAGCAGCCCTGCCGCCATGTTGGCCGCCGGTATCTCACCGCGCGCGATCATGTCCGGCACGAGCTTGAGAGGGACCCACTCGCGGCGCGAGGACTCGAAGTCGTCCGCCGGATGACCGGTGTACGTGGCCTCCCGCGTCCAGAAGAGATGGTGCCGGGCGTCGACGAGGCCGTTGGCCGGTTCCACGGTCATCAGCGGGTGCAGCTCGCCGGGGCGCCATCCGGTCTCCTCCTCCATCTCCCTCGCTGCGGCCGCGGCGATGTCCTCGCCGTCCTCGACCACGCCCGCGGCGAGTTCCCAGCCCCAGCTGTCGGTGATGAAGCGGTGCCGCCACAGGAGCAGGACCTCGTTGGCCTCGTTGACGACGGTCGCCGCGGCGACGGCCCTGAGCCGTATGAGGAAGTGGTCCAGATGCCGGCCGTCCGGGAGAACGACATCCGCCAGGTTGACCCGGAACCAGCGGTTCTCATACACGGTCTGTTCGTTCAGGTTCGTCCACTGCACAGTTCTGCCACCTTCCGACTGGTCGATGGCAACATCGGAGCAGGGTCCACCCCGCAGGGGAACGCGTGACGGCTCCCTGGACGGGGCTCACAGGGGCACGCGCAGCGCCCCCTCGATGAGGCCGGCCGCAGCCGCGGCATCGGCGCTGCCGCTCGCGGCCAGTTGTCCCCGTACGGAGCGGAGCCGGTCCCGGAGCCGCTGGGACTCCATGCCCCGGGCGCGTTCCGCCATCTCCGAGGCCGTGACGGCCGCCCGGTCCGCCTCCCCCTGGAGCAGTTCGAGACGGGTGAGCATGGCGAGCCGGTGGACGGTCCCGCGATCGTGCGCCGGGGAGCGTACGGCCGCCGCCGCGTGCTCCCGGGCGCCCGCGAGGTCGCCCAGGCACAGCAGCGCCTCCGCCACCTGGACGTTGACGAGGCCCGGCTGGACGTACCCCGTCTCGTCCGGTTCGCCGCCGCTGCGGATGCGGGCCGACTCGGTCTCGGCGCGGCGGATGCACTCCAGGGCGCTGCGGTCGTCGCCGAGCCGGGCGTACGCCTTGGCCTGCATCGCGTGCAGGTCGCTGGCCAGCGCCGGGGTGATGTGCGGGCCCGCCGCGCGCAGGGCCGCCTCGGCGAAGGCGACGGACCGGCGGAATTCGGCCAGGTACAGCGACTGGTTCACCAGCAGCGCGATCACATAGCCGCCGAGCCCCCGGTCCCCGCTGGCCTTGGCCAGGCGCAGCGCCTGGTGGAAGTAGCGCTGGGCCAGGCCGTGGGCGTCGGAGTCGTAGGCGCAGATGCCGGCGACGGCCACCAGCCCGGCGGTCGCGCGGTGGAGCTGACGGCCCGTGGCGTCGCTGTACCCGCCGCGCAGCAGCGGCGCGGTCTCGGCGTTGAGGAAGCCGACGATGCGGGACCTGGTCGCGATGCCGCCGGCCTTCCGGTACATCTGCTCGTAGTGCGCGCGGGCCGCGCGGAGCATCGCTATGTCCGCCATGCTCACGCGGCAGGGCCCGGGGCGGGAGACATCGGCGTCCTCGGGCGGGTTCTCCCACTCCCAGACCGGCATCACGGCCGTCGTGCCCGTGACGGCGGGCGCGGTGGCGAGGTGCGGTCGCTGCTGTTCGTCGGAGCGCCACAGCGCCGTGGCGTGCTCGACGAAGCCGGACAACCCGGCGCCCCGGGCCTCCGTGTGCATCCCGGGGATCCCCATGCCGATGTCGTCGAGCGTGACGGGCCGGTCCAGCCGGCCCGCCAGGACCTCGCAGATCAGGTCGGGGACCTGTCCGCGCGGGCGCTGGCCCTTGAGCCAGCGGGCGACCGCCGTGTGCTCGTAGCGCAGGCACAGCCCGCGGGCGCGGCCGGCCTGGTTGACATGGCCGGCGAGCCCGGCGCGGGACACACCCGCCTCGTCGATCAGGGATTCGAGCAGGACGTTGGGCTCCATTGCCCCCCCATGTACGCGTCGCAATGAGCTTAGACCGTCCGGCACATGGTGGGTGGAAGAAGGAGCGGGGCTGGGTGCGTGCAGCTGCAAGGCGGAGGATTGAGGCAACGCGGAGCGATTGGGGCCTCCCCTGGTCGAGCGAAGCCGAGACCTTGGGGAAGATGGACGACAACGCCGCAGATGTGCGTGCCCAGCCCCGCGACGCCACCCACCACGTGCCGGACGGTCCAAGTGGAGCACGATTCACACGGGGTGTGAACGGAATGCCCGAACCATCCTGCTGTGCGCTCTGCCGCGCCGCGGCGCCGCTCGCTTGAATGAGTCCCTCGCAAGAGGCGGCCGGGTCGTCGGCTCCCCCTCGTAACAGTTCGACGACCCGCCCCCGCGCCGTTCGTTCTGCCGGCCTGCCCGACACTCCGTGGCAGGGCGGGCGGCGCCGGACCGCACGTCCCACTGCCCCGATGACAGCCGGGTGCGTCGTGGTCCCCGGGCCGTCCCGCGAGAACAGAAGGGGCGTATCCGGTGGCCGGATACGCCCCTTCTCACTGCCGTGGGCCCTACGCGCCGCGCAGCACCGCGCCGGTGCGCCCGGCCGCCAGGGCGACCGCGGAGTCACGGGCCGCGGAGGCCTCCTCCACGGTCAGCGTGCGGTCCGGGGCACGGAACCGCAGCGCGTACGCCAGGGACTTGTTGCCCTCACCGATCTGCTCGCCGGTGAAGACGTCGAACAGCCGCAGCGATTCGAGCAGGTCGCCGGCGCCTTCGCGGAGCGCCGTCTCGACCGCTTCGGAGGGCACGTCCGAGGCGACGACGAGCGCGACGTCCTGGGTCGCCACCGGGAAGGTGGAGATCCGGGGCGCCTGGAGGGCGCCGTCGACGGCCCGCTCCAGGACGTCGATCTCGACCTCCATGGCGCAGGTCCGCTCGGGGAGGTGGAGCTCCTTGACGACGCGCGGGTGGAGTTCGCCCGCGTGCCCGAAGAGGGTCTCCTCGCCGTTCACGGTGACGTACAGCGCGGCACAGCGGCCGGGGTGCCACGGTGCGTGCCGGTCGGCGCGGACCGTCACCTCGACGCCCGCCTCGCGGGCGATGCTGCGCGCCGCCTCGACGGAGTCCGCCCAGTCGGCGGGGCGGCCCTTGCCCCACCAGCCGGTCTGCTCGCGGGCGCCCGCGAGGACGACGGCGGCACGGCGCGGCTGACGCGGGAGCGCCGCGTCGAGCCCGGCGATCTCCTCGTCGGTGGGCCGGCGGTCGACGGGCAGCCGTACGGCCTTGGTCTCCTCGCCGGTGGGCCTGAAGACCAGCCCGGTCTCGAAGAGCGCCAGGTCGTGGCTGCCCCGGCCGTCGTTGCGCCGCAGTGCGCCGAGCAGACCCGGCAGCAGCGTGGTGCGCAGCGCGGGCTCCTCGTCGGAGAGCGGGTTGACGAGGGTGACCGTACGGCGGCGGGCGTCGTCCTTCTCCAGGCCGAGCTGGTCGAGGACGGCGTCACCGATGAACGGGTAGCTGAGCGCCTCGACGTAACCGGCGCCGGCCAGCGCCCGGCCGATGCGGCGGTGCAGCCGCTGGCGGTCGGTGAGCCCACGGCCGGACGGCGGCGTCGGCAGGGTGGAGGGGAGGTTCTCGTACCCCTCCAGCCGGATGACCTCCTCGGCCAGGTCGTTCGGCTCGGCGAGGTCGGGCCGCCAGGACGGCACGGTGACGATCAGCTCGTCCTGCCCGTAGACGTCGCAGCCGACCTGCTGGAGGCGGCGTACGACGGTCTCGCGGCCGTACGCGACACCGGCCACCCGGTCGGGGTGGTTCGCGGGCATCGCGATGGTGCGCGGCGCGGACGGGGCGGTGATCTCGGTGACGCCGGCCTCGGCGGTGCCGCCCGCGAGGAGGACCAGCAGGTCCACCGTGCGCTGCGCGGCAGCGGCGGCGGCCTGCGGGTCGACGCCGCGCTCGAAGCGCTTGGACGCCTCGGAGCTCAGCTTGTGGCGGCGCGCGGTCCGGGCGATGGCGATCGCGTCGAAGTGCGCGGCCTCGATGACGACCTCGGTGGTCCCGGCGTCCTCGGCGTGGTCGGCGATCTCGGTGTCGGCGCCGCCCATCACGCCCGCGAGACCGATCGGCCCGCGGTCGTCGGTGATGACCAGGTCCTGGGAGTCCAGGACGCGCTTGGCACCGTCGAGCGTGGTGAGCTTCTCGCCCTGCTGGGCGCGGCGCACCCCGATCGTCCCCGCGACGCGGGAGCGGTCGTAGGCGTGCAGCGGCTGGCCGAGCTCCAGCATCACGTAGTTGGTGATGTCGACGGCGAGCGAGACGGTGCGCATCCCGGCCTTCTGCAGCCTGCGCTGCATCCAGATCGGGGAGCGCGCCTCGGGCCGCAGCCCGGTGACCGTACGCGCGGTGAAGTTGCTGCATCCGAACGGGTCGGACACCTTCACCGGATAGCCGTGCGCGTTGGGCGGGGGCACGTCCAGGAGCGCCGGGTCGCGCAGCGGCAGCCCGTACGCGATGGCGGTCTCGCGGGCGACACCGCGCATCGACAGGCAGTAGCCGCGGTCGGGGGTGACGGCGATGTCGAGGACCTCGTCGACGAGCTCCAGGAGCTCGATCGCGTCGGTGCCCGGCTCGTACTCCGGCGGCAGCACGATGATGCCGTGCGTGCCGTCGTCGCCCATGCCGAGTTCGTCGGTCGAGCAGATCATGCCGTGCGAGGTCTTGCCGTACGTCTTGCGGGCGGCGATCGCGAAGTCGCCGGGCAGCACGGCGCCCGGGAGGACCACGACGACCTTGTCGCCGACGGAGAAGTTACGGGCGCCGCAGACGATCTCCTGCGGTTCGCCGGTGCCGTTGGCGGTGCCGACGTCGACGGTGCAGAAGCGGATGGGCTTCTTGAAGCCCTCCAGCTCCTCGATGGTCAGGACCTGTCCGACGACCAGCGGGCCCTTGAGGCCGGCGCCGGTCTGCTCGACGGTCTCGACCTCCAGGCCGACGGAGACGAGCTTGGCCTGTACGTCACGGCCGGTCTCCGTCGCCGGCAGGTCGACGTATTCCCGCAGCCAGGAAAGCGGGACGCGCATCAGATCTCCATCCCGAACGGCCGGGTGAACCGGACGTCGCCCTCGACCATGTCTCGCATGTCCTCGACGTTGTGGCGGAACATCAGCATCCGCTCGATACCGAATCCGAAGGCGAATCCGCTGTACTTCTCGGGGTCGACGCCGCAGGCGACGAGCACCTTGGGGTTGACCATGCCGCAGCCGCCGAGCTCGATCCAGCCCTCACTGCCGCAGGTGCGGCAGGGGCGGTCCGGGTTGCCGACGGACTCGCCGCGGCAGACGTAGCAGACCATGTCCATCTCGGCGGACGGCTCGGTGAACGGGAAGAAGTTCGGCCGCAGCCGGGTCTTCATGTCCGGGCCGAAGAGCGCCTGGACCATGTGGTCCAGGGTGCCCTTGAGGTCGGCCATGGTGAGACCCTCGTCGACGGCGAGCAGCTCGATCTGGTGGAAGACCGGGGTGTGCGTGGCGTCGAGCTCGTCGGTGCGGTAGACCCGGCCGGGGCAGACCACGTAGACGGGGGGCTTGCGGCTGAGCAGCGAGCGCGCCTGGACCGGCGAGGTGTGCGTACGCAGCACGACACCGGACTCGTCGCTCTTCGCGCCGTCGGCGCCCTGGACGAAGAAGGTGTCCTGCATCTGCCGCGCCGGGTGGTCCGGCACGAAGTTCAGGGCGTCGAAGTTGAACCACTCCGCCTCGACCTCGGGGCCCTCGGCGATCTCGTAGCCCATGGCGACGAAGACGTCGGCGACGCGCTCCATGATGGTCGTCAGGGGGTGGCGGGCGCCGGCCGGGACGCGGTCGTAGGGCAGGGTGACGTCCACCGCCTCCTCGACCAGCACCCGGGCGTCACGCTCGGCCTCCAGCTCGGCCTGGCGGGCGGCCAGCGCCTTGGAGACGGCGCCGCGGGCCTGGCCCACGCGCTTGCCCGCCTCGGCCTTGGCCTGCGGGGGCAGGGCGCCGATCTCCCGGTTGGCGAGCGACAGGGGCGAGGTACCACCGGTGTGCGCGGTCTTCGCCTGGGCGAGCGCGTCGAGGTCGCCGGCGGCGGCGAAGGCGGCGAACGCCTCGTCCCGCATGCGCTCGATCTCTTCCGGTTTCAGTGCCTCGACCTCGACTGGGTCGTACGACTTGTTCGGTGCCGACATCTCTTCCCGTGCTTCCGATTGGCTGGTGGCGACCCTGGCTGGACGACTGAGGACGCAAAGGTGCCAAAAGTCGAGTCTACGGGCCGCCGGGAGGCGAAGAAGCCCGTGGGCGGCTCAGGCCAGGTAGGCCGGCGCGCTCACGGGCAGGATAAATCGGAACTCGGCACCGCCGCCGGGGCCCCGGGCGACGGTGATCGTCCCGCCGTGCGCCTCGACGATGCCCTTGACGATGTACAGGCCCAGGCCGGTCCCGCCGCGCTTGCTCCCCCGCCAGAAGCGGGTGAAGACGCGGCCCATCGACTCCTCGGGGATGCCGGGGCCCTCGTCGCTCACGGTGACTGCCGTTCCGCTCTCGTCGTCCTTGCCCGGTGCGGGTGCAGGGGCGATCTCAATGGTGACGGTTCCCTCGCCGTGGCGCACCGCGTTTTCCAGGAGGTTGCCCAGGACCTGGTCCACCTTGTCCGGGTCCGCCCAGAGACCGGGCAGCGGCTGTCCGGTCCGTACGAGGAACCGGTCGGGCGCCTGGCCCGCGGCGACCAGGGCCTGGACGTGGCGTTCGACGGCGGCGGAGATGTCCACGGGCTGGCGGCGCAGCTCCAGCCGGCCGGAGTCGATGCGGGAGATGTCGAGCAGCTCGGCGATGAGCCGGGTGACGCGGTTGGCGTCGGCGTCGACGGTCTCCAGCATCAGCCGCTTCTGGTCGTCCGTGAACCGCTCCCACTTGGCCAGCAGCGTGGCGGTGAAGCCCTTGACCGAGGTCAGCGGGGAGCGCAGCTCGTGGGCGACGGTGGCGATCAGCTCGGCGTGGCTGAGCTCGGTGCGCCGGCGGGCCTCGGTGCCGCGCAGTGACACGACGAGCCGGCGGACCGGGCCGGTCGGGCTCTCGCGTACGTACCGGGCGGAGACCAGGACCTCGCGGCCGCCGGGGAGCAGCAGGTTGCGCTCGGGCTGGCCGACCCGGGTGGCGAGCCCGCCGTACGGGTCGGTCAGCTCCCACCAGCGCCGCCCCTTGAGGTCCTCCAGGGGCAGCGCCTCGTCCAGGGCGCGGCCGAGCGCGTCGGGGGCGGGGGTGGCGGTGATCCGGGCGGCGGCCGCGTTGAAGCAGATGACCTTGCCGTTCTCGTCGGCGACGACGAGGCCGTCGGGCAGGTCGTCCGGGCCGATGCCCGTCACCGGGTCCCCGAGGGCCGGGTGCGCGCCCGCTCCGTCGGAGAGGGCGCGCACGGCGGCCGTGTACGCCGCTCGCGGCCTGCTCATGCCGACAGCCATCTTCCCGTACCCACCTCTCGAACCGGTGCAGTGGGCCCCCGAGTTCGTCACCCTACTAGGGCCTGTGCGGAGTTGTCAGTGGGCCGGCCGCGGGCGCTGGGCACGCGCGGAGGCGTAGAGGCACACGGCCGCGGCGGTGGCGAGGTTGAGGCTCTCGGCCCTGCCGTGGATCGGGACCCGGACCACGGCGTCGGCCAGGGCGCGGGTCTCCTCGGGGAGGCCCCAGGCCTCGTTGCCGAAGACCCAGGCGGTGGGCCCGCCCATGGTGCCCGCGTCGAGCTCGTCGTCGAGGTCGTCCTCGCCCGCGCCGTCGGCCGCCAGGATGCGCACCCCGGCGTCACGGAGTCCCCGCACGGCCTGCTCCACGGGTACGCCGACGGCCACCGGCAGGTGGAAGAGCGAGCCGACGGAGGCGCGGACCGACTTGGGGTTGTAGAGGTCCACGGAGGCGTCGGTGAGCACGACGGCGTCGGCGCCCGCGGCGTCGGCGCAGCGCAGCACGGTGCCGGCGTTCCCGGGATCGCGTACGTGGGCGAGCACGGCGACCAGGGTGGGTTTCGCCGCGAGGATCTCCTCGAAGGGCGAGTCCAGGAACCGGCAGACGCCGATGAGGCCCTGCGGGGTGACGGTCTGCGAGACGTCGGCGAGCACGTCGGCGTCCGCGAGGTGCACCCGGGCTCCGGCGGCGCGGGCGGCGCCGATGATGTCGGCGTACCGGTCGGCGGCCTCGACGGTGGCGAAGAGCTCGGTCAGCGTGGGTGCGCCGTCGCCGCCCCGGTGCGCGGCGGCCTCCCGCACGGCCTGCGGCCCCTCGGCGATGAACCTGCGCTCCTTGCCGCGGAAGTTCCGCCTGGCCAGCCGGCGTGCGGCGGCGATTCGCGGCGACCGCGCGGAGATCAGTTCGGGGGTGCCCATGGTCGGCGGCGAGCCTCTCTGCGTAAGTCAGCTTCTCTGCGTACGTTTCTCTGCGTACGGCTGACTACGTACGCGACACGTGCTGCAACGCACCGGACCCGCAGACGGCACACGCCTGCGGGTCCGGCTCGAACGCTGGAACGTCGGAAGGACTGCCTGGATCAGGCGGCCTTCGGGGCGTTGACGTCGCTCGGGAGGGCCTTCTGGGCAACCTCGACGAGGGCGGCGAACGCGTTGGCGTCGTTGACCGCGAGCTCGGCCAGGATCTTGCGGTCCACCTCGATGTTGGCGGCCTTCAGACCCTGGATGAGGCGGTTGTACGTCATGCCGTTCTGGCGGGCAGCCGCGTTGATGCGCTGGATCCAGAGCTGACGGAAGTCGCCCTTGCGCTTCTTGCGGTCGTTGTAGTTGTAGACCAGGGAGTGGGTGACCTGCTCCTTGGCCTTGCGGTACAGGCGCGAACGCTGACCGCGGTAACCGCTGGCGGCCTCGAGGATCGCCCGGCGCTTCTTGTGGGCGTTTACTGCCCGCTTGACGCGTGCCACTTTTAACTCCTTGCAGCGGGGTCGGGTGGTCTCAGTGGGACTCACCCGGCCCGGAAACGAATTGGTCCCGGTCGGATCGAGGTCGTGCCCCCGGGTTCACCGGAGGCGGCGCCTCACTTGCCGAGAAGCTTCTTGACCTTCTTGGCGTCGGCCGGAGCCACGACGACCGTGCCGGTCAGCGAACGGGTCTTCTTCGAGGACTTGTGCTCGAGCAGGTGGCGCTTGCCGGCCTTCTCGCGCAGCACCTTGCCGGAGCCCGTGATCTTGAAGCGCTTGCTGGCACCGCTGTGCGTCTTGTTCTTCGGCATCGCGCCGTTATCTCCTCGTCAGTGGCGCCCCTCTCGGTGCGGGCACCGGACTTCAGGGGCGTCAGATCTTTGGGTGGTTTCCGAGGGACCCGGGGGCGCCTGGGTGGCGACCCCCGGAGGTCACGCCTCGGAAGGTGTCTCGGCCGGAGCCTCGGCCGCTGCGGCCGGAGCCTCAGCGGTGTCACCCTCGGACTCGGCGTCGGGGGTCGGCCCCTGACGCTCCGCCTTGCGGGCGGCCTGGGCCTCGCGGGCCTCGGCCATGGCTTCGGTCTTCTTCTTGTGCGGGCCCAGAACCATGATCATGTTCCGGCCGTCCTGCTTCGGGTTCGACTCGATGAAGCCGAGGTCCTCGACGTCCGAAGCGAGACGCTGGAGCAGTCGGAAGCCCAGCTCGGGGCGGGACTGCTCACGGCCGCGGAACATGATCGTGATCTTGACCTTGTCCCCCTGCTTGAGGAACCGGACGACGTGACCCTTCTTGGTGTCGTAGTCGTGCGGGTCGATCTTCGGCCGGAGCTTCATTTCCTTGATGACCGTGTGCGCCTGGTTCTTGCGCGCCTCACGGGCCTTCATGGCCGACTCGTACTTGAACTTCCCGTAGTCCATGAGCTTGCACACGGGGGGACGGGCTGTCGCCGCCACCTCGACCAGGTCGAGGTCGTACTCCTGTGCGAGCTCCAGGGCCTTGGCAAGCGGAACAATCCCGACCTGCTCGCCGCTGGGACCGACAAGTCGCACCTCGGGAACGCGAATCCGGTCGTTGATGCGGGGCTCGGCGCTGATGGATCCTCCTCGGTAGCACCACGCGACCGCCTGGCGGACAGCCGCGTAACGTCTTCTGTTGAGACCAACCGAGCCGGGAAAATCAGAAACGCCCCGGACGGGACACAGGCGGGGCTCCAGGAACTACCGGAACACCGCCGCGTGCTACCGCGGGGCGCAAATCGGGCGGCTCCATCGTCCGTACGGAACGATGGCTACCACCTGACCGGTGACCCGCCGTCCGTGAGGACGGTCAGGTGGGAGATCGGAGCCTCCACTTGTGGGCCGAGCACATAGGTGTCCGGCCGGTCGTTACACAAGGTTAGCAGCTCCCCGGGGCTACGGCGAACCGCTGTCCCGGGCGGCTCCCGCAGGAGGAGCGGCGCCGACGTGGCCTTATCGTGTGGGGCATGAGCGACACCACTCCCAGCACCGAGAACCCCGGCTTCGACGACATGGCCCGCGACATCGCGGAGGTTCCCGCGGTCGAGGTGATCGTCACCGTCGCCGTCAACCTGATGAGCGCGGCAGCCGTGAAGCTCGGTCTGACCGAGGAGGGCGAGCAGCACAAGGACCTGGACGAGGCACGCAAGCTGGTCCAGGCGCTGGCCGGGCTGCTCGACGCGAGCGCCACCGAGATCAGCACGTTCCACGCCTCGCCGCTGCGCGACGGTCTGAAGTCGCTCCAGCTGGCCTTCCGCGAGGCCTCGCTCGTACCGGACGAGCCGGGCCATGGCCCGGGCGAGAAGTACACCGGTCCCGTCTACGGCTAGCAGACCCCGCAACCGTTGGGGAGCCCGCCGCCTGTGACAGGTGGCGGGCTCCTGCGTGTCAGCGGCTGAACAGCGGTTCGCCCGGGGCCTCGGCGTCGGGCGGCAGCAGCGCCAGATCGATCCCGCGCACCAGGCGGGCGCGGAGCACCTCGCTGGCGGACAGCGCGTCGGCGACCCGGCGGGCGGCGTCGGCGACCACGGCGCCGGGGGCGAGGACCAGGGCGAGGGTGCCGTCCGCCCGGCCCGGGCCGAGGTGGGCCCGCAGCACCGCGGGCTCGGCGGCGACGGCTTCCCGTACGGCGGATACGACGGCGGGGTCGTCCAGCGGGTCCGCGCTGGTGCGGTTCTCCGCCAGGGCCAGCAGCGCCGGGCCGGTCAGCTCGAAGGCGACGGGACCGGCGAGGTCGAGCACCACGGTGTCGGCCTTCTCGTGCGCGGCGGCCTGGAGCGCCTGGTGCAGGGGTACGGCGACGGGGCGGGCCTGCGGGTCCCAGCGGGCCAGCGAGGCGGTGGAGGTGAAGGCGGGCAGGGCCCGCCGGTCGCCGGCCTGGAGCGTGGGCACGGCCATGTCGCTGGTCTTCTCCCGCCGCAGGCCGCTCCCCCGTCGCCCGCCGCCACCCTTCTCAGGAGCTTCGCTCCCCTCCGCGCTGCCCTCCTCGACCTCGCCGAGCACGGCGACGACCGGGACGAGGAGCCGGGCGCCGGTGAGCGCCGCGAGGACCGGGCCGACCGCCGTCCGGTCCTCGGACCACGCCGCGAGGGCCGCCGTCAGTTCGGGCGAGGCGGTGCCGTCGTCGTCGGAGAAACCGGGGTCCGGGATGTTCTTGAGCTCCACACGACGAGCGTAGTGGGTCGGTTCTCTCACCTGGGCGACAGGTCGGACACAGGCTGCTGCCAGCTGGGCTGCCTAGCGTCCGGGCCATGCCCCGTCACAGAACGCGCAGGTCCGCGCCGTCCGGCCTCGTCGCCGCCGCCGTCGTGCTGCTGGCCGGTTCGGCCGCGGGAGGTGCGTATCTGGTGGGTCACTCGACGGATGACGCGTCCGCGGCCGTCGCCGCCGTATCGTCCGCGTCGAGCCCGTCGCCCACGACGGGCCGGAGCGAGGAGCCCGAGGTGGATCTCGACGCGGAGCTGGCCGACGCGCTGGCGCCCCTGGCGGACGGCGCCGATGTGTCGGTGGCCGTGCTGGACACGGAGAGCGGCGCGACCGCGGCGTACGGGGACGGGACGTACGACGCCGCCAGCGTCGTCAAGGTGGACATCCTGGCGGCGCTGCTCCTCCGGGCGCAGGACGAGGACCGGGAGCTGAACGGCGCCGAACTGGCGTACGCGGAGGCCATGATCCGGCGCAGCGACAACACCTCGGCCACCGAGCTGCTCAAGGTGGTCGGCGGGGAGGAGGGCCTCGACGCGGCCAACGTACGGCTGGGGCTGACCGGGACGGAGGCCGCCCACGCGTGGGGGCTGACCCAGACCACGGCCGCCGACCAGGTGCGGCTGCTGGAGGCGGTGTCCGGGGACGACTCGGTGCTGTCGGAGACCTCGCGGGCGTATCTGACGGGGCTGATGGGTCAGGTCGAGGCGGACCAGCGGTGGGGGGTCTCGGCCGCGGGCACCGACGCCGTGCTGAAGAACGGCTGGATGCCCCGGACGACGACCGGGCTGTGGGACGTCAACAGCATCGGGCGGGTACGGAGCGGCGGGCACACCGTGCTGGTGGCGGTGCTGTCGCGCGGGCACGCGACGAAGGAGGCGGGCATCGACCTCGTGGAGTCCGTGGCGAAGGCGGCGGTCGGTGTGACGGACGCGGCGGGCGGGTCGGACTGAGGCCGGGCCCTGGGCAGGCGGCCTCCGCTCAGCGCCGGGGGCCGGTGGGGAACGGGCTGTAGCCGGGGGCGGGCGGGTTCCCTCCGGTGTACGGGCCGCCGGGGCGCCGGCCTCCGGGCTTCCCGGCGCCGGGGTTCCTGCCGCGCCAGAGCACCACCGCCAGGGCGAGGAGCACGGCGCCGAGGCCGCCCGCCGAGGGGGCCAGCCAGCCGGCCGGGCCTCCGTCGTCGCCGCGGGGATCGGGGCCCGGGCCGAAGTACTCCTCGCGGTAGCCGGCCCTGGCGGACTGTGCGCTCAGGTCGTCGGGGCGCAGCTTCGCCCCGGCCTCGATCGCCGCGGCGGGATCGACGAGACCGTAGCCCCTGGAGTCGTCGCGGCCGCCCGGGGGGGCGTCGCCGGCGGTGTCCGCGAGCAGGGTCTTGACCTGCGCCGGGGAGAGCCCCGGGTGCGCGGCGCGTACGAGGGCCACGGCCCCGGAGACGAACGCGGAGGCGGCGGAGGTGCCCCACTCGATGTAGTAGTGCTGGTCGGGGTTGGCCACGACGATGTCGACGCCGGGCGCGCTGACCGTGGCGTACCAGCGGCGGGTGGAGAACGCGGCGTGCGTGCCGTACTTGTCGACCGCCGCGACGGCGATCACTCCGGGGTAGGCGGCCGGGTAGGAGATCCGGTCGCCCTTCTCGCCGCTGTTGCCGGCGGAGGCGACGACGGAGACGCCCTTGCCGAGGGCGTACTGCACGGCGGCGTCCTCGCCGGGCTCCGGGTGGGCCGACTCGCTGTCGTCGCCGAGCGAGAGGTTGATGACGTCGGCGCCCTGGTCGGCCGCCCAGCGGATGCCGTCGGCGAGGGCGGCGCCGCGGGACTCGCGGGCCTTGCCGCGCGACGGGTCGCCGGACTCCAGGATCACCCGTACGGGAAGGATCTTGGCTTCCGGGGCGACGCCGAGGACGCCGTCGCCCTGTCCCGGGCCGTTCCCTCGGCCGGCGATGATGCCGGCCATCGCGGTGCCGTGCAGGGCCCAGGAGCGGTCGCCGGGCCCGGCGCCGAAGCCGATGAGGTCCTTGCCGGGGAGCACCTGGCCGGCGAGGTCGGGGTGGTCGTCGTCGACCCCGGTGTCCAGGACCGCGACCGTGATGCCCTTGCCCTTGGTGGTCTGCCATGCCTTGCCGGTGTGCAGGGCCTCCAGACCCCACTGCTGGTCGCGGATGGCGTCCGCCCGGGCGGGGACGGCGGGCAGCAGCGCGAAGGCGGTGGCCGTGGCCACGGCGGCGAGCGCCCGGAGCCGGCGGGGACGGGTCATGCCGGCTTCTCCGTGAGGTCGGTGACGGTCCTGCGCAGGGTGCGCTCCACCCGGTCGGCGATGCCCTTCGCCTCGTGGCCGAGTCCCGCCTGGGCGGGGGCGGTCGTGGCGTCGGCGGCCATGGCCGAGGCGGCGGGCTGCGGCTCGGTGACCTCGCGGCCGTCTGCGAAGCCGGAGACGGCGAACACGACGACGGGCAGCTCGGTCAGGACGTGGACCGTCCAGCTGGCGCGCTGCGGGTCGCCGAAACCGGCCGCGACGGTGCCCTTGACCGGGTAGGCGCGGGGCATCAGGTCGGAGCGGTCGGCGAGGTGCTGGGTGGTGAAGCGGGTGTCGAGCGCGCCCATCGCCTCGGTGTCGGCCTCGGTGAAGACCATGCCGACGGTGGTGACGCTGCTGCGGGTGGCGTCGGTGTAGGTGGCGCGCACCAGGCGTTCGCAGCCGACCGGGCCGAGCGTCTTGAGCAGCAGGGGGTCCAGGCCCGCCGCGCAGCCGCTGTCGCTCGCGACGGCGACCCTGGTCCAGACGCGGTCGGTGGCTCCGGGCCCCGCGCCGTCGCCCTTGAGCGTGCGCGGGAAGAGGGTGTCGACGGGTGTGCTGTGCCAGGCGGAGCGGCCCACGGTGTACACGCTCGCGTCGCCCGGCTCGGCGGCGGAGTCGCCGGTGAGCCAACTGCCGGTGGCCGCGCCGCCGATGAGGCCGAGGCCGAGCACGGCGCAGACGGCGGCCGCCACGGTCCTGCCGGGGTTGCGGGCCTTCACTGGGCGGAGCCGGGTGGTGGTCTCGGCGGGCGTCTCGGCGTACGCGTAGTAGGCGCCGGGCGGGGCCGGGGTCGCGCCGGGGCGCGGGGTGAGGTCCACCGCGCCGACGGGCCTGCGCCGGGTGGCGGCGGGCGGGGGCGGCGGCCCGGGGCTGGCGGGCGGCGCGGGCGGGACGGGGCGGAGCCGGGTGGTGGTCTCCACGGGCGGCACGGGAGGCCCACCGGGCACGGGCGGGGCGGCCTCCGGGCGGGGGGCGCGCGGCGCCTGGGCGGCGCCCGTGGCCGGAGGGGCGGGGACGGCCCCCGGGGCCTGTGGGGCGCGTGGAGCGCTCGGGGTCTGCGGGGCGGGGACGGCCCCCGAGGTCTGTGGGGCGTTCGGGGTCTGCGGGGCGGACGCGCCGGGCGCACTCCGCGGATCCGGCTCCGGGCGTGGAGGCGGTGGTGTGGCGGCGCTGCCCCGGACGGCGGGCGGGGTCGTCGGACGGGGTGGCACGGGAGCGCGCTGCGCTTCGGTACTCATCCGTCCCCCTGGTCCACGTCCCCGCACCGCCCACGGACCACCGTTGCGCACCGGCCCGTCGGTCGATCGTGTGACGGTCACTCTACGGGGTGGACGGCGCCCCGTGGGAACGGGACGGAGGGTGCGTGACGATCTGCACCGAACGTCCCCTACCCAGTGGTACGGACGTCTGGCAAGCTGCGCCCATGACTGCCCGCGCCGCTGACCGGAGCCGCTACGACCGCGCCACCGCCCATCTCGACGCCCCGGTGGCCGTCGTCGACCTGGAGGCCTTCGACGCCAACGCCGACGACCTGGTGCGCCGGGCCGGCGGGAAGCCGATCCGGGTGGCGAGCAAATCGGTGCGCTGCCGCGCCCTGCTGGAGCGGGTGCTCGCACGGCCGGGGTTCGCGGGGATCATGTCGTTCACGCTCGCGGAGTCGCTCTGGCTGGCCCGCGCCGGTTTCGACGACGTACTGCTGGCCTATCCGTCGGCCGACCGTGCCGCGTACGCCGAGTTGGCGGCCGATCCCAAGCTCGCGGCGGCCGTGACGGTGATGGTGGACGATCACGCCCAGCTGGAGCTGATCGACGCGGCGCGCGCGGGCGGCACCGAGGAGATCCGGGTCTGCCTGGAGCTGGACACCTCGCTGCGGCTGCTCGGCGGCCGGGTCAGGATCGGCGCCCTGCGCTCCCCGCTCCGCTCCCCCGCCCAACTGGCCGAGCTGGCCCGCTCGGTGGACCGCAGGCCGGGGTTCCGGCTGGTGGGCCTGATGGCGTACGAGGGCCATGTCGCGGGCGTGGGCGACTCGGTGGCCGGGCGGCCGCTGCGCTCGCGCGCGATCCGGCTGATGCAGGCGACGGCCCGCAAGGAGCTGGCGGCCCGGCGCGCGGAGGTCGTACGGGCGGTCCGCGCGGTGGCGCCCGGCCTGGAGTTCGTGAACGGCGGCGGCACCGGCAGTGTGCAGCACACCGCGGCCGAGACCGCGGTGACGGAGATCGCGGCGGGTTCCGGGCTCTACGTACCGAGGCTGTTCGACAACTACACCTCGTTCAGGGGCCGTCCGGCGGCGCTGTTCGCCCAGCCCGTGGTGCGGCGGCCCGGCGTGGGCGTGGTGACGGTGCTCGGCGGCGGCTATCCGGCGTCCGGGGCGGCGGGTCCGGACCGGCTGCCGGTGCCGTATCTGCCCGAGGGGCTGCGCTACGACCCGCAGGAGGGCCCGGGCGAGGTCCAGACCCCGCTGCTCGGCTCCCCCGCGGACGATCTGCTGATCGGCGACAAGGTGTGGTTCCGGCACGCCAAGGCGGGTGAGCTGTGCGAGCGCTTCGACGAGCTGCGGCTGATCGAGGGCGACCGGATCACGGCGACCGTGCCGACGTACCGCGGTGAGGGCCGCACCTTCCTCTAGGGCGTGTCAGGGCGCCCACGGTGCTGCCCACACCGCCGCCGGTGGTGGCGCCGACCGGGGTCGTGCCACCACTCCGGGGAGCCTCAGTCGAGCGGGGTCACGTACGCCCCCGAGATCCCGCCGTCGACGAGGAAGTCGGTGGCGTTGACGAACGAGGAGTCGTCGCTCGCCAGGAAGGCGACGGCTGCGGCGATCTCCGTCGCCTCGGCGAACCGGCCGAGCGGGATGTGGACGAGCCTGCGGGCCGCCCGCTCCGGGTCCTTGGCGAACAGCTCCTGGAGCAGCGGGGTGTTGACCGGACCGGGGCACAGGGCGTTGACCCGGATCCCCTCGCGGGCGAACTGCACCCCGAGTTCACGGGACAGGGCGAGGACTCCGCCCTTGGACGCGGTGTACGAGATCTGGGAGGTCGCCGCGCCCATGCGGGCCACGAAGGACGCGGTGTTGATGATCGAGCCGCGGCCCTGGCGCCGCATGTAGGGGAGGGCGGCCTTGCAGCAGAGGTAGACGGACGTGAGGTTGACGTCCTGGACGCGTTTCCACGCCTCGATGCCGGTCGTGAGGATGGAGTCGTCGTCGGGCGGGGAGATGCCGGCGTTGTTGAAGGCGATGTCCACGGATCCGTAGGTGGCGTACGCCGTGGCGAAGAGCGCCTCGACCTGGTCGGGGTCGGTGACGTCGACGGGCACGAAGGTTCCGTCCACCTCCTTCGCGGCGGCCTTCCCCGCGCTCGCGTCGATGTCGCCGCAGACGACGCTCGCCCCTTCCGAGGCGAGCCTGCGGGCGGTGGCGAGGCCGATGCCGCTGCCGGCACCGGTGATGACGGCGGTGCGGCCGGTCAGGCGGCGGCAGATGTTCCCGGAGTCGGTCGTCATGTCTGTTCAGGCCTCCGTGCCGATGAAGACGTTCTTGGTTTCGGTGAAGGCCGCGAGGGCGTCGGGCCCCAGTTCGCGGCCGAGCCCGGACTGCCGGTACCCGCCGAACGGGGTCCAGTAGCGGACGGCGGAGTGGGAGTTGACGGACAGGTTCCCGGCCCGGACCCCCTGGGAGACCCGCAGGGCACGGCCCACGTCACGGGTCCAGATCGAACCGGCCAGCCCGTGGTCGGTGGCGTTGGCCAGCCGTACGGCGTCGTCCTCGTCCTCGAAGGGCAGGACGACGGCGACCGGGCCGAAGACCTCCTCGGTGGCGACGGGTGCGTCCGGGGCGATCCCGGTGAGGACGGTAGGGGGGAACCAGAAGCCGGGGCCGCCGGGCGCGCTGCCCCGGATGCCGTCCGCGTCCCCCGGGACGAGTGTCCGTACGCGCTCCAGCTGGGCCCGCGAGATCAGCGGACCCATCTCCGTCTCCTCGTCCGACGGGTCACCCACGACGACGGAGGCGACGGCGGGGACGAGGTGCTCCAGGAAGCGGTCGTACGCGGACCGCTGGACCAGGATGCGGGTGCGGGCGCAGCAGTCCTGGCCGGCGTTGTCCAGGAAGGACATGGGTGCGGCGGCCGCCGCGGCCTCGATGTCGGCGTCGGCGAAGACGATGTTGGGGCTCTTGCCGCCGAGTTCGAGGGTCAGCCGCTTCACCCGGTCCGCGCATCCGGCCATGATCTGCTTGCCGACGCGGGTCGACCCGGTGAAGACGATCTTGGCCACGCCGGGGTGTTCGACGAGGGCGTGGCCCGCCACGTCGCCGGCGCCGGGCAGCACCTGGAAGAGGTGTTCGGGGAGGCCGGCGTCGAGGGCGAGCCGAGCCAGCCGGAGGGCGGTGAGCGGGGTGGTCTCGGCCGGTTTGAGGAGGACGGCGTTGCCCGCGGCGAGGGCGGGGGCGGCGCCCCAGGCGGCGATGGGCATGGGGAAGTTCCAGGGGGCGATCACCCCGACGACGCCCAGCGGTTCGAGGAAGGTGACGTCGATCCCGCCGGGTACGGGGATCTGGCGTCCCGTCAGGCGCTCCACTCCCCCGGCGGCGTAGTCCAGGAGGTCCCGGACGTTGGCGGCCTCCCAGCGGGCGTTGCCCAGGGTGTGTCCGGCTTCGGTGACCTCCAGCCGGGCGAGCGGTTCGACGTGTTCGTCGACGAGGACGGCGAAGCGGCGCAGCAGCCGGGCGCGGTCGGCGGGGGCCAGGGCGGCCCAGGTGCGCTGGGCGGCCGTGGCGCGGGTGACGGCGGCGGCGACCTCGTCGGCGGTGGTGGCGGGGACGGTGGCGACGAGCTCTTCGGTGGCCGGGTTCAGGACGCGGTGCTCGTGGATCACGGGGCTCCTCAGAGGCGTTCGAAGGAGCGGCGGAGCTCCCAGTCGGTCACGGCGGCGTCGAAGGCCTCCAGTTCGACGCGCGCCATGTTGCGGTAGTGCGCGACGACGTCGTCGCCGAAGGCTTCCCGGGCCACCTCGCTGTCCTCCCAGAGGGCGGCGGCCTCGCGGAGCGTGGTGGGGACCTGGTCGTATCCGGCGGTGTAGGCGTTGCCCTCGCAGGGGTCGGGGAGTTCCAGCTCGTTCTCGATGCCGTGCAGGCCCGCGGCGACGAGTCCGGCGACCGCCAGGTACGGGTTGACGTCGCCGCCCGGCAGCCGGTTCTCGAAGCGCATCGAGCGGCCGTGTCCGACCACGCGCAGGGCGCAGGTGCGGTTGTCGTGGCCCCAGGCGACGGCGGTCGGGGCGAAGGAACCGGGCTGGAACCGCTTGTAGGAGTTGATGTTCGGCGCGTACAGCAGGGAGAAGTCGCGCAGGGCGGCGAGCTGGCCGGCGAGGAAGTGCCGCATCACGGGGGACATCGAGCCGCCCTCCCCCGCCATCACGCTGCGGCCCCCGGCGTCCTGGAGCGAGAGATGGATGTGGCAGGAGTTGCCCTCGCGCTCGTTGAACTTGGCCATGAAGGTGAGCGCGACGCCTTCCTGGGCGGCGATCTCCTTGGAGCCGGTCTTGTAGACGGCGTGCTGGTCGCAGGTGACGAGGGCCTCGTCGTAGCGGAAGACGATCTCGTGCTGGCCGGGGTTGCACTCGCCCTTGGCGGACTCGACGGTGAGCCCGGCGGCCGCCATCTCGTTGCGGATGCGGCGCAGCAGCGGTTCGACGCGGCCGGTGCCGAGGACCGAGTAGTCGACGTTGTACTGGTTGGCGGGGGTGAGGCCGCGGTAGCCGCGGTCCCAGGCCTGCTCGTAGGTGTCCTTGAAGACGATGAACTCGAGTTCCGTGCCGACGTGGGCGGTCAGCCCGTGGGCGGCGAGCCGCTCCAGCTGGTGCCGGAGGATCTGGCGGGGCGCGGCGACGACCGGCGAGCCGTCCTCCCAGGAGAGGTCGGCCATGACCAGGACCGTCCCCTCGTGCCAGGGGATCCGGCGCAGGGTCGTGAGGTCGGGGCGCATCGCGAAGTCGCCGTAACCGTTGGACCAGGACGACATGGCGAACCCGTCGACGGTGTTCATGTCCGTGTCGACGGCGAGCAGGTAGTTGCAGCCCTCGGTGCCGTGTTCCAGCACCTCGTCGAGGAAGAAGGACGCCGCGAACCGTTTTCCCTGCAGTCTGCCCTGCATGTCGGTGAAGGCGAGGACGACGGTGTCGACCTCACCGCGCTCCACCAGCACGCGCAGCTCGTCGGTCCCCAGCGGGGGTGTGCGGTCTGCCACGGAATACTCCTCGTTCGGTCGGCCGGAGGCTTGCCGGTCGGCCTAAGGTATGGGGGAAAACCATTGGGGGGAAGGGAATCGGGACGTGGCGGAAGGGACCGGGGAGCCCGGGCACTCCGGGCGGCTGCTGGCCGCCCTGCGGCCGGTGCGCGCGGGCAACGGCTTCGAGGAGGCGCTGGAGCAGATCCTCCAGGTGGTCCGGCTCGGCCTGGTGCCCGGCGGCGGGCGGCTCCCGGCGGAGCGCGAGCTGGCCGGGCTGCTCGGCATCAGCCGGGTGACGCTGCGCGAGGTGCTGAGGGTCCTTCAGGACCAGGGCCTGATCGAGGCGAGACGCGGCCGGCACGGCGGTACGTTCGTGCTTCCCCGGGATCCGGGCCCGGACGCCGGTGACGAGCTGCGCCGCCGGGTGGCGGACGTCGACATCGAGGACGTCCTGCTCTTCCGCGAGGTCCTGGAGTCGGGGGCGGCCGGGCTCTGCGCGGCGCGCGGCCTCGGCGACGAGGGCGCGGACCGGCTGCGTACGGCTCTGGCGGCGACACACGAGGCACCTCTGCCCGACTACCGCAGGATCGACACCCTTTTCCATCTGACGCTCGCCGAGCTCTCCGGCTCGCCCTCCCTCGCGGCCCGGTACGCGTCCGTGCGCGCCCGCGTCAACGACCTGCTGGACTGCATCCCCCTGCTCGTACGGAACCTCGAACACTCGCAGCACCAGCACACGGCGCTCGTCGCCGCGGTGCTCGACGGGGACGAGGAGGGCGCGCGGGCGGTGATGCGCGAGCACTGTGCGGGGACGGCCGCGCTCCTCCGGGGCTTCCTGGCTTGAACCCGCCCTTCCGGATCACTGCTCTTGCGTGACGGCTCCGTACGAACAAAGGTATGACGTAACACCATTGCACCGGGCCGGCCCGCAGACCGGCCGCCGGAGGGACCGCACCATGCACGAACCGCTGATCGGCGTCACGACCTATCTGGAGCCGGCGGCTCGCTGGGGCGTCTGGGAACTCCCCGCGGCGGTGCTCCCCTCCGCCTATCCCGCCCTGGTCCAGCGTTCCGGCGGGCTCGCCGCGCTGCTTCCGCCCGACGACCCGGCCAGGGCGCGGGCCGCGGTGGCCCGGGTGGACGGCCTCGTGATCGCGGGCGGCGCCGACGTGGACCCCGGGCTGTACGGCGCGGAGCGCGACTTCAGGACGGGTCCGCCGGCGCACGAGCGCGACACCTGGGAGGTGGCCCTGCTGCGGGCTGCGCGGGAGGCCGGCACCCCGGTGCTGGGAATCTGCCGCGGCATGCAGCTGCTCAACGTGGCGCTGGGCGGCACGCTGACCCAGCATCTGGACGGTCACGCGGGCCCGTTCGGCAAGGCGGGGGTCCTCGGCGAGCACACGGTGACGCCGGTCCCGGGGACGCTGTACGGCTCGCTGGTGCCGGAGGAGGCGTCCGTGCCGACGTACCACCACCAGGCCGTGGACCGGCTCGCGCCGGGTCTGGTGGCCTCGGCGTACGCGGCGGACGGCACGGTCGAGGCGATCGAACTGCCCGGCGCGCAGTGGGTGCTCGGGGTCCAGTGGCACCCGGAGATGGGCGACGACCTGCGGATCATGCGGGCCCTGGTGGCGGCGGCCACGGCCGGGGCGTCCGTCCCCACCACCTGAGGCCGGGGCCAACCGGAGCGGGCCCCCGCACCGCACGGGCCGTCAGGTCTCGCGGGCCGTCGGTCTCCGGTCGCCCGGCCCGGCCCCGACGCGCCGCAAGGTCCCCCGGGCCGTCAGGTCTCGCGGGCGGTCGGCCGCCCGGTCCCGCTGCGCCCTCAGGTCTCGCGGGCCGTCAGCGAGAGGAGGTCACGCGCCGGGCCCGTGGGCCGGTGGCCGGCGGGCCAGACCGCGCGCAGCTGACGGCGCAGCCGGACACCCGAGACCGGGACCTTGACCAGCCGCCGCGCGGAGAGCTCCTCGCCCAGCGCGAGTTCGCTCAGCACGCAGGGGCCGGCCCCGCTCTCCGCGGCCCCCTTCACCGCGGTGGTCGAGGAGAGTTCGAGCAGGGGGCGCGCCAGTCCGCCGTGCACGGCGAGCGCCGCGTCCAGGACCTGCCGGGTGCCCGAACCGTGCTCCCGCAGGATCAGGGGCGCCCCGGCGAGCTCCCCCGGGGTCAGCGTGGCCCGGCGCGCCCACGGGTGGGAGGGGGCGACCACCACGACCAGCCGGTCGTGCGCGATGACGGTGCCGTCCAGCCCCTCCGGTATCGAGAGCCCCTCGACGAAGCCCAGATCCGCCTCACCGGCCAGCAGCCGCAGGGCGACCGCCGCGGAGTTGCCCGCGAGCAGGGACACGGCGGTGTCCGGCCGCTCCGCGCGCAGCGCGATCAGCCAGCCCGGCAGCAGGTACTCCGCGATGGTCATGCTCGCGGCGACCCGCAGCCGTGAGTCCCGCCGGTCCCGCAGCGCCTGGGCCCCCGCGTCGAACGCCTCGGCCGCCTCGACGACCCTGCGCGCCCAGTCGGTGACGAGGGCGCCCGCGTCGGTGAGCCGGGATCCGCGCGGTGAGCGGTCCAGGAGCGCGACACCGAGCTGCCGCTCCATCGAGCGGATGCGGCTGGAGGCGGCGGGCTGGCTGATGCCGACGTCCCGCGCCGCGCGGCCCAGGCTCCCGTGCCGCGCGACCGCGAGGAGCAGCACCATGGCCCCCAGGTCGGGAACCCGGTGGGGCAGGGAGGAGCGCGGCGGCACGGAACTGGTCATAACCCCAGCCTATGACCTCATAGCCGCGCGCTCCCTGGTGGGCGGCGGTCCGCCCGTCGAGAATCGTGGCATGGCCATCTTTCCGCAGACCAAGACCGGGGCGCCCGCCTCCGCCACCCCTCCCCACCGGCTCCCGTCCCTGCGGCATCTCGGCCCCAACTGGTACGCGACGGTGATGGGGACCGCCATCGTCGCGACCGCGGGCGCCGCGCTGCCGGTGGCCGTGCCGGGTCTGCGGACCGTCTGTGTCGTGGTGTGGGGCCTGTCCGCGGTGCTGCTGGCCGTCGTGCTGACGGCCCGTGCCGGGCACTGGGTCCTGCACCGGGACCGGGCCCGCGCCGACCTCCTGGACCCCGCCGTCGCCCCGTTCCACGGCTGTCTGTCCATGGCGCTGCTCGCCGTGGGCGCGGGCACCCTCGTCGCGGGCCAGGACGTCATCGGGCATCCGGCCGCCGTGGCCGTCGACACGGTGCTGTTCACGGCGGGCACGGTCGCGGGGCTCGCCGCCGCCGTGGCGATCCCGTACCTCATGGTCGTACGCCACCGGCTCGCGCCGGGCACCGCGTCGCCGGTCTGGCTGCTGCCCCTGGTCGCCCCTATGGTCTCCGCGGCGGTCGGGCCCCTGCTGGTGCCCGAGCTGGCGCCCGGCCAGGGGCGCGAGGCGCTGCTGCTGGCCTGTTACGCGATGTTCGGGCTGTCCCTGCTGGCGACGCTGGTGGTGGTCCCGCTGGTCTTCGGACGGCTGGTCCACCACGGTCCGCTGCCGCTCGCACTGACCCCCACGCTGTTCCTGGTGCTCGGGCCGCTGGGCCAGTCCACGACCGCCGTGAACCAGCTGGCCGATGTGGCACCGGGGGCGGCCGCGGCGCCGTACGCCTCGGCCTTCGGCGCGTTCGCCGTGCTGTACGGGGTGCCGGTGATGGGGTTCGCCCTGCTGTGGCTGGCCCTGTCCGCCGCGATGGTGGTGCGCGCGATGCGGCGCGGCATGGGATTCACGATGACGTGGTGGGGGTTCACCTTCCCGGTCGGTACGTGTGTCACGGGCGCGGCGGGACTGGCCCGGCACACCGGGCTCGACGCGTTCACCTGGCTGGCCGCGGCGCTCTACGCGCTGCTGGTGACGGCCTGGGCGTTCGCGGGCGTACGGACGCTGGGCGGGCTGTTCAGCGGAGCGCTGCTCGCAGGGCCCCGGCCGCTTCGGCCAGTGACGGTCCGTACCACGTGAGGTGACGCCCGTCGACGAGGGCGGCGGGCAGCCCGGGGAAGGCCTCGGGCCCGTCGGTGGCGGTGAAGCGGTACGGCTCGTCGGGCAGGACGACCAGCTCGGCGCCGGAGGCGTTCAGCTCGTCCAGGGGGATGCGGGGGTAGCGCTCGGGGTGGCCCGCGTACACGTTGTGCACCCCGAGGCGCGCCAGCAGATCGCCGGCGAAGGTGTCGCGGCCCAGCACCATCCAGGGTCTGCGCCAGACCGGGACGATCGCCGGCCGGGGTGAGGGCGCGGGCGGCAGTGCCTCCCAGGCGGCCCGGGACTCCTCCAGCCAGCGAGGCCGGGCCTGCCCGCAGGCGGTGAGGACCCGTTCCAGCTCGGCGAAGGCCTGGTCCAGGGTGCGGACCTCGGTGACCAGGACGTCCAGCCCGGCGTCCCGGAGCGCGGCCAGGTCGGGCTCCCGGTTCTCCTCCTCGTTGGCGAGGACGAGGTCGGGGCGCAGGGCCGCCACCGCAGCGGTGTCGGGGTTCTTGGTGCCGCCGACACGCGCGGCGGTCAGCCCGGCGGGGTGCGTGCACCAGTCGGTGACGCCGACGAGCAGACCCGGCGCCGTGACGGCGACGGCCTCGGTGAGCGACGGGACGAGGGAGACGACGCGCATCGGCACCCCGGTCAGCGCCGCGAGTCGTACGTCGCGTCGATGTGTTCGGCGACGGAGACGACCAGCAGCCGGGTGGCCGGGACGGTCGCCCGCCACCGGTGTCTGACCCCGCCGGAGAGGAAGAGCGTGTCGCCCCGGCCCAGCCGGTGCGCCCGGCCCTCCGCCTCCACCTCGACGGCGCCCTCCACGACGTACATCACCTCGTCGTTGCGGTGCTGGAACTCGCGCCCGAGGTCCTGCTCGCCGATGAACTCCAGCGCGCTGAGCTGGTGCCGTCCGCGCACCAGTCTGCGTACGCCGTCCTCGTCGTCCGCCCGTACGACGTCCACGGCGCGCGCCGAGTCCGCCGCGGCCCGCAGCCGCTCGGTCGTGGTCTCCAGCGCCTCGGCCACCCGGTGCAGGGACCGGGGGCTGGGTCTGGCCCGTTCGTTCTCGATCTGGCTGAGGAACGGTACGGACAGTCCGCTGCGCCCGGCCACCGCGGCCAGGGTGAGTCCCAGGGTCCTGCGGCGTCGGCGGACCGCCGCACCCACTCGAAGTGCTTCCTTCTCGTCCATGTCCGGCTCCCTCCCCGGATCGCCATCCTCCCGGTTGCCAGCACCCTACGCATGTCGTTTGGGGGACGGAGGGCGAGCCGGCGGACGGAAGCGGACGGGAAACCTTCGGAGATCCCCTCCTGACCAGCCTGAAGGGGACGGCTCCGGTTCGCTACCGGGGCCGTCCCCTTCACCGTGACGGGGTGCTCGACGGGCGGGTCAGCTGCCGACGGGCGCCAGCTTCTCCACCACGTCCGGGTTGGCGTCCATCCAGCGGCGGGCGGACTCCTTCTCGTGGCCGCTGCCGCCCTTCTCGATCTCCACCTCGAGCGAGCCGAGCTGCGCGTCGCTCAGCTTGAAGTCCTTCAGCCAGCCGGTCAGCTCCGGGAAGTCCTTGGCGAAGTCCTTCTTGGCGACGGTGTGGATCTGCTCGCCCTTGCCCCACGAACCCTTCGGGTCCTTGAGCTTCTTCAGGTCGAACTTGCCGTACGCCAGGTGCGGCGACCACAGGGTCACCACGACCGGCTCCTTCTTCTTGATGGAGGCGCTGAGCTCGGCCAGCATCGACGAGGTGCTGGAGGAGACGACCTTGTACTCGCCCTCCAGGCCGTAGTCCTTGAGCACCTTCTTGTTGAGGATGCCCATCATCCCGGCGCTCGACTCGATGCCGATGATCTTGCCGTTGAACTTCTTGCCCTGGCCCTTGAGGTCCTCGAGCGAGTCGATGCCCTTGACGTACGAGGGGACCGTCAGTTCCAGCGAGGTCGGCCCGTACCAGCCGCCGAGATCGGTGAGGTTCTCCTTGTACCGGTCCCAGTACTCCTTGTGCGTGGTCGGCAGCCAGGAGTCGAACTGGACGTCGAGCTGTCCCTGCGCGAGACCCGTGTAGAGCGGTCCCGGGTCGAGCTGCTTGACCGAGGTCTTGTACCCCCGGTCCTCCAGCATGTTCTGCCAGAGGTACGTGGTGGCGATGGCCTCGTCCCACGGGAAGTACGCCATGTTGACGGTCTTGCCCGCGTCCTTGCCCTGCTTCGCGCCACCCGCGCCGCCCGGCACCGGGGCCAGCTTGTCGACGAGACCGGGGTTGGCCTTCAGCCAGGTGCGGACGCCGTCCTGCTCCTTGCCCTGGCCCGCGTTCTGGATCTCGTTCTCCAGGCTCGTGAGCTGCTTCTCGGTGAGCTTGAAGTCCTTGAGCCACTTGGCGACGGTGGGCGACTTCTTGGCGAAGCCCTTGTGGGCGACGGTGTGGACCTCTTCGCCCTTGCCCCAGGCGCCCTTCGGGTCCTTGAGCTTCTTCAGGTCGTGCTTGCCGTAGGCCCAGTGCGGCGACCACAGGGTCACCACGACGGGCTCCTTCTTCTTGATGGAGGCGTTCAGCTCGGCCAGCATCGACGAGGTGCTGGAGGAGACGACCTTGTACTCGCCCTCCAGACCGTACTCCTTGAGCACCTTCTTGTTGAGCGTGCCCATCATCCCGGCACTGGCCTCGATGCCGATGATCTTGCCGTCGAACTTCTTGCCCTGGCCCTTGAGGTCCTCGAGCGAGTCGATGCCCTTGACGTACGAGGGAACCGTCAGCTCCAGCGAGGTCGGCCCGTACCAGGAGCCCAGGTCGTCCAGCTGGTCGCTGTACTTGTCCCAGTAGTCCTTGTGCGTGGTCGGCAGCCAGGAGTCCGTCTGGAAGTCGATGTCGCCGCGGGCGACACCGGAGTAGAGCGGGCCGGCGTCGAGCTGGGTCATCCCGGTCTCGAAACCGCGCTGCTCCAGGATCTCCTTCCACAGGTACGTGGAGGCGATGCCCTCGTCCCAGGGGATGTACCCCATGTTGATCTTCTGGCCCTGGCCGACGTTCGCGCTGTCGGCCTGGCCGGCCTTCGAGTCGTCGGAACCGGCGATGTTGAGGCCGCCCGCGACGAGCGCGAGGACGACGACACCGATCATGGCGACGGCGGTCCCCGGCTTGTAGTGCGTGAACTTGAGCCTCCGCGCACCGGCGGCGACCTTGGCGGCGGCGCGGCGGCCGAGCGGGGAGACCCGCTCGTTGAGCGCGCCGGTCATCCGGTCCAGGTACATGGCGAGGATGACGACGGCGATCCCGCTCTCGGCGGCGAGGCCGACCTGGAGCTGGGTGATCGCGGCGTACACCTTCTCGCCGAGGCCGCCGGCGCCGGCCATACCGCCGATGACGACCATCGACAGGGCCAGCATGATGACCTGGTTGATCCCGGCCATGATCGTCGGCAGGGCGAGCGGCAGCTGCACCCGGGTGAGGGTGTGCTTGGGCGTGGTGCCGAAGGCCTCGGCGGCCTCGACCAGTTCGCCGTCGACCTGGCGGATGCCGAGCTCGGTCATCCGGACGCCGGGCGGCATCGCGAAGACGATCGTGGCGATCACACCGGGGGTGACGCCGACGCCGAAGAACATGACGCCGGGGATCAGGTAGACGAACGCCGGCATCGTCTGCATGACGTCGAGCACCGGCCGCAGCGTGGCGCTGACCCGGCTGTTGCGCGCCGCCCAGATACCCATGGGCACGGCGATCACGATGGTGATGACCGCGGCCACGACGACCAGCGAGAGCGTCGCCATCGCCTCGTCCCAGAGGGCGAGGGAGTCGATGAGCGCGAAGCCCACGAAGGTGAGCACGGCGGGGATCACCCCGCGCAGCCAGAACGCGATGACCGCGAAGATCCCGGCCATCAGCAACGGCTCGCCGCCGCCCAGCACGGCGTTGACGCCGTCGTACATCCCGCCGAGGACGGTCTTGATGAAGTCGAAGATCCAGGTGAGGTGCGACTGGAGCCAGTCGACCGCGTCCTCGACCCACGCGCCGAAGGAGAGCCTAGGCACCGGCGATCACCTTCTTGACCTCGCGCGGGGCAGGGACCTGGCCGTCGGCGCCGCTGTCGACCTGCGGTTCCTCGCCGAGCGCGGCGAGCAGCCTGGTGCGCGGGACGATGCCTATGACCTTGCCGCCCTCATCGGTGACGGCCACGGCCGCACCGCTGGTGGAGCACGGGGTGAAGAGCTCGGCGATGGGCGTCTCGGCCGGCACCGTGGCGGGCGCCTCGGCCTTCAGCTCGGCGTCGGAGCGGCCCTTGGCGGGCTCCTCCATGATCGAGCCGACGGTGAGCACCCGGGAGCGGTCGACGTCCTGGATGAAGGAGGCGACGTAGTCGTTGGACGGCCGTACGAGGATGTCCTCGGCGGTGCCCTGCTGGACGATCTCGCCGTCCCGCATCACGGCGATGCGGTCGCCGAGGCGCATGGCCTCGTTGAGGTCGTGGGTGATGAAGACGATCGTCTTCTTCAGCCGCTTCTGCAGTTCGAGGAGCTGGTCCTGCATGTCGCGCCGGATCAGCGGGTCGAGCGCGCTGAAGGACTCGTCCATCAGCAGCAGGTCGGCGTCGGTGGCGAGCGCGCGGGCCAGGCCCACACGCTGCTGCATGCCGCCGGACAGCTCGTCGGGCCAGGACTCCTCCCAGCCGGCGAGGCCGGTCAGCTCGAGGGCCTCGGCGGCGCGCGAGAGGCGCTCGGCACGCGGGACGCCCTGGACCTCCAGGCCGTACGCCGCGTTCTCCAGCACGCTCCTGTGGGGGAAGAGCGCGAAGTGCTGGAAGACCATGCTGATCTTGGTGGAGCGGACGTTGCGCAGGTCACGGGGGCTCAGGGCGGTCAGGTCCTCCCCGTCGAACAGCACCCGTCCGGCGGTGGGCTCCAGCAGCCCGTTGAGCATCCGCAGCAATGTGGACTTCCCCGAACCGGAGAGCCCCATGACGACGAAGATCTGGCCCGGTTCCACGGTGAACGAGGCGTCGATCACCGCTGCGGTCGTTCCGTCGGCGCGCAGCTCGTCGCGGTGCGTGCCGCCCTCGAGCTTCTGCACGGCTTGATCGGGTCGTCTGCCGAACACTTTGTACAAGTGCTCAGCTTGCAGCCTTGACACATACACCTCACGCGTTGAACCGAAAACGGTCTGCCACCCCCTTCGACAGACCGTGGAGCGGTGCGGATTCGGCCCGCAGAGCACGCTCACTTGTTGAAAAATGGACGTGGTCCGCTCCGGTGCCGCGCCTGCCCCCGCTTACGCTGACCAAACACATGTGTGATTCAGATCACTCCGAGGAAACCGCTGTCACGGGAACCGCGCGCCTCGCGCGTCACCGCCGCCCGCCCTCCGCGGCGGTTGCGGCATCATCGGGGTGTGACGCGACGCCTGATGCTCCTCGACACCGCCTCCCTCTACTTCCGCGCCTATTTCGGCGTCCCGGACTCGGTGCGCGCACCGGACGGCACCCCGGTCAACGCCGTGCGCGGGCTGCTCGACTTCATCGCCCGGCTGGTGCAGGACCACCGGCCGGACGACCTGGTCGCCTGCATGGACGCGGACTGGCGCCCGCAGTGGCGGGTCGACCTCATCCCGACCTACAAGGCGCACCGGGTGGCCGCGGAGACCGCCGACGGCGTCCCCGACGAGGAGGAGGTGCCCGACACCCTCTCCCCGCAGGTCCCGGTGATCGAGGCGGTCCTGGACGCGCTCGGGATCGCCCGGGTGGGCGTCGCCCCGTACGAGGCGGACGACGTGATCGGCACCCTGGCGGGGCGGGCCACCGGACCGGTGGACATCGTGACCGGGGACCGCGATCTGTACCAGCTGGTCGACGACGCCCGCGGGGTGCGGGTGCTCTACCCCCTCAAGGGCGTGGGCACGCTCCAGGTCACGGACGAGGCGTGGCTGCGTGAGAAGTACGGCGTGGACGGCCGCGGATACGTCGATCTGGCCCTGCTGCGCGGCGATCCGAGCGACGGGCTGCCCGGGGTGCCCGGCATCGGCGAGAAGACGGCGGCGAAGCTGCTGGACGCCTTCGGCGACCTGGCCGGGATCATGGCCGCGGTGGACGATCCCGCCGCCCGGCTCACCCCGTCCCAGCGCAAGCGGCTGGTCGAGGCCCGGGACTACGTGGCGGTGGCCCCGAAGGTCGTCCGGGTCGCCGACGACGTGCCGCTGCCCGACTTCACCCCCGCCCTCCCCCGCGAACCGCGCGATCCGGCGGCGCTGGAAGCCCTGGCGGCACGCTGGGGCCTGGGGAACGCGCTCCAGCGCCTGCTCGTCACACTCCAGGCATGAGGTGCTAGCTTAGGTAAACCTAAGTTTGTACGACGTCATCCATCTCCAGAGCAGGGAGAACCTTGTGGCAGAGCGGCCGCAACGCCGGGCACCGAAGGCGCAGGGGGCGCAGGTTCTGCGCACCGAGCAGATCACTCCGCACATGGTGCGCGTGATCCTCGGTGGCGAGGGCCTGGCCGACTTCGCGCTCGGGGAGTACACGGACCACTACGTCAAGCTGTGCTTCGCCCCGGAGGGCGCGGACTACAGCCACCCCTTCGACATGGCCAGGATCCGCGAGGAGTATCCGCGCGAGCTGTGGCCCACCACCCGGACGTACACCGTGCGCTCCTGGGACCCCGACTCCCGTGAGCTCGCGATCGACTTCGTGGTGCACGGCGACGAGGGCCTGGCGGGCCCCTGGGCGGCGCGGGCGCGGCGCGGCGACCAGGTGACCTTCCTGGGCCCCGGCGGCGGTTACGTACCGGAGGCCTCGGCCGACTGGCATCTGCTGGTGGGCGACGAGAGCGCCCTTCCCGCGATCGCCGCGTCGCTGGAGCACCTGCCGGAGGGCGCGCTCGTGCACGCCTTCGTGGAGGTGCCGGACGCCTCGGAGGAGCAGAAGCTCGTGGCGCCGGACGGCGTGTCGGTGACGTGGCTGCACCGCGGTGACCGCCCGGTCGGCGAGGCGCTCGTGGCCGCGGTGAGCACCCTGGAGTTCCCCGAGGGCCAGGTGCAGGCCTTCGTCCACGGGGAGGCGGGCTTCGTGAAGGAGATCCGGCGCCACCTCCGCCTGGAGCGGGGCATCCCCCTCCCGCAGCTGTCGATCTCGGGCTACTGGCGTCTCGGCCAGAACGACGACGCGTGGCGTGCGGTCAAGCGCGAGTGGAACGAGCAGGTGGAGCGCGAGCAGGAGAACGCCGCGTAGCGCGCCCTCCCCCGGCCCACGCGGAGGAGGAGGCGGCGGAGCCGGGCGGGAACCGGTTCGCGCGAACCGGCACACCCGGCCCGCACACCACCCCCGCGCGCACATCTGAAACCCGGTCACCGTCCTGGACGGCGGCCGGGTTTCCGCGTACCCCTCACGTGCGGGCCCTCCGCCCGGCCTCCTCTCCGTCCCCGTAGGCGTCCCCGTAGGCGCGGGCGGAGGCGTCCACGTGGACGAGCCTGCGCAGGGCGCCGAACATGGCCTCCCCGAGCACCGTGCCGACGACCACGCTCTCCACCAGGTCCTCGCGCGCCACCCGCCTCCGGACGTAGTCGAGGTCGGCGCGCGCGACCGGCTCGGCCGCGTCGGCGTAGACGTCGAGCAGTTCGACGAACGCGCCGTGCCCCACCCGGTGCAGGGCGGCCAGCACCCCCGCCAGGGACCGCGCCGCGGGATTGTCCGCGCCCACGTGCCAGCCGCGCCGCGCCAGCAGCGCGGCCACCTCCTCGCGGGCCTCGGCCGACTCGGGCCCCGCCTCCTCGGAGTCCTCGGCCTGCCCGGGGGCTTCGGACGTCTCGGGTGAGATGCGGTTGGCCGCCTCGCCGAGCACCTTGTGCACCGGCTGCTCGGGATCGTCGACCGCCTCCAGGATCTCCGCGATGGCGGACAACGACAGCCCTCCGACGTCCAGGAGGGCCCGGATCAGCCGCAGCCTGCGCTCGTGCCCGTCGTCGTAGCGCGCCTGGTTCGGGCTGGTGAGCGTGCCGGCGGGCAGCAGCCCCTCCCGTACGTAGTACTTGATCGTCGGTACCGGGACCCCGGACCTCCGGCTCAGTTCACCGATGCGCACCGTGCGTTCACCCTCCAAAGGCTTGCCTGTCCGACCCTCATCATAGATAGTTCCCCTATCGGATAGTGGACAGTTCCACTATCCATAACTTCACCGGGGGGTTCTCATGCAGTCCTGGCGCACATGGCACCGGCCCTTAGTCCTCTTCGCCGCCTCGATGGTCGTGATGTCCGTCGTCGCGGCGGTGGGGGTCCTGGTCGACGACCGGGTCCTCGCGGGCGCGCCGATCTGGGCCAAGCCGTTCAAGTTCGCCCTCTCGTTCGTGGTGTACGCGCTGGCGCTGGCGTGGATGCTGACGCTCCTGACCCGGGGACGGCGCCTCGGCCGGTGGGCCGGAACCGTGGTCGCCCTGGCGTGCGCCGGGGAGATGGTCGTCATCACCGGCCAGGTGATCAGGGGGAAGCGGAGCCACTTCAACCACGCCACCCCGTTCGACTCGATGCTGTACGACGTGATGGCCGTCACCGTGGTCGTCCTGTGGACCGGCACGCTCGTCATCGCGCTGCTCCTGCTCCGGTCACGGATCGCGGACCGCGCCGCCGGCTGGGCCGTGCGCTCCGGCGTGCTGATCGCCCTGGCCGGCGCGGCCATCGGCTTCCTGATGACGCAGCCCTCCGCCGGGCAGCGGGCGGCCGGCGGCCTCGACACCGCGGACGTGGTCGGTGCCCACGCGGTCGGCGTCCCGGACGGCGGGCCCTCGATGCCGCTGACGGGCTGGTCGACGACGGGCGGAGACCTGCGCGTCCCGCACTTCATCGGCATGCACGCCCTGCAGGTGCTCCCCCTGTTCGTGATCGCCCTGGTCCTCCTCGCGCCGCGCTTCGCCCGGCTGCGCGACCCGCGTGTGCGGCTGCGTCTGGTGCTGGTCGCCTCCGGTGCGTACGCGGCGGTCGTCGCCCTGGTGACCTGGCAGGCCCTGCGCGGCGAGCCGCTGGTGCACCCCGACGGCGCGACACTCACCGCCGCCGCGCTGATCGCCGGCGCGACGGCTGCCGGAACCCTCGTCGCGCTCCGGCCGTCCGCCCCCACCTCGTCGGCCGGTGCGCCGGAAACGGAGTTCGTGTCATGACCGGAGCCCTCTTCGAGATCACGTTCATGGCGGCCGCCCCCTTCTGGCTGCTCATGATCTTCGCGCCGCGCCTGCGCGCCACCGCCCGTGTGGCCGCCTCCCCGCTGACCGTCCTTCCGGTGCTCACGCTCTGGGCGGTGATGGCCGCGCCGGTGTTCCCGGAGCTGTGGGCCGCGGTGAGCAGCCCCGACATCGACACCTTCCGCGACCTGGTGGCCCTCGCGAACGGCGCCGGGGCGGTCTGGGCGCAGATCATCGCCTGGGACCTGCTGCTCGGGCAGTGGATGTTCCTGGAGTCGCGCCGGCTGGGGGTGTCACCGCTGGTGACGGGTCCGCTCCTGGTGCTGACGATCCTGCTCTCACCGCTGGGCCTGCTGGTCTTCCTCGTCGTACGCGCGGCCGCGCGGGCCCGGTCGGGGGCGGCCGGGGGCACGTACGAGAGGGTGGGCGGACCGGCGAAACCGTAAAGAGGTGCGACCAATCCTCCGGGCCGTCGGCTCCGAATCATCCAGGAAACCGATGCGTGCTCCGGGAGGACAGTCCGCGTGAGAGAAGCCGTACACATCAGTGGGGTCCCCTCGTCGGGGCCCGGCCTGCAGGAGTTGCTCGTCCAGGTCGCCCGTGGCGACCAGGACGCCTTCACGCAGGTCTACGACCAGGTCAGCGGGCCGGTCCTGGGCCTGGTGCGCAGCGTGCTGCGTGACCCGGCCCAGTCCGAGGAGGTGGCCCAGGAGGTCCTGGTCGAGGTGTGGCGCACCGCACCCCGCTACCAGCCGTCCCGGGGCAGTGCCATGAACTGGGTGCTGACGCTGGCCCACCACCGCGCCGTGGACCGGGTCCGCTCGGCCGAGGCGACCGCCGCGCGGGAGCACAAGGCAGCGCTGCTCGACCGGACCCCGGACTTCGACCAGGTGTCCGAGCAGGTCGAGAGCCGGCTGGAGAGGGAGCAGGTCAGGCGCTGTCTGCGGACGCTCTCCGAGCTCCAGCGGGAGTCGGTGACGCTGGCGTACTACCGGGGGCTGACCTACCGCGAGGTGGGCGAGCTGCTGTCCGTACCACTGGGGACCATCAAGACACGGCTTCGCGACGGGCTCATCCGGCTGCGCGACTGCCTGGGGGTGAACGCATGAGCACGGCCGAGCTGCACACACTGACCGGCGCCTACGCGCTGCACGCGCTGCCGGAGGACGAGCGTTTCGCCTTCGAACGGCATCTGGGGGCCTGCGAGGCATGTGCCCAGGAGGTACGGGAGCTGTCGGCCACAGCCGCCAGGCTCGGGCTCGCCGTGTCCGAAGTTCCGCCGCCCGCCCTCAGGGAGCGGGTGCTGCGGGACATCACGACCGTACGGCAGGAGGCGCCGGCCTCGGGCCGCAGTGCCCGCGCCGAAAGCTCCCCGGGCCGGGCCAGCCGCTGGTCGACGTACGCGCTCGCCGCCTGTGTCGCCGCCGCTGCCGCCTTCGGCGGGGTCGCGGTGTGGCAGAACCAGGTCGCGCGGGACGCCCGGCAGGAGGCCGCCCGGGCCACGCAGCACAACGAGCAGGTGGCGCGCGTGCTGACCGCGCCTGACGCCGCGACCAGCGCCGCGGATCTCGGGAACGGCGCACGGGGCACGGTGGTGGTCTCGCAGAGCGTGAACCGGGCCGTGTTCCTGGCCTCGGACATGGCACGGCCGCCCGGCGGCAAGGTGTACCAGCTCTGGTTCGACGACGGCGGCACCATGCGGTCGGCGGGACTGATGGACCCGTCCGCCACGGACGACACCGTGCTGCTCGACGGCCCCGTGGACCGGGCGTCCGGCATGGGCATCACGGTCGAACCGGCGGGCGGTTCGGCACAGCCGACCTCGGCCCCGGTGGCCCTGATGGAGTTCAAGGACGCCTGAGCGACGGTGGGCGCGCCCCTCCCCGGGGGCGCGCCCACCCGTGTGTCCGCGCCCGGGCGATGGCTCAGAGGTTCCTTCCCATGAGGACGCACATCGTCTCGCGGCGGCGGACCGATCCGTCGGGCCCTTCCTCGTCCCAGGCGTCCGGTTCGCGGCCGTACGCGACATAGCCCAGGCGCTCGTACAGGGCGCGGGCCCGGGGGTTGTCCTCCTCGACCGCGAGTTCCGCCCGGTGCAGCCCCCGGTCCCGGATCCGTCGTTCGGCGGCCCGGACCAGCAGCGTTCCCAGGCCGGTGGACTGCAGGGCCGGGAGCACGGCGAGCTGCCACAGCGTTCCGGCGTCCTCGGAGACCTCGTAGTCCACGCCGCCGATCGCCACCGGCACATCCGCAGGGGTGCAGACGGCCAGGTAGTCGACCTCGCCCGCCGCGGCGCGCACGAGCTCCTGCTCCACATGGCGCAGGTGGGTGGCCGAGCCCGACCAGGCGCACGCCGGCAGGTCCTGAGGCAGCAGATCGCGCACGTGGACCGGGATGTTGACGGTGGTTCCGGTGGTGTCGCCCTGGGTGGTCACGCCTGGAGCATGCCGACCCCGGCGACACCGCGGCAACGCCTTTTCGGCGCGGCTCGCCCGGCGCCGCCGGGGCGGACCTCCGACTCCGGCTCCCAGCTCCGGCTTCAGCTACGGCGAGGCGGCCACGGGAAGAAGCCACTGGTGCGTGCCCGGTACTCCGCGTACCCCGGCCGTCCGGCCATGTGCCGCTCCAGCAGGGCCTTTCCGCTGCCCCTGGTCAGCAGGAAGCTCATCACGAGAGGCGAGACGAGCGTGGCCGCGGCGACCGCCGGGTCCGTACAGACGATGAGGAAGAGACCCCACCAGACGCAGAAGTCACCGAAGTAGTTGGGGTGCCGGGTCCAGGACCACAGGCCCCGGTCCATGATCCGCCCCTTGTTCGCGGGGTCGGCCTTGAACCGTGCCAGCTGGCTGTCCCCCAGCGCCTCGAAGCCGAGCCCCACCGCCCACAGCGCGGTCCCCGCCCAGGCCCACCCGCCGAGCGGTCCCGTGAGGTGGAAGGCCGCCTGCACCGGCAGGGAGATCAGCCATACGAGCGCGCCCTGGAGGAGGTACACCGTGCGCAGGGCGTACAGGGCGGGGTTGCCGGGCGCCTTGGCGAGCAGGGCCTCGTAGCGGGGGTCCTCCCCGTGGCCACGGCCCCGGCGGCCGATGTGCACGGCCAGCCGCAGACCCCAGACGGCGGTGAGCACGGTCACCAGGATCCGGCGCCCGTCGTCCCCCTCGCCGCCCGTCGTCGCGTACAGGACGAGGGCGACGGCCGCGAAGCCGAGCCCCCAGGCGACGTCGACGATCCGGTGCACGCCCTTGCGCAGGGCGACCAGGAACGTCACGAGCATGACGCCGAGGGCGACGCCGAACGCCACCGGCAGGTCCCGGGCGAAGCCGGCCCATCCGAAGCCGCTCACGGGGCGTCCGCCCGGTCCGGAGCGGTGGCCTGGACGGGCACCCGCCCGGTGCCCGTGTACCAGCCGTGCCGGGTGGCGGGCAGCCCCGCCGAACCGTCCGTGTCGGGCCGCACCGAGAGGATCTGGTCGACGCCCATGCGCCGCTCCTCGAAGGCGAGGGCGCCGCCCACCAGGTAGAGCCGCCACACCCGGGCGGTCTCCTCGCCCACCAGGGCCACGAACTCCGCCCAGCGCTCCTCCAGGGTGCGGTGCCAGGCCCGGACGGTCAGGACGTAGTGCTCGCGCATCGACTCGACGTCACGGACCTCCAGTCCGGCGCCCTCCAGCAGACCCACGGTCTCGCCGAGCGGACGCATGTGCATGTCGGGTGCGATGTACGACTCGATGAACGCCCCGCCCCCGGGCGCGGTCGAGCCACGGGACATCTGCTGCACCAGGGCGCGCCCCCGCGGCCGCAGCACGGAGTGGAGCAGCGCGGTGAAGGCCGGGTACTGGGCGTCGCCGACGTGCTCCCCCATCTCGACGGTGGACACGGCGTCGTACCCGCCCTGGAAGCCGGGCAGGCCGGCGACGTCCCGGTAGTCGCAGCGGTGCACCTCGACGAGGTCCTCCAGGCCGCGCGCCTCCACCTGCCCGCGTACGTACGCGGCTTGTTCCGCGGCGAGCGTGACGGCGGTGACCCGGACGCCGTGCCGGGCCGCCGCGTAAAGGGTCAGGGAGCCCCAGCCGCAGCCGATGTCGAGCAGCCGCGCGCCGGCCGTCAGCCCGAGCTTGCGGCAGATCAGCTCCAGCTTGTCGCGCTGCGCGTCGGCGGGCCCGTAACCGGGGGCGGTGCCCGTCCAGTAGCCGCACGAGTAGGCCATGGTCTCGTCGAGCAGCAGGGAGTAGAAGGCGTTGGAGAGGTCGTAGTGGTGGCTGATGGCGGCCCGGTCGCGGGCCTTGCTGTGCAGCGCGCCCCGGAGCCCGGCGCGGGCCTCGGGGGTCGGAGGGCGTGGACCGATCGCCCCGAGGCGCAGCGCGGTGCCGGCGGCCCGGAGACGGTCGGCGGCCCGGGGGCGGGGCAGCCGCGGCCCCGGGTCCCCCGAGGATCCGCGCAGCGCGCGCAGGCCGTCCGCGAGATCGCCGACGACGTCGAGGTCACCGGTGATGTAGGCCTCGGCGAGGCCGAGTTCGCCGGGCTGCCACAGCAGCCTGCGCAGCGCCCGGCGGGAGCGGACGTGCACCGTGGGGGCGTTCCCGGGCCCGGTCTCGCTGCCGTCCCACATCCTGATCCGGACCGGTGGGGGGCCGCCGAGGAACCGCTCGATGACCGGCGCGATCCGCTGCGCCGCCCCGTTCGCCGGGATGCCGGTGTCGGTCGTGGTGTTCACGCGGTGTCCTCACGGGTCAGGAGAATCTGCTGCACATCGAGGTAGCCGGACCGGAATCCGGCCTCGGAGTAGGCGAGGTAGAAGGTCCACATGCGGCGGAAGACCGCGTCGAAGCCGAGCGCGTCGACCTCGGCGGCCCGTTCGGTGAATCGTTCGCGCCACAGCCGCAGGGTCTCGGCGTAGTGGGCTCCGAAGCTGTCGCGCCGCTCCGTCCGCAGGGAGGTGTGACGTGTCGTCACGCGGTCCATCGCCTCGGTGGAGGGCAGCAGTCCGCCGGGGAAGACGTACTTCTGGATCCAGGTGTAGGTGTGGCGGCTGGCCAGCATCCGGTCGTCCGGCATCGTGATCGCCTGGAGAGCGATCCTCCCGCCGGGGACCAGGCAGCGTTCCAGGGTCCGGAAGTACTCCGGCCAGAACTCCTCCCCGACCGCCTCGATCATCTCGACGCTGACGACCGCGTCGTACTCCCCGGTGACGTCCCGGTAGTCGCTGAGCCGTACGTCGACCCGGTCCTGGAGGCCCGCTTCGCGGATCCGGCCCCGGGCCAGCTCCCGCTGCTCCCGGGAGAGGGTGAGGGTGGTGACCCTGGCGCCCCGGGCGGCGGCCCGTACGGCGAGTTCGCCCCAGCCGGTGCCGATCTCCAGCAGCTCGGTGCCGCGGCCCACGCCGGCCAGGTCGAGCAGCCGGTCGATCTTGCGGTGCTGGGCGGCGGGCAGCAGGTCCTGCTCGGCCGGGAGTCCGCGGAAGACGGCGGAGGAGTACGTGAGGGTGTCGTCCAGGAAGAGGGCGAAGAGGTCGTTGGACAGGTCGTAGTGGTGGCTGATGTTGTCGCGGGCGCCCTCGGGGGTGTTGGCCTGCGCGGCGGGCTGCCGCAGGGCCCACAGGCGCCGCAGCTTCTGCAGCGGGGCGGGCACGAGGCCGGCGGCGTTCCCCGCGAGGACGGTGAGGACGCCGACGAGGTCGGGAGAGTCCCACTCACCCGCCATGTACGACTCGCCGAAGCCGATGAGGCCGCTCGCGCCGATCCGCCCGAAGAAGGCGTCCGGTTCGCGGATCTCCATGAGGGGCCCGCCCAGGCCGACGCTCTCGCGGCCGGCGAGCCGCGCGCGCAGCGGGAGCCGGGCGAGCGCGCGCCGTACGAGCCGTTCGGCCAGGGCGGTCCTCGCCCGGGAGGCCCGCGGCGGGGAGGCGACGTCGGGCCAGCGGCCCGGATCGACGGTCGCCCGGGGAGCGTCCACGGGGCCGGCCTGGGCCGGGATGCCGATGCCGGCGGGGGTGTCGGCGGGGGAACGGGACGGGACGGGAGAGGTGGGCACCTTCACTGCATGCCTTCCTGGGTGCGATGACGGGGACGTGGCTGTACGGGCAGCCGGCGGAGGAACAGCCGGATGCCGTGCAGCCGGATGGCGGCGGACACCACCACGGTGGAGAAGGGGTGGCGCAGGAACAGCCGGAGCAGCTGGCCGGGCGTGCCGGGGCGCCGGGTGCCGCGTACGGTCGCGGTGAACGGGCGGGCGCCCGCACGCTCCAGGTGGACCGTCAGGTCGAGGCGCGGCCCCGGTTCGGGCAGCCGCATCCGGTAGCCGCCGTCCACCGGGAAGAACGGCGAGACGTAGAACTCCTTGCCGGTCGCCGCACGGCCCGCCTCGTCGGGGTGCAGCAGATAGCAGTGGCGTTCCCCGTACGTGTTGTGCACCTCGGCGACCACACAGAGCGGGGTGCCGTCGGGACGGTGGCACCAGTAGACGGTCAGCGGGTTGAAGACGTGGCCGAGGACCCGGGCCTGGGTGAGCATGGTGACGCGTCCGCCGGCGAGGTCGACGCCACGGGCCCGGAGGAACCGTTCGAGTCCGGCCCGGACGGTGGGGGCCGTGCCGCCGAAGTGGTCGCGGGCGTCGAACCCGGCCAGCGGGCGCAGGAGGGCCGGCAGCCGCGGCGGGCGGTCCGGGTCGACGAGCCACAGATAGGTGCGGTGCCGCAGGGCGTACCTGCGGGGCGCGGTCCGTACGTGGGTGATGGCGCACGGGTAGAGGGCGTTCACCAGGTCACCCCCAGCGCTTCGGCGGCGCGCACGCCCGAGCGGCAGCCGTCCTCGTGGAAGCCCCAGCCGTGATACGCGCCCGCGAAGGCGGTCACCGGCCCCGACAGGGCCGGCAGCCCGGCCTGCGCGGCGACGGACTCCGGGGTGAAGACGGGGTGTTCGTACACCATGCGGGCCCGGACGCTGTCGGGGGCGACGCGGTCGGCTCCGTTCAGGGTGACGACGAACCGCTCGGGGGCGTCCAGGCGTTGCAGGCGGTTCATGTCGTAGCTGACGGTGACCCGGTCGGCGTCGGCGGCGCAGGACGGCATCAGATAGTTCCAGGACGCCGCGGCGCCCCGGCTGCGCGGCAGCAGCGTGGTGTCGGTGTGCAGCAGGGTGGCGTTGCGGGAGTAACGGAATGCGCCGAGGATGCGCCGCTCCTCGTCGGTGGGGTCGGCGAGCAGCCGGAGCGCCTGGTCGGGGTGGGTGGCGACGACCACCGCGTCGTACTCCCGGGTCGTCCCGTCCTCGGTGACGATCTCCACGCCCGTGCCGTGCCGCCGAACCGCGCGCACCGGGGTGCCCGTACGCACGGAGTGCACCTGCTTCACGACGCGGTCGACGTACGCGCGTGAGCCCCCGGTGACGGTCCGCCAGACCGGCGAGTCGCCGATCGTGAGCATCCCGTGGTGCTCCAGGAACCTGAAGAGGTACCGGGCCGGGTAGCGCAGCGCGGTCACCGGGTCGCAGGACCACACGGCGGAGACCATCGGCGTCAGGAAGTGCGCGGAGAAGTACGGGGAGAACCGGCCGCGCGCCGCGAACTCTCCCAGGGTCATCTCCGCCGTGCCCGCGGGCAGGGCGAGCAGCGCCCTGGCGGCCCGGTGGAAGCGGGGCACCTCGGTCAGCATCCGCAGGTAGGGGCCGCGGAGTACGGAGCGGGGGCGGGCGAGCAGCCCGGCGGCGCCCCGGGCCCCCGCGTACTCCAGTCCGCACCCCTCGCAGCGCACGGACATGCTCATCTCCGACTCCTGGGTGTCCACCTCCAGTTCGTCGAAGAGCCGCAGGAGGTGCGGGTACGTCCGCCGGTTGTGCACGATGAACCCCGAGTCGACGCGGTGTGTCCGGCCGTCCGACGTGCTCAGGTCGTGGGTGTGCGCGTGCCCGCCGACGCGCTCGTCCGCCTCCAGGAGCGTCACGTCGTGCGCTTTCCCCAGGACGTGCGCGGCGGTCAGTCCCGCCACCCCGCTGCCCACTACGGCTGTTCGCCGCCGCTCCCCTGTCATTCGGGTTCCCTCCGGTGTCGCATGCCTGGCCGGGGCGCTGCGGGAGCGCCCCTCAGAGGTCATTCGAGGCAGCGGACACCGCGGATTGGCCGATGATCAAAATTCCTTCGACCGGGTGAACGACCAATCCGCCGGGCGATCGGCACCGAACCCCCGGTGTGAGAACAGACCGAGACGTTTCGCAGAAGCAAGGGGCCCCAGGGGCCCGGCGCTCCCGGTGGGCGCGCGCCACGTTCGCCGCGCTCGGCGGTCTGATCGCCGGGTTCACCGCTCTGTGCGTCGCCGAACTGGTCGCCGCCGCCGTACGTCCCGAGGCGGGTCCGGTCACGGCTGTGGGCGGGGCGGTCATCGACCGCACTCCCCCGGCCGTGAAGGACTTCGCCGTACGGAACTTCGGTACGGACGACAAGCTGGTGCTGCAGCTCGGGATCCTCGTCCTCCTGGCGCTCTTCGCCATGGTGGTGGGGGTCCTGGCGCTGCGGCACCGGTGGGCCGGTGCTGCGGCCGTCCTGGTCTTCGGGGTGGTCGGCGCGGTGTCGGCGGCCGGGCGGCCCGAGGGCCGTCCGACCGACGCGCTGCCGTCGGTCGTGGGCGCGCTGGTGGCCGCGGGAGTGCTGTATCTCCTGGCCGGCCGGCTGGCTCCCGTCACCGGTCCGCCTCCCGCGGCTGGGGAGACGGGCGACGGGGAGCAGGGTGCCTTCGACCGCCGCGGATTCGTGATCGCGGCGACCGCCGCCGCGGCGGCCTCGGCCGGTGCGGGGCTCCTGGGCCGTCGGCTCCAGGCGTCCCAGCTGGCCGGGGTCTCCGCCTCACGTGGTGACATCACCCTGCCGGCGCCCGCCTCCCCCGCACCCGCGATACCGAGCGGAGCGGATCTGGGCATCCGGGGCCTGAGTTCGTTCACCACCCCGAACAAGGACTTCTACCGGGTGGACACCGCTCTGGTGGTCCCGCGTGTCGACGCCGACCGGTGGCGGCTGCGGATCCACGGCAAGGGGGTGACGCGACCCGTCACGCTCGGCTTCCAGGACCTCCTGGGGCGCGAGCTCGTCGAGCGCGACATCACGCTGACCTGCGTCTCCAACCAGGTGGGCGGCCCCTATGTGGGCACGGCCCGGTGGATCGGCGTACGCCTGGCCGCACTGCTGGCCGAGGCCGGGGTGAAGCCCCCGTCGAAGGGCGGGCCCGCGGACCAGATCGTGGCGCGTTCCGTGGACGGGATGACGATCGGCACCCCGGTCGAGGAGGTCATGGACGGCCGTGACGCACTGCTCGCGGTGGGCATGAACGGCGAACCCCTGCCGTTCGACCACGGCTTCCCGGTCCGGATGGTCGTCCCCGGCCTCTACGGCTATGTCTCGGCGTGCAAGTGGATCCAGGACATCGAGCTCACGACGTTCGACGCGTACGACGCCTACTGGGTCAAGCGCGACTGGTCCCGCGAGGCTCCGATCAAGACCCAGTCACGCATCGACACGCCCCGCCCGTTCGCCGCCCCGAAGTCGGGGACCGTACCCGTCGCGGGTGTCGCCTGGGCCCAGCACCGGGGCATCGCCCGGGTCGAGGTCCGGGTCGACGGCGGCGAGTGGCACACCGCGCGGCTGGCCGCCGAGGCGGGCCGTGACACCTGGCGCCAGTGGGTGTGGGAGTGGCCGGCCACGACCGGCCACCACACCCTCGAGGTCCGTGCGACGGACCGTACCGGCGCCACACAGACCGACAAGCGGGTCGGCACCGTGCCCGACGGTGCGACCGGGTGGCACTCGGTGGTGGTCGACGTGACCTGACGACCGGGGCGCGCACTCCCCATCCCTCGAAACCGACGTACCGACCGACTCATGAATCAACGCACCACTCAGGAGAACCTCATGAACAGCCGTCACTTCCGCCGTATCGCCGTCACCGTCTCCGCCGCGGCCATGCTGCCGCTCGCCCTGACCGCCTGCTCCAGCGACTCCGACAGCTCCGCGTCCGGCTCCGGCTCGGGTGCGGACAAGTCCGCGTCGAGCACGCCGTCCAAGGAGACCCAGCCCATGGACGAGCCGTTCGGCCCGGGCTGTGCGACGGTCCCGAAGGAGGGCGCGGGCTCGTTCGCGGGCATGGCCCAGGACCCGGTCGCCACGGCCGCGTCGAACAACCCGGCGCTGTCCACGCTGGTGTCGGCCGTCAAGCAGGCCGGTCTCGTCGACACCCTCAACAGCGCCGAGAACATCACGGTGTTCGCCCCGACCAACGACGCCTTCGCCAAGATCCCGAAGGCCGACCTGGACAAGCTGCTCGCGAACAAGGCCGAGCTGACCAAGGTGCTCACCGCGCACGTCGTGGGCGAGAAGCTGACCCCGAAGCAGCTGGAGAAGGGCTCCTTCGACACCCTGGCCAAGACCAAGCTGACGACGTCGGGTTCGGAGATGTCCTACACCGTGAACGACTCCTCGAAGGTCGTCTGCGGCAACGTCCCGACGGCCAACGCGACGGTCTACATCGTGGACACCGTCCTGATGCCGGCCTCCTGATCCGACGGCCCGCCGGCCCGCCGGCGGCCTGACCACGCGAGCCCCGTGGTCCGCGCTCTCCCCCCGGAGCTGCGTGGACCGCGGGGCTCGCGCCGCGACGGCACCGCGTCCGCGCGGCCTCGACGGAATCGCAGTATCTGACCTGCGAAAAAACTACACATAAGGGACATGTAAGAGCACACTGGTGTGGAGAGCTGATGACCGCACCCCCCAATGCGGTCGCTCCGACAAGTGCGAAGGAGAACATCCTCATGAGTAACATCTCGCACACCGGAAGGGATGTGTCCGGAAAAACCCAGGACGTTTCCGGTCACACCGGAAGGGACATCTCCGGACACCCCGACGCCGAAGAAATGCGAGCGCGCCACGACCGCGTGATGGGCGGCGGCGCACGCCGCACCACGGCCGGTGCGGACGCACCGGTGTTCCTGCTCGGTCTGTACTGCGCCGTCTCGCCCTGGGTGCTCCACTTCACCGCGAACCAGCCCTCGCTGGTGACGCACAACCTCGTCATCGGCCTCGCGATAGCCGTGCTGGCACTCTGCTTCACCGCCATGCCGGAGCGGATGACCGGGATGAGCATCGCCATCGTCGCACTGGGCGCCTGGCTCATCGTGTCGACGTGGGTCGTGGGTCAGAGCCCTGACATGGGCGTCATCCTCAACAACGTGATCGTCGGTGGTCTGGCGGTTGTGCTGGGGGCAGCCTGTGCGGGACTTTCGATGAAGAACAGGAAGAAGACCTGACGGGAGAACGCACACGAGTGGCCACCGGCGCGTACAGCCGCCCGTGGCCACTCGTCCTTACATCCTCGCCCGTGGCGCACCGGCATCCTCGCCCGTGGCTCACCGGCGGCTCGCCCGTGGAGCGAGGGACCGCTCACCCCACCGAGCTGTACGCCACCACACCCCGCAGCACCGCGTCGACGGCCTTGTGGGCGCTCTTCGCGACCGAGCTCCCGTCCCGGGGCGCGGCGGCCGCGATCTGGCCGAGCACGTCGATGACCTGCTTGCACCACCGTACGAAGTCGCCGGCCGGCATCTCCGCCTCGCGCAGGACCTCGTCCAGCGTCCGCCCGGAGGCCCACATGTAGACCGCCCAGGCGAAGCCGAGGTCGGGCTCGCGCTGGCCGACCCCTTCCGTCTGGCTGATCTTGAAGTCCTCCTCCAGGGCGTCGAGACGGCCCCAGATACGGATCATCTCGCCCATCGCGGTCTTCGCGGGCCCCGAGGGCAGCTTGGGCGCGACCGCGTCGTCCGCCTGGCGTGCCTCGTAGACCAGCGCCGAGACGCACGCGGCGAGTTCGGCCGGGTTGAGCCCCTCCCAGACGCCGTCCCGCAGACACTCGCTGGCCAGCAGGTCGAGCTCCCCGTAGAGCCGGGCGAGCCGCCGCCCGTTGTCGGTGACCTCGTTGCCCCGCAGGTAATCCATCTCGGTCAGGAGCGCGACGATCCGGTCGAAGGTGCGGGCGATGGTGTTCGTCCGGCCCTCGATCCGGTTCTCCAGCTGCCGTGTGTCGCGCTGGAGCCGGTGGTACCGCTCGGCCCACCGCGCGTGGTCCTCACGCTCGTCGCACCCGTGGCAGGGGTGCGCGCGCAGCTCCGTGCGCAGCCGGGCGATCTCCCGGTCGTCGGCCGCGGCTGACCGCTGCTTGCGGTGGCGCCCCGGGTCGATGTGCCCCGCCTTGCTCCTCAGCGCGGAGGCCAGGTCGCGGCGGGACTGCGGTGAGCGCGGGTTGAACGACTTGGGCACCCGCATCCGCTCCAGCGCCTCGACCGGCACCGGGAAGTCGATATGCGCCAGCCGCTTGACCTGCCGCTCGGCGGTCAGCACCAGAGGACGCGGCCCGTCGTGGTACTCGAGACCGCGATGGCCGTTGGTGCGCCCGGCGGGCAGCCCCGGATCCAGCACCAGGGCGAGGCCGGCGAACTTGCCGGTGGGGACGTGGATGACGTCACCGGGCTTCAGCTTCTCCAGGGACGAGGCGGCGGCGGCACGCCGCTGGGCCGCGCCCTGCTTGGCCAGCTCCGTCTCGCGGTCCTTGAGGTCGCGGCGCAGCCGCGCGTACTCCTCGAAGTCCCCGAGGTGGCAGGTCATGCCCTCCTTGTAGCCCGCGAGGCCCTCCTCGTTGCGCTGGACCTGCCGGGAGATCCCGACGACCGACCGGTCCGCCTGGAACTGCGCGAAGGAGGTCTCCAGCAGCTCGCGCGAGCGGTGCCGGCCGAACTGCTGGACGAGGTTGACGGCCATGTTGTACGAGGGCCGGAAGCTGGAGCGCAGCGGATACGTACGCGTCCCGGCGAGCCCGGCGAGCGCGCCCGGGTCCATCCCCCGCTGCCACAGGACGACCGCGTGGCCCTCGACGTCGATGCCACGGCGCCCGGCCCGCCCGGTCAGCTGGGTGTACTCGCCGGGGGTGATGTCGGCGTGCTGCTCGCCGTTCCACTTGACGAGCTTCTCCAGCACCACGGAACGCGCGGGCATGTTGATGCCGAGCGCCAGCGTCTCCGTCGCGAAGACGGCCTTGACCAGGCCGCGGACGAACAGCTCCTCCACGACCTCCTTGAAGGTCGGCAGCATCCCGGCGTGGTGCGCCGCGATGCCGCGCTCCAGGCCCTCGAGCCACTCGTAGTACCCGAGGACATGGAGGTCCTCGGGGGGAATGGACGCCGTCCGCTCCTCGACGATCTCCCGCACCAGCTGGCGCTTGTCCTCGTCGTTGAGCCGCAGACCTGCCTGCAGGCACTGCTGGACGGCCGCCTCGCAGCCGGCCCGGCTGAAGATGAACGTGATGGCGGGCAGCAGCCCCTCGGCGTCCAGCCGGTCGATGACCTCGGGCCTGGCCGGGGTCCAGATCCGGCTGCGCTGGCGCCGCTCGCGCTCCCGGTCCGCCTCGCGCACCATCTTCCCGCGCCGGCGCTCGCGCGGGTTGTACCCGCGCTGGTTCTCCATCCGGGCGAGCCGGACGAGATCCGGGTTGACCTCGCGCCGGCCGGTGCCCCGGCCGCCGTGGTCGGTCTCCTCCTCGAAGAGGTCGTACATCCGGCGCCCGGCCATGACGTGCTGCCACAGCGGCACCGGGCGGTGCTCGGAGACGATCACCTGGGTGTCACCACGAACGGTGTCCAGCCAGTCGCCGAACTCCTCGGCGTTGGACACGGTCGCCGACAGCGACACCAGGGTCACGGACTCCGGCAGGTGGATGATCACTTCCTCCCACACGGCACCCCGGAAGCGGTCGGAGAGGTAGTGCACCTCGTCCATGACCACGTAGCCGAGGCCGGTGAGCGCCTGGGAACCCGCGTACAGCATGTTGCGCAGGACCTCGGTCGTCATGACGACCACGGGTGCGTCCGCGTTGACGCTGTTGTCACCGGTCAGCAGACCGACCTTGTCCGCGCCGTAGCGCCGGACGAGATCGGTGAACTTCTGGTTGGACAGGGCCTTGATGGGCGTGGTGTAGAAGCACTTGCGCCCCTGCTCCAGGGCCAGGTGTACGGCGAATTCACCGACGATGGTCTTGCCCGACCCGGTGGGGGCCGCGACCAGCACCCCCTTGCCGGCCTCCAGTGCCTGGCAGGCCTCGATCTGGAACGGGTCCAGTCCGAATTCGTACATCTCTCGGAAGGGCCCGAGGGCCGTGGCCCGCTCGGCCGCACGAACCCGAGAAGCCTGATATCGCTCAGCTGGTGAGAGGTCCTCTGTCATCTTGATACGAGCCTACCCGCCCCGTATGACAGTCAGCCCGATCTTTATTTCACGGTGCAAGCACCCGGACCGCGCCGGGCACACAGGTCGCGGTGAGCGGCAGCGCGCCCAGCGGTTCACCGTCCGCGTACGCCGTGACACCGGCCGCGGCCAGCTCTATCGAGGACACCCGGTGCACGGTGACCTTGGGGTGCCCGAGGTGGGTGCCCTTGTAGACCTTCGGGAAGACCTTGAGCAGGGTGGCCCGGCTGCAGTCGCCGACCACGGTCACGTCGAAGAGCCCGTCGTCCATGAGCGCGTCGGCGCAGATCCGCATGCCGCCGCCGTACGTGGTCCCGTTGCCCACGGCGATCAGCGTCGCCTCGATCTCGGTGACCAGGCCGCCGTCCAGCCGGATCCGGTACGGGATGGGCCTGAAGGCGGCCAGCTCGGCCAGGATCGCCAGGTCGTACTTGAAGCGGCCTCCGACCCAGCGCATCCGGTTCCCCCGGTCGTTGACCCGCGAGTCGAAGCCGGACGCCAGGACGGAGCCGAACCAGCGCTCCTCCGTCCGGCCCAGGTCGATCGCGCGCGCCGTACCGGCCTTGAGCGCCTCGGCGGCCAGCCGTCCGGCGGCGGCCGGATCGCGGATCGGCAGCCCGAGGGCGCGGGCGAAGTCGTTGCCGGTGCCGACGGCCACGGCGCCGAGCGGCGTCGAGGTCCCGGCGACGGCCTGCAGGGCGAGGGACATCATGCCGTCCCCGCCCACGGCTATCAGCGCCCCGGTCCCGTACGCCACGGCCTCCCGGGCGCGTCGCAGCGCGTCGTCGGCGTCCTCGCCGAGAACCGTCCGTACGGAGAAGCCGGCGTCCCGCAGAGCGGAAGCGGCCGGCTGCGCGGCACGCGCGCCTTGGCCGCTCCCCGCGGTGGGATTGACGAAGAGGGTGATCTCGCTGGTCACCCGCGGGACCCTACAAGGTCAGGTGATGTCGTCGTAACCGTTGAGCCGGTGCGACCGGCCGCCGTCCGCGTCACCGTTCGCCTGCTCCGGCAGCGCGGGCCGGGAGGACACCGGGTCCACGGCGCCCACCGTCTCGGGCGTGAGGTCCAGGCTGGAGGCCTCGTCGTCGTCGAGCTCGGCATCCGGGTCGGCGCGGCGCTTGCGCTTGTCGTTGAGCAGCGAGAACCCGACGGCCACGAAGTACAGCACGGCGAGCGGACCCGCCAGCAGCAGCATCGAGATGGGCTCGCCGCCCGGGGTCGCGATGGCCGCGAAGGCGGTCAGCCCGACGATCATCCCGCGCCACCAGCGCAGCATGCGGGCGCCGGTCAGGACGCCGGTCAGGTTGAGCAGGATGAGCAGGAGCGGCAGCTCGAAGGCGAGCCCGAAGACGATCACCATGCGGGTGATCAGGTCCAGGAAGTCGTCCAGCGGCAGCAGGTTCTTCACGTTGTCGGGGGTGAAGCCCAGCATGATCTGCGCGGTCTGCGGCAGGATGGCGTACGCCAGGTAGGCGCCGGCGACGAAGAGCGGCACCCCGGCCGCGACGAACGCGATCGAGTAGCGCTTCTCCTGCTTGTGCAGGCCGGGGGCGACGAATCCCCACAGCTGGTACAGCCACACCGGGGTGGCCACCAGCACGCCGGCCATCAGGGACACCTTCAGCGCGATGGTGAACGGCGACAGCAGACCGTTGGTGGTCATCTCCGCGCAGGGCCGACCGTTGATCATGGTCACGGCGCCGTTCTTGCAGCCGACCGAGTCCAGGATCGGCTTCATCAGGAACTCGAAGATTTCCTTCTGGAAGAACGCCGCCGCGATCACGGCGACGACGATCGCCAGGACCGACTTCAGCAGGCGGTTGCGCAGCTCACGCAGGTGATCGAGGAGGGGCATCCGCCCCTCGTCGTCCTTCTCCTGCTTGCGGGCAGACTTGAGCAACCCACTTCCCTCGTCTCGTGCAACAGCGTCCGGTGGTGCGGATCAGCCGTCAGCTCTGGGTGGTGGGCTTGGCCTCGTTGACCGGGCGGGAGCTGGTGACGTCTCCCGGAGCGGCCTGGATGGTGCGGGCGGTCGCCGCCGGCGGGGTGGTGTCGGCCACGGTCTCCGTGGTGGGCGCGGCGGGATCCGCGTCGTCCTTCTTCATGGCCTTGGCCTCGCTCTTGAGGATGCGGGCCGACTTGCCGAGCGAACGCGCCATGTCGGGAAGCTTCTTGGCACCGAAGAGCAGCAGGATGACAACGATGATCAGAACGATCTCGAGGGGCTTCAGATTGCCGATCATGTGCGACTTCCTTCTCACTGAGGCGTCCGGGGGGTGGGCTCGCTACCCGTTCGACCGGACAGATGTCCGACCTTCGCGCTGGCAGCGATCGTAACCCGCAGGGGTAAACGTGAGGCAATGCCTGTGCGTACTCCCGCTTGCGGCCCACACCTCCCTGCCTGGGCCGCTCCAGAAGCGTACCCCCCGAACCGGTGAATCAGGAGGCCGCGCCCGGCTGTCGCAGGGCCTCTCCGGTGTCGGAGAGGGTGGTGGCCGCTCGTTCGAGGTCCTCGGCCGCTCGGTTGATCCGCCGCGTGGTCGCGGCCACCTGTCCGGCGAGCCGCTGGGCCTCGACGAAGACCTTGACGGCCAGCACGCCGAGCACGGCGAGGCCGGCGAATCCCAGGGCGATGGCGAGCATGGGCCAGAACATGGACGGGTCCTCGATGTCTCTCGTCACCGCAGGGCGGTGTGCAGGCGCAGTGTCCGCACCCCGCCGCCGCTGAGGAGCTCGACGATGCGCTCCCCGGCCGGCTTGCGGACCGCGGACCCGCAGGCGGGACACGTGAAGGAGTAGAAGGTCGTACGGCGGCTGGCGCCTATGGCCAGCCGCAGCGCGCCCGCCATGAGCTCGAACCGCTCACGGCAGTCCGGACAGGCGGCCCGGAAGCGTACGGCGTCGGGCACCGGGACCGGAACCGGCCCGGTCTGCGTGCTCGATATCACGGTCATACGGCCTTCGTCTCCTCGGTGCACCGGGGGCCGCCGCTCAGAGCGCGCCGTCGTAGGCGGCCAGTGCGTCACGCGCCGCCTGCCGGGCGCTCTCGGCCAGGTCGGGGGGCGAGGTGATGCGTCCCTCGCCGCCCAGCCGCAGGGCGAGCCTGCGCAGGGAGGCCGGGTCGGGGGTGCGGAGCGTGATCCGCAGACCGCCGTCGGGCAGTTCCTCCGCGCTGTCGTGCGGGTAGTACTCGGCGACCCAGCGGCCGCCGGGGCCGACCTCGATCACGACCTCCGGGTCCTCGGCCGCGGGCTGGACCAGCCCCTCCGAGAGATCACGCAGCTCCAGCTCCGGCGGGGCGGACGGGGCGTCGAGGATACGGATCTCCGCGACCCGGTCGAGCCGGAACGTACGCCGCGCCTCGGTGAGCCGGCACCAGCCCTCCATATAGGTGTGGCCGACGGCGAACAGCCGGATCGGGTCCACCTCGCGCTCGGTCAGCTCGTCGCGCGCGGGCGAGTAGTAGCGCAGCCAGAGGCGGCGCCGCTCGGAGATCGCCCGGTCGACGTCGGCGAAGACACCGCCCTCGGACTCGAAGGTCACGGAGAGCCGTGAACTGGCGGCGCCCACCTCACCGGCCGCGGTCTCCAGCTTGGCGGTCGCCCGCACCAGCGCCTGCCGGTCGCCCTCCCGCAGACCCGGGAGCGTGGCGACGGCACGGGCCGCGACGAGCAGCGCGGTCGCCTCGTCGGCGGCCAGCCGCAGCGGTTCCGCGACGTCGTCCGGGTTGTGCCACCAGATCCGGTCGCCGTCGGTGTCGATGTCGAGCAGATCGCCGCCGCGGAAGCTGGTCCCGCACATGGGCAGCACGTCGAGGTCGGAGATCAGCTCGTCCTCGGTGATCCCGAAGGCCCGGGCGACGTCCTGGACGTGCGCGCCGGGGCGCTCACGCAGATACGTGACGAGGGAGAGCATCCGCCGGGTCTGGTCGATCGCGTTCGTGGCCACGAGTACGGGTCCCCCTCAGTCCTTGGCCACGGCGCGCAGCCGGTCCATCACATCGGCCCGCAGATCGGCGGGTTCGCTCACGATCACATCGGGCCCGAACTCCACGAGCCAGGCGTCCAGCCCGTGCCCGTACGGGATCTCCAACTCGTCCCAGCCGTCGCCCTGTTCCCGTACGGATATCGCGCGGGCGCGCAGCGGGTAGCCCGAGCCGGCGCGCAGCCTGATGCGGGCGGTCCTGGTGGCGGTCTCCCCCGCCCAGCTCTCCACGGTCTCCCGGACGGTCACGGCGTCCGGGACGGGGGCCGAGAAGGCACCGGCCCGGGAGCGGACCCGGCCCGAGATCCGGGACAGCCGGAAGACCCGCTCGGCCCCCCGGTCGCGGTCCCAGCCGGCCAGGTACCAGTGGCCGCGCCAGCACTCCAGCGTCCAGGGCTCGACCTGGCGCTGCTCGGGGCGGGCGGCGTTGCCCTTGCGGTAGTCGAAGGTGACCGGGCGGCGGTCCCGGCAGGCGAGCATCAGCGGCTCGAAGGCGGCCTCGTGGACCGGGATACGGGGTTCGAGGGCGCTGTGCACCTCGTAGGCGTCCTCGGCCTCCGGCATCCCGGCGGCCCGCAGCTTCTGCAGGGCGCCGCTGGCGGCACCGGCGAGCCGGGCCTGCTGCCAGACCTTGGCGGCGAGCCCGAGGGCCGCGGCCTCCTCGGCGTCCAGGGTGATGGGGGGCAGCCGGTTGCTGTCGCGGCGCGCCAGATATCCGGTGTCGCCGTCCAGATTCTCCACGGTCTCGATGATCAGGCCGAGTTCGCGGAGATCGTCCTTGTCGCGCTCGAACATCCGGTTGAAGGATTCGTCGGAGCCCGCCTCCAGGTAGGCCTCGATGGACCCGCGGAGCTCACGCTTGCTGAGCGGGCGCCGGGTACCCAGCAGACACAGTGCCAGGTTCATCAGCCGTTCGGCCTTGGCAATCGCCATCGACGCCCTTTCTCGACGTGCTCTCCGACCGTCGACCGTACCGCCCCGGGGTGTCCGGACCAAAGCGAGGGCCCGTGCCTTGCGGCACGGGCCCCGACTGCTGTAGACGGACGGATCAGACGCCCACGAGGTCGCAGACGAAGATCAGCGTCTCGCCGGGGGCGATGGCGCCACCGCCCGCGCCACGGTCGCCGTAGGCGAGGTGCGCGGGGATGGTCAGCTGGCGACGGCCGCCGACCTTCATGCCCTGGACGCCCTGGTCCCAGCCCGCGATGACCTGGCCGGCACCGAGCTGGAACTGCAGCGGGGTGCCGCGGTTCCACGAGGCGTCGAACTCCTCGCCGGTGGAGAAGGCCACACCGACGTAGTGCACGGAGACGGTCTGGCCCGCCTGGGCCACCGGTCCGTCGCCCTCCCAGATCTCCTTGATCTCAAGGTCGGCCGGCGGCTCGCCACCCGGGAAGTCGATCTCGGGCTTGTCGATGCTCACTGAACTGCTCCTCTTACTGATGAACTGGTCAACCGGGACAGTCTTACATCTTTGCCAGGATGTCCACGGCGAACACGAGAGTGGACTTCGCGGGGATGGACTGCTGGGCCTCGTCGCCGAAGCCCTGGTCCGGCGGGATGACGAGCAGCACACGGCTGCCGACCTTCTTGCCGACCAGACCGTTCTTCAGACCCTTGAGGGTGACCTGGGCCAGCGGGAACGTCTGCGTCTTGCCCGTCTGGTAGGTGCTGTCGAAGGCCTTGCTGCCCTTCCAGAGCAGACCCACGTAGTTCACGACGACGCTGTCGGTCTCCTTGACGACGTCACCCTTGGACTCCAGCACGTAGTTGGAGACCAGCTTCTTCGGCGGGTCGCTCTTGGGGATCGTGACGGTCGGCGCCTTGCCGTCGGTCTTCGTACCGACCTTCGGCAGGTCGATGTTGTCCTGGGCGACCTCCGACCCCTCGGCGGAGGCCGGGATCTTGGTCGCCTTCACGATGTCGACGACGAAGACGAGGGTGGCGTTGGGCTTGATGTCGCCCTGGCCCTGCGCGCCGTACCCGAGGTCCGGCGGAATGACCAGTTCGACGCGGCTGCCGACCTTCTTGCCGACGAGCCCCTTGTCCCAGCCCTGGATGACCATGCCCGCGCCGAGCGTCAGGTCGAAGGGCTGCTTGCGGTCGAAGCTGTTGTCGAACGGCTTGGTCGAGTCCCAGGCCTGTCCGAGGTAGTTGACCTGGATCGCGTCGCCGTTCTTGAGCGTCGCGCCGTCACCCTCACTGATGACGTCGGTCTTCAGCTCCTTGGGTGGATCGCCCTCACCCTTCGCCAGAGTGGGCTTCTCCCCGAACTTCGATCCCGCGGTGATCGCGGGAAATCCGCTCTTGGAGACGGAGTCGGAGGCCTTGTCGTCGCCGCATGCCGCGGTGGACAGCAGCAGTAGGGGGACGACGAGAAGGCCGGCAAGTCGGCGCACTGGTTCCTCAGATCTCAGACGGCACGTGAATGGTCCCCGACACTCTAGGCGGACGGAAGGGCCCCGTACGAGGAACGTACGGGGCCCGGTCGCATACGGGGCGGGACATTCCTGTCCCGGGTCACATGCCCGCGATCAACTTCTCCACCCGGTCGTCGACGGAACGGAAGGGGTCCTTGCACAGCACGGTGCGCTGCGCCTGGTCGTTGAGCTTGAGGTGGACCCAGTCGACGGTGAAGTCCCGCCGCTGCTCCTGGGCCCTGCGGATGAAGTCGCCGCGCAGCCGCGCCCTGGTCGTCTGCGGGGGCACCGATTTGCCCTCGAAGATCTTCAGGTCGTTGCAGATGCGGGCGGCCTGGCCCTTGCGCTCCAGGAGGTAGTAGAGCCCGCGCCGGCGGTGGATGTCGTGGTAGGCGAGGTCTATCTGGGCGACCCTCGGATTCGACATGGTCATGTTGTTCTTGGCCCGGTACCGCTCGATGAGCTTGTACTTCATGACCCAGTCGATCTCGGTGTCGATCCGGTCGAGGTCCTCGGCCTCGATGGCGTCCAGCGTGCGGCCCCACAGCTCGAGGACCTGGTCGACGGTGCCGGTGCGGATGCCCCGGCGCTCGACGAAGTCGACGGCCTTCTCGTAGTACTCGCGCTGGACCTCGATGGCCGAGGCCTCGCGGCCGCTGGCCAGGCGCACCTTGCGCCGGCCCGTGATGTCGTGGCTGACCTCGCGGATGGCCCGGATCGGGTTCTCCAGGGTCAGGTCGCGCATCACGGTGCCCGCCTCGATCATGCGCAGCACGAGGTCGGTGGCGCCGACCTTGAGCAGCATGGTCGTCTCGGACATGTTGGAGTCACCGACGATGACGTGGAGGCGGCGGTACCGCTCCGCGTCGGCGTGCGGTTCGTCCCGGGTGTTGATGATCGGGCGGGAGCGCGTCGTCGCGGAGCTGACGCCCTCCCAGATGTGCTCGGCCCGCTGGCTCACGCAGTAGACGGCTCCGCGCGGCGTCTGCAGCACCTTGCCCGCACCGCAGATCAGCTGACGGGTGACGAGGAACGGAATGAGGATGTCCGCGAGCCGGGAGAATTCTCCGTGCCGGGCCACGAGGTAGTTCTCGTGGCACCCGTAGGAGTTTCCAGCCGAGTCGGTGTTGTTCTTGAAGAGATAGACGTCGCCCGCGATTCCCTCCTCGTGCAGGCGGCGCTCGGCGTCGACGAGCAGTCCTTCGAGAATGCGCTCGCCCGCCTTGTCGTGCGTGACCAGTTCGGTCACGTTGTCGCATTCGGGTGTCGCGTATTCCGGATGCGATCCCACGTCGAGGTAGAGGCGGGCGCCGTTCCGCAGGAAGACATTGCTGCTGCGGCCCCATGACACAACACGGCGGAAGAGGTAGCGCGCCACTTCGTCAGGTGACAGTCGGCGCTGTCCCCTGAACGTGCACGTGACGCCGTACTCGTTCTCCAGCCCGAAAATGCGGCGGTCCATGACTGAACATTACGCCTTACGGCCTGAGCTGAAACCGGGTTCGGCAGCACCGTTTCGATCATTTTCCGAACCGGCCACAACTGCGGGCGTACGCCCGGGAGCTGCGAGGACCTTTCCGGCGGCCGACGGGACGGGCGGCGCCACCACTCCACCGGCCCCCGCGGACGGGATGTCGCGGCGCCCGGCCCCCGGGGACCCGGATGCGCCGGAGGCGGCGGTCAGGCCGCGGTCGGCCCGCGGCGAGGTCGTCCGGTCAGGCCTGGGGGCCCGTGCTCAGGCCGGGTTCGACGGCACCGCTCCGGTCGCCCTCCGGTCCTCGGGCGGCGACAGCGCCGTGCCCGGGGACCGCGAGGACCCTTCCGGTGCACAGCAGGACGAGCAGGGCGGCGACCCCGCCGGCCCCGGCGACGGCGAAGCTCCAGGCCGTCCCGCCGAGCTCGACGGCCGGGCCCGCCACCGCCGTTCCGGCCGCCGCGCCCACCCCGAACGTCGTCACGAGCCAGGAGAACGCCTCGGTCACGGTGCCCTGCGGCGCGTGCCGGTCGACGACGATGAACGAGCAGGCGATGGCGGGGGCCAGGAAGACACCGGCGACCGCCGCCAGCGCGGTCATGGCGGGCACCCCCGGCGTCAGCATCAGCGGCAGATAACCCAGCGCCAGCAGCGCCACGATGACCCGCAGCCGGCGTTCGGGCGCCCCGGCCCACTGCCGGGCCCCGTACGCCGCGCCGCCGATCAGCGCGCCGAGGCCGAGCGCGGCCATCAGCCAGCCGTACACGGACTCCTGGCCGTGGTCGTCGGCGTACGCGACCCCGGCCACCGTGATCGAGCCGAGCGCGAGCCCGACGAAGAAGAAGGCGCCCAGCAGGGCGAGCAGCCCCGGTGAGCGCAGGGCGCCGAGCCAGTGCGCCTCGCGGGGCGCCGAGCGCCACAGCCTGGAGGGTTCGGACAGGACGACGGACAGGGCCCCCAGGACGCCGATGGCGTTGATGACCAGGAGGGCGGCGGCCGGCGACCAGAGGGACACCAGGACGGTCACGAGGAGCGGTCCCACGGTGAACATGACCTCCTGGGCCACCGCGTCCATGGCGTACGCGCGGTGCACCCGGTCCTCCCGGCCCAGGACCGACGGCCACAGGGCGCGTAGACCGCCCTCCAGCGGGGGCGTGAACACCCCCGCCACGATCACCGCCGCGTACGCCGCCGGGAGCGGGCCGAGGCCGGTCAGGGCGAACACCGCCATGCCGAGCGCGGAGACCACCGCCGCGGGGAGCTGGACGCGCGGCTGGCCGTACAGGTCCACGGCGCGGCCGAGCAGCGGCTGTCCCACCGCCGTCGCCAGTCCGTACGCCGCCGCGAGGGCACCGGCCAGGGTGTAGCTGCCGCCCTCCGCGCGGGTGAACAGGACGATCGCGATGTGGGCGGTGCCGTTCGGCAGCCGCCCCACCAGGGTGCCCGCCAGCAGCCGGGCGGCGTGCCGCGTCCGGAGGATGTCCAGATAGCCCGCGGCCATGTCCGCCCCTCTCCCCCGGCGGTGCCGCACCCCGGGGTTTTACGTATAACGTCGACGCCCATACGTACCATGTGGGCAGCCCGGGAGTCCATCCCGCCGCGATCCCACGGCACCCGGCGACGGACCCGAGCACGGAGGCACGAGTGAGCAGCACGCGGCAGCCCGCCCCACCCCGGCCCACCAGCCGTGACGTGGCGCGGGCCGCGGGCGTCTCGCAGGCGACGGTCTCGCTCGTGCTCGGTGACAAATGGCGCGGCCGGGTGTCGGCGGCGACCGCCGAACGGGTCCGCGACCTCGCCCGGGATTTGGGCTACCGGCCGAACCTCGCGGCCCGCAGCCTCCGCCTGGGCCGCACCCGCACCGCTCTCCTCGTCGTCCCCGCGCTCACCAACGAGTTCTTCGCCCGGGTGTACACGGGCGCCGCGGCCGTCGCCGCCGAGCACGACTTCGGGGTGGTCCTCTACCCGTCACCCGACGGCACCGGCCCCGCCAGGGACCCGTTCGACCCGGCACGCGCGGCGCTGGACGGGGTGATCGCCTCCTCGATGGCGGCGGACGCGCTGGGGGCGCTGCGCGGTGCGGACCTGCCGCTGGTGATGCTGGACAGCGACCCCGGGGACCAGGGCGCCGCGGCGCACGTGAACCTCGCCATCGCGGACGGCATGCGCCAGGTGACGGACCATCTGCTGGGCCTCGGCCACCGCCGGATCGTGCACCTGGCCTCGGCCGTGGACACCTGGACCTTCGCGGTGCGCGCCCGGGCACTGGAGGAAGCGGTACGGGAGGTTCCGGGCGCCGCCCTGCGTACGGTGACCGCCCCCCTCGACGTACGGGCCGGGCGCGAGGCCGCCGAGGCCGCTCTGGCCTCCCCCGGCCCCCTGCCCACGGCCATCGTCTGCGACGACGACATCCTGGCCGCCGGCGCCTGCAAGGCGGTGCGCAGACGGGGGCTGCGGGTGCCGGACGACATCTCGGTGACCGGGTACGACGACCTGGCGCTCGCCACGGCGGTGGAGCCGGAGCTGACGACCGTGCGCCTGCCGGCCGAGCAGGTGGGCGAGCGGGGCATGAGCTCGCTGCTGGCCGTCCTGGAGGGCCGCCCCGCGGTCCACCACGACCTCCCCGTCCACCTGGTGGTCCGGGGCTCGACCGCACCCCCGCCCACCGCATGACGGAGCCCTCGCCCATCGCATGACGGAGCCCTCCGGCCGCCGCGCGTGCGGTGGCCGGAGGGCTCCGTCCGGGATTCCGGGAGCCGGCTACTCCTTCGGGTCCTCGTCCGCGCCGCCCGCCTCGGCGTCGGTGCCCTTCGCGGGCGTGCCGGTGTCCTTCGACGGGGTGTCGGCGGCCGGGGTGCTGCCGCCTTCGGGCTCCTCCGTGTCGGACGGGGCGTCCGTCGGGGTGGCCCCGGCGCCGTCCGCGTCCAGCAGCCTGGTCAGCTGCCGGCCGACGATCCGCTTGAACTTGCGCTGCTGCGGCCTCGTGCGGTCCAGGACCGCGACCTCCAGCCGCTCGGCGGGGATCTCCCGCTCGTTGCCGTTGGCCTCACGCGAGAGCGCCTGCACGGCCAGCTTCAGCGCCTCGGCGAGCGACATCCCGTCGCGGTGGCGCTGGTCGAGGAAGCTGCTGATCTGCTCGGCGTTCCCGCCGACCGCGACCGAGCCGTGCTCGTCCACGATCGAGCCGTCGTGCGGCAGCCGGTAGATCTGGTCGCCCTCGGGCCCGGCGCCGACCTCGGCGACCACCAGCTCCACCTCGTACGGCTTCTCGGCCGCGCTGGAGAAGATGGTGCCGAGCGTCTGCGCGTAGACGTTGGCCAGCCCACGGGCCGTCACGTCGTCGCGGTCGTAGGTGTATCCCCGCAGATCGGCGTAGCGGACGCCGCCGATGCGGAGGTTCTCGTACTCGTTGTACTTGCCGGCGGCGGCGAAGCCGATCCGGTCGTAGATCTCGCTGAACTTGTGCAGCGCGCGGGACGGGTTCTCGCCGACGAACACAATGCCGTCGGCGTACTGCAGCACAACCAGGCTGCGACCACGGGCGATGCCCTTCCGGGCGTATTCCGCCCGGTCGGCCATGGCCTGCTGAGGTGAGACATAGAACGGCGTCGACACCGGCTATCCGTCCCTTTCTGTCAGTGACGAGTGCATCGGAGAAGCATCGGGCCGGTCAGAGCAGCGCGGCGCGGGGGCCGTCGGGCTGCTCGAGCCGGCGCTCCAGGATCGCGCGCGCGATCTCCGAGGAATCCGCGTCGTCCAGCCTGCGGAAGCCCTCGTCGGTGATGACGGTGACGATCGGATAGATCCGGCGGGCCACGTCCGGGCCACCGGTCGCCGAGTCGTCGTCGGCCGCGTCGTACAGCGCCTGCACGACCAGGGTGAGTGTCTGCTCCTCCGTCAGGTCGTCGCGGTACAGCTTCTTCATCGACCCGCGTGCGAAGACGGAGCCGGAGCCGGTGGCCGCGTAGCCGCGCTCCTCCGAGCGCCCGCCGGTCACGTCGTACGAGAAGATCCGGCCCTTCTCGCGGTCGACGTCGTACCCGGCGAACAGCGGGACGACCGCCAGGCCCTGCATGGCCATCGCCAGATTGCTGCGGATCATGGTGGAGAGCCGGTTGGCCTTGCCCTCCAGCGAGAGCGTGGCACCCTCGACCTTCTCGAAGTGCTCCAGCTCCAGCTGGAACAGCTTCACCATCTCCACGGCGAGACCCGCCGTGCCGGCGATCCCCACCGCGGAGTACTCGTCGGCCGGGAACACCTTCTCGATGTCGCGCTGCGCGATCATGTTCCCCATGGTCGCCCGCCGGTCACCGGCGAGGACCACTCCACCGGGGAACGAGGCCGCGACGATCGTGGTGCCGTGCGGCGCCTCGACGGCGCCCTGCAACGGCGGCAGGCTGCGGTTGCCGGGAAGGATCTCGGGTGAGTGGTCGGACAGGAAGTCCATGAACGAGGACGAACCCGGCGTCAGGAAGGCAGCTGGTAGACGCCCGGTGCTACGAGTGTTGGCTTCCACGCGTTTCCCTCCAGGTATGCGATGGCCCTGCGCAAGGAGTCAGGATCATCCCCCAACTTGCCGATGGCCGAATTGCAGTTGAAGCAGTACGCCACGGACACTACCCGCCCCGTGACGGTGATCAACATGATCCCGGGTGCAGATGCGCTTCCGTGGGATGCCCTGTACGGGTGAGGGCATCCCACGGAAGGCGCCGGTCGTGGCACGAGCGCGTAGGCGGACTGTCCGGATTGGTTCTCCGGGTGCTACTCGCCACCCTTTTGAACGAACGATCGAACGAAGTCCTCGGCATTGGACTCGAGTACGTCGTCGATCTCGTCCAGGACGTCGTCGACGTCCTCGCCCAGCTTTTCCTGCCGCTCCTTGAGGTCCTCGGACGCCTGCGCGTCCTGAGTCTGCTCCTCGGTCTCCTCGGTGGAACGTGTCGCCTTCTGCTGTCCGCCGCCGGTGTCCTTGGTCGCCATCTAGCTCACCCCGCTCGGTTCGAAGCACTTGATCAGACCCTACCTACGGGGTCCGACATTGGCCCGGTACTTTCCTCAACGTCCGGAGGTCATCTGATTGATTCCCAGCCGGGACGCCTTTCAGCCCCCCGTCAGCGTCCGGACCAGCTCATCCGCGGTGCGGCAGCGGTCCAGGAGCTCCTTGACGTGGGCGCGTGTACCCCGCAGCGGTTCCATCGTGGGGACCCGTTGCAGCGAGTCACGGTCGGGCAGATCGAAGATGACCGAGTCCCAGGAGGCCGCGGCGACGTCGTCCGCGTACTGCTCCAGGCAGCGGCCCCGGAAATAGGCCCTGGTGTCCTCGGGCGGCTTCGTACGGGCCCGCTCGACGTCGCTCTCGTCGAGCAGGCGCTTGATCTTCCCGCGGGCCGCCAGCCGGTTGTACAGGCCCTTGTCGGCCCGTACGTCGGCGTACTGGAGGTCCACCAGGTGCAGGCGCGGGGCGTCCCAGTCCAGGCCGTCACGGCGCCGGTAGCCCTCCATGAGCTCCCGCTTGGCGATCCAGTCCAGCTCGCCCGACAGGCTCATCGGATCGTTCTCCAGGCGGTTCAGGGTGTCCTCCCAGCGGGCCAGGACATCCTTGGTCTGCTCGTCCGCGTCCGCCCCGTACCGCTCCTCGACGTACTTGCGGCCCAGCTCGAAGTACTCCATCTGGAGCTGCACAGCGGTGAGTGTCCGGCCGCTACGGAGGGTGACCAGCTGCTTGAGTGTGGGGTCGTGCGAGACCTGGTGCAGTGTGCGGACCGGCTGGTCGACCGCCAGGTCGACGTTGATGAAGCCGTCCTCGATCATGGCCAGGACCAGGGAGGTGGTGCCGAGCTTCAGATAGGTCGAGATCTCGGAGAGGTTCGCGTCGCCGATGATCACGTGCAGCCTGCGGTACTTCTCGGCGTCGGAGTGCGGTTCGTCGCGGGTGTTGATGATGGGGCGCTTGAGGGTGGTCTCCAGGCCGACCTCGACCTCGAAGTAGTCGGCACGCTGACTGATCTGGAATCCGTGCTCGTGGCCGTCCTGGCCGATGCCGACGCGGCCGGCGCCGGTGACGACCTGGCGGGAGACGAAGAACGGGGTCAGATGGCGCACGATGTCCGAGAAGGGGGTCTCCCGCTTCATCAGGTAGTTCTCGTGCGTGCCGTAGGACGCGCCCTTGTTGTCGGTGTTGTTCTTGTACAGGTGGATCGGCTGGGCCCCGGGGATCGCGGCGGCCCGTTCGGCCGCTTCGGCCATCACCCGCTCGCCGGCCTTGTCCCAGAGCACCGCGTCCAGCGGATTGGTGATCTCGGGTGAGCTGTACTCGGGGTGCGCGTGGTCGACGTACAGCCGCGCGCCGTTGGTGAGGATGACATTGGCCAGGCCGATGTCCTCGTCGGTGAGCTGGCTGGAGTCAGCGGTCTCACGGGCGAGGTCGAAGCCTCGCGCGTCGCGCAGCGGGTTCTCCTCCTCGAAGTCCCAGCGGGCGCGCCGCGCCCGGTGCATCGCCGCCGCGTAGGCGTTGACGATCTGGGACGAGGTGAGCATGGCATTGGCGTTGGGTTGACCGGGAACGGAGATCCCGTACTCCGTCTCGATGCCCATCACTCGCCGTACGGTCATGCGGCCCTCCTTGCCCGGCGTCGCTCCCCTCCGGGAGCGGCGCTCAAGTACCGCTGCTGGTCCGCGGTGCCCGTCCCCGCACTGCGCGACTCGGCGGTACGGCAGAGCCTAGAGCGCCTCTGCGCCGGTGGGGAGATCAATTGCGTCATTGTTCGGGTGTGGCCGGAGCTGCCGGGAAAACGGCCCGGCTGCGGATACCCTGCCGGGCATCCGCAGCCGGTCTGCGTTTTACAGGTACTGTCCGGTATTTGCCACCGTGTCGATGGAGCGACCGGTGTCTGCGCCCTGCTTTCCGGTGACGAGTGTGCGGATGAACACGATCCGCTCGCCCTTCTTTCCGGAAATCCTGGCCCAGTCGTCCGGGTTGGTGGTGTTGGGCAGGTCCTCGTTCTCCTTGAACTCGTCCACGCATGCCTGGAGGAGATGGGAGACGCGCAGGCCCTTCTGGCCCTGCTCGAGGAATGCCTTGATGGCCATTTTCTTTGCCCGGTCCACGATGTTCTGAATCATCGCTCCGGAGTTGAAGTCCTTGAAGTACAGGACTTCCTTGTCGCCGTTCGCGTAGGTGACCTCGAGGAAGCGGTTCTCCTCGGATTCCGTGTACATCCGCTCCACGACGGACTGGATCATCGCGTGGGCGGCCGCCTCCTTCGAGCCGGTGTGCTCGGACAGGTCGTCCGAGTGCAGCGGCAGCGAGGGCGTGAGGTACTTCGCGAAGATGTCCTTCGCGGCCTCCGCGTCCGGACGCTCGATCTTGATCTTCACATCGAGACGGCCGGGCCGCAGGATCGCGGGGTCGATCATGTCCTCACGGTTGGAGGCACCGATGACGATGACGTTCTCCAGGCCCTCCACACCGTCGATCTCGGCGAGCAGCTGGGGGACGATGGTGTTCTCCACGTCCGAGCTGACACCGGAACCACGGGTGCGGAAGAGGGATTCCATCTCGTCGAAGAAGACGATGACGGGGGTGCCCTCGCTCGCCTTCTCCCGGGCACGCTGGAAGACGAGGCGGATGTGCCGCTCGGTCTCACCGACGTACTTGTTGAGGAGCTCGGGGCCCTTGATATTGAGGAAGTAGCTCTTCCCCGCGGGCTGACCGGTGACCTCGGCGACCTTCTTGGCCAGTGAGTTGGCCACGGCCTTGGCGATGAGCGTCTTGCCGCAGCCGGGCGGGCCGTAGAGCAGGATGCCCTTCGGCGGACGGAGTTCGTGCTCCTTGAAGAGGTCCGGGTGGAGGTACGGGAGCTCGACCGCGTCGCGGATCAGTTCGATCTGGTCGCCCAGGCCGCCGATCTTCTCGTAGTCGATGTCCGGGACCTCTTCGAGGACGAGTTCCTCGACCTCGCTCTTGGGGACCACTTCGTAGACGTAGCCGGACCTGGGTTCGAGCAGGAGGGCGTCGCCGGGGCGGATGGTGATGTCCAGGAGGGGCTCGGCGAGCCTCACCACCCGTTCCTCGTCGGTGTGCCCGATGACCAGGGCGCGCTCGCCGTCCTCGAGGATCTCCTTGAGGGTGACGATGTCCCCGGCCCGCTCGAATTCCATGGCCTCGACCACGTTGAGCGCCTCGTTGAGCATCACTTCCTGGCCTCGACGGAGGCCTTCGAGCTCGACGCTGGGGCTGACGTTCACCCGGAGCTTGCGGCCCCCGGTGAAGATGTCGCAGGTGTCGTCCTCGTTCGCCTGCAGGAAGACACCGAAACCGGCCGGCGGCTGCGCGAGCCGGTCGACCTCCTCCTTGAGGGCCACGATCTGGTCGCGGGCCTCCCGGAGCGTGTTGGCGAGCCGCTCGTTCTGCGCGGACACGCCCGCCAGGTTGGTCTGCAACTCGACGATCCGCTCTTCGAGAATCCTCGTATGACGCGGAGAGTCGGCGAGCTTACGTCGCAGGACGGCGATTTCCTGCTCGAGATAGGCGACCTGGCCGGCTGGGTCTTCTGACCCCCGCCCGGGCCGGATGCCGCGGTTGATGTCGTCGTCGTGGGCTGCCACGGTCCTCACCTCCTCCAAGGGGAGCTGGACGCTTCCTGACCCTACCTGGGTGGGTGATGATTGAAACCCCTAGATCACAAAGACCCGGGAGTCTGTCCGATCTTCACCCTTGCGCTCTCCCTCACGCCAAGGGAATACCCACCCTTCGGCACCGGAAAGCAGCCGGTTGTATCGTCGAAGCGTTCAACACCCGTCAGGGCTGGCTTCAATTGGTGCAGATACGCAGGGAACGGCAGGACACATGACCGTGCAGCAGGACGCTCCGGGCGACGGCGACACGCAGGATCTCGAGGTCTGGATCGACCAGGATCTCTGTACGGGCGACGGCATCTGCGTGCAGTACGCACCGGAGGTGTTCGAGCTGGACATCGACGGTCTGGCGTACGTCAAGAGCGACGAGGACGAGCTCCTCCAGGACAAGGGCGCCACCACACCGGTGCCGCTGCCGCTCCTCCAGGACGTCGTGGACTCGGCCAAGGAATGCCCGGGCGACTGTATTCATGTACGACGCGTCTCGGACAACGTGGAAGTCTACGGACCCGACGCGGAGTGACCGCGGGGACGGCGGCGCGGCGTACGGCTCAGACGCCCCGTGCGGTGCTGCCGGCGCCGGTGGACTTGATGAACGCGTTGCCCTTCCACTGCCAGGAGGCGTTCTCCAGCTCGTCCGGGCAGCAGCGCGGTACGTCGGTCGAGGAGTAGCCGAGCAGGGTCGCCGACACCCGGCCGTCACGGACGGTGAAGTCGGTGACGTTGAGTTTCTGAGCGGGGTCCACCAGGGTCGCCACGACCCGGGGTGCGGCCCCGCTCGGCTGTGTCACGACGTAGATGCCGCTGGGCGGGGTGCCCGATCCGGCGGCGCAGTGCACGACGGCCACCGTCTCGGGGCCGCCGTCGCCGTCGAGGTCTCCCGGGGCGCTGTCGGCGACGGTGTGTCCCGCGGGGCCGCAGTCGAGGGGGAAGGCGACGCCGTTCGCGTCGGGCGCCTTCGCGGCGGCGCTCCCGTGCTGCGTGGTGACGCCGTGCTCGGACGCGGAGGCCGTCGCGGTGGCCGCGTCGGGCTGGAGCAGGCCGGCGAGGGCGACGACCGCGGCCATCGCGGTCGCCGTGGCGAGCCAGTGCACCGGCTTGGCGTCGGTGTGCGCGAGGTCCGGGAGCGCGGAGGTCTGCACGCGGTATGTCTCCTGTGGTTCCTGGGGGGCCTGGGTAGGCGGTGCCGAGGTGTGGTCGGCGGGTGGGGGTGGCCAGCATCGTGCCACACCTCACACCGGAGGGGAACGGCGGGGTCGTCACGGCCTGTGAAAAGGCGCCGCCGCCGGGCTCCCGGGTCGGTCCGGGAACTCGGCGGCGGCGCCTGTGCGTCGTATCGGGTCAGTCGCGGGTGGCGGAGCCGCTCCGGCCGCCGGGTCCGTCGTAGTCCTCGCCGTAGGCGCCCTTGGAGGGGCGGCGGCGGCGCAGCGGCGGCTCGACGCCGTCCGCGAGGCGGCGGGCGGTGACGAGGAAGCCGGTGTGGCCGATCATCCGGTGGTCGGGGCGGACGGCCAGGCCCTCGACGTGCCAGTTGCGGATCATCGACTCCCAGGGCTGCGGTTCCGCGAAGCAGCCGATCTCGCGGATGGATTCGACGGTCCGCGAGAGCTGGGTCGTGGTCGCGACGTAGGCGCAGAGGATGCCGCCGGGCACCAGGGCCTTGGACACGGCCTCCAGGCACTCCCAGGGGGCGAGCATGTCGAGGACCACGCGGTCGACGTCGGTGTCCGAGAGGTTGTCCTGGAGGTCTCCGACGGTCAGCGTCCAGGCGGGGTGCGGCGAGCCGAAGTAGCGCTCGACGTTCTGCTGGGCGATCTCGGCGAAGTCCTCGCGGCGCTCGTAGGAGTGCAGCATGCCCTGCTCGCCGATGGCGCGCAGCAGGAAGGTGCTGAGCGCACCCGAGCCGACGCCGGCTTCGACGACGCGGGCGCCGGGGAAGATGTCGCCGAAGGCGAGGATCTGGCCCGCGTCCTTCGGGTAGACCACGGCGGCACCGCGGGGCATGGACAGGACGTAGTCGGGGAGCAGGGGGCGCAGCGCGAGGTAGGCGACGTTTCCCGTGGTACGGACAACACTGCCCTCGGGAGCACCGATCAGCTCGTCGTGCGGGAAAGAACCCTTGTGGGTGTGGAAGTTCTTTCCGGCTTCGAGCGTGAAGGTGTGGTGGCGTCCCTTGGGGTCGGTGAGCTGGACCTGGTCCCCGACTTTGAATGGGCCGCGACGGCGGGCGGCACCGGTCGGTTCGGACATGTGGCCAGCCTACCGGTATTTCGGGGGCCGCTTTCCGGGGCGTCAGGCGGAGGGGCGGGCCATGGCCTTGACGAAGGCGCGCTCGACGTCGGCGGTGGAGAGGACGCCGTAGATCTCGCCGGTCTCCTCGACCACCAGGTACTCGGTGGCCGGGGTGGCCTTCAGCCGGTCCAGCAGGGCTTCGCCGGCGAGTTCGGCGGGGACCTTCATCCCGTCGGTGATGTCCTGGGCGAGGCCGCTGACGGCGACCCAGGGCCGGCGGTGTTCGGGGACGCCGACGATGGCCGCCTCCCGGACGACGCCCTTGGGGCTGCCCTGTCCGTCGACGACGACCAGGGCGCGGGCGCCCGCTTCGTTGGCCCGGCGGAGCGCCTCGGAGAGGGGGGTGGCGGACTCCACGGGCACGGCCCGCCGGGTGAGGGTGCGGGCCCGCAGGTCGGGGAGGTGTTCGCGCAGGCGGGCCATGCGCAGGCTGTTGCCGGCGCCGGTCCAGATGATGGCGCAGAGGATCGCGGCGAGCAGTGCGTCGGTGACGGTCTCCACACCGCTGATCGCGCTGGTGTCGTTGCCGAGTGCGCCGGTGTGGGTGAGGAGCGGCAGACCGATGAGCACGGTGACCGCCAGGCCCCGGCCGACCCACGCGGCGGCGACGGTGCCGCTCATCGGCTTGCCGGTGATCTTCCAGACGACGGCGCGGAGCATGCGCCCTCCGTCCAGGGGCAGGCCGGGCAGCAGGTTGAAGGCGGCGACGATGAGGTTGGAGATCATCAGTCCGGCGAGGAGCACGCCCGGGACGGTGCCCGCCTCGACGAACTGGAGCGGGATGTAGAAGAGGCCGCCGAGGACGAGGGAGAGCAGCGGTCCCACGAAGGCGAGGACGAACTCGCGGCCGGGGGTCTCGGACTCCTTCTCGATCTCGGACACCCCGCCGAAGAACTGGAGCTGGATGCGGCGCACCGGCAGCTTGTAGCGCAGGGCGGCGATGGTGTGGGCGAGCTCGTGGACGAGCACGGAGGCGTAGAAGGCGATCGCGAAGAAGAGGGCGACCAGGTAGCGGAGGCCGCCGAGGTCGGGCAGGACGCGGTCGAGCTGTCCTCCGAAGACCCAGGTGATCAGGGCGGCGACGACGAACCAGCTGGGCGCCACGTACACGGGTACGCCGAAGGGGCGCCCCATGAGGAGGCCGCCGCCGGGCTCCGCCGGGCGTCGCGGTTTTCCCTTGTCCGGTCCGGTGCCGGGGCCGGTGCCCCCTGCTCCGGGCTGCGGGCGCCCGCTGTCGCCGCTCTCGTCCACGGGGTCCCTCCGGTCGGTGGCTTCTGCCACGATCATGCTGGTTGCGAGCTCTGTCGTCGATGGTATGCCGCTGGATGTCGGTGGCGGGCCGTAGGGTCTGCGACATGACGTCCGTACCGCGCCCGCCTCAGCCACCCTCGTCCCTGTCGCCGTCGCGCGCGAACGATTTCATGCAGTGCCCCCTGCTGTACCGCTTCCGGGTCATCGACAAGCTCCCCGAGAAGCCCAGTGAGGCTGCTACCCGGGGCACGCTGGTGCATGCGGTGCTTGAGCGCCTGTTCGACGCCCCGGCGGTGGACCGTACGGCGCCGAGGGCCAAGGCGCTGATCCCGGGGCAGTGGGACCGGCTGCTGGAGTCGAAGCCGGAGCTGACGGAGCTCTTCGAGGGGGACCCCGGCGGGGAGCGGCTCGCGGGGTGGCTGGGCGAGGCGGAGCGGCTCGTGGAGCGGTGGTTCTCGCTGGAGGACCCGACGCGCCTGGAGCCGGCCGAGCGGGAGCTGTTCGTCGAGACGGAGCTGGAGTCGGGGCTGAGGTTGCGCGGCGTGATCGACCGCGTCGATGTGGCCCCGACGGGTGACGTGCGCATCGTGGACTACAAGACGGGCAAGGCGCCGCGGCCGGAGTACGCGGAGGGCGCGCTCTTCCAGATGAAGTTCTACGCCCTGGTGGTGTGGCGCCTGAAGAACGTGGTGCCCCGCCGGCTCCAGCTGGTCTACCTGGGCAGTGGTGACGTCCTGACGTACGACCCGGTTCCGGCCGATCTGGAGCGGGTGGAGCGCAAGCTGCTGGCGCTCTGGGAGGCGATCCGGCTGGCCACCGAGACGGGTGAGTGGCGGCCGAGGCCGACGAAGCTCTGCGGCTGGTGCGACCACCGGGCGGTCTGCCCGGAATTCGGTGGGACTCCCCCGGTCTATCCGCTGTCCGTGCGCCCGCCCGAATCGGTGGAGGCTGTGCAGGGCAGAATGGAGCCGGCCCGGTCCGAGGCCGGTCAGCCCGTGGCCCTCGAAGGCCCTTAAGGAGATTACGTGGCCATCCGCGTCCTGCTCGTCGATGATCAACCACTGCTGCGCACCGGTTTCCGGATGATCCTGGAGGCGGAGGGCGACCTGGCGGTGGTCGGTGAGGCCGGTGACGGCTTGCAGGCCATCGAGCAGGTGCGGGCGCTCCAGCCCGATGTCGTGCTGATGGACATCCGGATGCCGCGGATGGACGGGGTCGAGGCGACCCGTCAGATCACGGGTCCCGGGCGGGACGGCCCGGCGAAGGTCCTGGTGCTGACGACGTTCGATCTCGACGAGTACGTGGTGGAGGCGCTGCGCGCCGGTGCCAGCGGCTTCCTGCTGAAGGACGCGCCGGCCCATGAGCTGGTGCAGGCCATCCGGGTGGTGGCCGCGGGCGAGGCGATGCTGGCGCCGAGCATCACGCGCCGGCTGCTCGACAAGTACGCCGACCATCTGCCGTCGGGCGAGGACCCCGTTCCGGACGCCCTGCACACCCTCACCGAGCGTGAGGTCGAGGTGCTGAAGCTGGTGGCGCGCGGGCTGTCCAACGCGGAGATCGCGGCCGACCTGTTCGTGAGCGAGACGACGGTCAAGACGCATGTGGGTCATGTGCTGACGAAGCTGGGCCTGCGCGACCGGGTGCAGGCCGCCGTCTACGCGTACGAGAGCGGGCTGGTGCGTCCCGGCGCCCAGTAGGCCCGGGCGTGCGAAGGGGGTGCGGACCCGGCCGGTGGCCGGGTCCGCACCCCCTTCGCGTGCTGCCGTGTCAGGCGTCGCCGCGTGCGAGCTCCCAGAGCTGGAGGTCGGCGGAGGAGTTGACGGCCCATTCCACACCGGTCAGCTCGTCGACCGAGGCGACGTACTGCTTGCCCTGCCAGACGGGGATCACGGGGACGTCGTTGGCAACGATGTCCTGGAGCTTCTCGAAGGTCGGCGTCGCGGCGCTGCGGTCGGCCTCACGGCGGGACTGCGGGATGAGCGTGGACTGCGCGACGGTCGACTCGTACGGCGAGTTGAGGAAGTTGTTCTTGTCGAGGAACGGCGCCGTGTAGTTGTCCGCGTCGGGGAAGTCCGGGAACCAGCCCATGCCGTAGACCGCGTACTCGCCCTTCTTCTGGGCCGGGCGGTACTTGTCCCACGGAGTGCCCTTGATGTCCACGTCGAAGAGCTTCGAGTCGTTGAGCTGCTTCGCCAGGAGCTCGAACTCGGCCTTGGTGGCGGGGCCGTAGTGGTCGGTCGTGTAGTTCAGCGTGAACTTCACCGGGGTGCTGATGCCCGCCTTCTCCAGGATCTTCGCGGCCTCGGAGGCGCTGGGCTCCCCGTACTTGTTGAAGAAGGAGTTGGTGTGGCTGGTGATGCCGGACGGGATCAGCGAGTAGAGCGGCTCGGCCGTGCTGCCGTACACCTTGCTGGCGACGGCACCGCGGTCGACGATCTGTGCCATCGCCTGGCGTACGGCCTTGTTCTTCACCGTCGGGTCGTCGGTGTTGAAGGCGAGGTAGCTGATGGCGAGGCCGGGCATCTCGGTGAGCTTGAAGCCGTCCACCGGCTCGGCGATCATCTTCTGGGCCTGCTCGGGCGACATGGTGCGGGTCATCATGTCGATCTTCTTGGCGTCGAGCGCCTTGCCCATGGCCGCCGCGTCGGGGAAGAGGTCCAGCTCGACCTTCTCGTTGCTGATCTTCAGGTCGCCCTTGTACTTCGGGTTCCTGGTGAAGACCACCTTGACGATCTGGTTGTTCTTGACCTCGGGCTTCATGGTGTACGGGCCGGAGCCGTCGACCTGGAAGCCCTCGCGGGCGCTGTTCGCCGGGTACTTGTCCTTCTGGACGATGCCGGCGGAGGGCGTGGCCAGCTTGTAGGGGAACGTCGCGTCCGAGGTGCTCAGGTGGAAGACCACCTGGTTCTCGCCCTTGGTCTCGATCGTGTCGATGTTGGCGAGGAGGCCGACCGGGCCGCTCTCGTCCTTGATGTCGAGGACCCGCTGGATGGAGTACTTCACGTCCTCCGGGGTGACGGGGGTGCCGTCGGCGAAGGTGAGCCCGTCGCGCAGCGTGCAGCGGTAGCTCTCGTTCTCCGTGTCGGTGAAGGAGCAGCTCTGGGCGGCCTCGGGCACCGGTGCGCCACCACCGCGCGGGATGTGGGTCAGGGTCTGCACGGTCTGGCGCAGCACGTTCCAGACGCCCGCCTCGTAGCCGATGGCGGGGTCGAGGGGGGCCGGGTTGTCCTTCGAGGCGATGAACTGGTCCGTGGTCCCGACAACGATGGCATCGCCCCCGTCGTCCGACCCGCCGCACGCGGCCAGCACGGGTGCGAGCAGGCCGACCACGGCCGGCAGCACCAGCGTCTTGCGGTTCATCTGGACGTTCTCCCTCATTCCGGCATGTGAGAAAACCGAGATTAGTAGGCGTCGCAGAAGGGCTTGACCGGTGCCGAACAGCCGCGTATGCACTGGGTGATCGGCGATGACGGGTTGTCCACGTCACGCTCGGGAATGTTTCGTACACGGCTTCAGGAATACGGACGTAAGGGGGTCCCGAAACGGACACGGGGACCCGCCCCGGGAACCCCCGATCGTCACGTCGAGTGACGAACGTCACGCCTCCGGCCGGGCGACCGTATTGACATGGACCTGATTCACGGGGTGCCGCCGGAACACCCTCGGTGCATCAGCTGTCACTCATCGACGACCAGGCCGCGCAGGAAGGCGAGGTCCACCTGCTCCAGGGAGGAGACGACCGCCCTGCCCGGCGCGGGGGCGATCGGCGCCACGGACGGCACGGCCACGACCCGGCAGCCCGCCGCCTCGGCCGCCGCGACACCCGTGGCGGTGTCCTCGATGACGGCGCAGCGCCAGGGGTCCGCCCCGAAGCCGGCCGCCGCAGCGAGGTAGGGCTCGGGGTGGGGCTTCGTACGGGTCACCTCGTCCCCCGCGACCGTGAGGGCGAAGTGGTGACGGCCCACCGAGTCCAGGACGCGGTCGATGATGCGCCGGTGCGAGGCGGAGACCAGCGCGGTGGGCACCTCGTGCGCGGACAGCTCGGCGAGGAGCCGGGCGGCGCCGGGCATCAGCGGCACACCTCGTCCGATGCGCTTCTCGAAGCGGTCGTTGAGCAGCACGGTGAGCTCCTCCAGCGCGATGTCGGCGCCGGTGACCTCGATGAGATAGCCGGCGCTGCGGGTCATCGGGCCGCCGACGACCACCTCGCGCCAGTCCGTCTCCAGCCGGTGACCGAGATCGGCGAAGACCTCGACCTCCACGTCCCACCAGAATCCTTCGGTGTCGACCAGTGTGCCGTCCATGTCGAGAAGGACGGCTTGCAGCGCCGACCCTTCGGCCGTACGGGTCAGGGACGCGGGGACCGTACTGGTCATCCGGCACACCTCCATGGGGTCCATGAGGGACGAGAAGGCCGGCCGCCTTCCCGGTGGGAACGGCGACCGGCCTGCACTGGACCGACCAGTCTACGACTCGTGGGCGTCCGGCGCGCGAAGTGGAGCGTCACCGCGCGTCGAACGGCGCCTTACCGCGCGTTGAAGTACTTCGCCTCCGGGTGGTGGATGACGATCGCGTCGGTGGACTGCTCGGGGTGCAGCTGGAACTCCTCGGAGAGCTTCACACCGATCCGCTCGGGCTCCAGGAGTTCGGCGATCTTCGCCCGGTCCTCCAGGTCGGGGCAGGCCCCGTAACCCAGCGAGAAGCGCGCCCCGCGGTACTTCAGCGCGAACATGTCCTCGACGTCGGACGGGTCCTCGCCGGCGAAGCCGAGCTCGCTGCGGACCCGTGCGTGCCAGTACTCGGCGAGCGCCTCGGCCAGCTGTACGGACAGCCCGTGCAGCTCCAGGTAGTCGCGGTAGGAGTTCGACTCGAAGAGCTCGGCGGTGGCTCCACCGATCTTCGAGCCGACGGTGACGACCTGGAGGCCGATCACGTCGGTCTCCCCCGACTCCTCGGGGCGGAAGAAGTCCGCGAGGCAGAGGCGGCGGCCGCGGCGCTGGCGCGGGAAGGTGAAGCGGGTGCGCTCCGAGCCGTCCTCGTGCAGCAGGATCAGGTCGTCGCCCTTGGAGACGCAGGGGAAGTAGCCGTAGACGACGGCGGCTTCCAGGAGGTTCTCGGTGTGCAGCTTGTCGAGCCAGCCGCGCAGGTGGGGGCGGCCCTCCCGCTCCACGAGCTCCTCGTACGTCGGTCCGTCGCCGGCGCGGGCCTGCTTGAGGCCCCACTGCCCCTTGAAGAGCGCGCCCTCGTCGAGCCAGGACGCGTACTCCTTGAGCTGGATGCCCTTGACGACCCGGGTGCCCCAGAACGGCGGCTCCGGGACCGGGTTGGTGACCGAGACGTCGGACCGCACGCCGTCCTCGGGCTCCACGACCTCGGCCACGGGGGCGTCCCGCTTGGGCACCCTGCGCTGCTTCAGCTCGGGGAGGGCGGCGCCGGGGACTCCGCGCTTGACCGCGATCAGGGCGTCCATCAGCCGCAGGCCCTCGAACGCGTCGCGGGCGTAGCGGACCTCGCCCTCGTAGATCTCGTGCAGGTCCTGTTCGACGTAGGCCCGGGTCAGGGCGGCGCCGCCGAGGATCACCGGGTAGTCGGCGGCCATCTTGCGCTGGTTCAGCTCCTCCAGGTTCTCCTTCATGATCACGGTGGACTTCACCAGGAGGCCCGACATGCCGATGACGTCGGCGCGGTGCTCCTCGGCGGCGTCCAGGATCGCGGAGACCGGCTGCTTGATGCCCAGGTTGACCACGTTGAAGCCGTTGTTGGAGAGGATGATGTCGACGAGGTTCTTGCCGATGTCGTGGACGTCCCCGCGGACGGTGGCGAGCACGATGGTGCCCTTGCCGTCGTCGTCGGTCTTCTCCATGTGCGGTTCGAGGTAGGCCACCGCGCTCTTCATGACCTCCGCGGACTGGAGGACGAAGGGCAGCTGCATCTGACCGGAGCCGAACAGCTCGCCGACGACCTTCATGCCGGCCAGCAGGGTGTCGTTGACGATCTCCAGGGCGGGCGTGGTCAGCAACGCCTCGTCGAGGTCCACCTCCAGGCCGTTCTTCTCGCCGTCGATGATGCGGCGCTGGAGCCGCTCGTCCAGCGGCAGGGCGAGGAGTTCCTCGGCCTTGCCCTGCTTCATGGACTTCATGTTGACGCCCTCGAAGAGCTCCATGAGCCGCTGCAGCGGGTCGTAGCCCTCCTCCCGGCGGTCGTGGATCAGGTCGAGGGCGACCTTGACCTGCTCCTCCTCCAGCCGGGCGATCGGCAGGATCTTGGAGGCGTGCACGATCGCGGAGTCCAGTCCGGCCTTCACGCACTCGTCCAGGAAGACGGAGTTCAGGACGACGCGGGCGGCCGGGTTGAGGCCGAAGGAGATGTTGGAGAGGCCCAGCGTGGTCTGCACGTCGGGGTGTCGGCGCTTGAGCTCGCGGATGGCGCCGATGGTGGCGATGCCGTCCTTGCGGGACTCCTCCTGGCCGGTGCAGATGGTGAAGGTCAGACAGTCGATGAGGATGTCCGACTCGTGGATGCCCCAGTTGGTGGTGAGGTCCTCGATGAGCCGCTCGGCGATGGCCACCTTGTGCTCGACGGTGCGGGCCTGGCCCTCCTCGTCGATGGTCAGCGCGATCAGCGCGGCGCCGTGTTCGGCGGCCAGCCCGGCGACCTTGGCGAAGCGGGACTCGGGGCCGTCGCCGTCCTCGTAGTTGACGGAGTTCAGTACGGCCCGGCCGCCCAGCTTCTCCAGACCGGCGCGCAGGACGGGCACCTCGGTGGAGTCGAGGACGATCGGCAGGGTGGAGGCGGTGGCGAAGCGGCCGGCCAGCTCCTCCATGTCGGCGACGCCGTCGCGCCCGACGTAGTCGACGCAGAGGTCGAGCATGTGCGCGCCCTCGCGGATCTGGTCGCGGGCCATCTCCACGCAGTCGTCCCAGCGCGCGTCGAGCATGGCCTCGCGGAACTTCTTCGATCCGTTGGCGTTCGTACGCTCGCCGATCGCCAGGTACGAGGTGTCCTGGCGGAACGGGACGGTCTGGTAGAGCGAGGCGGCGCCCGGCTCGGGACGCGGGGCGCGGGACGCCGGCTCCGCGCCGCGGACGCGGTCCACGAGCTGGCGCAGGTGTTCCGGCGTCGTACCGCAGCAGCCGCCGACGAGCGAGAGGCCGTACTCCTGGACGAAGGTCTCCTGGGCGTCGGCCAGGCCCTCGGCGTCGAGCGGGAAGTGCGCGCCGTCCTTGGTGAGCACGGGCAGCCCGGCGTTCGGCATGCAGAGCAGCGGGATGCGGGAGTGGCGCGTGAGGTAGCGCAGGTGCTCGCTCATCTCGGCGGGGCCGGTCGAGCAGTTCAGGCCGATCATGTCGACGCCGAGCGGTTCGAGCGCGGTCAGCGCGGCGCCGATCTCGGAGCCGAGGAGCATGGTGCCGGTGGTCTCGAAGGCCAGGGAGCAGAGGACCAGCAGGTCGCTGCCCATCGCCTCCAGGGCGCGCCGGGCGCCCAGCACGGCGGCCTTGGTCTGCAGGAGGTCCTGCGTGGTCTCGATGATGAGCGCGTCGGCGCCACCGGCGATCAGGCCCTCGGCGTTCTGCTGGAAGCCGTCGCGCAGGACCGTGTACGGGGCGTGGCCCAGGGTGGGCAGCTTGGTGCCGGGGCCGATGGAACCGAGCACCCAGCGCTGCTGTCCGGTGGACTCGGTGAACCGGTCGGCGACCTCGCGGGCGATGGCCGCGCCGGACTCGGACAGCTCGTGGATCCGGCCGGGGATGTCGTACTCGCCCAGGGCGGAGGCGTTGGCCCCGAAGGTGTTGGTCTCCACGCAGTCCACGCCGACGGAGAAGTACTCCTCGTGGACCGAACGGACGATGTCGGGGCGGGTGACGTTCAGGATCTCGTTGCAGCCTTCGAGGTTCTCGAAGTCCTCGAGGGTGGGGTCCTGGGCCTGGAGCATGGTGCCCATGGCACCGTCGGCCACCACCACCCGGGTGGCGAGCGCCTCACGGAGCGCTGTGGCTCGGTTCCGGCTGTCAGCGGAGGGGGTCGGCAACGAGGCCATGGATGTTCTCCCAGGGATGCGACGGCTGTCGGCTTTGCGCCCTTCTGCGGAGGGGGCACGCGGCCAGCGTAGCCGGGAGGCGCCCGGGCCGGTCGTCGTGTCCCACGACGCGGACTGCATGCTGTGCGGGGAACGGGCCCGCACACGGAGTGACGCATAATTCTCGCGCCACCGGACACAGGTCGGCATCGACCGATAGTGTTCAGCATTGTCGAACCGAGGTGGAGGAGTACGGCGCGATGGCGAAGAACATCCAGTCGCTCGAGCGGGCAGCCGCGATGCTGCGTCTGCTGGCGGGGGGTGAGCGCCGTCTCGGCCTGTCCGACATCTCGTCGTCCCTGGGCCTGGCCAAAGGTACCGCGCACGGCATTCTGCGGACCCTCCAGCACGAGGGCTTCGTCGAGCAGGACAGCGCGTCCGGCCGCTACCAGCTGGGCGCCGAGCTGCTGCGCCTGGGCAACAGCTACCTCGACGTGCACGAGCTGCGGGCCCGCGCGCTGGTGTGGACCGACGACCTGGCCCGCTCCAGCGGCGAGAGCGTCCACCTCGGGGTGCTGCACCAGCACGGGGTGCTGGTCATCCACCACGTCTTCCGGCCCGACGACAGCCGCCAGGTGCTGGAGGTCGGCGCCATGCAGCCGCTGCACTCCACGGCCCTGGGCAAGGTCCTGTCCGCGTACGACCCGGTGGCGCACAGCGAGGCCACCGAGATGGAGCGGCGCTCGTTCACGCCCCGCACCGTCACGGGCGAGGAGGAGTTCGAGGAGCTGCTCGACCTGATCCGGGCGCAGGGCTGGGCGGCCGACGTCGAGGAGACCTGGGAGGGCGTGGCCGCGGTGGCCGCGCCCATCCACGACCGGCGCAGGATGCCGGTCGGCGCGGTGGCCGTGACGGGCGCCGTGGAGCGCGTGTGCACCGACGGCCGGCTGCGGCCGGAGCTCGTCGCCGCCGTACGGGACTGCGCCCGCGCCGTCTCCCGGGACCTGGGCGCCGGACGCTTCTGAGGCCCCCGCGGCGTCGGTAACGATCGAGTCGCACATCACAGACCCCTTGACGCACCCCCCGACGGGGAGAAACATTGCCGCTCACCGGTCGGCATTGCCGAACACTTAACGGCAATACGCGTTAGAGTGTGACAGTGCCGAGGGCCGGTCAAGCCCTACAGGTGACGTACCCGTGTTCGATGGGTACCCACCTGGGGCGCGATCCACCGGAGGGACCCGGTGTTTCGCCTTCCCCTGGACGAAGGACAAAGGAGTCGCGGGTGTCCAGCTCCGACATCTTCATCGGCGAGACCATCGGTACCGCCATACTCATCCTGCTCGGCGGCGGTGTCTGTGCCGCCGTCACGCTCAAGCGCTCCAAGGCGCAGAACGCCGGCTGGCTGGCCATCACCTTCGGGTGGGGCTTCGCCGTGCTGACCGGCGCCTACATCGCCTCCGGCGTGTCCGGCGCCCACCTCAATCCCGCGGTCACGATCGGCCTCGCGATCCAGGGCGGCACCGCGTGGAGCGACGTGCCGCTCTACCTCGCCTCCGAACTGCTCGGCGCCATGATCGGCGCGGTGCTGGTCTGGGCCGTCTACTACGGCCAGTTCCACGCCCACCTCACCGATCCCGGGATCGTGGAGAACCAGCCGGCCGAGGAGGGCATGGTCGACCAGTCGACCGCCCCGAAGGCCGGCCCCGTGCTCGGCATCTTCACCACGGGCCCGGAGATCCGGCACATGGTGCAGAACGTGGTCACGGAGATCATCGCCACCTTCGTACTGATCCTGGCGATCCTCACCCAGGGCCTCAACGACGAGGGCAACGGCCTCGGCGCGCTCGGTGCCCTGATCACCTCGCTGGTGGTCGTCGGCATCGGTCTGTCGCTCGGCGGTCCGACCGGCTACGCGATCAACCCGGTGCGCGACCTCGGTCCGCGCATCGTGCACGCGCTGCTGCCGCTGCCCAACAAGGGCGGGTCGGACTGGGGCTACGCCTGGGTACCGGTGGTAGGACCGCTCATCGGGGGCGCACTCGCCGGTGGGCTCTACAACCTCGCCTTCGCCTGAGCCCGACCCTCCAGACCACACAGACTTCCGGGAGCCAACCGTGACCGACGCACACACCACCGGGCCGTTCATCGCGGCCATCGACCAGGGCACCACGTCCAGCCGCTGCATCGTCTTCGACAAGGACGGCCGGATCGTCTCCGTCGACCAGAAGGAACACGAGCAGATCTTCCCGAAGCCGGGCTGGGTCGAACACGACGCCAAGGAGATCTGGGAGAACGTCCAGGAGGTCGTCGCCGGGGCCGTCGTCAAGGCCGGGATCACCTCCGCCGACGTCAAGGCGATCGGCATCACCAACCAGCGCGAGACCACCCTGCTCTGGGACAGGCACACCGGTGAGCCGGTCTACAACGCCCTCGTCTGGCAGGACACCCGCACCGACGCGCTCTGCAAGGAGCTCGGCCGCAACGTGGGCCAGGACCGCTTCCGCCGCGAGACCGGGCTGCCGCTCGCGTCGTACTTCGCCGGACCCAAGGTCCGCTGGCTGCTCGACAACGTCGAGGGGCTGCGTGAGCGAGCCGAGCGCGGCGACATCCTCTTCGGGACGATGGACTCCTGGGTCATCTGGAACCTCACCGGCGGCACCGACGGCGGCGTCCACGTCACCGACGTCACCAACGCCTCGCGCACCCTGCTGATGAACCTGCACACGATGCAGTGGGACGACAAGATCCTCCAGTCGATCGACATCCCGTCGGCGCTGCTGCCGGAGATCCGCTCCTCCGCCGAGGTGTACGGGGCGGCCAAGGGCGGCGTCCTCGACGGCGTCCCGGTGGCCTCCGCGCTCGGCGACCAGCAGGCCGCGCTGTTCGGCCAGACCTGTTTCGCCCAGGGCGAGGCCAAGTCCACGTACGGCACCGGCACCTTCATGCTGATGAACACCGGCGACACCCCGGTGAACTCGTACAACGGGCTGCTGACCACCGTCGGCTACCGGATCGGGGACCAGAAGGCGGTGTACGCCCTGGAGGGCTCCATCGCCGTCACCGGATCGCTCGTCCAGTGGATGCGCGACCAGATGGGGCTGATCAAGTCCGCCGCCGAGATCGAGACGCTGGCGTCCTCCGTCGAGGACAACGGCGGGGCGTACTTCGTGCCCGCGTTCTCCGGGCTGTTCGCCCCCTACTGGCGCCCCGACGCCCGCGGTGTCATCGCGGGTCTCACCCGCTACGTGACCAAGGCGCACATCGCCCGGGCCGTGCTCGAGGCCACCGCCTGGCAGACCCGCGAGATCAGCGACGCCATGACCAAGGACTCCGGCGTCGAGCTGACCGCGCTCAAGGTCGACGGCGGAATGACCTCCAACAACCTGCTGATGCAGACGCTCTCCGACTTCCTGGACGCCCCCGTGGTGCGCCCGATGGTCGCCGAGACCACCTGCCTCGGCGCGGCCTACGCCGCCGGCCTCGCCGTCGGCTTCTGGCCGGACACCGACGCGCTGCGCGCCAACTGGCGCCGTGCCGCCGAGTGGACACCCCGCATGGACGCGGCCACCCGTGACCGCGAGTACAAGAGCTGGCTCAAGGCCGTCGAACGGACCATGGGCTGGATCGAGGACGAAGAGAGCTGAGGAGCAATCGACATGACCACCCTGCAGAGCGTCCCCGCCCTCGGGACGCATCCGGCCTCCGGCTCCCTCCCGAGCCGCGCCGAGACCCGGGAGCAGCTGTCCAAGGCGACGTACGACCTCCTGGTGATCGGCGGCGGCATCCTGGGCATCTCCACCGCCTGGCATGCCGCGCAGTCCGGACTGCGGGTGGCCCTGGTGGACGCCGGCGACTTCGCCGGCGCCACCTCCTCGGCCTCCTCCAAGCTGCTCCACGGCGGTCTGCGCTACCTCCAGACCGGCGCGGTGAAGCTGGTCGCCGAGAACCACTTCGAGCGGCGCGCGGTCTCCCGTCAGGTCGCCCCGCACCTGGCGAACCCGCTCACCTTCTACCTGCCCGTCTACAAGGGCGGGCCGCACGGCGCCGCCAAGCTCGGCGCGGGCGTGTTCGCCTACTCGGCGCTGTCCGCGTTCGGTGACGGCGTCGGGCACGTGATCAGCCCGGCCAGGGCGCAGCGCGACGTACCCGAGCTGCGTACGGACAACCTGAAGGCCGTCGCGGTCTACGGCGACGACCAGATGAACGACGCCAGGATGGCGCTGATGACGGTCCGCGCGGCCGTCGACGCCGGGGCCGTCGTCCTCAACCACGCCGCGGTGACCGGGCTGCGGTTCACCGAGGGCCGCGTCACCGGAGCCGAGCTGGAGGACCGTCAGGACGGCACCGAGTTCGGCGTGAACGCCCGCCTGGTGCTGAACGCGACCGGCCCCTGGGTCGACCACCTCCGGAAGCTGGAGGATCCGGCCGCCGCGCCTTCCATACGCCTGTCGAAGGGCGCCCACCTGGTCCTCAAGCGGACCCGCCCGTGGAAGGCGGCGCTGGCCACCCCGATCGACAAGTACCGGATCACGTTCGCCCTGCCCTGGGAGGACATGCTGCTCCTCGGGACGACCGACGAGGAGTACGAGGGCGACCCGGCCGATGTCGCGGTCACCGAGAAGGACACGGCGCAGATCCTCGACGAGGCGGCGTTCTCCGTACGGGACCAGCAGCTCTCCCGCGATCTGATCACGTACTCCTTCGCGGGGCTGCGGGTGCTGCCCGGCGGGCCCGGCGACACCTCCAAGGCAAAGCGCGAGACGGTCGTGACGGAGGGCCGCGGCGGGATGCTGTCGGTGGCGGGCGGCAAGTGGACGACGTTCCGCCACATCGGCCGTACGGTGATGAACAAGCTGGCCGAGCTGCCCGGGCACCCGCTGGGCGAGGACATGGAGCCGATGGCGCGGCTGCCGAAGAAGGTGCCGCTGCCCGGTATCGCCAACCCGAACGCGGTCGCGCACCGGCTGCTGGTCGACGGCGGTACGCCGGGGCCGCGGATGCCCGCCGACACGGCCCGGCACCTCGCGACCCACTACGGCTCGCTCTCCTTCGACATCGCGCGCCTGGCGAACGAGAACCCGGCGCTGGCCGAGCGCATCCACCCCGACGCCCCGGAGATCTGGGCGCAGGTGGCCTACGCGCGCGACCGCGAATGGGCCGAGACGGCGGACGACGTGCTGCGCCGCCGGACGACGCTGACCATCCGGGGCCTGGCGACGGACGACATCCGGGCCCGGGTCGAGGACATGCTGGCCGACGGGCGCTGACGGCGCCGGCGCACACGGCAGCAGGGGCGGTCTCCCGGTCGGGGAGGCCGCCCCTGCGGCATGCGCGGCCCGGGAGACGTGCCATGTGCCCGCCATACGGGTGCAATACGACGCGGGGACAGTGGAGGGATGTCCGAACACCGGGGATTCCATCTGTCAGTGGCCCTGAACGGCGACGGTTCGCATCCGGCCGCGCCCTCCAGGCCCTTCACGCCCGACGCGTACGCCCGGCTGGTGCGCGGCGCCGAGGCCGGACTGCTCGACTTCGTCACGGTGGAGGACGGCCCGGGGCGGCTCGACTCCGCACTGCTGCTCGCCCTGGCGGCGCAGGTCACCGAACGGATCGGGCTGGTCCCGCTGGGCCCGACGACGGGCGACCCCACCGCCTGGGCGACGCGGATCGCGACGCTGGACCATCTGAGCGCGGGGCGGGCGGGGGTGCGGCCCCGGGCCACCACGAGCAACCCCGAGCACGCACGGCTGCTGACGGTCCTCGGCACTCCCGAGGGCGACCGGCGGGTGGCCGAACTCTTCGCGCGGGCCGGTGAGTTCCTGATCGAGGCGACCGCCGCCTGGGACTCCGTGCCCGCGCCGCAGGGCAGGCCGCCGCTGGCGCTGCTCGCCCACGCCACGGTCCCCTACCGGCTGGCCGCCGCGCACGGCGATGTGGTCTTCGTGACCCCGGCGGACACCGCGGGGCTGGTCGCCGTACGCAAGGAGGTCGAATCGCTGCGCGAGGAGGCGGGCCGGCCGCCCGGGGCGGTGCGGGTCTTCGCCGACCTGAACGTCGTCCTGGGTGACGGCAAGGAGGCGGCCGAGGCGCGGCTGGCCGGTCTGGAGGAGGCCGCCGGTGAACCGTTCACCTCGGACGCGGCCGTCTTCACCGGCACTCCGGAGGGCCTGGCCGACCTGCTCCAGGAGTGGTTCCTCGACGGCGGCGCCGACGGGTTCCGGCTGCGGCCGGCGGTGCTCCCCGACGACCTGGACGCGATCGTGGCCGGGCTGGTGCCCGTCCTCCAGCGGCGCGGGCTCTTCCGCACCGGGTACACGGCCCGGACCCTGCGCGGCCACCTCGGTCTCGCCGCCGCGTAACGCCCACCACACCGCCCCGCACCGAAGGAAGGCCACCTTGAAGTTCTCCGTACTCTCCCTCGTCGGGCACGCCCCGCATCCGTTGACCGGTGAACTCCCCTCGGCCGCCGACCGGTTCGGCGAGGTGCTGGAGACCGGTGCGGCGGCGGAGCGGCTCGGCTTCGACGCGTACGCGATCGGGGAGCGGCACGCCGGGCCGTTCCTCTCGTCCAGCCCGGGCGTGGTCCTGGGCGCGCTGGCCGCGAGGACCTCCACCATCCGGCTGCTCACCGGGGTCACGGTCGTCGCGATCCTCGATCCGGTGCGGGTGGCGGAGGAGTTCGCGACGCTGGACCAGATCGCGCGCGGCCGGCTGGAGCTCGTCGTGGGGAAGGGCGCGGAGGCCGGTCACTTCAGCCTGTTCGGGCTGGACGAGGAGCGGCAGTGGGACCTGCAGAAGGAGAAGTACGAGCTGCTGCGGCGGCTGTGGAGCGAGGAGGGGGTCGACTGGGAGGGCGAGTTCCGTCCGCCGCTGAAGGACGTGACGACCGTGCCGCGTCCGTACGCCGGTCCCCCGCGCGTCTGGCACGGCTCGGCGACCAGCCTCAACTCCCCCGAGCTGGCGGCCCGGCACGGCGACCCGCTGTTCACGGCCAACGCGATCCAGCCCCGCGAGGCTTACGCGCGGCTGATCGCCCACTACCGCGAGCGGTTCGAGGCGTACGGGCACGACCCGGCGGACGCCCGGGTGGCGGCGGGGTCGGGGGGCCTGCTGATCGCGGACACCACGGCGCGGGCCGTCGGACGCTACAAGGAGCTGTACGAGGCCAAGGTCGCCCAGACCTTCAAGCCGCACCTGGAGGGCAGGGCCGGCTACAACACCCCGTTCCGCACGATCGAGGACGCGATCGCCGACGGGCCCCAGCTCATCGGGTCCCCGCAGCAGATCATCGACAAGATCCTCGGCTTCCACGCGGTGTACCGGCACGACCTCCAGTCGATCACCGTGGACGGCTTCGGGCTCCCGCACGGCGAACAGCTGGAGACGCTCCAGCGGTTCGCCGAGGAGATCGCGCCGGTCGTACGGCGGGAGGCGCCCACCACCCTCTGGGACTGAGGTGACGGGCAGGGGGCGGTGGGCGCGTCCGGTGGCCGCATAATGATGTCCATACATCGGATGTCTTGTGCGCGAGGAGGCCCCACATGGCCGTCACCGACGAAGCGATCGAGAAAATCAAGGGAATGATCGTCTCAGGTGCCCTGGCCCCGGGTGACCGGCTCCCCAAGGAGAGCGAACTCGCGGCGGAGCTGGGTCTGTCACGCAACTCGCTGCGCGAGGCGGTGCGTGCGCTGTCGCTGATCCGGATCCTGGACGTCCGTCAGGGCGACGGCACCTACGTCACCAGTCTGGACCCGCAGTTGCTCCTGGAGGCGCTCAGCTTCGTGGTGGACTTCCACCGCGACGACACGGTGCTGGAGTTCTTCGCGGTCCGCCGGATCCTGGAGCCGGCGGCCACGGCGATGGCGGCACCGCGTATCGAGGAGGAGGAACTGGACGCGCTCGGTGCCCAGCTGGACGCGCTGGGGCCCGATCCCTCGGTGGAGGCGCTGGTCGCCGCCGATCTGGAGTTCCACCGCGGGATCGTCCGGGCCTCGGGCAATTCGGTGCTCTGCTCCCTGCTGGACGGGCTGTCCGGCCCGACCACCCGGGCCAGGGTGTGGCGCGGGCTGACCCAGGAGGACGCGGTCAGCCGCACCCTGCACGAGCACCGCGCGATCCTGGCCGCCCTGCGGGACCGGGACGCCGAGGCGGCCCGGTCCTGGGCGACGGTGCACATCGCGAGTGTGGAGTCCTGGCTGCGCTCGACCCTGTGAGAGCGCGGCGGTTCAGCCCCGCGAGGGGTCGGCGGGACGCAGCCGCAGGCCCTGCATCCCCCCGTCGACCGCGAGCGCGGTGCCCGTGACGGACGCGGCCGCCGGGCTCGCCAGGTAGACGACGGCGGCGGCCACCTCATCGGCGGAGACCAGCCGCCCCAGGGGCTGGCGGGCGTCGAGCGCGGCGCGCTCCGCGGCCGGGTCGTCGGCCCGGTCGAGCAGCCGGCCGATCCAGGGGGTGTCCGCGGTGCCGGGGTTGACGCAGTTGACCCTGATCCCTTCGCGGACGTGGTCGGCGGCCATCGCGAGGGTGAGGGCGAGCACGGCTCCCTTGCTCGCGCTGTAGAGCGCCCGCTGCGGCAGACCGGCGGTCGCGGCGATGGAACAGGTCTGGGTGACCGACACGGCCCCCGGGCGTCCGGCGGCGGCACGGCGCAGATGGGGCAGCGCGTGGCGGGCGGTGCGGACCATGCCGAGCACGTTGATGTCGAGTACGCGCGCCCACTCCGCGTCGGGGTTGTCCTCCACCGTGCCGATCGAGCCGATCCCCGCGTTGGAGACCAGGGTGTGCAGGCCGCCCAGCTCGGCGGCGGCCCGCTCGACGGCCGCCCGTACGGCGTCGTCGTCCGTGACGTCGGCCCGCAGGGCGAGCGTTCCCCCTGGGGCGCCCTCGGGGTCGCGGTCGAGTACGGCGACACGCGCCCCCCGGGCGAGCAGCAGGGCCGCCACGGCGGCTCCGATACCGGAGGCGCCTCCTGTCACCAGGGCGGACATTCCGTCGAAATCCTGTGTCACGGTCATCGGCCGGTCTCCTCGGGTGTGCGGCGGGCCTGCCGGTCGGGACCCTGCGGGTAGCGGTGGCCGGCGAGCGAGGCGGGGAGCATCCGGGCCGAGAAGCCCGGTTCGCGGGGGGCGACGTAGCGGCCGTTCTCGACGACGGCCGGGTCGGCGAAGTGTTCGTGGAGATGGTCGACGTACTCGATGACGCGGTCCTCCACGCTGCCGGAGACCGCGACGTAGTCGAACATCGCGAGGTGCTGGACCAGTTCGCACAGTCCGACTCCCCCGGCGTGCGGGCAGACCGGCACGCCGTACTTGGCGGCGAGCAGCAGGATCGCGAGGTTCTCGTTGACCCCGGCGACGCGGGCGGCGTCGATCTGGACGAAGTCGACCGCGCCGGCCTGGAGCAGCTGCTTGAACACGACCCGGTTGGCGGCGTGTTCGCCGGTGGCGACCTTGACGGGCTGCCCGGCGCGCACGGCGGCGTGGCCGAGGACGTCGTCGGGGCTGGTCGGTTCCTCGATCCAGTACGGGTCGTACGGGGCGAGCGCGGTCATCCACTCCACCGCCCCGGCCACGTCCCAGCGCTGGTTGGCGTCGACGGCGATCCGGATGCCGGGGCCGACGGCCCGGCGGGCGAGCGCGAGTCTGCGGACGTCGTCGTCCAGGTCGGCGCCGACCTTCAGCTTGATCTGGGTGAAGCCGTCCGCGACGGCCTCCTCGGCGAGGCGTACGAGCTTGTCGTCGTCGTAGCCCAGCCAGCCGGGCGAGGTGGTGTACGCCGGATAGCCCTCGGCCAGCAGCCGTCCGGTGCGTTCGGCCCGGCCCGGCTCGGCGGCGCGCAGGATACCGAGCGCCTCCTGCGGGGTGAGGGCGTCCGTGAGGTAGCGGAAGTCGACGAGGGAGACGAGCTCCTCCGGGGTCATCCCCGCGAGGAACTCCCAGACGGGCTTCCCCGCCAGCTTCGCCGCGAGGTCCCAGGCCGCGTTGAGGACGGCTCCGGCGGCCATGTGCGCCACGCCCTTCTCGGGGCCGAGCCAGCGCAGCTGGGAGTCGTGCGTGAGCGAGCGGTACAGGGCCGCGAGGTCCGCGGCGGTACGCGGGGCGGGGCGGCCCACCACGAAGGAGCTGAGCCCTTCGATGGCGGCGGCCATGACGTCGTTGCCGCGGCCGATGGTGAAGCAGAAGCCGTGTCCCTCCGCACCGTCGCCGTCCGTCCGCAGGACGACGTAGGCGGCGGAGTAGTCGGGATCGGGGTTCATGGCGTCCGAGCCGTCCAGCTGTTCCGAGGTGGGGAACCGGATGTCGTCGACCTCGAGGTCCATGACGGTCAGACTCATGTGCGCCCCCAGGGGAATAACATCGGATCTCTGCACGATCATCCGATGTATAGCCTCCCGCAGGTCCCGAGGTCCAGCCTCCTGGCGAGGTTTGATCAGTTTCCGCTCACTTCCGGCCAGGACAGCTCGGATGAATCATGGGGTGGCACGCTTCAGCTCCGGGCGCAAACGACTGCGGCGGAAGAGGGCGGAAGCCGTAAGGTTGGTCCGTACACAAGGGAACTTCGGAAGGAGGCCTGGGTGATCGAGCTCGAGGGGGTACCCGAGCTGATCGACCCGGTCATGGTGGCCGCGTTCGAGGGCTGGAACGACGCCGGTGACGCCGCCTCCACAGCGGTCGCGCATCTGGACCGGGAGTGGAAGGGCGAGGTCTTCGCGGCGCTCGACGCCGAGGACTACTACGACTTCCAGGTCAACCGGCCCACGGTGTTCATGGAGGGCGGGACGCGCCGGATCACCTGGCCCACCACGCGGCTCTCCGTGGTCAGGGTCGGCGGCGAGAAGCCCCGTGACCTGGTCCTGATCCGTGGCATCGAACCCTCCATGCGCTGGCGTTCGTACTGCAACGAGATCCTGGGCTTCGCCCATGAGCTGGGCGTCGAGATGGTCGTCATCCTGGGGGCGCTGCTCGGCGACACCCCGCACACCAGGCCGGTGCCGGTCAGCGGGGTCACATCGGATCCCGACCTGGCACGGACCATGGACCTGGAGGAGACCCGTTACGAGGGGCCGACCGGCATCGTGGGCATCCTCCAGGAGGCGTGCACGCACGCCGGCGTGCCCGCGGTGAGCCTGTGGGCCGCGGTGCCGCACTACGTGTCGCAACCGCCGAACCCGAAGGCGACGCTGGCTCTCCTGAACCGCCTGGAGGATCTGCTCGGTCTGCGGATCCCGCTGGGCGAGCTGCCCGAGGACGCCCGCGCCTGGCAGCTCGGGGTCGATCAGCTGGCCGCCGAGGACAGCGAGGTCGCGGAGTACGTGCAGACGCTGGAGGAGGCGCGGGACACCGCCGAGCTCCCCGAGGCGTCCGGCGAGGCCATCGCCCGTGAGTTCGAGCGGTATCTGAGGCGCCGGGACGTCGGCGGCCCCGGCCAGGCGCCGGGCGGTCACGCCACGGAGAGCGGCGACGTGCCGTATCTGCGGGACACCTCCGGCGGCCGTACGAGGCCACCGAAGCCGCAGCGCCCGGAGAAGGGCCGGCCGAAGGACACCGACGGGGGCTCCTCCACGCCGGAGGATCCGCCGTCCACGGGGCCGGACGAGGAGACCCCGGAGGACTGACACCCCCGCACGCCGGACGGCCCCGGACCTCGCGACTGCTCGCGGAGTCCGGGGCCGTCCGGCGTGATCGGTGAGGACGGGTCAGAGAGCCACGCCCAGCAGGGCGTCGACGGTGCGGGAGACGAGGCCGGGGGCGCCCTCGTCGGAACCGCCGCCGGCGCTCTGCCGCTCGGCCCAGCGGTCCACGGCGGCGAGTGCGGCCGGGGCGTCCAGGTCGTCGGCCAGGGCCGCCCGCACTTCCTCGACCAGGGCGTCGGCGGGGAGTCCGTCGGGCCGGGAGACGGCCGCGCGCCAGCGGGCGAGACGCTCGACGGCGTCGGCGAGCACCTGGTCCGTCCACTCCCAGTCGGACCGGTAGTGGTGGGCGAGCAGGGCGAGCCTGATCGCCGCGGGGTCCACGTCGTCCCGGCGGAGCGCCGAGACGAAGACGAGGTTGCCCTTGGACTTGGACATCTTCTCGCCGTTCAGGGCGACCATGCCGGCGTGGACGTAGGCACGGGCGAAGGGGTACTCGCCGGTCAGCACCTGGGCGTGCGAGGCGCCCATCTCGTGGTGCGGGAAGGCGAGGTCCGAGCCGCCGCCCTGGATGTCGAAGCTCATGCCCAGGTGGTCCAGCGCGATGGCCACGCATTCGATGTGCCAGCCGGGCCTGCCGGCGCCGAGGCTGCCGCCGTCCCAGCTCGGCTCGCCCTCACGGGCGGCCATCCAGAGCATCGGGTCGAGCGGGTTCTTCTTGCCCGGACGCTCCGGGTCACCACCGCGCTCGGCGGAGAGCAGCCGCATGGCCTCGGCGTCGAGGCCGGAGACCGCGCCGAAGTGCGGGTCGCACTCGACGGAGAAGTAGATGTCGCCCTCGAGTTCGTAGGCGGCGCCCGCGTCGCGGAGGCGTTCCACGAGCGGCACGATGCCGGGTATCGCCTCGACCGCCCCGATGTAGTGCTTCGGCGGGAGCATGCGCAGGGCGGTCATGTCCTCCCGGAAGAGTGCCGTCTCGCGCTCCGCGAGCTCGGTCCAGTCCTGACCGTCGCGTACGGCCCGCTCCAGCAGCGGATCATCCACGTCGGTCACGTTCTGGACGTAGTGAACCTGCCGCTTGGTGTCGAGCCACACGCGCTGAACGAGGTCGAACGCGTTGTAGGTCGCCGCATGACCCATGTGGGTCGCGTCGTACGGCGTGATGCCGCAGACGTAGATGCGGGCGACGGGACCGGGGTCAAGGGTGATCCGTCCGCCGGTCGCGGTGTCGTGGATCCGAAGGTCGCGGCCCTTGCCAGGCAGGGCGGGGACCTCAGAAGCGGGCCAGGCATGCATGTCATGAGCGTAACCGGACGATGCATCCGGATACGAACCGGATGGCAGATCATGGCCGAAGAGGCGGTCTTGCGCGTGGGGCGGTTCTCCTCTAGGAGCCTCCGCCCGGGCCGGGGCGGCCGGCCCGGGTGCTCACACCGGGGGCCACGGGATCGGCGGCCAGTCCCCGCTCGGACCGGGGTGGCGGCCGGACTTGCGGAGGCTCTCCACCCGGCCGCGCAGGGCCTCGGTCTCGGCCTCGGTGATCAGTTCCCCCAACCGGGTGGCGAGCGCCGCCCCCGGCTCCAGGCCGGCGGAGAGCCGGTCGAGGACCTCGGTGGCCTCCTCCGTCAGCGGCTCGCCCGCCCATCCCCAGAGCAGCGTGCGCAGCTTGTCGTCCGCGTTGAAGGTGACGCCGTGGTCGATGCCGTACAGCCGGCCGCCCTCCGCGGGCAGCAGGTGACCGCCCTTGCGGTCGCCGTTGTTGATCACCGCGTCCAGGACCGCGAGCCGGCGCAGCCTGGGGTCGTCGGCGTGCACCAACAGGGCGGTCCTGCCCTCCCCCACCTCGGCGAAGCCGACGGCCTTCCAGCCGTCCCCCGGCTCGTCGTCCTCGACGAGCGCGAGCAGCGGCGGCAGCCCGTGGGCGGAGGCGGCGGTGGCGTCGGCGGCCTCGTTCTCGGGCTGGGCCTCGATCCACAGCTGGCACATGCCCTCGCCGTACGGGCCCTCCCTGAGCACCGTGGGCGGCACGAGCCCCCAGCCGGTGGCCTCGGAGATCTCGTACGCGGCGACCTCGCGCTGGGCGAGGGTGCCGTCCGGGAAGTCCCAGAGCGGCTGCTCCCCGGCGACCGGCTTGTAGACGCAGGGGCGTTCCTCGCCCTCGTACGCGACCGTGCAGTACAGCACGGCGTTCGACGCGCCCCTGACCTGGCCGAGGACGGTGAGCTCCCCCTCGGCGAGCAGGGTGCGCAGCTCCGCCTCCGTCAGGCCCCGCGACGGTATCCGTTCTGGCGCGGGCATACGTGTCCTTCCGGGTCGAGGGGGAGGCTGCACAGCGGGCACGGCGGGCGGCCGGCGTTCACGACGTCCAGCGCGCGCTTGGCGAACGCCCGCGCCTGGGCACCGCTCAGCCGGACGCGGAGCATCGGCGGGCCGTTCTCCTCGTCCTGAAGAAGCCTTTCCTCGGCCTCGGCGAGGTCGTCCTCGGAGTCGGCGTCCAGTTCGACGAGGGCCTGCGCCTCGACGATCATGCGCTGCTCCTCGCCGTCCCAGGCGAGCGCCATCGTGCCGACCCTGAACTCCTCCTCGACGGGGGCGTCGAGCGGCGCGGTGTCGGTGACGTCCATGGGTGCCACGGCGGGCACCGGTGAGTTGCCGCCGGTCCGCCGGACGACCTCGTCGAGGAGTTCGTCGATCCGTTCGGCCAGCGCGGCGACCTGGGTCTTCTCCAGGGCCACGCTGGTGACCCGTCCCCGCGAGGATGCCTGCAGGAAAAACGTACGGCGGCCAGGCAACCCGACCGTACCGGCCACGAAGCGGTCCGGTGGGTCGTAGAGGAACACCTGACGGGACACGTCCTGTCTCCCTTGAGAATGTGATGGCGGATGGGGGCGGCCCCGGGGCCTCGCGGGACGTCCCACGGGGCCTCTACGGCGCGTCCACCCTACTGCGCGGAGCGATCACGGTGCCCCAGCGCCGCCCCCGACGGCCGCATCCGTTGCCGTGTCCCCCGCCGCGTCGGCCCCGATGGCCTGTTCGCGCGGTGCCAGTGACGCGAAGTCGCCGGTGTCGCCGAGCCGGAGGAGGAACGGGCGCAGCGAGGTGTAGCGGATCGCGGTGACGGAGCAGGGGTCGGCGTGGAGGCGCTGGAAGAGGTCGAGGTGCATGCCGAGCGCGTCGGCGACGAGGGCCTTGATGATGTCGCCGTGCGAGCACATCAGATACGTGGCGTCCTCGCCGTGCTCCGCCTCGATCCGGGCGTTCCAGTCCCGTACGGCCTCGACGGCCCGGGCCTGCATGGCCCGCATGGACTCGCCGCCGGGGAAGGCGGCGGCGGAGGGGTGCTGCTGGACGACCCTCATCAGCGGTTCGTCGGAGAGCTCGGCGAGCTTGCGGCCCGACCAGTCCCCGTAGTCGCACTCGCTGATCCGCTCCTCGGTGTGCAGCGGGAGCCCGGGGCGGGCGTCGAGGAGCGGCTGGAGCGTCTCGCGGCAGCGCTGCAGCGGGCTGCTGACGGCCGCCGTGAGGGTGAGGGCCGACAGCCGGCCGGGCAGTGCGGCGGCCTGTTCGGCACCGCGTTCGTCGAGGGAGACGCCGGGGGTCCGGCCGGCGAGCACCCCGGAGGTGTTGGCGGTGGAGCGTCCGTGGCGTACGAGGATGAGCGTGGGCATACCTGCCAGCGTAGAGGTGCGTGAACTCTTCGCGGCAGGGAAGAATGCGCGGGGTGATCGTCGACTGCGGAATTTACCGGGACGGGCGCAGGACCGAGGGTCCCGCCGACTTCTCCGATGCCCTCGACGAGGCCCGTGCCGCAGGGGACGCCTTCGTCTGGATCGGGCTGCACGAGCCGACGGAGAAGGAGTTCGACCTGGTGAGCAGCGAGTTCGCGCTGCACCCGCTGGCGGTCGAGGACGCCCTGCGCGCCCACCAGCGGCCCAAGCTGGAGATCTACGACGACTCCCTCTTCGTGGTCATCAAGCCGGTGGTCTACGAGCAGAAGAGCGACACGGTGAGCGCCGGTGAGCTGATGCTGTTCATAGGGGATTCGTTCGTGGTGACGGTGCGCCACGGCGAGGGCGCTCCCCTCGCGGCCGTACGCCGCCGGCTGGAGGCCGAGCCCGAGGTGCTCAGGCACGGGCCGACGTCGGTGCTCTACGCGGTGAGTGACGCGGTCGTGGACCACTACATCGAGGTCGCCGCGGAGCTCCAGGTCGACCTGGAGGAGCTGGAGGCCCAGGTCTTCGCCCCGGTCGGGGCGGCGGACGCCACGAACACGGCGGCGAGCATCTACACCTTCAAGCGGCAGGTGCTCGAGTTCCGCCGGGCGACCAATCCGCTGAGCGGGCCGATGGCGCGGCTGTCGAGCGCGGGCGTGCCGTTCGTCGACGCCGACGCGCAGCCGTTCTTCCGGGACGTGGACGACCATCTGACGCGTGCCGTCGAGCACGTGGAGGGGCTCGACCGGCTGCTCTCGGACATCCTGTCGGCTCACCTGGCGCAGGTGGGTGTCCGGCAGAACGACGACATGCGGAAGATCTCGGCGTGGGCCGCCATGGCCGCCGTACCGACGATGGTGGCCGGGATCTACGGGATGAACTTCCGCCACATGCCCGAGCTCGACTGGGCGTGGACCTATCCGGCGGTGGTCGTGCTGATGGGCCTCGCGGTCTTCGGGCTGTACCGGCAGTTCAAGCGCCGCGGCTGGCTGTAGGACGCACCCGGCTCAGGCGTACTCGGTCTCGGGTACGGCGGGGCCGCCCAGCGCGTCGCGCAGGGCGGGCTGTTCGAGACTGACCATGCGCCGCCAGCCCAGTGCCCGCTCGTACGCGTACATCGCGTGGATGCCCGCGACGAGCAGGGCGGACTTGGCGCGGGACCACCCCAGCAGGGCGCCCATGTGGCCCATCACGGCCAGGCTGACGTCACGGTAGACGCGGATCTCGGCGTGGGCGCACTCCCGCAGGACGGACTGGATGGTCCGGCCGTGTCCGGCCCGGGCGAAGCGGAGGAGCTCCTCGTGGCAGTAGGCGAGGTGGTTGTCCTCGTCCCGCGAGATCATCTTCACGGCGCGGCCGAGGGCGGGGTGGCCGGCGAAGTGCTTGAGCAGGAGCCGCATCTGTTCGGAGGCCCGCTGTTCGGTGACCCTGCTGTGGGACAGGTAGACGATGATCTCGTGCTCGGTGAGCGGCTCCTCGCGGCTGAGCCGGTCGTGGGCGAGGCCGATGCCGTGGCGCTCCAGCAGGAGGGTGTAGTCGGTCTCGTACGGCACCGTCGCGGGCTGGAGTCCGCGCTGCTTCAGCAGGGCGTTGAAGATCCGGCCGTGCTTGTCCTCGTCGGCGCCGTGCCGGGCGACCTTGGGTGCCAGCTCACGCAGTGCCGGGGGGACGAGCGCGGCGATGCGTCCGTTCTCCCAGCCGCCCTGCGACTCCCCGCCCGCGGCGATCGAGCAGAACAGCCGGAACGCCTCGTCGTCGTCGAGGATCTCCTGGAACAGACTCTTTGCCGAGAGCATCACTGCCACCTTTCGCACCGGTGTCCGCAGAGGCACAGTCAAATTCGGTACGCGTGGGTAGGCAACACGAGCGGGGCCGGGCAGGGCCGAACGGGCGCCCGGCACCGCCCGGACCTGCCCCGGAGCCCCGGGAGGGTCACGGGGCGTAACCCGGGGCGCCGGGGCGCGTTGTTCCGTGTGACGGCCGTGGCGGGGAGGACCCCCGAGCCCCCACCACGGCCGTAGTGCTGCGCCGGTGCTACGCGTGCGTCCGTGCCGTCACGCGGCGAGGCCGGAGCGCTCCAGGGCGTCGGTCCCGGCGCGCAGGGCCGCGAGCCGCTCGTCGAGCGTGAAGCCCGCCGGTGCGAGGGTCAGCGTGGTGACGCCGGCGGCGGCGTACGCCTGCATCCGGTCGGCGATCCGCTCGACCGGGCCGAGCAGCGTGGTCTGGTCGATGAGCTGGTGCGGCACCGCGGCCGCGGCGCCGGCCTTGTCGCCGGACAGGTACTTGTCCTGGATCTCGGCGGCCTCCTTCTCGTAGCCCATGCGCTGGGCGAGCTGGTTGTAGAAGTTCTGCTTGCGGCTGCCCATGCCTCCGACGTACAGCGCGGTGTACGGGCGGAACATGTCGGCGAGGCCGTTGACGTCGTCGCCGACGGCGAGCGGAACCGTGGGGCAGACGTCGAAGCCGTCCATGGTCTTCCCGGCCTTCTCGCGCCCGGCCCGCAGGTGCTTCACCGCGGTCTCCTCCAGGTGGTCGGCGGAGGGGAAGATCAGCAGGGCTCCGTCGGCGATCTCGCCGGTCTGCTCCAGGTTCTTCGGGCCGATCGCGGCGATGTAGAGCGGGATGTGCTCGCGCTGCGGGTGGACGGTCAGCTTGATGGGCTTGCCCGGGCCGCCGGGCAGCGGCAGCGTCCAGTGGTCGCCGTCGTACGACAGGCGCTCCCGGGACATCGCCTTGCGCACGATCTCGACGTACTCGCGGGTGCGGGCCAGCGGCTTGTCGAACTTGACGCCGTACCAGCCCTCGGAGACCTGCGGTCCCGAGACGCCGAGGCCGAGCCGGAAGCGGCCGCCGGAGAGCGAGTCGAGGGTCGCCGCGGTCATCGCCGTCATGGCGGGCTGACGGGCCGGGATCTGCATGATCGCGGAGCCCACGTCGATGGACTCGGTGCGGGCCGCGACCCAGGCCAGCACCGTCGGCACGTCGGAGCCGTAGGCCTCGGCCGCCCAGCAGACGTCGTAGCCGAGCCGGTCGGCCTCCTGGGCGACGGCGAGGTTGTCGTCGTCCATCCCCGCACCCCAGTAACCGAGATTGATGCCGAGCCGCATACCCACGCTCCTCTACTGATCAGTAACGTTCCTGTGCCGGGGACTCTAGCGCGGGGCGGCGGAATCCGGCAGGCTCGCCCGGGTACGGCGGTTGTCCACAGGCCTCCACCCCGTGGGGCCTTGGCCAGTAATCTCAGCGCCCATGGAGCAGAGGCATCTCGGCCGTACCGGCCTTCGAGTGTCCCGGATCGGGCTGGGCACCCTCACCTGGGGCCGGGACACCGACGAACACGACGCCGCCGACCAGCTCAAGGCCTTCTGGGACGCGGGCGGCACCCTCGTCGACACCGCCGACGTCTACGGCGGCGGGGAGGCCGAGCACCTGCTGGGGCACCTTCTGGACAGCCTGGTGCCACGGCGGGATCTGGTCATCGCCACCAAGGCGGGCAGCGTGCCCGACCCGTACCGGCGCTTCGACGGTTCGCGCGGCCACCTGCTCGCCGCCCTGGACGCCTCCCTGCGACGGCTCGGGACGGATTACGTCGATCTCTGGCAGATCCACGCCTTCGATCCGGTGACACCGCTGGAGGAGACCCTGCAGGCGCTGGACCTCGCCGTGTCCTCGGGGCGCGTCCGGTACGCCGGGGTGTCCAACTTCAGCGGCTGGCAGCTGGCCAAGGCGGCCACCTGGCAGCTCGCCGCGCCCGGGCTGCGCACCCGGCTGGCCTGTACGCAGATGGAGTACTCGCTGCTCCAGCGGGGCGTCGAGCGGGAGGTGCTGCCCGCGGCGCTCGACCTCGGGGTGGGGCTGCTGCCCTCGTCCCCGCTGGGCCGCGGGGTGCTGACCGGCAAGTACCGCACGGGCACGCCGTCCGACTCGCGGGGGGCGTCCGAGCAGCTGGCGCCGTTCGTCGAGCCGTACCTCGACGAGGCCGCGGGCAGGATCGTGGACGCGGTGGCCACGGCGGCCGACGGCCTCGCCACCACCCCGCTCCAGGTCGCGCTCGCCTGGGTGCGGGACCGGCCGGGTGTGGTGGCCCCGGTCGTCGGCGCGCGCAACGCGCGGCAGCTGACCGAGGCGTTGTCGGTGGAGGCGCTTAGTCTTCCTGACGAGATCTGCCAGGCGCTCGACGATGTGTCGGCGCCCGTGCACCGCTATCCCGACCAGGACTGGAGCACGCTGTGACTGCGCACCCCCGGGGAGAGACCCCGGACCCCGCGGCCGAGGACCACGAGGCCGTCGAGGACTCCGGCCCCCAGGCCGCCGACGCGCCCGGCGCCCCCGACGAGGGCGGCGCGGGGCGGGCGGAGGGGACGGACGACGGCGCGGCGGACGCACCGGACCCGGAGCAGGCTCCCGGGGACCCAGAGGCGCCCGCGGCGCCCGCGCTGTCGGAGGCCGAGGCGGAGCTGGCCGCACAGCGTGAGCTGCGCGAGCGGATCGAGCGGCGCAAGGCCGAGAAGGAAGGGCCGATCGCGGCCGGCACCAAGCTCAGCGGCCCGGCCGCGGATCTGCTCGCCGCGGTGCGCGCGGTGGAGAGCGGCGAGAAGCCGGGCACCGCGTTCTTCGACTCACCGGCGTCGGCGCCCGCGCCCCGCCGGGCGGCCCCCGACGCCGCGCCCGTCCGCCCCTCCCCGGCCCCCGAGCGGCCGGCCCCGCGCGTCGCGTCGTCCGAGGCCGCCGCCTCGGTCGCGGAGGTGCTCGCCGCAGGCGGGGCCCCCGAGGCCCTGGCGCGCCCGGCGGCGACGGTGCTCGGCGAGGGGGCCGCCGAGATCCTCCGGGAGGACCCGTGGCAGCTGCTGTCGGTGCCCGGGGTGCGGCCCGAGCAGGCGGACGGCTTCGCGCGGGCGCTGCTGGGCGCCGGGTGCGGCCCGGACGACGAGCGGCGCACGGCGGCCCTGGTGGGCTGGCTGCTGGAGCGGGCCGCGCTGCGGGGGCACACCGCGATGGACGCCGACGAGGTCCGCACGGCGCTGGCCGGCTTCGCGGTGACCGACCCGGCGGAGGCCGTCCAGCACGCCGTCGCCGAGGGCGTCGTACTGGTCTTCCAGGACGACGAGGCCGAGGAGGACGCCCAGGAGCCCGACGGGGCGGAGGACGCCGGGGAGCCGTCCGACGACACGCCCCGGGCCGACCGGGAGCCCCTACGGGTCCTGCTCGGCCTCGACCGGTACGCCCTGGCCGAGGAGAGCCTCGCCGACGGGCTGGCCCGGCTGGTCAACTCCTGCGAGAAGGGCGCCGACTGGACGGACGCCGCTTCCGCCGCCCCGTCCCCCTCCGCGGGCGAGCTGATCCGGGCCGCCGCGACCGCGGGCCTGGTCGCCCACAGCGGCGGCGAGACGGCCCGGGCGGAGCCGGCCGCACTCATCGCCGCGGCGCACGGCCTCGGGCTGCGGGCCCTGGGCACCACCCACAGCGCGGACGGGCGGCGCAGGCTGGCGGCCGCGGTGGGCGACCCGGGGTCCGCCGTCACGCTCTCCGCCCTGCTCTCCGGCGAGGACGGGCCCGGCCGGGACGCGGACGGCGCGTTCGCCCTCGACGTCCTGGTGGTGCTGGACGCCCCGCAGCTCGATGTGGAGACGGCGGCGATGCTGGTGGAGTCCCTCGCCGACGGGACCCGGCTGATCCTGAGCGGCGACCCCGGGGTGCTGGGATCGGCCGGCGCGGGGCGGGTGTTCGCCGACGTGATCGCGGCGCGTTCCTGCCCGCACGTGGTCTCGCGCACGCCGGACCCCGGACCGATCGGCGAGCTGGTCTCCGGCATCGGGATCGGCGAGCTCACCCAGGTCGAGGCGCCCGGCAGGGAAGTGGTGATCGTGCCCGTCCGGGACCCGGGCGAGGCCGTCCACCGCACGGTGCAGCTGGTGGCCGACTCGGTGCCGCGCGCCATCGGCGTACCCAGCTCCGACACCCAGGTGATCACGGTGGGGCACGGCGGCCCGGCCGGGACCACCGCGCTGAACGCGGCGCTCAAGCAGCGGCTCAACCCGGGGCCGGGCCGGTTCGGGGGCTTCGACCCCGGCGACCGCGTGGTCCATGTCCCCGCCCCCGGCAGGGCGGTTCCGGGCTCGGTCGTCTCGGCCGACGCCGAGGGCCTGCACCTGGACTGCGCGGGCACCCCCGTCGTCGTACCGCAGGAGCGGGTGGAGACCTCCGTGCGCCACGGCTGGGCGCTCAGCGCCCACCAGGCGGCCGGGATGCGCTGGCCCGCCGCGGTGGTCGTCCTGCCCGGGGACGCCGCCCAGCAGCTCAGCAGGCCCTGGGTGTACACGGCGTTCAGCCGGGGTGAGCGCCACCTGTCCGTGGTGCACGGCGTGGACCAGGCCCTGCCGCGCTCCGTCGCCGAGGTCCCGGCCCAGGAGCGGACGACCCGGCTGCGCCCCCTGCTGGAGGCGCTGCCCACGCCGGACGCCTCGTAGCCGTACCCGCCCCGGCGCGCGACGCGCGGGAGCACGCCGACGGCCCCGGTGCGCTGCGCGCCGGGGCCGTCGGGCGGTGGGATCAGGCGCGGTCCGGTGCGACGTCCTCCGGGTCGCCGTCGCCGTCCAGCTCGTCCTCCTCGTCGAAGACCGCGCTCACGTCGAAGCGGCAGACCACCATCGCCGGATCCGCCTCGTCGAAGGGCGCCCCGAGCCACTCCCCCGGTTCGGGAAGCTCCTCCACGGCGGAGACCCAGAGGGTGGAGTCCCCCTCCTCCAGGCCGAACTCCTTGTGCCGGGAAGCGATCTCGTCCGCCTCGTACTCGCCGAACACCACGCCGAGCGCGGCATGCACCCCCGCTCCGGCGGTCGCGGAGGCGGGCACCTGGCCGTCCGGATCGAGGTCGGCGAGCCGCTCCGCCTGGGCGAGGAGTCGCGCGGGCTCCGCCACGGCGTAGTCGCGCCTGATCAGCACGCTGACGGCGTGGGGCTCCTCCGGACCGGCGTAGGGCGGGAGGGTGTCCTGGGCGGCCGGGATCTCGAAGGGGGTGACCTCGTCGTGGCGGTCGTAGAGCAGTTCGTCGTAGACCTCGGCCGCGGCGGCCAGTGCGTTGAACGCGTCGTAGACGGCGGGGTCGTCGTCCCCGGTACGGCGTTCGACTGCCTGGAGGTGGCGGTCGAGCGCGGTTTTGACTGCATCGGCGGCGGCGCGTACCTCGGCAGCGGTGGGCTGCGCAGCATCAGACATAGGACAGACGCTATCCGTACCGGGGGTCTGCCCGCACAATAGATGCGATGCCGGAATACGAATTCATCGACGTGTACGTGCCGCGCGGGGTGTCCCGCAAGGAGGCGGCCCGACTGCTGACCGACCATGCCGAGTACGGGCACTGGGAGTTGGACCGGCTGACGCTGCGCCGTGACGGCAGCCGCCGGGTGCGGCTGCGCCGCCGCATCATCCGCCAGCTCCGGCCCACCTGGTAGCACGGAGCGGGCCCCGCGTACGCGGAACCCGCTCGTCGCACCGATGTCGCGATGCCGTTATGCGGCGCTGCGCGAGCGTCGGTACAGGACCGTGCCCGCGCCCGCGAGGAGCAGGCCGGCGCTCGCCGGGACGAGCAGGTCGAGCCCGCCCGCACCGGTGTGGGCGAGCTGCTCGCCCACCACGAGCTGGGGCTCGGGTGCCGGAGGGGCGTGCGGCGTGACCGGCTTCTCCGGGGTGTGCGGGGTCTGCGGCACGACGGGAGGCGGGACCGTCTCCGTGTCGTTCTCGCAGGTGTTGCCGAAGACCGGGTTGAGCAGGCCGCCGACGGTGACGCTGTTGCCGCAGACGTTCAGGGGGATCTCCACCGGCGCCTGCACCTGGTTGCCGGAGAGGATCCCGGGGGAACCCTTCGTCACGGCCTGGGCCGAGGTGCCCGAGGCGCGGTGCCTGCCGGTCCCCGCCCCGCTGTCACGGGCCTCCTCGTGCCCGGACGCCTGGCTCCCGGAGCCGTGGCCGGACGAGGAACCGCCGTCGGAGCTGTGCGCGTGACCGGAGTCCGAGGACCCGTTTCCGCAGTCGTTTCCGCTCGTGGGGTTGAGCAGACCGCCGACGTCCACGGAGTTTCCGCACGCGTTGACGGGTACGTCGATCGGGACCTGGATCGAGTTCCCGGAGAGCACTCCCGGTGAACTCGAAGCGGCGCCGGCCGCGCCCGCGTCGGCGTGCGCGTAGCCGCCACCGAGCGCGAGCACTCCGCCCGCCGCTGCCATGGTGATCAGGCCTTTACGTGTGACCTGTCGCATAGGTTGTCTTCCTGCCTTCTGCCTACCGAAATGCCCCGGACACAGCCGTGTGCGGGGCCGATATGCCCAGCGGCCCCGGGGTGCATGGCGCGCACCCCGAGGCCGACCGGACTCACACCCTTACGGGTTGACGCGCATCGTCACGCGTTGACGCAGGTGTTGCCGAAGGCGGGGTTCAGCAGCCCGATCACGGAGATCGTGTTGCCGCACACGTTCACCGGAACGTGGACCGGCACCTGGACGACGTTGCCCGAGAGCACGCCGGGGCTGCCGATGGCGGCACCCTGGGCTCCGGCGTCGGCGGAAGCCATACCCGCACCCGCGAGCACGAGACCACCGGTAGCAGCCGCGATTGCGACGACCTTCTTGATCATGATTCCTCCTGGTTGACAAGTGCGGTCCCAGCCGCGGACCGCATCACGTGTAACGAGGAGGGAGTGCGGGGGCTACGAGTCGGAGATCGCTTTCACCCTTTCCGGTGAGATACGTACAGGCTGGCGAATCGGTCGTCGGAGGGGCTCAGGAGTGGTCGATGAACCGGTCGAGCACCCGGGCACCGAACTTCAGGCCGTCCACCGGCACCCGCTCGTCCACTCCGTGGAACATGCCCGCGAAGTCGAGCTCCGGCGGCAGCTTCAGCGGGGCGAAGCCGAAGCAGCGGATGCCGAGGTCGTCGAAGGACTTCGCGTCGGTGCCGCCGGACAGCATGTACGGGACGGCGCGGGCGATCGGGTCCTCGGCCTTGAGCGCGAGCTGGATCGCGTCCACCAGGGACCCGTCGAAGCTGGTCTCCAGCGCCTTGTCGCCGTGCACGTCCTCGCGCTTCACACGCGGGCCGAGGATCCGGTCGAGGTCGGCCAGGAACTCCTCCTCGTAACCGGGCAGGAAGCGGCCGTCCACGTGCGCGGTGGCCTGTCCGGGGATCACGTTCACCTTGTAGCCGGCGCCGAGCATGGTGGGAGCGGCGGAGTTCTGCAGGGTGGCGCCGACCATCTTGGCGATCCCGCCGAGCTTGGCGAGCGTCGCCTCCATGTCCTCGGGGTCGAGCGGGGTGCCCAGGGCGTCGGACAGCTCGTCGAGGAAGGACCGCACGGTCTTGGTGACCCTGACCGGCCACTTGTGCCGCCCCAGCCGGCCGACGGCCTCGCAGAGCTCGGTGATGGCGTTGTCGCTGTTGGTCATCGAGCCGTGCCCGGCGGTGCCGTCCACGGTGAGCCGCATCCAGTGCATGCCCTTCTGCGCGGTCTCCACCAGGTAGAGGCGCAGGTCCTCGTTGACGGTGAAGGAGAAGCCGCCGACCTCACCGATCGCCTCGGTGACGCCGTCGAAGAGGTCCCGGTGGTTGTCGACGAGATACCGGGCGCCGAACGTGCCGCCGGCCTCCTCGTCGGCCAGGAAGGCCAGCACGATGTCGCGCGGGGGCTTGCGGCCGCTGCGCATGCGGTCGCGGACGACCGCGAGGGTCATCGCGTCCATGTCCTTCATGTCGACGGCGCCCCGGCCCCACACGCAGCCGTCCGCGATCTCGCCGGAGAACGGGTCGTGCGTCCAGTCCGCCGCGTTGGCCGGCACGACGTCGGTGTGCCCGTGGATCAGCAGGGCCGGCTTGGAGGGGTCCTCGCCCTCGATCCGGGCCACCGTGGAGGCGCGGCCCTTGTGGGACTCGAAGATCTTCGGTTCGAGCCCGACCTCGGCGAGCTTCTCCGCGATGTACTCGGCGGCGGCCCGCTCCCCCGGGCCCGAGTGGTCGCCGTAATTGCTGGTGTCGATCCGGATCAGGTCACGACAGAGGTCCACGACCTCATTCTCGGCGGTCTCGCCGATGCCGGCCCGGGCCGTGCTGGTCTCGCTCACGCTGCTTCCTTCCACTGTCGCGGTGGTGCTCCCCCTCATCCTCGCGCGCCCGACCCCGCGCGCCCAAGACCGCCCGGTCCCCGTCATGCGCCTTTCACATGACCAGGGGCGTGATCGAGCACCCTCGAATGTTTGCTATGGTTTTCCACGTCGGAACGGGCCAGGAGCCCGCGAGACAGACACCTTGTCCGGGTGGCGGAATGGCAGACGCGCTAGCTTGAGGTGCTAGTGCCCTTTATCGGGCGTGGGGGTTCAAGTCCCCCCTCGGACACCAGCGGAGAACCCCCAGGTCACCCTGGGGGTTCTCGCATTTTCCCGCGTTCCGGGCCGCTCCGGAGACAAGGACCGATGCGCGATGAGAGGCCGGGCGAAGCCCCCCGCCGCCCCGCTCCCCCAGCGCGCGGGCGTCGATCCGGTGCGGGTGCGGTTCCCCGCGGATCCGGCGGGGGCGTGGCCCACCGTGCGGGACCATCTGCTGGACCGGTTCGCGGGGGCGGTCGGCGCGGGGCGGGTGGACGCCATGCTGGCCGAGGGCCGATTCGTCGGGGCGGACGGCCGTGCGGTGCGGGCGGACGAGCCGTACACCGCCGGACGCCACCTCTGGTTCCATCGTGACTTCGCCCCCGAGGAGCCGGTGCCCTTTCCCGTCGGCGTCGTCCACCGCGACGACCGCCTGGTGATCGCGGACAAGCCGCACTTCCTGGCCACCACCCCGCGCGGCCGGCACGTCACCCAGACCCTGGTCGCCCGGCTCCGCGACGAGCTGGGCCTGCCGGAGCTGCAGCCCGCGCACCGGCTGGACCGGCTGACGGCGGGCCTGGTGCTCTGCGTCGTACGGGCCGGGGACCGTGGCGCGTACCAGACGCTGTTCCGGGACCGGCTGGTGCGCAAGGAGTACGAGGCGGTGGCCCCGTACGATCCGGGGCTCGCGCTCCCCCGCACGGTGCGGAGCCGGATCGTGAAGGAGCGCGGGGTCATCGCGGCACGCGAGGAGCCGGGGCCCGCGAACAGCGAGAGCCGGGTCGAGCTGCTGGAGCACCGGGGCGCCGTGGGCCGTTACCGGCTATTGCCCGCGACCGGCCGCACCCATCAGCTGCGGGTCCATATGAACGCGCTGGGGCTGCCGTTGGTCAACGATCCGGTCTATCCGGTGGTGGAGCCCGAGCCGGAGCGCGTGGAGTACGGGCGTCCGCTGCAACTGCTCGCGAGGGTGCTGGAGTTCACCGACCCGGTCACGGGTGGGCCGCGCCGCTTCGAGAGCGGGCTGCGGCTCTCCGCGTGGCCGGGCCGGTGAACCCCGCCGCGGTCAGTGGCCGCGGTTGATCCAGTCCTCCAGCTGCGGGGCCTCCGCGCCGATGGTGGTGGAGTCCCCGTGTCCGGTGCGGACCTCGGTCTCCGGGGGAAGGGCGAAGAGCCGGTCCCTGATGGAGTCGATGATCGTCGGGAAGTGCGAGAAGGACCGTCCGGTCGCTCCGGGGCCGCCCTGGAAGAGGGTGTCGCCGGTGAAGACGGTGGCCAGCTCGGGGGCGTACAGGCAGACCGCTCCGGGGGCGTGGCCCGGGGTGTGCAGGACCGTCAGGCGCGTTCCGGCGATCTCCAGCTCCTGGCCGTCGGCCAGTTCGGCGTCGGGGGCGCGGTCCGGGTGGGTCTGCCGCCACAGCTCCAGGTCGTCGGGGTGCAGCAGGATCGGCGCCCCGGTCGCGTCGGCGAGGGCGGGGGCCGCGTCGATGTGGTCGTTGTGCGCGTGGGTGCAGATGATCGCGCGCAGCGTACGGCCGCCGAGCGCGGCCCGGATCGCCGCGGCGTCGTGGGCGGCGTCGATGACGACGGCCTCGGTGTCGTCGCCGACGATCCAGACGTTGTTGTCGACGTCCCACTCGCCGCCGTCGAGGGCGAAGGTGCCGGAGGTGACGAGGTGGTCGATGCGGGCGGTCATCAGAACACCACCACCGAGCGCAGGACGTCGCCGTCGTGCATGCGGGCGAAGGCCTGCTCGATCTCGCCGAGCTGGATGGTCTCGGTGACGAAGGCGCCCAGGTCGAGGCGGCCCTGCTGGTGCAGGTCGATGAGCATCGGGAAGTCGCGCGAGGGCAGACAGTCGCCGTACCAGGAGGACTTGAGCGAGCCGCCGCGGCCGAAGACGTCCAGGAGCGGGAGTTCGAGCTGCATCTCGGGGGTGGGCACGCCGACCAGGACGACGGTGCCGGCGAGATCGCGGGCGTAGAACGCCTGCTTGTACGTCTCCGGGCGGCCGACCGCCTCGATCACGACGTCCGCGCCGTTGCCGCCGGTGAGTGCGCGGATGGCCTCGACCGGGTCGTCGGAGCGGGAGTTGACGGTGTGGGTGGCGCCCATCTTCTTCGCCGTCTCCAGCTTGCGGTCGTCGATGTCGACCGCGATGATCTTCGCCGCTCCGGCGAGCCGGGCACCGGCGATCGCGGCGTCGCCGACGCCTCCGCAGCCGATGACCGCGACGGAGTCGCCCCGGCCGACCTGGCCGGTGTTGATGGCGGCGCCGATGCCGGCCATGACGCCGCAGCCGAGCAGTCCGGCGACGGCCGGGGAGACCTCGGGGTCCACCTTGGTGCACTGTCCGGCGGCGACGAGGGTCTTCTCCGCGAACGCGCCGATGCCGAGCGCCGGGGAGAGCTCCGTGCCGTCCAGAAGGGTCATCTTCTGCTTGGCGTTGTGGGTGTCGAAGCAGTACCAGGGTCGGCCGCGCAGACAGGCGCGGCACTGGCCGCACACCGCACGCCAGTTGAGGACGACGAAGTCGCCCGGCTCGACGTCGGTGACGCCGTCGCCGACGGACTCCACGACACCCGCGGCCTCGTGGCCGAGCAGGAACGGGAAGTCGTCGTTGATGCCGCCCTGCTTGTAGTGCAGGTCGGTGTGGCAGACGCCGCACGCCTGGATCTTGACCACGGCCTCGCCCGGGCCGGGATCCGGCACCAGGATCGTCTCGACGCGGACCGGCTCGTTCTTCCCCGGTGCGATGACCCCTTGTACCTGCTGCGCCATGCCGTGGTCTCCCATTCCGACTGCCCCGTGCTCTGCGAAGATCGAACCCGCCCACCGTACCCGGGCGGGCGGCCGCTCATGGGGCGAGTACGTCCAGTTCGTGCAGCGCGCCGACCGCGATCTCCTTGGTCAGCCGTTCCGCCTCCTCGGCGTCCCCCTCGCGTACCGCTTCGGCGAGCCTGACGTGGAGGGTGACGGCGGCGGGGTCCGGGTCCTCGAACATCACCTGGTGGTGGGTGCGGCCCGCGAGGACCTCGGCGACGACGTCGCCGAGCCGCGCGAACATCTCGTTGCCCGAGGCGTTCAGCACGATCCGGTGGAAGGCGGTGTCGTGCCGGAGGTACCCCTCCAGCTGCTGGCCGCGGGAGGTCGCGACCATGCCGAGGGCGCACTCCGTGAGCGCGGCGCACTGCTCGGCGGTCGCGTGGCGGGCGGCGAGGCCCGCGGCGACGGGTTCGACGGCGGACCGCAGGACGGTGAGGGAGCGCAGCTGCCGGGGCCGGTCGGAGCCGGCGAGCCTCCAGCGGATGACCTGGGGGTCGTAGACGTTCCACTCCTCGGTGGGCCGTACGGTCACGCCGACCCGGCGCCGGGACTCGACCAGGTGCATGGACTCCAGGACGCGGACCACTTCGCGTACGACCGTGCGCGAGACGTCGAAGCGCCGGGCGAGCTCGTCGGTGCGCAGCACCAGGCCGGGCGGGCGGTCGCCCGCCGTGATCTCCAGACCCAGGGTGTCCAGCACGTGCGTATGGAGCCCCTGGGCAGGTGTGGTCATGCGCACAACCCTACGGGGCGGGGTGTGGGAACAAAAAGTACGACGTTTATGTCACAGCCACTTGAATAAGTCGTATGTAATGGGTTTCAGTAGCGCGACGGACCGATGTCGCGGACCGATGTCGATGAAGACAGCGAGGCACCAATGAGCACCCCCCACGTCGTCGTGGTGATGGGCGTAGCAGGGACCGGCAAGACCACGATCGGCCCCCTGCTCGCCGACGCACTGGGCGTCCCCTATGCCGAGGGCGACGACTTCCACCCGCCGGCCAACATCGCCAAGATGTCCGCCGGCACGCCTCTGGACGACGACGACCGCTGGCCCTGGCTGGACGCGATCGGGCAGTGGGCGCACGGCCGGGCGGGGCTCGGCGGTGTCGTCAGCAGTTCGGCGCTCAAGCGCGCGTACCGCGACCGGCTGCGGGCCGAGGCTCCTGGCGCCGTCTTCCTGCATCTGACCGGCGACCGGTCCCTCATCGAACACCGCATGGCGGACCGCAAGGGCCACTTCATGCCGACCGCGCTGCTCGACTCCCAGTTCGCCACCCTGCAGCCGCTGCAGGAGGACGAGGCGGGCGTCGCCGTCGACGTGTCCGGCACCCCCCAGGAAATCACCGACCGGGCCGTCGCCGCGCTGCGCCGGCTCGCGAACTAAGGATCACCACCGTGACCAGTCTCAGCGTCGAGATGCTGGCAGCGGACGCCGTCGAACCGATCACTTCGGCCGGTAACGCACAGCTGGGCATCGCCGTACTGGCGGGCATCGCCGTCATCGTCCTGCTCATCACCAAGTTCAAGATGCACGCGTTCCTCGCGTTGACCATCGGCTCGCTGGCGCTCGGCTCCTTCGCCGGGGCCAACCCCGCGAAGACCATCGCCAGCTTCACCGCGGGTCTCGGTTCGACCGTCGCGAGTGTCGGTGTCCTGATCGCGCTGGGCGCCATCCTGGGCAAGCTGCTCGCCGACTCCGGAGGCGCGGACCAGATCGTCGACACGATCCTCGCGAAGGCGAGCGGGCGCGCGATGCCGTGGGCGATGGTGCTGATCGCCTCGATCATCGGGCTTCCGCTGTTCTTCGAGGTCGGGATCGTGCTGATGATCCCGGTGGTGCTGCTGGTCGCCAAGCGCGGCAACTACTCGCTGATGCGGATCGGCATCCCCGCGCTCGCCGGTCTCTCGGTGATGCACGGGCTGATTCCCCCGCACCCCGGCCCGCTGGTCGCGATCGACGCCCTCGGCGCCAACCTGGGCATCACGCTGGCCCTCGGTGTGCTGGTCGCCATCCCGACCGTGATCATCGCGGGTCCCGTCTTCTCCCGTTACGCCGCCCGCTGGGTGGACATCGAGGCGCCGGAGAAGATGGTCCCGCAGCGTCCCTCCGAGGACCTGGAGCGCCGGCCGCGCTTCGGCGCGACCCTGGCGACGATCCTGCTGCCCGTCGTGCTGATGCTGGTCAAGGCGCTCGTCGACATCGTGGTGGACGACCCCGAGAACCACGTCCAGCGGGTCACCGACGTCATCGGCTCGCCGCTGATCGCGCTGCTGGCGGCCGTCCTCGTCGGCATGTTCACCCTGGGCCGGGCGGCCGGGTTCACCAAGGGCCGGCTCTCCGGCACCGTCGAGAAGTCGCTCGCCCCGATCGCGGGCATCCTCCTGATCGTGGGCGCGGGCGGCGGGTTCAAGCAGACCCTGATCGACGCCGGTGTGGGCCAGATGATCCTGGAGTTCTCCCAGAACTGGTCGATCCCCGCCCTGCTGCTCGGCTGGCTGATCGCCGTCGCGATCCGCCTCGCGACGGGCTCGGCGACGGTGGCCACCATCTCGGCGGCCGGTCTGGTCGCCCCGCTGGCCGCCGACCTGTCGACCTCGCACGTGGCGCTGCTCGTCCTCGCGGTGGGCGCGGGTTCGCTCTTCTTCAGCCATGTGAACGACGCCGGGTTCTGGCTGGTGAAGGAGTACTTCGGCATGGACGTGCCGCAGACGATCAAGACCTGGTCGGTGATGGAGACGATCATCTCCGTCGTCTCGCTGGCCTTCATCCTGCTGCTCTCGCTCGTGTTGTAGCCGGTCTCACTCCTCCGGCTCCCGCCACAGCGGGTGCTCGGAACGGGCCCAGGGGCGCTCGACCGACCCGGTGCGCATGCCACAGCGTGCCTCCGGGTCGGCGAGCGCCTTCGCCATGTGTCCGGCGAGGACGACGCCGATCGCGAGGGCCAGCCAGTCGTGGACGAAGGTCGCGCCCGTACGCCACACCAGCGGGGCGAGGCCGGTGAACCACATCAGCAGCCCGGTGCCCAGCATCACGAGCACGGCGCCCGCGATCCAGCCGGCGTAGAGCTTCTGGCCGGCGTTGAACTTCCCGGCCGGCCGGGAGCCGGGTGTGCGGTCGCGGCGCAGGGCGGCCTTCAGCCACTGCCGGTCGTGCGGCCCGAACCGGTTGAGGCGGGAGAGGTCGGCGCGCAGGGCCCGGGAGACCAGCCCGGCCAGCAGCGGTACGGGGACGAGCAGCCCGGACCATTCGTGCACGGTGACCACGAGGTGCCGGCGGCCGACGAGTTCGGCGAGCTGGGGGACGTACAGAAAGGCGGCCGTGGCGACGCAGAGCAGGGTCAGCCAGGCCGTGGTGCGGTGCACCCAGCGCTCCGCCGTGGTGAAGCGCCGGACCTTCGGGCCGTGTTCAGGCAGTAGGGGCGTCGTCCCGTCCGTTGGAACGGCCCACCCAGGCGTCGACGTCATATCCGAGCTCCTCCCAGTATCCGGGGCGCACGGAGTCGGTGACGGTGATCCCGGAGAGCCATTTCGCCGACTTGTAGAAGTACATGGGTGCCACGTAGAGCCGGACCGGGCCGCCGTGGGCGTGGGCCAGCGGCTTGTCCTGCATGCGCGTGGCGACCAGGACGTCCGGGCGGCGGGCCTGGTCGAGCGTGAGGCTCTCGCTGTAGGCGCCGTCGAAGCAGGTGAAGCGGATCGCCTTCGCCCCGGGCCGTACCCCTGCCGCGTCCAGCAGCGCCGAGAGCCTGACGCCCTCGAAGGGGGTTTCGGGCACCCGCCAGCCGGTGACGCACTGGACGTCGCGCACCATCCGGGTCTGCGGCAGCGCCTTCAGGGAGGCGAGCGTGTACGTCGCCGGGCGGTCGACCATGCCGTCCACGGTGAGGCGGTAGTCGGCGGCGGTCCTCTCGGGCACGGAGGTGGTGACCGAGTAGTAGCGGAAGCCGCCGCCGTTGGGCAGCAGGCCGGTGAGACCGGTGGGGTCCTTGTCGGCGACGGCGCCCAGGCCGTTCTCCAGCGCGCGCTGGAGAACGGGGGCGGCCGCCACCCCGGCGGCGCCGAGGCCGAGCATGGTCAGGACCAGACGGCGGCCGACGGGCGTGCCGCTCTCGTCGGGAGGGGGACTGTTCACCCGCCCATTCGAACACCCGCGGCCGTCCGTCACCAGGGGCCGCGGGTGCGCGTCACTCTTCGGTAAGAAGGGCGGGGTCAGCGCGGGTCCGTGCCGCCCTCCGCCGCCTTCTCCAGCTGGAACGCCTCGTTGCCCAGGCCGATCCGGGCGTGGACCTCGGGCCTGGTGCGGCGCAGCACCGCCCCGTAGAGCAGGCCGCCGGCGAGGGCCAGGACGATGACGCCGGGCAGCAGCCAGTTCAGCACCGAGCCGGGGCCGGAGCCGACCAGGACGTCGAAGTCCCGGACGGTGAAGACGGCGATGGACAGCAGGGCGAGGCCGGCGAGCCCGGAGGCGACGAGCCTGGGTGCCTGGGCCCGGCCGGCGCCGCGCCGTACGAAGAACGCGATGACGGCGAAGGAGGCCGCGGCCATCAGCACGATGACGCCGAGGGCTCCGACGTTGCCCATCCAGGTGAACAGGTGCAGGACGGGCGCGGTGGGGTCGCCGACCGGGTTGTCGTCGGTGGCGGCGAAGGCGAGCACGATCACCACGGAGAGCGCCGACTGGAGCATGGAGCCGGTGGCGGGGGCCCCGCTCGCCTTGTTGGTGCGTCCGAACCCGGCGGGCAGCAGCCCTTCGCGGCCCATCGCGAACGCGTAGCGGGCGACCACGTTGTGGAAGCTGAGCAGCGCGGCGAACATGCCGGTGACGAACAGGACGTGCAGGACGTCGGTGAACGTGGCGCCGAGCCGCTCCTCGGTGAGGCCGAAGAGCATCCCGGGGCCCTCCTTGAGTGAGGTGTCCGCGATGGACGAGGGCCCGGCGGCGACGGTCAGGGCCCAGGAGCTGATGGCGAGGAACAGGGCGGCGTAGCCGACGGCCAGGAACATCACCCGGGACACGACGATCTGCGGGCGGCTGGTCTCCTCGGCGTAGACCGGGGCCTGCTCGAAGCCGACGAAGGCGGCGATGCAGAAGCAGAGCGCGGTGCCGAGGCCCGCTCCGGTGAGGGTCTCGGGGTTGAAGGCGTGCAGCGAGAGGCCCTCGGGGCCGGGCTTGCCGACGGCGGCGATGTCGAAGATCACGACGAGGGCGCACTCGATGACGAGCAGCACCCCGAGCACCTTGGCGTTGAGGTCGATCTTCAGCCAGCCCAGTACGCCGACGACGACCACCGCGAACAGCGCGGGGATCCACCACTGGAGATCGATGTCGAGGTACGTCGCGAAGAGGCCCGACACCTCGAAGCCGAGGATGCCGTAGATGCCGACCTGCATGGCGCTGTAGGCGACCAGCGCGACGAGCGAGGCGCCCGCGCCGGCCGTGGGGCCGAGGCCGCGGGCGATGTACGCGTAGAAGGCGCCGGCGTTGTGGACGTGCCGGCTCATCTCCGCGTAACCGACGCCGAACAGCATCAGGACGATGCCGAGGATGACGTAGAGCAGGGGCTGCCCGACGATGCCCATCACCCCGAAGACGGTGGGCATCACCCCCGCCACGACCATCAGGGGGGCGCTCGCGGCGAGGACGGACAGGAGCAGGCCGGGGGTACCGAGCCGGTCCGCGCGCAGGGCGCGTTCCTCGCCCTTGTAGGTGTTGATCCCGCCGGCGCCGGCCGTCCCGGTGGTGCCGGTCTCGCTCGTATCTGTTCTGCCCGTCGACATGGCGGGGGTGGTCCCTTCGTCGATATCTGCGTGCGTCAGGGGGCGCCGAGCGCGAGGGTGCGCGCGGCGAGGAAGTCGGGGTACGGGTCGCGGCCGGCGTACGACCACGGGGCTTCGGTGGCGTGGAGGCCGATGCGGTGGAAGATCGCGGCGGCCTCGGCGGGGCGGCCCTCGCTGATCTTCGCGTGGGCGAGGAAGTTGAGGTCCACGCTGTGGCGGGGGTGGTCCTCGCGCTCCCATTCGAGCCACCAGTCGAAGGCGGCCTTCATCACCTGCCTGGCCCGGCGCCCCGACCAGTGGCCCGAGGCGGCGGGGTCGTCGGGGACGACGCCGGCGGCGACCAGGACGCGGTACCGCTCGGCGTGGGCGACGACGGGGAGGACGGCGAGCGGGGAGTCGGCCGGTGCCTGTTCGGCGGCCCAGGCGGCGAAGTCGTACACCTCGTGGAGCGGGTCGCTCTCGGGGCGCGCCTCGGCGAGGCCGGCCGTCATCAGGTGGTGGGCGTGGTGGTGTTCGGGGTGGCGGGCGCGGATCTCCTCGAAGTGCCGGGCGGTGGCCCGGTGGGTGCCGTGCGTGCGCTCCAGCGTCATCAGCGCCAGCCAGGGGGTGGGATCGGCCGGGTCCCGCGCGGCCGCGGCCAGGCATGCCTCGCGCGCCCGGTCGCGCTCGTCCGCCGTGGCCTTGGGGCGCTGGGCCCGGACGACCGCGGCGCAGGCGAGCAGTGTCGTGGCGTCGCCGCTGTCCGGTTCGGCGAGCAGCCAGTCCCGCGCCCAGCCGACGGCGGACGGTACGGCGGCGAGGGCGAGGAGGCGGTGGCCCCGCAGGTCCCAGTCGGTGCCCGTGGCGACGAGCAGGGAGCGGGCCCTGGTCCAGCGTCCCTGGGCGAACTGTCCTCTTACGTCGATGAGTTCGCTGTCGTCGAGCGCCGGGTCGAAGGCGTGGTCCGAGCGTCCGCCCTTACGGCGGGAACGGCCCAGGGGCGGCGGAGGCGGAGACATCCGCAGGCTTCCTTTTCCATTTCGACATGACGCGAGCACATATCGATGCTGTGTGCGAGCAAACGATCGCGCACAGCAAAGCGGTAGGCAATGCTCCGAGTCAAGGCCGACCTGTCCTCAACTCCTGTCACTTAACGCACGGTTGACCTCCGGAAGGGCGGGCCTGGACCATTCGCCCAGTTCGTAGGGTGGTGACGGGTGTGGCGGGTGGGGCCGAGGTGACGCGTGCCACACTGCCCCCATGGAGAACCGTGAACCGCTCAAACCCTTCCTCCTCGCGTTCCCCGGGCCGCTGCGCGACCGGCTGGTCGCGGCGGTGCTCTCCGGCGAGAAGGTCTCCACCTCCGGTCTGCTGGCGGAGTACGAGGCGGAGCGGGAGGAGCTCCCGCCGGTGGGCGAGCGGTCCGCGCTCATCGACTCCGACGGGCGGGAGGTCGCCGTGGTCGAGCTGACGGAGGTACGGGTGCTGCCGCTGGGGTCGGTCGGGCTGCGGCACGCGCTGGACGAGGGCGAGGGGTACACCTCGGTGGCCGGGTGGCGGGCGGGGCACGAGGCGTTCTGGCACAGCGAGGAGATGCGGGAGGCGCTCGGGGACCCGGCGTTCACCGTGGACGACGACACGATGATCGTGGCGGAGCGCTTCCGGGTGGTGGAGCGGCTGGAGTGACCGGCCGCTCCTCGGCCCCGGAGGGCCGAGCGGCCGGGTCCCGCCCCGGAGAGGTGACCGGCCGGCTCAGCCCAGGGCCTTCGCCGCCGCCCGCCCGGCCGTCCGGCCGGAGAAGATGCAGCCGCCGAGGAACGTGCCCTCCAGGGACCGGTAGCCGTGCACCCCGCCGCCGCCGAAGCCCGCCGCCTCCCCCGCCGCGTACACCCCGGGCAGCGGGGTGCCGTCCTCGGTGAGGACGCGGGAGGAGAGGTCCGTCTCCAGCCCGCCCAGCGACTTGCGGGTCAGGATGTTCAGCCGTACGGCGATGAGCGGGCCCGCGGCCGGGTCGAGGATGCGGTGCGGCTTCGCGGTGCGGATCAGCTTGTCGCCCAGGTAGGACCGGGCGCCGTTGATCGCCGTGACCTGGAGGTCCTTGGTGAAGGGGTTGGCGATCTCGCGGTCCCGGGCCGTGATCTCGCGGCGCAGGGCCTCCTCGTCGATGAGGGACTCCCCGGTGAGCGCGTTCATCCCGCGTACGAGTGCGCCGAGGTCCTTCTCGACGACGAAGTCCACGCCCTTGTCCATGAACGCCTGCACGGGCCCGGGGACGTCGGCGCGGGCCCGGCCGATCACGTCGCGCACCGACTTTCCGGTCAGGTCCGGGTTCTGCTCGGAGCCGGAGAGGGCGAACTCCTTGCCGATGATCTTCCGGTCGAGGACGAACCAGGTGTAGTCGTGGCCGGACCGCATGATGTGTTCGAGGGTGCCCAGCGTGTCGAAGCCAGGGAAGAGCGGCACGGGGAGCCTCTTGCCGCGGGCGTCCAGCCAGAGGGAGGAGGGGCCGGGCAGGATCCGGATGCCGTGCTTGTCCCAGATCGGGTTCCAGTTCTCGATGCCCTCGGTGTAGTGCCACATCCGGTCGCGGTTGATGTGACGGGCGCCGGCCTTCTCCGCGATGCCCAGCATCAGCCCGTCGACGTGGGCGGGGACCCCGGAGAGCATCTTCTCCGGCGGGGTGCCGAGGCGCTCGGGCCACTGGGCGCGCACCAGGTCGTGGTTGCCCCCGATGCCGCCGGAGGTGACGATCACGGCCTGGGCGCGGAGCTCGAAGGCGCCCGTGGCCTCGCGGCTGCTCGCCGTGCCCCGCTCGGCGCCGCTCTCCCGGAGGATCTCCCCGCTGACCGTGTCGACCGCTCCGGCCGAGCGGCCGAGGCCGGTCACCCGGTGGCGGAAGCGCAGTTGGACGAGCCCCTTGGCGACGCCCTCGCGGACCCGCCGCTCGAAGGGGGCGACGACTCCGGGCCCGGTGCCCCAGGTGATGTGGAAGCGGGGGACGGAGTTGCCGTGGCCGTTGGCGTCGTAGCCGCCGCGTTCGGCCCAGCCGACGACGGGGAAGAGCCGCAGCCCCTGGGCGCGCAGCCAGGACCGCTTCTCCCCGGCCGCGAAGTCGACGTACGCCTCGGCCCACTTCCGGGGCCAGTGGTCCTCGTCGCGGTCGAAGCCGGCGGTGCCGTACCAGTCCTGGAGGGCCAGTTCGTGGCTGTCCTTGATCCGCAGCCGGCGCTGCTCGGGCGAGTCGACGAGGAAGAGCCCGCCGAAGGACCAGTGCGCCTGGCCGCCGATGGACTGCTCGGGCTCCTGGTCGAGGAGGATCACCGTGCGGCCCGCCTCGGCGAGCTCGGCGGTGGCCGCCAGTCCGGCGAGCCCCGCCCCGATCACGATCACATCAGCGTCGTACGCCATGGGTTCCATCCTTCGGGGCGGTGCGGGCGGCGGCGGCCGGGCGAAGTTACTTGTGGGTCAGATCTTCGGTACGGGCCGCGCCCACGTCAACCGTCCGGTCGGCCTCGCCCTCACCGATCCCGTACGTCCGCCGGGCTATCGTCGGACCGTGTCGGTGCTGGTACTCCTGCTGTCCGTGGGCGCCGCCTGCTGCCTGGGCTTCGGATTCGTCCTCCAGCAGGACGCCGCCCGGCGCGCGCCCCTGAGCGACTTCCTCTCGCCCCGGCTGCTGCTCGACCTGATGCGGGTGCCGAGCTGGCTGGCCGGGCTCGGGCTGATGGTCTGCGGGATGGCCCTCGGGGCCCTTGCGCTCGGCCAGGGCGAGGTGTCGGTCGTGGAGCCGCTCCTGGCGACCAATCTGCTCTTCGCGATGGCCCTGTCGCGGCATCGCACGGGCCAGTCGCTGGGCCGGCAGGGCTGGGGCGGTCTCTGTCTCCTGGCGGGCGGCGTCACCGCGTTCCTGCTGGCCGGTGAGCCGCGCGGCGGTGAGGCGGTGACGGCTCCCCTGCGGCACTGGCTGGTGATCGGGGCGGTGGCGGGACTCGCCGTGGTCCTGACCGCCTGCGCCCGGCATCCCAGGACCCGGGGGACGCCCGTCCTGCTGGGTCTGGCGGCCGGGCTGCTGTACGGGCTCCAGGACGCGCTGACCAGGATCAGCGGGGAGCGGCTGGCCGACGGCGGCTGGTCGGCGCTGCTGACGGGCTGGCAGCCGTACACCGTGCTCGTCCTGGGGGTGACCGGGCTGATCCTGGTCCAGAGCGCGTTCGAGGCGGGGCCGTTGAGGATGTCCCTGCCGGCGCTGACCGCCGCGCAGCCGCTGGCGGGGATCCTCTGCGGGATCGGTTTCCTCGGCGACCAGGTGCGCACCGATACCGGGGCCCTGGCCTGGCAGGCCGCCGGGCTGGCGGCGATCGTGGCCGGGATCGTGCTGCTGGGGCTGCACCCGGCGATGCCGGAGGGCAAGGAGAGGCACGGGTCAACGGCCGCCGACCGGTTGATGTTGGATGGACCGCATGACTCCGGCTGACGAGATCCTGGACATCGTCGACGCGCACGACGAGGTCGTCGGGCAGGCGCCACGTGGCGAGGCCACCGCGCGCGGACTGCGCCACCGCTGCGTCTTCATCGAGGCCAGGGACCCGGCGGGCCGGCTGTTCGTGCACCGCAGGACGGCCACGAAGCTGGTCTTCCCCTCGCACCACGACATGTTCGTCGGCGGGGTCGTGGGCGCGGGCGAGCCGTACGACGTGGCGGCGCTCCGGGAGGCCGAGGAGGAGCTGGGGGTCTCCGGCCTCCCCCGCCCCACACCGCTCTTCAAGTTCCTCTACGAGAGTCCCGCGCACAGCTGGTGGTCGTACGTGTACGAAGTGCGCTGCGAGCCGCCCGTGCGGCCCCAGGCCGAGGAGGTCGCCTGGCACACCTTCCTCACCGACGCCGAGCTGGAGGCCCGGCTCGGCGACTGGACGTGGGTGCCGGACGGGCTGGAGACGTACCACCGGCTGCGGGCGTACCGCGCGGGCGACGTGGCGGGGGCCACCGCGTGAGTGCGTTCGTACGCGGTCTGCGGCTGTGGTTCGCCCCGGAGCGGATCCGCGAGGAGGGCGACACCCCGGACTACCGCTTCTCCCTCGCCAACGAGCGCACGTTCCTCGCCTGGATCCGGACGGCTCTCGCGCTCATCGGCGGCGGTTTCGCCGTCGACCAGTTCCTGCCGGAGCTGGCCTGGGGCGTCCGCGCCGGCCTGGCCCTCGGGCTGCTGGCCGCCGGGGTGCTCTGCGCGCTGCGGGCGGTGAACCACTGGGTGCGGTGCGAGCGGGCGATGCGGCGCGGGCAGGATCTGCCGGTGTCGCGCTTCCCCGCGCTGCTCAGCCTGGTGGTCGCGGTGGTGGCCGTCGCGATGGTGGTGGTCGTCCTGTTCGGCTGGGAGGGCCGGTGACCGCCGCCGCCGGACGCGATCCCGGTCTCCAGCCCGAGCGGACCCGGCTGGCCTGGCGCCGCACCACCCTGTCGTGCACGGTGGTGGCCCTGCTCGCGTTCCGGCAGGCCCTGCACGCCGGGGCGACCACGGCCGGGGTGGTCGCGGTGGCCCTGAGCCTGCTGGCCTGGCTCGGCTTCCTCGCGGTGGCCCACCGCCGGGTGACGGGCATGGGATCGGCCCGGCCGCCCGCCGCGCTGGCGCCGCGCCACGCGCTGACGGCGGCCGGGTGCACGGTCGCGCTCGCGGTGTTCGCCGTGGCGACGCTGTTCTGACCCGGCCGCGCGGGCGGCGGGTGGCCGCTCAGTTGTCCCAGGGCACGGCGACGACGATCTTGCCCCGGGTGCGTCCCTCCTGGTTGAGCCGGTAGGCGTCGGCGGCCTCCTCCAGGGGGAAGACCCGGTCCACGTGGACGGAGACGATGCCCTGCTCGGCGAGTCCGGCGAGGTGGGCGAGGTCCGTGGCGTCGGGCCGTACGAAGGCGTAGCGCCCGCCGTAGGAGAAGACCTCGGCGTCGGCGATGGAGGCGAGCCGGCCGCCGGGCGCGAGGGTCTCGGCGGAGATCCGCAGCGCCTCCCCGCCGACGGTGTCGAAGGCGGCGTCGAAGCCCTCGGGGACCAGCTCCCGGAGCCGGGCGGCCAGCCCCTCGCCGTACTCCACGGGTTCGCCGCCGAGCCGGCGTACGTAGTCGTGGTTGCGGGGGCCCGCGGTGCCGACGACGCGGCAGCCCGCGTGCCGGGCGAGCTGCACCCCGAGCGAACCGACCCCTCCCGCGGCGGCGTGGACGAGGACGGTCTCGCCCTCCTGGACCCCCAGGACGCGGTGCAGCACCTGGTACGCGGTGAGGCCGCACAGCGGAAGGCCCGCCGCCTCCTCGAAGCTGAGGCTCAGCGGTTTGCGGGCCAGGGTCCGCACGGGGGCGGCGACGTACTCGGCGAAGGTGCCCCGCGAGAGGAAGTCCTCGCGTACGTAGCCGATGACCTCGTCCCCCACCGCGAACTCGTCCACGGCGGCGCCGGGCTGGACCACGACACCGGAGACGTCCCAGCCGGGGATGACGGGGAACACGGCCTCCAGTCCGGCCTGGAGGTAGCCCTCGCGGGCCTTCCAGTCGACGGGGTTCACGGCCGCGGCCCGCACCTTCACCAGGACCGAGTCGGGTCCCACCTTGGGGTCGGGCCGCTCGCCGTACTCCAGGACGTCGGCCGAGCCGTAGCTGCTGTAGCTGATCGCCTTCATCCTCCGACGATCGGGGCGGGCCGGGGTCCCCGCAACTCAGCCCGGGGACGGGGCCGTGACCACCTCGAAGGGCGGCAGCAGCGACCGGGGGTCGTGGCCGGAGTGCCAGAGGCCGATGAGGAACGCCGTGGCCGCCTCCAGATACGGGGCCCGGTCCAGCCCGCCCACGGGCAGGGGGACGCATCCGAGGTCCCGGACCAGGGTCGCGACCGTCTCCAGGGCCGCCGGGTCGTCCCCGCACAGCGGGACGGCGACCGGGCCTTCGGCGAAGGCGGGCGGGGGCAGCCGCCACACCGCGTCGGGCAGGTGGTTGAAGGCCTTGACGACCCGCGCCCCGGTGGCGTCGGCGATCGTACGGGCGGCGCCCGGCCCCGTGCCGGTGGTGAGCCGGAAGCCGGGGCCGACGGCGTTGGTGCAGTCGACGAGCAGCCGGCCCCGCAGCGCTCCGCCGGCCGCGCCGAGCTCCGCCAGGACGCCCGCCACGGCGTCGTACGGCACGGCGAGCAGGACCGCGTCACCGAAGCCGGCCGCGTCCCGGAGGGTGCCGGCGCTCTGGCCGGTGCGGTCCGCGAGGGCCCTGGCCCGGTCCGGGGAGCGGCCCCCGAAGAGCACGCGGTGGCCCGCCGCGGCCCACCGCCCGCCCAGTGCTTCCGCCATGGAGCCCGTCCCGATGATGCCGATGTCCATGTCCCTCTCCCCTGAACGTCCGTCACGTAGCGTCGTACCGCAGGGGACGTTAGGTGTTCCGTCGCGCACCGTTCGGTGCCCGACGGGCGGGGAAGGGGATGTCATGGACCGGCTGCTGGCCGACTGCCGGGCGCGGCTCGGCTTCGATCTGCTGGGCAACACCTGGAATCCGGTGGTGCTGTACGCGCTCGGGGCGGGCCCGCGCCGGCCCGGCGAACTCCGCGCGGAGATCGGTGGCATCAGTTCCAAGGTGCTGACCGAGACGCTGCGCAGACTGGAGGAGTACGCGCTGGTGGAGCGCCGGGCGTACGCCGAGGCGCCCCCGCGCGTGGAGTACTCCCTGACCGCGCTCGGCCGGACGCTGCTGGAGCCGATCGAGGCGCTGGGCCGCTGGTCCGCCACGCACGGCGACGCCTTCGTGGCGGCGCAGGGCTGGGACGACTGACCGGGGAGCCGGAGATCACTTCTCGGATTCCGGGCGGACACTGGACGACATACCGACTGGTCGGCATCATGGTCCCGACCGTTCCACGCCCCGGAGGTGCGCCCCATGAGCCCAGTCCACCCGCCAGGTCTCGATCTCGACCTGCTGCGCGGCCATCTCGACCGTGAGCGGCCGGGGCTGGTGAACGGCCCGCTGGAGGCCCGCGTCATCGAGGGCGGCCGCTCGAACCTCACCTACATCGTCACCGACGGCTCCGGGAAGTGGGTCGTGCGCAGGCCCCCGCTGGGCCATGTGCTGGCCACCGCGCACGACATGAAGCGCGAGCACCGGGTGATCAGCGCGCTGCACCCCACGGCGGTCCCGGTGCCGGAGACGCTGCTGCTCTGCGAGGACGACGCGGTCATCGGCGCCCCGTTCTACGTCATGGAGTACGTCGAGGGGACGCCGTACCGCACCGCCGGCCAGCTCGCCCCGCTGGGCGCCGAGCGCACCAGGGCGGCCGTCCTGGGCCTGGTGGACACCCTGGTGGACCTGCACGCCGTGGACCCCGCGGCCGTCGGCCTCGGCGACTTCGGCCGGCCGGAGGGCTTCCTGGACCGGCAGCTGCGGCGCTGGGGCAAGCAGCTGGACGCCTCCCGCAACCGTGAGCTGGCCGGCATCGACGAGCTGCACGCGGCGCTCGGCCGGGAGCTGCCCGTCTCCCCCGCGCCCACCGTCGTGCACGGCGACTACCGCCTGGACAACGTGCTGATCGGCGAGGACGACCGGATCAGGGCGGTCCTGGACTGGGAGATGTCCACGCTCGGCGACCCGCTGACCGACCTCGGTCTGCTCGCGATGTACAGCTCCGACCTGGGTCTGCCCGAGTCGCCCGTCTCCACCACCAGCAACGCCGCGGGCCACCCCTCTCCCGCCGAGCTGATCGAGCGGTACGCCGCCCGGTCGGGACGCGACACCTCCGCCATCTCCTGGTACACGGCCTTCGCGTGGTTCAAGCTCGCCGTGATCCTGGAGGGCATCCACTACCGCTACACGCTGGGACAGACCGTCGGCGCCGGCTTCGACCGCATCGGCGACCTGGTCCCCGTCTTCATCGCGCACGGCCTCACCACCCTCCAGGAAGGCTGATCACTCCGTGGACTTCGCATTCGACGCCCGTACCGAAGAGCTGCGCACCAAGCTGCTCACGTTCATGGACGAGCACGTGTATCCGGCCGAGGAGGTCGCCGAGGAGCAGCGCGCGCGGCTCGCCTCGCCGTGGGACACCCCGCAGATCGTGGAGGACCTGAAGGCGGAGGCGCGCCGCCAGGGCCTGTGGAACCTCTTCCTCCCGGACGCGGCCTACGGAGCGGGGCTGACGAACCTCCAGTACGCCCCGCTGGCCGAGATCACCGGCCGCAGCCCGCACCTGGCGCCGACCGCGCTGAACTGCGCGGCGCCGGACACCGGGAACATGGAGGTGCTCTCCCAGTTCGGCTCGGAGGAGCAGAGGAAGCAGTGGCTGGAGCCGCTGCTGGCCGGCGAGATCCGCTCGGCGTTCGCGATGACGGAGCCCGAGGTGGCCTCGTCGGACGCGACGAACATCGAGACCCGGATCGACAGGGACGGCGACTCCTACGTCATCAACGGGCGCAAGTGGTACATCTCCGGGGCGATGAACCCGGACTGCGCCGTCTTCATCGTGATGGGCAAGACGGACCCGGACGGTGAGGACATCCGCCGCCAGCAGTCCATGATCCTGGTCCCGCGCGACACCCCGGGCCTGGAGGTGCGCCGTGCGATGCAGGTGTACGGCTATGAGGACCACTCGCACGGCGGCCACGCCGAGGTCGTGTTCACCGATGTGCGCGTGCCCGCGGCGAACCTGATCGGCGAGGAGGGCGGCGGCTTCGCCATCGCCCAGGCGCGGCTGGGCCCGGGCCGGATCCACCACTGCATGCGGCTGATCGGGATGGCCGAGCGCGCGATCGAGCTGATGTGCCGCCGGGCGGTGGCCCGTACGGCCTTCGGCAAGCCGCTGGCCCGGCAGGGCGTCGTACAGAACTGGATCGCGGACGCCCGGGTGACGGTGGAGCAGCTGCGGCTGCTGGTGCTGAAGACCGCCTGGCTGATGGACACCGTGGGCAACCGGGGGGCGCACACCGAGATCCAGTCGATCAAGATCGCCACTCCGCGCGCCGTCTGCGACATCCTCGACCAGGCGGTGCAGCTGTACGGCGCCGGCGGGGTCAGCCAGGACTTCCCGCTGGCCGAACTCTGGTCGTCGGCGCGGACGCTGCGGCTGGCGGACGGGCCGGACGAGGTGCACCAGCGCTCGCTGGCGCGGCGCGAGATCAAGAAGTACCTCTGATCCCGTCCGGGGAGGCGGCCGGCCGGCCGCCTCCCCGGCCCGGTCAGAAGGTGAGCCCCCAGCTGTCGATGTAGCCGGTGTCCTGCGCGGCGACGTCCCGTACCTGGAGCTTCCAGGTGCCGTTGGCGGTCTCGCCCGACGCGTTGACGGTGTAGGTCGCGATCACGTTGTCGGCCGAGTCGCTCCCGCTGGAGTTCTTCAGCCGGTAGGCGGTGCCGTCGGGCGCGAGCAGGTCGACGACGAGGTCACCGCGGTAGGTGTGCTTGATGTCGACGGCCACCTTGAGGGCCGAAGGGGCGTTGCCCGTACGGCCGGTGACGGAGACGGGTGAGGTGACGGCGGCCCCGTTGTCGGGGATCGCGACGTCGGCGGCGTTGCTGAACACGGTCCCGGCCGGCGGGGTGGTGGTGCCCGCGGACAGGGTCCAGACGGCGTGGGCGATCGCGTCGCTGTTGCGGTCCAGCGCCGTGTCGTTGATGTTGGCCGTCGTGTCGCACGACGCGTGGTAGCAGCGGTCGAAGGCCTGGCCCGCCGTGCCGCCCCACTTCTGGGCCTGGGCGCTCGTCTTGGTGTAGTCCGCGCCGGAGAAGAGCCCGCCGACGGGGACTCCCGCGTTCTTGAACGGGGCGTGGTCGGAGCGGCCGTCGCCCTCGGTCTCTATCTCCGTGGGTATGGACAGGCCCGCGTAGTAGTCCTTGAAGGTCTGCTCGATGACCGGGTCGTCGTCGTAGACGAAGTAGCCGGGGTTCGGCGAGCCGATCATGTCGAAGTTCAGGTAGCCGGCGAGCTTGGAACGCTCGGCCGTGGCCAGGTTGTTGACGTAGTACTTGGATCCGACGAGCCCCAGCTCCTCGGCGCCCCACCAGGCGAAGCGCAGGTGTTTGCCGGGGGTGAGCCGGTCCCGGGAGACCGCGAGGGCCGTCTCCAGGACGGCGGCCGACCCCGATCCGTTGTCGTTGATGCCGGCGCCGGAGGTCACCGAGTCGAGGTGGGAGCCGGCCATGAGGACCTGGTTCGGGTCGCCGCCCGGCCAGTCGGCGATCAGGTTGTACCCGGTGGCGCCGCCGGAGGTGAACTGCTGGAGCGCCGTGGTGTATCCGGCGGCGTCCAGCTTGGCCTTCACGTAGTCGACGGACGCCTTGTAACCGGCCCTTCCATGGGCCCGGTTGCCGCTGTTGGCGGTGGCGATCGACTGGAGCTGGGTGAGGTGCGCCTTGACGTTGGCGAGCGGGATGTCGGGCGCCGCGGCGAGGGGCGCGGGGGCGGTCTCGGCGGTGGGCGCGGCCTGGACCGCGGGGGCGGCGGCCGCCAGGAGGGCCGCGACGGCGAGCGCGGCGACGGAGAGGGATCTGGGACGGGCAGGGCTCATCGGGGGCTCCGGATTCCGTTCGGGGACTGACGGAACGTGCGGGGGTCCCCGGCCGTGCACGACCGGGGCCTGGAGCGGGCGGTGCGCGGTGCGCGACCGATGCTGGCGGGGATGGCCGCGTACCGTCAAGAGTGGAATTCGGACAGGCCCGTCCGTATATCGGACAAATGGGTGCGGTCGGAGGCGCGCGCCGGCTCCCGGCGAGCCGGCCGGACCTCAGTAGCCTCCCGAAGGCTGGTGGTCCGTCAGGGCCAGTGCGCGGAGGAACGCCAGGGCGCGCCGGAGCGGCCGGATCGCGAAGCGGGGCGGTGGAGTTGTCATGTCCTCAGGCTCCTCCGCGGCGCCCGTTCGGTCCAACAGATGGTTTCGATGGCAGCCATCGCTATGGTTGATACGTGGAAATACGCCAGCTCCGGCACTTCATGGCCGTGCTCGCGCACGGGAGCTTCACCGCCGCCGCCCGCGCCGAGCTGATCGTGCAGTCGGCCCTGAGCACCTCCGTGAAGAACCTGGAACGCGAGCTGGGCGCCGAGCTGTTCGACCGGACGGGCCGGCGCGTCGTTCCGACCGAGGCTGGCCTGGCCCTCGTCCCCGCGGCCCGTGCGGTGCTCGCGGGCACGGAGGCCGCCCGGGACGCGGTCTCCGCCGTGTCGGGGCTGCACACCGGCCGAGTGCGCGTCGGCACGATCCAGACGCTGACCTGTGTGGACCTGGCCGCCGAACTCGCCGCCTTCCACCGGCTGCGCCCCGGTGTGCAGATCTCGCTGCGGGAGGCGACGACTCCCGACCTGATCGAGGCCGTCCGCGCCGGTGAGCTGGACCTCGCCTATCTCGCCCCGGACGCCGCCGGACTCCCCGACGGCATCGGCGCGTTCGCCACCTGGCACGAGGAGCTCGTACTGATCACCGCGCCGGGCCACCCGCTGGCGAGCGCCGGCCGCACCCTGATCAAGGATCTCGCCGACGAACCGTTCGTGGACTTCCGGGCGGGCACCGGCCTGGAGACCGCGGTGCGCAGGCTCGCCGACCACTGCGGCCTGGAGCGCAGGATCACGTGTGACGTCACCCAGATCCGGCTGCTCGTCGACCTGGTCAGGGCCGGCATCGGGGTGGCGATCGTTCCGCGCCGCATCGGGGAGGAGGCCGGACTGCCCTGCGTCAGCATCCGTCAGCCGGATCCGGGGCGGACGGTGGTGCTGGTGGGCCGGGCCCCCGCACCGCGCAATCCGGCGGCCAGGGCGCTCCTGGATCAGTTGTCCGGCGGCGGGGCCGACGCCGTCAGGGGCGCAGCGCCCTGAGCAGCAGGTCGGCCAGGTGGTCGGCGACCTCCTGGCGGCTGAGCGGGCCCTCCGGGCTGTACCAGGTCGACAGGTGGTGGACCGAGCCGAAGTGGTAGTCGACGACCAGGTCGGCCGGGGTCGCGGTGGAGAACACCCCGGCCTTCTGGCCCTCCTCGATCAGGGCGCGGAAGCGCTCGTGGTAGCGGCGGCGCTCCAGCCGGACCTGCTTGTTCTTCTCCGGGCTCAGGTGGTGCATCGAGCGGAAGAAGATCGAGGCGTCGTCGAGGTTGTCGATGGTGGTGACCACCACGTCCGCCGCCGCGTCACGCAGCCGCCGCTCGATCGGCGCCTCGGCGTTCGCATAGGCGTCGAGCCGCTCCTGCTGGAGCCGCAGCACCCGGGCGTAGACCTCCTGGAGCAGGTCCTCCTTGGAGCCGAAGTAGTGGTAGAGCGCCCCCTTGGTGACGCCCGCCGCCTCGACGATCTCCTGGACGGAGGTACGGTCGTAACCGCGTTCCGCGAAGAGCCGGGTGGCGGCGGCCAGCAGCCTCTGGGGGACGGGCGTACCGTTCCCGTCCGTCGCCTTGGCCATTGCCGCCACCTGCCCTCTCGTACCGTGCGTGAACTGTTCTAACGGGGGGAACGCAGTTCCCGCCTGAGGATCTTCCCACTCGCCGTCTTCGGGAGCTCGGCCAGGATCTCGACTTCGCGCGGGTACTTGTAGGCGGCCAGCCGCTCCCTGCAGTACGCGCTGAGCTCGGCGGGCTCCGTCTCCGCGCCGGGCCGCAGGCTGACGTAGGCCCGTACGGTCTCCCCCCGGTAGGCGTCGGGGACGCCCACGACGGCCGCCTCCCGGACGGCGGGGTGGGTGTAGAGGACGTCCTCCACCTCGCGGGGCCAGACCTTGAAGCCGGAGGCGTTGATCATGTCCTTCTTGCGGTCGACGACGTAGAGCCAGCCCTGGGCGTCCATGAAGCCGATGTCCCCGGTGCGCAGTTCCCCGTCCGGGAAGGCGGCCTCGGTGGCCTCGGGCAGGTTCCAGTAGCCGGAGACGACCTGGGGGCCGCGTACGGCTATCTCGCCCTGCTCGCCGAAGGGGACGTCGTCGCCCCTCTCGTCGACGATGCGGACCACGGTGTCGGGTCCGGGGACGCCGACGGACAGGGTCCCGGAGACCGGGTCGACGGGCGCTTCGTGCTCCGGCGGTACGGAGGCGCAGGGCGCGGTGCACTCGGTGAGCCCGTAGCCGTTGCGGATGTAGGGGCCGAAGCCCTCGCGGAACTTCTCGACCAGCGCGGGCGGCAGCGGGGCGCCGCCCGAGGAGATCACCTTGAAGGAGGCGAAGTGCTCCCGGGTGACGTCCGGGTGCGCGGCGAGCGCCATGAAGGCGGTCGACGGGCCCACCGTGTAGGCGGGCCGGTGCTCGGCGAAGGCCTCCAGGACGACGCTCGCCTCGAAGCGGTACGCGAGGACCAGGGTGCCCGCGTTGGCGATACAGGCGGCGAGCTGGCACACCATGCCGGTGATGTGGAAGAGCGGGGCGAGCGCGAAGTAGGACGAGCCCTCCTCGATGGGGTGGCCGGCCCGCTGGCGCTCGGCGTTGACCATGATGTTGCCCTGGGAGTTCATGGCCCCCTTGGGGGTGCCGCTGGTCCCGGAGGTGTAGCTGATCAGGGCGGTGTCCGACGCGGTGAGCTCCCGGTCGCCGGGGGCGGGCAGTCCGCGCCGGGCCACCTCCACCAGGTCGCGGGCCCACGCGCCGGCGCCGGGCGCGGGGAGCCGCTCGAAGCCGAGCACCCGCGGGTCGTCGGCGGTCTGGAGGTCGAGCTCGCAGGCCGTGAGCGCGATCGTCACGCTCGGCGCGGCCTCGGCGGTGGCCCGCAGATAGGCCTCCCAGGCCCGGTCGGAGCAGATCAGCGCGGTCACCTCCGCGTCCTTCAGCACATGGCCGACCTCACCGGACTTGTACATCGGGTTGAGCGGGACGACGGTCGCGCCGGCCTTCCACGCCCCGAGCAGCGCCAGCACGAAGTGCGGGGTGTTCTGGAGCATGATCGCGACCCGGTCGCCGCGCCGCAGCCCCTCGGCGGCGAGGTGGCCGGCGACGGAGTCGGACAGCGTGTCCACGTCCCGGTAGGTGAGGCGCCCGTCGAAGTAGGCGAGGGCGGTGTGGTCCGGGGCCCGGCCGACGGCCGCGCGGAAGGCGTGCACCACGGTCTCGGCGGGGTGGACGGGGGCGAGCTGGGCCTCGCTGAGCAGGGCTGTCCAGGGCTTCGCCGCGTAGATCGACCCGTTCATGCTCCGGCCGCCTCCCACTTCTGCTGCAGGTGGTTCATGTTGCCGATCCACTGGTCGGGGTCCTTGGCACGGGCGCGGTAGTAGCCGCCCACCTCGGGGTGCGGCAGGACCAGGAAGCGGTCCTGCTCCATGGCGTCGAACAGGGCCTCGGCGACGGCCTCCGGCTCGATCGCGGTGGGGGCGAGCACCAGCTCACCCGCGGAGCCGGCCGCCGTGAGCATGTCCGTACGCACGCCCTGGGGGCAGATCGTGTGGACCTTGATCCCGCGGTGCCGGTAGGTCAGCGAGAGCCACTCGGCGAACGCGACGGCACCGTGCTTGGTCACGCTGTAGGGGGCCGCGCCGATCATGGTCAGCAGGCCGGCCGCCGAGGCGGTGGAGACGAAGCGGCCGCTGCCGCGCTCCAGCCAGTCGGGCAGCAGCGCCTTCGCCGCGCGGACGTGCGCCATCACGTTGACGTCCCAGGCCCGTGCCCAGACGTCCTCCTCGGCGAAGGCGTCCCCGCCCGAGGCGAGGCCGGCGTTGGCGCAGTAGACGTCCACCGTGCCGCCGAGCGCGTCGCGTGCGGCGTCCACGACGGTGGAGGCGTCGCCGGCCACCACCGTGCCGCCGATCTCCTCGGCCAGTGCCTCGACCCGGGCGGCATCCAGATCGTTGACGACGACCCGGGCGCCCTCCGCGGCGAATCTCCGGGCGAGGGCGGCCCCGATGCCGCCTCCGGCTCCCGTCACCACTACGCCAGCGCCCTGCACCGTACTCATCGGTCCCGCCTCTCTCAGCCGTCTTCCACGGCAGACTAACCAGTCGGTATGTGATCGGGGAAGGGGTCCGGGGCAGGACTGGGAATCTGCCCAGTCATGGGCGTTCCGTACGGCCGGTACCCGCGCTAGCGTGCGTGACCATGACGGTCGACGCGATCATGGAGGTAGCAGGATGACCCTGTCCAGGCGTGGTTTGCTGGCGGTCGGCGGTGCGATGGGAGCCCTCGCGACGACCGCCGCCGCACCGGGGACGGCCGCCGCGGCCGGCCGGGGGCACGGGGCCGGGCGGGGCGGGGTGCGTACCGGCTTCGAACGGCTGGCGGCCGACGGCTACCGGCTGCTGGCCGGGCAGAAGGTGGGGATCGTCACCAACCCGACCGGCATCACCACCGACGTGGAGCACATCGTCGACGTGATGCACCCGGACGACCGGGTGGACCTGACCGCGGTCTTCGGCCCGGAGCACGGCTTCCGGGGGACGGCGCAGGCCGGCGGTTCGGAGGGGCGGTACGACGACCCGGCGACCGGGCTGCCGGTCTACGACACGTATCTGAAGAGCGGGCAGCCGCTGGCCGACATCTTCACGGCGTCCGGTGTGGACACGGTGGTCTTCGACATCCAGGACGCCGGGGCGCGCTTCTACACGTACATCTGGACCCTGTACGACTGCATGGAGGCGGCCGCGCTCGCGGGCAAGCGGTTCGTCGTCCTGGACCGGCCGAACCCGGTCACCGGCCGGGCGGCGCTGGGGCCCGTGCTCGACCGTGCCTTCGCGTCCTTCGTGGGGCGCCGGGAGATCGCGCAGGCGCACGGGATGACGGTGGCGGAGCTCGCGCTGCTCTTCAACGCGGAGTTCCTGGGCGACCGGCCGGTGGAGCTGGACGTCGTCAAGATGTCCGGGTGGCGCCGTGACGACTTCTTCGACGCGACCGGCCTGCCGTGGGTGCCGCCGAGTCCCAACATGCCGACACCGGAGACGGCGGTGGTCTACTCCGGGACGTGCCTGTTCGAGGGGACGAACCTCTCCGAGGGCCGGGGCACCACACGGCCGTTCGAGCTGCTCGGCGCCGAGGGCGTCGACCACCGGTGGGCGGCCGCCGCGAACGCTCTGGAGCTGCCCGGGGTCGCCTTCCGCGAGGCGTACTTCGCGCCGACGTTCTCCAAGTTCGAGGGGAAGACGGTGGGCGGGGTGCAGGTGCACGTCCAGGACCGGAAGGTCTTCGACCCCGTACGCACCGGAATCGGCCTGCTGGTCACCGCGAAGCGGACGTGGAGCGGCTTCGCGTGGCGCGCGGACAACGCGATCGACCGGCTCTCGGGCAACACCCGGGTCCGCACGATGATCGACGCCGGCGCGGACACCGACGAGGTGGTGGGGGCCTGGGCGGCCGACCTCGCCGCGTTCCGGAAGGTGCGGCGGGAGTACCTGCTGTACCGGTGAGCGCGGGGCCCCTTCCGCCGGGTGCGGCGGAAGGGGCCCGTCGCCCGGCGTCAGCGGTGCGAGGGGAACTCCACGACCTGCTGGTACGTCGGCCGGTTCTGCCAGTGGATCGACTTCTGCGAGATCCCGCCCAGCGGACGGTGGACGATCGCGTCGGTGCACCACTGCTCACCGGCCTTGCAGCTGTCGTCACCCGGATAGACCTCGGTGGCGGGCACGGCGGCCGCCTCCTTCAGGGTGGCGAGCAGCGCGGAGCGGCAGGCGCTCAGGTCGCCGCCGCCGCAGTACGTCCTGGCCAGCGGCCCCTTGACGGGCTGTCCGAGGACCTGGCGCAGGTCCTTGTCGGCGAAGCCCCACCAGCCGTACTGGAAGGCGGAGCCGCTGTGCGCCCCGCTCGGCCCGTGGCTGGCGGCGGGGGACTCGTCGGTGGCCAGGCTCGCGGTGAACGCGTCGTAGAGACCGTCACCCAGACCGGGGCGGAACTCCGCCTCGACCAGCTTCGGCCACCACGCGTCCATGATCCGGACGGCGTCCGCGTGCGTGTACGTGTGCGAGCCCGGGCTCGTCTCCTTGCGCTGCGCCCCGGCGGCCCGCCAGGAGTCCAGCTGCTGGACCACGGCGTTCAGCGCCGGGTCGGTGACGGGCTGGGAGCGCAGCACCTTCAGGAGCTCGGGCAGCAGCTGCTCGCCGCGCAGGTCGGTGAGTGCCGCCTCCTCCATGGCGCGGGTGAGGGAGGCGCGGGTCACCCCGCCCTCCTCGACCAGTGCGGAGACCCGGTCGTCGAGCAGGTCGCCCCGGTGCACCGCGCCGAAGCCGAACTCGGCGGTGGAGTAGTCCACGGCCTGCCGGTTGTTCCAGGAGATGTAGTAGTCCTGGCCGCTGGAGTGCGGGTGCTCGGCGAACGGGGTGTAGTCGGTGGTGTTGGCCGCCGGGTCGTACCCCTTCCACTCGTACGCCTTCTCCGCCTTGACCGGCAGCGCGGCGTCCACCCCGGCCGCGCGCACGGGGTTCATGCCGCTGTTGTAGTAGGCGGTGGTGCGGGAGTCCGCGTAGAACCAGTTGAAGGCGTAGTCGATGTTGCTCGCCGCCTGCTGGAAGGAGGCCGCGTCCGTCACGTACGCCGGGTCGTTGAGCATCTGGAAGCCGATGATCGAGTCGGCCTCGTGGCGGTAGGTGGTGCGCAGCGAGGTGTACGCGACCGGCTTGCCGCCGACGGTGGCGCGGTGGGTGACGATGCCGTAGTCCGTGCGCCACACCTGCATCCGGTAGGACCCCTTGGCGGTGGAGTCGGCGACGGTGGGCTTCCAGGAGTTGGCGCGCTCCAGCTTCTCCATGGCCGTGCAGGCCCCGTCGACGCGGTAGTGCGTGGAGTCCTTGGTGGGCGCGGAGCCGTCGGGTTCGCAGAGCTCGACGGCGTACGTGTCGGTGATGTCCTGGGCCGCCGATGTGGCGCTCCAGGCGTAGTCCTGGCCGCGTCCCATCTGGATGTACATCCCGACTCCGGCGAAGGAGACGCCGCGGGCGCTGATGCCGGGGCCCTGGAGCTCCTGGAGCATCATCAGCTGCGGCGCGAAGTAGCCGGTCTGGGGGCCCATCACGGCGATCGGGTTGCCGCTGGCGGTGGCCTTGCCGGACACCAGCAGGGCGTTGGACATGCCCCGCTTCTGGGCGCCGTCACCGGATCCGGGGAGCGAGCCCTCGGGGATGACGCCGTCGTCGTACATGCCCTGGAGCGGCTTCAGCGCGTCCGGCGCGTCGACGGGGGCCTTCTTGTCCGTCCCGGCGGATCCGGTGCGGTCGTAGATCAGGGGTTCGGGAGTGACGGACCCCGCGTCGGGCAGGGCCGTGCCCCGGGCCTTGTCGGGCTTTCCGGCGTACGGGAACGAGGTGCCGTCGTGGATCGTGAGGACCGCCTCGGGGTCGTTGCGCTGGCGGAAGGACTCCCAGACGCGGGTGCCCTCCTCGACGCCGTACTTCTGCTGGGCGGCGAGCAGCGACAGCGCGGCCTGGACCTCACCGCCGCCACCCCCGCCGAACTGTCCGCCGACGACGGAGGCGATCGAGATCAGGTCGGTCAGTCCGAACGGCTGGATCTCGCCGATGTTCGTGATGGAGTCGATCTTCCCGGTGAGGACGTACTCGCCCGGGAAGTAGCGGCCCTTCTTGGACTTCTCGCGGTAGGCGTTGATCCCGTCGACGTAGGCCTGGGCGTCGGCCATCGCCTGCTCTCCACGGGCGCCCTCGGTGGTCCTGATCCGCTCGACCTGGGCCTGGAGGTCCGCCTCGGTGTACGGGGCCTGCGGCCAGAACTGCTGCTCCAGGCCCTGGTTGGCCAGCGCTCCGCCGGCGAACGAGGTCAGCTGGCCGCGTCCGATGTGCCGGAAGAGGTCCATCAGCCACAGCCGGTCCTGTCCGGCGGCGAAGCCTGCGCCGAACTCGGTGCCGTAGCGGGTGGTGCCCTTGATGTGCGGCACTCCGCTCTTCTTGTCCCGGGTGATCGTGACGTCCTCGCGCGGCTTCGTCACGGATTCGACCTGGTCGGCGGCGACCCCGAAGGAGGCGTCGTTGAAGAAGTCGGTCAGCTTCTGGTCGGTGAGGCCCGTATGCCCCGCGACCAGGCCGTTGTAGCGGTCGAGCTGGTCGTCGCTGTGGGCGGGGTGCGTGCCGAACGCCTTGTTGCCGAGGATCTCGACGAGGGTGGCGTTGCCGTTCTCGCCGGGCGGCAGGATGTCCGCGCACTGACTCGCGCAGTGGTCGGTGACGGCGAGGGGCTCGGGCTCCGCCGCTCCGGCGCCGGGCGCCGTGGCGAGCAGGGACGTACCGAGAGCGAGGACGGCCGCGACTGTGGCGGCTCTGAGCGTGCGGGTGCGTGGGGGCATGCGTGCTCCTCCGGGTGGCCGATGCGCCGGAGGTTACTGGCGGTACACCCCGTCCGTAAGATGAACATCAGTCACTTTTTCCGAATCACCACACCCCGGCACGCCGTCTCACAGGGGCCGTCTCGATCCGTGGACGTTTTTCACCCTTGGATGGAGCCGAATCGGGCAGTCGTACGTCCATCCCTTGACGCCGAAGTACGAGCGACGGAGGTGGCAGTGCCATGGCCGGTTTCCGGAGTCTTGCGAGACAGGTCCGCGATCCACGGGGCGATCTGGCCTTGCGGCGGTATTCGCTGCGCAAATGCCTGGAGAGATTCGCCCCGTACGGGCACCGGGCGACCTGGGATCATCTGTGCGCCCGGCACGGGATCGAGCCCGAGGACCGGGCCCCCGACCCGGCGCGGCTGATCCGCGCGCTGGAGGAACTGGAGGAGGCGCGGGCCGTCTGGCTCGCCTACGAGGCGGGGTTCGCCGAACGGCGGCGCCGTGAGAAGCACGACGGGCTGCGGCGGCCCGGCACATTCGACGACTGGCACCGGCGGACCTGGGGCGGGAACGGGATCGCGCACTGCGAGGACCCGGAGGTCCACCCCGGCGCACCCCTGGCCGAGGTACTGGGACGGCTGATCGCCGCCCTGGGCGCGAAGCCCGGCAGGGCGTGCCCGGTCTGCGCGGGGACCGGCATCATCTGGCGGCAGGACCTGGACCGTGAACCGTGGACCGGGCCGGTCTGCACCGGCTGCGGCATCGTGGTCCCCCGGCCCGTCCTGACGGCGAAGGCGCTGGCCGAGGCGAGAAGAGCACGGACGAGGGCCCTGGCGTCGGCGGCCTGAGGGCGCGCGTCGAGGGGACCCGCCGGGGCCGGGGTGCGCCGAGGGGCGCGCGTCGAGGGGACACGCCGGGGCCGGGGTGCGCTCAGGAGCGGCTCCCGGCTCCTCGCTCGGGCATGAGCCGCGATCCGGCCATCCGGTCGCCGGCCACGTCGTCCGGGTTGGACAGCACGCAGGTCTCCAGCGACAGGCATCCGCAGCCGATGCAGTCGGTGAGGTGGTCGCGGAGCCGCCCCAGCTGCTTGATGCGCTCGTCCAGCTCGGAGCGCCACGCCCGGGAGAGCCTGGCCCAGTCGTCGCGGTTCGGTGTGCGCTCCTCCGGCAGTTCGGCGAGCGCCTCCCGGATGGTGGCGAGCGGGATGCCCACCCGCTGTGCCGCCCGGACGAACGCCACCCGGCGCAGCGCGTCCCTGGTGTAGCGGCGCTGGTTGCCGCTGGTGCGGGTGCTGCTGATCAGGCCCTTGGTCTCGTAGAAGTGCAGGGCGGACACCGCGGCTCCGCTACGGGCGGAGAGCTGGCCGACGGTGAGTTCTTGGCATGTCTGCGGGATCTGTGGCACTCCCCCAACCCTAGTGGCCGCACCTCGGCCGCTGCCGCCGCTTCGAAAACCCGGCCGGTCCGTCGTTGACAGGGACGCGCGGCCCAACCATGCTGAGCAAGCGCTTAGACATCGCCCCCGGGGGCGACCGACCGCCGGAAGACAGGGACCACGAACATGGCAGAGCCGAAGATCTTCACGTCCGCACAGGAGCTGCGGGACGGGGTGGGCCAGGAGCTCGGTCACAGCGATTGGCTGGAGATCGACCAGAAGAGGATCGACCAGTTCGCCGAGGCCACGGGCGACCACCAGTGGATCCACGTGGACCCGGAGCGCGCGGCGGCGGGCCCCTTCGGCACGACCATCGCGCACGGGTATCTCACGCTGTCGCTGCTGCCGGTGCTCGTCCCCCAGATCCTCCAGGTCGAGAACGTGAAGATGGGCATCAACTACGGGACCAACAAGGTCCGTTTCCCCTCGACCGTCCCGGTGGGCTCGCGGCTGCGCGCCACGGCCGTGCTCAAGGACGTCGAGGAGGCGGGCGGCGGAGTACAGGTGACGGCGCTCGTCACCATCGAGCGCGAGGGCGGCGACAAGCCGGCGTGCGTCGCGGAGTCGGTGTCGCGCTACTACTTCTGATCCCTCCGGGGCGCGCGTGCGGGTGGCCGGGCCCACGGGGCCCGGCTGCACCGCCCGGCGGGGCGGCCCCCGGCGTCACCGCTCCGGGGCGGCGCCCACCATGCGCAGGACGAGGTCCGCGTAGAGGTCGCCGACCTCCTCGGGCGTCCTGCTGCCCTGGGCGTTGAACCAGCGCGCCACGTCGATGCAGAGGGACAGCACGGCGAGCGTGGTGCCGGGGACGTCCGGTACGTCGAACTCGCCGGCCCGGACGCCGTCGCCGATGATCCGGCGCACCGCGGCGTCGCTCCGCCTGCGCAGGGCGACGATCTCGGCGCGGTGCTCCTCACCGAGGGCCTCCAGCTCGTACTGGACGACCCGGGCCGTGGTGTGCCGCTCGGCGTGCCAGCTGACGAAGGACCGGACCGCGTCGGCGAGCCGCTCGGAAGCCGTGCCGCCCCGGTCCGCCGCCGTCTCCAGGAGGAGCAGGGCCCGGTCGTGGCCGATCCTGCTGATCCGGTGAAGCAGCTCTTCCTTGGTCTTGTAGTGGATGTAGAGCGCGGCGGGGCTCATCCCGGCCCGGCCGGCGATGTCACGGGTGGTGGTGGCGTGGTAGCCACGCTCCGCGAAGGCCTCGACGGCCGCGAGGAGCAGCCGCCTCGCCGCCTCGGGCGTGACCTCGCTCCACGGCGTGCTGTCGCCGTCGGTCTCCTCCGCCGTGCTCATCGCCACGTGCCCCTTTCCGCTGGCAGGACGAACACCATACCGCGAACCTGAGCAAGCGCTTAGAGCGCTCGGGGGCGGGATCGTCAGAGCTTCTGGAACGGGTCGTGCTCGGCGAGGATCTTCTCCAGCCTGGCCTGGTCGACCCGGCTGACGATCTGCCCCGCCTCCTGCCGGTCCCTGATGACCTTGGCGAGGGTGAAGCACGAGGTGACGAGATAGAGGACGCCGATGGCGAGGAAGGCCCGCACCCAGGCGTCCGCGTCGAGGAAGAAGATGCCGAGTGCCACCGCGCCCAGGGCGATACCGAAGGAGAGGACCGCCTGTCCGTAGAAGGCGGCGGTGCTCTGCTGCTTGACCGATGTCGTCTCACTCATGGGACACAGCATCCGGCGCGGCGCCGCACGCCGGTATCCGTCGGCGTACTCAGCCGGTACTCATCGGCGGCGGTTCGCGGGCCGGCGGTACGTCAGGGGGCCGGGCACCCGTGCCGGGCCCCCGAGGCCTTGGCGAAGGCCGCCAGCAGGCGCTCCGCGTCCTGGTGGCCGACCGTGGAGCGCACCCCCTTCTCGCGGTCCGGTCTCGGGAACTCCTCGAACTTGAAGTACGCGACCCACAGGGCGCCGTCGCAGAGATGGGACTTCATGACGGCACCCGTCACGCTGCCGGGATAGCGGCCGTCCAGGTACTTCTCCTGCTGCGCCGAGGGCCCGTAGTAGGCGGTCAGCCGGACATGGTGGTCCTCGTCCGGGAGCGTGACGGAGCACTCCTCGGTGAGCGCGCGCCCGGCGGGCTTCTCCGAGACCGTCGTGAGCCGCAGCCGGTCCGCGTCCCGCGGGCGGACGACGTCGCGGCAGGTGCCCTCCGCCTCCGCGACGGGGCGGGTCCTCCAGGGCGTACGGTCGACGGCCGAGGGGCGCTGCCCCAGCTCCCCCTCGCAGTCGAAGCGCTTCGCCGCGCGGCGGGCCGACTCGGTGGCGAACCGGGCCACCTGGAGCACCTGGGCGTCGGTGAGTTCCTCGATGTCCTGGTCCGCCTCGGCCAGCACGAGAAGGCCGTCACCGGGCAGCGCCGCGCAGTCGACGAGCACCCCGGCCTCCGCCTGGCGCGAGGCGGCGAAGGAGCCGTTCCAGCCGAATCCGATCGGCGTCGCCGAGGCGTTCTCCGCCGCACCGCTGGCCCGGTGGGCCGCCGCCGGACGTATGTTCAGCTTGAGCTGTACGCCGCCGGGCTTCTGGCCCCGGGCCCAGGCCGCGCAGAACTCGGTGTCCTGGCCCACCCATTCCGCGGTGTGGCCGGCGAACTCCAGCTCGGCGCCGCCGAAGAACGTCCCGGCCTCCTCGGCCGCCAGGGCTCCCCGGCAGGTGTCGGCCGGGACCTCGCCGGGGCCGTCGTCCGGGGAGCCGAACCCCCAGAGCAGCCCGCCGGCCACGAGCGCCAGGACGAGCGCTCCCCCTGCCGCCTTCACACGCCGTCCGGCCACGCTTCCCCCTCGCGTCCCCCGTCAAGATCCGGTCGAGGACGCTACCAGAGGGGTACGCGGCCGGTGCCGCCTCCCTGCCGGGCAGGTCAGAAGGCGGAGACGCCCGTCAGCGCCCGGCCGATGATCAGCTTCTGGATCTGGCTGGTGCCCTCGTACAGGGTCATCACACGGGCGTCCCTGACGAGCTTGCCGACGGGGTACTCGTCGATGTAGCCGTAACCGCCGAACACCTGGAGGGCGTTGTTCGCGGCGCGGACCGCCGCCTCGGAGGCGAAGAGCTTCGCCGTGGACGCCGCGGTGGCGAAGTCCTGGCCGCGGTCGATGAGGTCGGCGACGCGCCAGGTCAGCATGCGGGCGGCATCCACGTCCACGGAGATGTCGCTGATGAGCTCCTGGACGAGCTGGTAGCTCGCGATGGACTTGCCGAACTGCTCGCGCTCCCCCGCGTAGCGCACGGCGGCGTCCAGAGCGGCCTGCGCGATCCCGACGCAGCCCGCCGCGACCGACATCCGGCCCTTGGCCAGGGCGGACATGGCGATGGAGAAGCCCTTGCCCTCGGGGCCCATCAGGGTGGACGCGGGGACGCGGACGTCCTCCAGCACCAGTTCGGCGGTGGCCTGGCCGCGCAGCCCGAGCTTGCCGTGGACGGTGCGCCGGGTCAGGCCGGGGGTGTCGGCCGGGACCAGGAAGGCGGAGATGCCACGGTGCCCCGGGGTGTCGTTCGTGCGGGCGAACAGCAGGACGACATCGGCCCAGGTGCCGTTGGTGATGAACATCTTGGAGCCGTTGATGACGTAGTCGTCGCCGTCGCGCACGGCCTTGGTCGTCAGGTTGCCGGCGTCGGAGCCGGTGCCCGGCTCGGTGAGGCCGAAGCAGCCGATCGCCTCGCCCGCGGTGAGCCTCGGCAGCCACTGCCGCTTCTGCTCCTCGCTGCCCCAGGACGCGATGGTCTTGGCGACCAGGCCGAGCGAGACGGAGACGATGCCGCGCACCGAGGAGTCACCGCGGCCGAGCTCCTCGGTCACCAGGCAGTACGCGAGGTGGTCGCCGCCCGAGCCGCCGTACTCCTCCGGGATCGTCAGCCCGAGGAAGCCGAGGGCGCCCAGCTTCTTCACGATCGACTTGTCGACACTCTCGGCACGGTCCCACTCGACGACGTGCGGGGTGATCTCCCGTGCGACGAAGTCCTCGGCGAGCTGCCGGACGGCGTCCTGCTCCTCGCTCAGCTCCAGGTTCATCCTGTGACACCCCACTTTTAATTAGCACTGCTAGTTTAACGCTTGCAGGCCCTACTATGTGCCGCATGGCCCGACCGCGCAAGCCCCTCCTCAGCAGAGACCGCATCGTCGAGGCGGCGAGCGCGCTCGTCGACGCCGAAGGGCTGGAGGCCGTCTCGACCCGCCGGCTCGCCGCCGAGCTGGGGGTCAGCGGGCCCTCGCTCTACAACCACTTCCGGAACAAGGACGAGATCCTCGACGCGGTCGCCGACGCCGTCTCCGCGCAGGTCGATCTGTCGATGTTCGAGGAGTCCGACCCCCGCGACTGGTCCGCCGCCCTGCACGACTGGGCCCTCTCCTACCGGGCCGCGCTCGCCGCGCACCCGCACATCGTCCCGGTGCTCGCCCAGGGCCCCGGCCGCCGTCCGGCCGGTCTGCGGGTCGCCGACGCGGTCTTCGGGGCGATGGTCCGGGCCGGCTGGCCGCCCGCGCAGGCGACCTACATCGGCGCGCTGATGCGCTACTTCATCACCGGTTCGGCGCTCGGCTCCTTCGCCCGCGGTTTCGTGGACGACGAGACGGCGTACGACCCCGCCGACTATCCCCACCTCGGCCAGGCGCACCTGCTGGCCGACCGCCGTCAGCAGGTGGACGAGGGCGCCTTCGGGACCGGGCTGCGCGCGCTGCTGGACGGCCTCGCCCTCCAGTACGAGCAGACGACCGCCGGACGGACGGTTCGGCCCGCGCCGAACGGCGCCTGACGCATCCTGGACCCATGGCCCGTACGACACCGCACGATCCGGCCGCGCCGCGGCTCGCCGCGCTGGCGGCCCTGCTCGCCGACGAGACCCGCGCCTCCTTCTGCCTGGCCCTGCTCGACGGCCGGGCCTGGACGGCGGGCGAGCTGGCCCGGGGCGCGGGGGTGGCCCCCTCGACGGCCAGCGAGCACCTGGGGAAGCTGGTGGCCGGCGGCCTGCTGACCGAGGAGCGCCAGGGCCGCCACCGCTATCTGCGGCTCGCCGACGGGCGGATCGCGCAGCTGGTCGAGGAGCTGGCCGCCCACGCCCAGCCGGGGGTCCGTACGCCCCCGCGCACCCTGCGCGAGTCGAGCCTCCAGCACGCGCTGACCCGGGGACGTACGTGCTACGACCATCTCGCCGGGCTCCTCGGCATCCGCATCACCGACGCGATGACCGAGCGCGGGCTCCTGCGGCAGGACACCGGTTTCGCGCTGACCGAGGCCGGCCTCGACTGGTTCGGGGCGCTGGGCATCCCGCTGGGCACCGCCTCCCGGCGGCCGCTGGCGCGCGGCTGCCTGGACTGGACCGAGCGGCGCCAGCACCTGGCCGGTGTCTCGGGGGCGGCGCTGTGCCGTCATGCGCTGGACGCGGGCTGGTGCGAGCGGGTCGGGACGGGGCGGGCGGTGCGGGCGACCCCCGCCGGGGAGCGTGCCCTGTCGGAGCATCTGGGCATCGAGCCGGCGTCGCTCGCGGCGGGCTGACAATTCGGTGGGGGCCGAAGCGTTCCCGGCCTACCGTCGGGGCCATGACGACGACACCGACAGCGCGCCCGTCCGCGCCGTCCGCCTCCCGACGCGACTGGCGCGCCCCGGCCGCCGCGTGCACCACGGTCCTCCTCTGGGCCTCCGCCTTCGTCTCCATCCGCAGCGCGGGCGAGGCGTACTCACCGGGGGCGCTGGCCCTGGGCCGGCTCCTCGCGGGCACGCTGACGCTCGGCGCGATCCTGCTCGTACGCCGCGAGGGCCTGCCGTCCCGGGCCGCGTGGCCGGGCGTCATCGGCTCCGGGCTGCTCTGGTTCGGTCTGTACATGGTGGTGCTCAACTGGGGTGAGCAGCAGGTCGACGCGGGCACGGCGGCCATGATCGTGAACGTGGGACCGATCCTGATGGCGCTGCTCGGCGCCCGGCTGCTCGGTGAGGGACTCCCCCGCCGCCTCCTGACGGGCATGGCGGTCTCCTTCGCGGGGGCCGTCGTCGTGGGGCTCTCCATGTCGGGCCACGGGAGCTCCTCGGTGCTCGGCGTACTCCTGTGCCTGCTGGCCGCGCTGGCGTACGCGGGCGGGGTGGTCGTCCAGAAGCCCGCGCTGCGGCACGGGTCCCCGCTGCAGATCACCACGTTCGGCTGTCTGATCGGTACGGTCGCCTGCCTGCCGTTCACCGGCGTCCTGGTCTCCGAAGCCGCTGACGCCCCTGTCTCCGCCACTCTGAACATGGTCTATCTCGGGGTGTTCCCGACGGCGCTGGCCTTCACCACCTGGGCGTACGCCCTGGCCCGGACGACGGCGGGACGGATGGGCGCGACGACGTACGCGGTGCCCGCGCTGGTGGTGCTGATGTCCTGGCTGCTGCTCGGCGAGGTGCCGGCGCTGCTCACCGTCGGGGGCGGGCTGCTCTGCCTGGCGGGGGTCGCGGTCTCCCGGACCCGCTCGCGCCGCGCGCCGGTCCCCGGCGCCTCGGGTGACCCTGCGGCCGGGGATTCCCCTGCCCGAACCGCGCGGCCGGCTCCCGACCGGCCGTGAGGAGCGGCGCCGGAAGGGACGGAAGTCCCGCCCACGTGTGACACAGGTCTCTCACGGTTCGTGCTCCGGGGCCGCACGCTGGGAGATACGTCACACCGTGCGGACGCCCCGTCGCACGGCCGAACACGCGGGAGAGGTCACCCAGTCATGCAGCACACCGTCCACGCCCCGCTCAACACGTCGGAACAGCTGGTCGTGGCGGCCGCCGCGGCTGCCGCTCCGTCCGTGTTCAACACGCAGCCGTGGTCGTTCACCTTCGCCGACGCCGGACTGGAGGTGCGCGCCGATGCGGACGACGCCTCCCTGCCGACGGCGTCGGCCGCGCGGGACGTGCGTCTGTCGTGCGGGGCGGCGGTGTTCAACGCCCGGGTCGCGCTCGCCCGGCTGGGTCACGGGTCGAGGGTGTCGGTCCTGCCCGACGCGGCCGATCCGCTGCTCGTCGCGCGGGTCACCGTGACCGGCGAGGCCCCGGACCCGGCGCTGGACGAGCTGTACCGCTGGGTGGACAGCCGCCGTACGAACCGGTATCCCTTCCGCCCCGAGGGCATCCCCGCGGGCGTTCTGGCCCTGCTGCACGATGCCGCGGGGCACGAGGGGGCCACCCTCCGTCTCCTGGAGGGCGAGCCGGAGTACCAGCGGATGCTGACGTCGATACGGCTGGCGACGTGGACCGAGGACGAGTCGGTACGCGACGACCGGGACGCCCGGCTCACACCGGGCGCCGGAGGTCCGGCGCTCCCCGCCGGGAACCTCGGCCCCGTGCCCCGCCGCGAACTTCCCGACGACCCGCCCGTGCGCGACATGGCGGAGGGGCTCGACGTACCCGGACGCGGCAGCGCGGCCTTCGAGCCGCGTCCCGACCTGGCCGTCCTGGAGACGGCGGACGACGGACCTGCCTCCTGGATCGCGGCGGGCCAGGCGCTGCAGAGGCTTCTCCTGGAGGCCACCGGGCACGGCGTCGCCGCGTCGTTCGCCAACCAGCCCTTGGAGGACGCCGCCCTGCGCCCGGACGTGGCCGCCGGCGCCGCACATCACGGGCATCCGCAGATGGTGCTCCGCATGGGATACCCGACGGAGCAGCCCCCGGTGCCGCCGCGCCGGCCGCTGAGCGAGGTCGTACGCCCCGCAGGGGACTGATGTCATGGGTGCCGGGGGGGGCGGCCGCCTCCCCCGCACCGCCGGTACGGTCAGAAGACGACCAGCGCGCGGCCGCCCTTGCCCGCGATCATGTGGTCGAAGGCCTCCGGGATGCCGTCCAGCGCGATCCTCTCCGTGACCATCATGGAGAGGTCGAACCGTCCGGCGCGGATGTGCTCGGCGAGCACCGGCAGGTCGCGGGCCGGGTCGCTGTTCCCGTAGACGCAGCCGGTGAGGGAGCGGCCCCAGTGGAAGATCTCCAGGGCGTTGAAGGTCACCTGCTGGTCCTTGCCGCCGATGCCGACGACGGTGGTCCGGCCGCCGCGGCGGGTCGACTCCCAGGCCCCGCGGATCGTGGCGGGGCGGCCCACGCACTCCACGGCGACGTCCGCGCCCTGGCCGCCGGTGAGCTTGCGTACGGCGCGGGGTGTGGTGTCGGAGGCGACGACGTAGTCGGTGGCGCCGGCCCGGCGGGCGAGCTCCTCCTTCTCGGGTGACACGTCCACGGCGATGATCCTCGACGCCCCGGCGATGCGGGCGGACTGGAGGACGGCGAGGCCGACCCCGCCGATCCCGAACACGACGACGCTCTCGCCCTCACGCACCCGCGCGGAGTGGTGGACCGCCCCGTAGCCGGTGAGGACCGCGCAGCCGAGCAGCGCCGCGTCGTCGAGCGGGATGCCGGCCGGGGCGGGCAGCACGCAGTTCGCGGCGACGACGGTCTCCTGGGCGAAGGCCGCGACGTTCAGTCCCGGGTGGAGCTCGGTGCCGTCGGCCGTACGGGCGTGGACGTTCGCCGCGCCCTTGAGCGCGTCGGCGCAGAGCCAGACCTCGCCGATCCCGCAGTGGAAGCAGGCCCCGCAGGACGGCGCCCAGTTGAGGACGACCGGGTCGCCCGGGGCGACGTGGGTGACGCCCTCGCCGACGGAGAGCACCGTGCCGGCGCCCTCGTGGCCCAGGACCGCGGGGACCGGCAACCGCATGGTGCCGTTGGACAGGGACAGGTCGGAGTGGCAGACACCGGCGGCGGCGAGGCTGACGCTCACCTGGCCGGGGCCGGGCTCCGGGAGTGCGATGTCGGTGATCTCCAGGGGAGCTCCGACGGCGGGCAGTACGGCGGCGCGGACCACGAACAGACTCCTCGGTGGATCGGCGTGGGGATCAGAACTGGAGGGACTTGGTCTGGAGGTACTCGGAGAGCCCGTGCGGGCCGAGCTCGCGCCCCACGCCCGACTGCTTGTAACCGCCGAAGGGCGCCAGGGGGTTGAAGCGTCCGCCGTTGATGTCGACCTGTCCGGTGTCCATGCGGCGGGCGAAGGCCACGGCCTCCTCGTCGTCGGCGCCCCACACGGCGCCGGCCAGCCCGTAGACGGTGTCGTTGGCGATGCGCAGGGCGTCGTCCACGTCCTCGTACCGCAGGATCGAGAGCACCGGGCCGAAGATCTCCTCCTGGGCGATGGTCATGCCGGGGGTGACGTCGGCGAAGACGGTGGGGCTGACGTAGTAGCCCTGGTCCTTGGGGGCCTCGGGGCCTCCCGCGACGAGGCGGGCGCCCTCCTCGACGCCCTTCTCGATGTAACCCCGCACCCGGGCCTGCTGCTTGGCGTTGACGAGGGGGCCGACCCGCTCGCCGGGTACGTACTTGGCCACCGCCGTGGCGGCGAGGCTCACGGCCTCCTCGTACCGCTCGGCGTCGACCAGCATCCGGGTCCAGGCGCTGCACGTCTGGCCGGAGTTGGACATCACGTTGGCCACGCCGACGTTGACGGCCTTCGCGAGGTCGGCGCCGGGCAGGATGACGTTGGCGGACTTGCCGCCGAGCTCCAGCGCGACGCGCTTGACGGCCGCTCCGGCGGTGGCCCCGATCTGCCGGCCGACGGCCGTGGAGCCGGTGAAGGAGACCAGGTCGACGTCGTCGTGCTCGGCGAGCGCCTGTCCGGCGACCGCCCCGATGCCGGTGACCAGGTTGAAGACGCCGGCCGGCAGGCCCGCCTCCTCGGTGGCCTCGGCGAAGAGCTGGGCGGTGAGCGGAGTGTCCTCGGCGGGCTTGAGGACGACGGTGCAGCCCGCGGCCAGCGCGGGGGCGACCTTGGCGACGATCTGGTGCAGCGGGTAGTTCCAGGGCGTGATCGCGCCGACGACGCCGACCGGCTCCAGCAGGACGGTCGAGTTGCCGAGCTTCTCCTCGAAGGCGTACGAGGCGGCCAGTTCGGCGTACGAGCCGGCGACCAGCACCGGTACGCCCGCGTGCACCGCCTGGGACAGCGGCAGCGGCGAGCCGAGCTCGGCGGTGACGGTCGCGGCGATCTCCTCCTTGCGGGCGGCGAGTACGTCGCGCAGCGCGGTGATCCTCGCGGCGCGCTCGGCGGGCGGGGTGGCCGCCCAGCCGGGGAAGGCGGCGCGTGCGGCGCGTACCGCGGCGTCGACGTCCTCGGCGGTGCCCGCCGGGACATGGCCGATGACCTGCTCGTCCGCCGGGTTCACGACCGCGATCGTGTCCCTGCCGGCGGCGGGCCGCCACTCCCCGCCGATGTACATCCCGTCATGCGCCTTCATGGCTGTCCCTCCCGGGCTCGCTGTGCCTGCCGCCGAAGCCGTGCGTCGTACGGACGGATGCCGTCCCGCGCCCAAACTAGCGCTGTTAGTTTTTCGGCGCCAGGGAACGGCTGGAGACACAGGTCACGCAGGGCCTCCGGCCACCCTCGCACGGCGGGCCGGGGGATGTCCCGGGTCGGGACGGGAAGCGCGGGGCCGGAACGCGCATCGGGCCGGAATCCGCGCCAGGTCCGGAATCCGGGTCGGGCCGGAACGCACATCCGGCCCGGAACTCGCGTCAGGCCGGATCCCGCTCGGCGCGGGGGCGTTCGGCGCGGGGCTCCGCCTCGTCCGGGGCCGGGGGCGGGGCCGGTGCGGCTCCGGGGGCCGGGTCCTGGTCCTTGTCCGCCGTACCGGTCCCGCCGCGCCTGAGCCCGAGTCCCGCCGCGCCGACGAGCAGGACCCCGAGCATCACGAACGGCGCGGCGGTGCCCGCGACTCCGGCGATCAGCCCGGCCGAGGCGGGGGCCGCGACCTGGCCCAGCCGGTTCCCGGTGAGCCTGAGGGCGAGCGCGGTGGAGCGGGCGGCCGGTGGGGCGGCCTGGACGACGGTGGTCATCGAGAGGGGCTGGCCGACCCCCAGGCAGAAGCCCAGCACGGCGAGCATCACGGCGAGCCCCCACACCGGGACGGGCAGGGCGACGGCCGCGCAGAGGAGGCCGCCGAGCAGGCAGGTCGTGGAGAGCAGGGCGGCCCTGCCGACCCGGCGCAGCATCGGTGTCATGACGAGCCGGCAGGCGATGGTCGCGGCGGCCCGCAGGCTGAGGAGCAGGCCGACGGTGGCGGGCGCGATGCCCCGGTGCTCGCCGACCACCGGCAGATAGGCGGTGAGGATGTCGGTGGCGCAGAGCACGGCGAGGCTGATGAAGATGCCGGCCGGGACCCCGCGGGTGCGCAGGATGCCGGCCACCGGCACCTTGTGGTCCGCCCTGCGCGGTGCCCCCGGGGCCACGCGGTGCTCGATGCGCCACAGCGAGGTGAGGGAGACGGCGGCGACGGCCGCGGAGACGATCAGGGCGAGGGCGCTCGTACGGGCCATGGCGCCGTCGCGCTCGGAGATGAGGTAGCCCGCGGCGATCGGTCCGACGAGCTGGCCGAGCGAGGCGCCGATGGTGAAGTGGCCGAAATTGCGGTCCTGTTCGGCGGGGGACGACTGCCGGGCGACGAGCGACTGGGCGCCGATCACGAAGCAGAGGTGGCCGAGGCCCATCACCCCGCTCCAGGCGGCCAGCGCCGTGAGGGAGCCGGAGGTGCCGCTGAGCGCGCAGCCGCCGCCGATCAGGAGCACTCCGACGGGCAGCAGCGGTGCGCAGCGGCCGTGGTCGGTCCGCCGGCCGAGGGGTACGGCGGCGAAGAGCGGCAGCAGCGCGTACACCCCGGCGATGACGCCGATCGCCTGCTCGTCGGCGCCCAGGGAGAGGGCCCGGTAGGAGACGGCGGGCCGCGCCATCGACACGGCCCCCTGCGCGAAGGCGAAGGCGATGACGAGGCGCAGCAGCCAGCCCCTGCCGGGCCGTGGTTCCGGAGGCATCAGATGATTCCGAAGAGGATGCCGGCGCCGAGGACCACCAGCGAGGTGAGCACGGCCCACTTGACGGTGAACCGGGTGTGGTCGCCGAACTCGACCTTGGCCATGCCGACCAGGACGTAGACGGCGGGCACGAGCGGGGACGACATGTGCAGCGGCTGGCCCACGATGGAGGCGCGGGCGACCTCCAGCGGGGAGACGCCATGGGCGGCGCCGGCCTCGGCGAGCACGGGCAGAACTCCGAAGTAGAAGCCGTCGTTGGACATGAAGTACGTCAGGGGAAGGCTCAGCACACCGGTGACGATGGCCATGTGCGGGCCCATCGCGTCGGGGATCGCCCCGACGAGCCAGTCCGCCATGTGCTCGACCATACCGGTGCCGGTGAGCACGCCGGTGAAGACGGCCGCGGCGAAGACCATGCCGGAGACGTTGAGCACGTTGTCGGCGTGGGCCGCGATGCGGGCCCGCTGGTCGGGCATGTGGGGGAAGTTGACGGTGAGGGCGAGGGCCGCGCCGAGCAGGAAGAGCACCGGGATCGGCATGAGCTGCAGGATCATCGCGGCCAGCAGGGCGACGGTGAGGCCGGCGTTGAACCAGTAGAGCTTGGGGCGGAGCGTGGACCGGTGCGGGTCGAGGCCCTTGAACTCCTCGTCCTCCTCCGCGTCCCCGGCGTCCCCCGCACCACCGGTGGCGGCGCCGGAGCCCTTCGGGGCCTTGGTGAGCCGGTCGCCGGAGCCACCGCCTCCCGCACCGACCAGGACGGTCTCGGGCTCGGTGACCAGCGCCTCGTCGAGGGTGAGCATGCCGAGGCGCTTGCGCTCGCGGCGGCCCAGGACGCAGGCGAGCAGGACGACGGCCAGGAGCCCGACGGCGAGGGCCGGGATCATCGGTACGAAGATGTCGGCCGCGTCCACCTTGAGCGCGGTGGCCGCGCGGGCGGTGGGGCCGCCCCAGGGCAGGGTGTTCATGACCCCGTTCGCGGTGGCGGCGACACCGGTCATCACGACCAGGCTCATCTTCAGCCGCTTGTAGAGCGGATACATCGCCGAGACCGTGATCATGAAGGTGGTGGAGCCGTCGCCGTCCAGCGAGACGACGGCGGCGAGCAGGGCCGTGCCGATGACGATCCGCATCGGGTCGGCCTTGCAGAAGCGCAGGATGCCCCGGACGATCGGGTCGAACAGGCCGACGTCGATCATCACGCCGAAGTAGACGATGGCGAACATCAGCATCGCCGCGGTCGGCGCGAGCGTGCCGACCCCTTCGATGACGTAGTCACCGAGCTTCGCGCCCTGCCCCACGGCCACGCAGAACAGGGCGGGGATCAGGACCAGTGCCGCGATCGGCGACATCTTCTTCATCATGATCAGGACCAGGAAGGTCGCGATCATGGCGAATCCGAGGATTGTCAACATATGGGATACCTAACGTTCACCTTTGAACTCTCACCGGTGCCGGCGGTCCGGATGACGTTAGGGGCCCCGAAGCAGCGTTAACAAGATGTTGACGTGTGAGCAATACGAGCAAAACCCCAGGTCAACGAGTCGGTGCTAGGGAGCCGGCGGCAAGGGACGGCGCCACGGAGACGGGGACGGCGTTGAGCACCGCGGTCCCGGACAGCGGGTCCAGGAGGGTGCCGTCCAGGAGCTGGTTCACATTGACGCCCGGCTCCGACCCGGCGACCGACATGCGGGTGCCCGGCCGGCTGTGGCCCCAGCCGTGCGGGAGGCTCACGACCCCGGCCCGTACGGAGTCGGTGATCTCGGCGGGCGCCTCGACCTCACCGCCCGCGGCGGTGATCCGGGCCGTGTCACCCTCGGCGAGTCCGATCCGGGCCGCGTCGTCGGGGTGGATCTGGAGGGTGCAGACGTTCGAGCCGCCGCGCAGCGAGGCGACGTTGTGCATCCAGCTGTTGTTGGACCGCAGATGGCGGCGGCCGACGAGGACGAGTCCGGCGGGCCGCGCGCCGAGTGCGGCGCGGAGCCTGGGGAGGTCGGCGGCGATCGGCGCCGGGAACAGCTCGATACGGCCGCTGCGGGTCCTGAGCACCTCCGGGACGCGCGGCTCCAGCGGGCCGAGGTCGATCCCGTGCGGATGTGCGAGGAGCCGCTCCAGGGTGAGGTCGTACGGACCGAGGCGGAGCATCAGGTCGAGGCGCCGTTCGGCTCCCGTGTCGCCGGTCAGCTCGCCGGCGAGCGACTCGGGGAGTCCGGCCCTGGCGAGCGTCGTGGTGATGACCAGGTCGTCGACGGCCTCGGGCGGCGCGCCGTGGTTGCCCCCGACGGCGAGGACGAGCCGGGCGAGGATCTCGCTCTCGTCCATCCGCCCGTCCTCCAGCGGGACGGCCGGGCGGCTGTAGCGGACCTGGTTGCGGACGGCGAAGGAGTTGAACGCGAAGTCGAAGTGCGCGCTCCGGGAGGGCGGCGGCGGGGGCAGGACGACGTCCGCGTGGCGGGCGGTCTCGTTGAGGTAGGGGTCGACGCTGACCATGAAGTCGAGGCCGTCGGCGAGTGCCCGGTCCAGGCGGTCCCCGTCGGGTGCGGAGAGCACCGGGTTGCCCGCGACGACGATCAGCGCCCTGATCCGGTCCTGCCCGGGTGTCTCGATCTCCTCGGCGAGTGCGGCGACCGGCAGTTCGCCCTTGGCCTCCGGGTGCCCGGAGACCCGGCTGCTCCAGCGGCCCAGGTCGAAGCCCTTCCCGGGGGCGGCGGCGCGCGGGGCGCGGGCGGTGGCGGAGAGCGGGAAGAGGGCGCCGCCGGGGCGGTCGAGGTTGCCGGTGAGGATGTTGAGGACGTCGACGAGCCAGCTGGCCAGGGTGCCGTGCTCGACGGTGCAGCTGCCGATGCGCCCGTAGACGGCCGCGGTGGGGGCGGCGGCCAGCTCCCGGGCGATCGCCCGGATGGTGTCCGCCTCCAGGTCGCAGGCGCCGGCGACCGCCTCGGGGGTGAAGTCGGCGACGGCTTCGGCGAGTTCGTCGTAACCCTCGATGTGCTCGGCGAGCGCGCCGGGGTCGGCGAGCTTCTCCTCGACGAGGACCTGGGTGAGCGCGGCGAGCAGCAGGGCGTCGGTGCCGGGCCTGATGGCGGCGTGCCGGTCGGCGAGCCGCGCGGTGCGGGTGCGGCGCGGGTCGATGACGGTGAGGGTGCCGCCGCGCTTGCGGAGCGCCTTGAGCTTGCCGGGGAAGTCGGGGGCGGTGCACAGACTGCCGTTGGACTCCAGCGGGTTGGCACCGATCAGGAGCAGATGGGCGGTGCGGTCCAGGTCCGGTACGGGGATGGCGTGGGCGTCACCGAAGAGCAGTCCGCTGGAGACGTGCTTGGGCATCTGGTCCAGGGTGCTGGCGGTGAAGACGTTGCGGGTGCCGAGCGTGGACAGCAGCAGCGGCGGATAGAGCCCGCCCGCCATCGTGTGCACGTTGGGGTTGCCGAGGAAGACGCCGACGGCCTGCTTTCCGTGTTCCCGGATCAGGGCCGGGATCCGGGCGGCGATCACGTCGAAGGCCTCGCTCCAGGTCGCCTCGCGCAGGACGCCGTCCGTGCGGACGAGCGGGGTGCGCAGCCGGTCGGGGTCGGCGTCGAGGCCGCCGAACGAGGCGCCCTTGGGGCAGATGAAGCCGTGGCTGAGGACGTCCTCGCGGTCACCGCGGGCTCCGGTGACCTCGGTGCCCTCGATGGTGAGGGTCAGTCCGCAGGTGGCCTCGCAGAGCGGGCAGACGCGCAGAGCGGTACGGGATGCGTGGGACATGGGCCCTCCCCGGGGCGGCGGCGGTGGCGCGCGGGCGTGAACCGGCGGCCCGCGGCGCGCTCGGCGGGTGCGGGCTCCCGGAGGACCGAGCATACCGACCGGTACGGATGCTGGCGAGGTGCCGACGCCACCCCGTTCCCACCGCCGCCGGACTCCCCCCGTACCCCATCACCACCGCCAGGGCCCGCCGCGAGGGCCGCTATTCGAGCACTCCCGCGAGATAGGCGTGGAGCAGGATCCGGGTCTCCGCTATCAGGTCCGGGTCGCCCGCCGGGTCGGCGCGGAAGGCGAGTTGCAGCAGGGCGTCGGCGGCCTGCACACAGACCAGGACCGCGCGCAGCAGACGGGCGTCGGAGGCGGCCCCCTCGTGCCCCCGGCCCAGATGCCCCAGGAGCAGCTCCGTCAGGCGTCCCGCGACACGCCGGTTCGCCTCCTCGTCCAGGGGTCCGGCGGCGGGCACGGGCGGACCGAAGTCGACGAGGGCGAAGCCGGCGGCGGAACGCTTCATCGCCAGGTACTCGTCGAGCACGGCGTCGATGGCGGCACGCCACTCGCGCTCCGGAATGGCCTCCAGCCTGGCGACGACCCGCCCGGCGTAGACCTCCAGGTTGCGCTCGGCCAGGGCCTCGACGAGCGCCCTCTTGTTGGGGAAGAAGCGGTAGACGGATCCGATGGGCACTCCGGCCCGGTCGGCGACCGCCCGGGTGGAGAGCTGCTCGTAGCCGGTCTCGTCGAGCAGCGCGGCGCCGGCGTCGAGGATGCGGGCGAGCCGGTCGGCGCTGCGCTGCTGCACGGGGACGCGTCGGAGGTTCGTATGAGCGTGGGACACGACTCCATGATGCCCGGATGCCGTTGACGGGCCACGTTTCGATTCCTACGGTGATCCATAGGATTCTCCGTCAGGGGGTCCACGGGATTCCTCATCCGACGGGAGCGCATGATGAGCGGCATCGAGCAGACGAGGAAAGCGGCGGAGAACCTCGGCCATCTGTCCGGCTTCGGCAACGAGCACAGTTCGGAGGCCGTCCCGGGCGCCCTGCCCCACGGCCGTAACTCGCCCCAGCGCGCGCCGCTCGGGCTGTACGCGGAACAGCTGAGCGGCTCGGCCTTCACCGAGCCCCGCGCCCGTAACCGCCGTTCCTGGCTGTACCGGATCCGGCCCTCGGCCGCCCACCCGGCCTTCGTCCGCACCGACAACGGCGCCCTGCGCACCGCCCCCTTCACCGAGACGGTCCCCGACCCCAACCGGCTGCGCTGGGACCCGCTCCCCGAACCCGCGCCCGGCACGGACTTCCTGGCCGGCCTGTGGACGCTGGGCGGCAACGGCGACGCCACGCGGCGCGCCGGCATGGCCATCCATCTGTACAGCGCGAACTCCTCCATGACCGACCGGGTGTTCAGCGATTCCGACGGGGAGCTCCTGATCGTCCCCGAGCGCGGCGGACTGCTGCTCCGCACCGAACTGGGCCTGCTGCGGGCCGACCCGGGCCATGTGGCGCTGATCCCGCGCGGGGTCCGCTTCCGGGTCGAGCTGCTGGACCCCACCGCCCGGGGGTACGTCTGCGAGAACTACGGGCAGCCGTTCGTGCTGCCCGACCTCGGCCCGATCGGCGCCAACGGCCTGGCCAACGCCCGGGACTTCCTGGCGCCCGTCGCCGCGTACGAGGACCGTGAGGGCCCGGTCGAGGTGGTCAACAAGTTCTGCGGGAACCTCTGGTCGGCGACGTACGGCCACTCGCCGCTCGATGTCGTCGCCTGGCACGGCAACCACACGCCGTACGTCTACGACCTGCGCCGTTTCAACGTCATGGGCACGATCAGCTACGACCACCCGGACCCGTCGATCTTCACGGTGCTGACCTCGCCGTCCGACACCCCGGGGCTCGCGGGTGTCGACTTCGTCGTCTTCGCGCCGCGCTGGCTGGTCGGCGAGGACACCTTCCGCCCGCCGTACTTCCACCGCAACGTGATGAGCGAGTACATGGGCCTGATCGAGGGCGCGTACGACGCCAAGGCGGGCGGCTTCGTGCCCGGCGGCGGCTCGCTCCACAACATGATGTCGGCGCACGGCCCGGACCGTGAGACCTTCGACCGGGCGAGCGCGGCGGAGCTGAAGCCGCAGAAGATCGACGACGGCCTGGCGTTCATGTTCGAGACCCGCTGGCCGGTGACGGCGACCGCGCAGGCCGCGGGCGCGGACCACCTCCAGCGCGGGTACGACGACGTGTGGCAGGGTCTGAGCCGCAACTTCCGGCCGTGAGACCGCACCGCCGGCCGCGCCGCAGAGAGATCGGGTGAACCGGATGGATCAGGTGAACGAGGCGGGCCGCCCCGGGTTCGCCCCCGACTCCCTGGTGCTGAACCGGAAGCTGCCCCTCTGGTACCAGGTCTCGCAGTCCCTGCGGGCGTCCATACTGGGCCGCCCCCAGGACGCCTCGACGCGGCTGCCGACCGAGGAACAGCTCGCCGTGCACTACGGGGTGAGCGTCCTCACCATGCGCCAGGCGCTCAAGGAGCTGGAGAGCGAGGGGCTGATCAGCAGGCACCGGAGGCGCGGCACGTTCATCGAGCCGCGCGCCCGGCGGGTGTCACCGGTCCGGCTGATGGGGTCGATCGACGCGATCGTCGCCCAGCAGTCGGGCGAGCGGACGACGGTGCTCGGCCACGGCCGGGCGCCGGTCCCCGGTGATCTCGCCGAGTTCTTCCCGGACTGCCCCGAGGTGGTCAGCTACCGGCGGCTCCGCTGCGACGAGGGGACGGGCGAGCCCACCAACTGGGCGGAGAACGCGGTGCGCCCGGAGATCGCCGCCCGGCTCGACGTGGCCGATCTGGAGCGGTGGCCGATGACCAAGGTGCTGCGCGACGCCGTCGGCGTACGGATCTCCCGGATCACGGACACCGTCGAGGCGCGCCTCGCCGACCCCGCCACGGCCGAGCTCCTCGGGGTACCGCTGCTCAGCCCGATCCTGCACTACACGGGGGTGACGTACGACGAGGACGGCACCGTGGTGGACGTGGCGCGCATCCGCTACCGGGGCGACCGCTTCTCCTTCTCCGTGACCGTCGACGCCCACTGACGGCGGCTCCGCCGCCGGGCTCGTGACGGCCACGGGCGGTCGTTACGATGCCGGGGGCGGCGGACGTGGCGACGGGGAGGACGACACGGTGGCAGCAGGGATGGCGGCCGGAGCCGGCGGGAGCGACGAGGCGCTCCCGCTGCTCGACGACCTCATGCCCTGGTCGGTGCGCCCCCTGAGACCGGGCCGCCCCTGGGTGACGGCCCCCGAGGCCGCCTCGCTCCGGGCCCGCTGGGATCTGCTGGCGGGGGCCGAGGGAGCCGAGCAGGAAGGGCTGTTCCGGCCCAGCCGCTCCCGTACGCCGCTGACCCCGGCCGCGGCGCTGCCGGGCAGGCCGACCGGGACGAGCGCCTTCGCCCGGGACCCCGGACCCTGTCCCGAACCGGTACGGATCGCGCACGGCCCCTTCGACGAACAGTGGCTGATTCCCGACCACCGGCTGCTCGACGTGGCCCGCCCCGAGCTGTGGCGGGTCGCCGACGGGCACCAGCTCTTCGCCATGGAGCACGGATACGTGCCCCAGGACGGCGGCCCCGCCCTCTCCGCGACCACGCTGCTGCCGGACGGCCACTCCCCCGCGGGGCGGCCCGGCAGGATACGGCCGCTCTACCGGCGGCCGGGCGGCCTGGAGCCCAATCTCGCACCGGGCCTGACCGGTGAGCTGACCACGCGGTACGGGACGCCGGTCACCGCCGGGTCCGTCCTGGCCTGGGCCGTCGCCGCCGCCCGCCCCTCCCCCGCCGGGCCGCTCGTCCCGCTGCCCGCCGACGGAGCGCTGTGGGCGCGGGGCGTGGAGCTGGGCGAGGAACTGCTGCGCGTCCAGCTGCGCGGGGCACGGGGCGGAGGACGCCCGCGTCTGCCCGGCGGCCGGCGCCCCTATGTACGGGCCGCGATCCCGCCCCGGCCGGACGAGCTGCGGTACGACGCCGCCGAGGAGGCGCTCCTCGTCGGCGAGGGCCGCGTCTCGCCCGTGCCCGCGGGAGCCTGGGACTTCAGGGTCGGCGGGGTGCGGATGCTGGAGCTGTGGTTCGAGCGCCGCACGGCGCCGGCGGAGGGGCTGGCGGCGGTGGGGCCGCGCGGCTGGCCGCAGGAGCGGACGTCGGAGCTGCTGGAGCTGATCACCGTCCTGGCGCTGCTCGCCGGGCTGCGGCCCGGGCAGCGGGAGCTGTGGGAACGGCTGGAGGAGGCGGACGTACTGACCCGGGAGGGGCTGCGCACGGCCGGGATCCTTCCCGTGCCGGCGTCGGCGCGGCTTCCGGCGTCCGTGCTGGACCACCAGGAGGAGGGCCCGGAAGGGCAGTTCGCACTGCTGTGAGAGAGCGGGAAGTGGCCACCGCTGTCGGCGTGTCGCGGGCCGAGGACACTGCGGGTCGGGCGCCGCCGGTGGGTGCCGTACCGGCGCTGGGGGAGCACACCGACGCAACGCTGCCGGCCCTGGGGATGACGGACGGGCGGACAGCAGCACTGCGCCGGGACGGAGTGATCGCGGACGCGGCCCTGAGCGGAGGGCCGGTCGTGTACAGCCGTCGGTCAGCGGCGGCTGCCGAAGAGCGAGCGCCGCAGTCGCCGCAGCGGGGCGAAGAGCGAGACTCGCGCGCTCCTGCTCCTGCGGGTGTGCGCGGCGTCGCGCGAGGTGAGCTCGAGCATCAGCAGCGTCGCCTCCGCCGACTCGCGCTGCGGAACGGCGGGGCCGCCCAGCACTGCGAGATGGCGGTCGAGGCGCGAACTGGTCGCACCGCTCCCACATGTGATGGCAGGCACACGCGGCCTGCTGCGCATCGTTATCTGTTCCATGTCACTCCCCACCCGTACGAGGGCACCCGGCCCGGGCAGGTTAACCCTATCGTCCCGCAGTGACACTCGTGTATCCCGGCCGCAGGATTGCATACCCGTACACGGTGGTTGACGGCCCGTTACCGGATCCTGTCGGCCCCGGGGCGGGTTGAGTTAGCTTGGAGGGGATTCGTCCGTACTGCGCACCGCTGCTGATGGAGGGTCACCGATGAGCGAAGTCCCGGGTACCGGCCGTGTGATCGCGGATCGTTACCGCCTTCTGGACCCCCTGGGCGAGGGCGGGGCGGGCATCGTGTGGAGCGCCCGTGACGAGGTGCTGGGGCGCGAGGTGGCCGTGAAGGAGGTGCGGGCCACGGAGGCGCCGTCCGCAGCCGGAGCCGAGCCGCCGTACTCCCGGCTGGAGCGCGAGGCCCGGGCGGCGACCCGCTTCTCGCACCGCAACGCGGTGGCCGTGCACGACGTGGTCACCCAGGACTCCCGGCCCTGGATCGTGATGGAGCTGGTCCGGGGGCTCGCCCTGTCCGACGTACTGGCCGCGGACGGCCCGCTGTCGCCCCGGCGCGCGGCCCGGATCGGCGCGGAGGTCCTCGCGGCGCTGCGGGGCGCCCATGACGCCGGGGTGCTGCACCGCGATGTGAAGCCGGGCAACGTGCTGCTGGCCAACGACGGGCGGGTGATGGTGAAGGACTTCGGCATCACCCCGGCCGACGGTCTGTACGGCCTCACCGTGACGGGTGAACCGATCGGTTCGCCGGAGTACCTCGCGCCCGAGCGTGCGCTGGGGCGCGCGCCGGAGCCCGAATCCGACCTCTGGTCGCTCGGAGTGCTTCTGTACGCCGCCACCGAAGGGCGGACTCCGTTCGGCCGGGACACCCCGCCGGACACCCTGCGCGCCGTGTGTGCGGAGGAAGCACCTCCCCCGGAGCGGGCGGGGGCGCTCGCTCCGGTCATCGAGGGGCTGCTGAACAAGGATCCGGCGGAGCGGCTCACGGCATCGGACGCGGAGCGCCGACTGCGGATCCTGGCGGCGGGCGGGACCGGTGCGCCCGGCGGCGGGACCGCGGGCCCGCCCGTGCCGCCGCCGGACGACGGTACGGCTGACGGCGGTTCCGGGGACGGCGCGGCGGCCGGGGCCGGGGCTCCCGGTGCCGGTACGGGTGCGCCCGGATCCGTCGGTCCCCCGAGCCGCACGAGCGTCCTGGTGGCGGTGGGGGCCCTCGTCGCGCTGCTCATCGCCGGGGGCCTCGCCTGGGCGCTGACGGCCGACGACGACACGGACGGGAGGAGCGGCGGGAAGGTGGCGCCGGGCGGGGCGGCGGTGACCGTGCGGCAGGGGCCCGCGGAGCCGTCGGGCCTCACCGGCCTCCTGTGACGGGCGGGCCAGGCAGGGCGGGCGGGACGGGCGGCGCGGTCAGGAGAGGCGGGTCGGGCGGGACGGGGAAGGGGACCCCGCGGGGCGGAGTCCCCTCCTCGGCGTACGGCCGGGCCGGTGCGCCGTGTTCAGGAGGCGCGGTCGGGTGCGGTCAGGCCTTCGAGCTGAGGACGGGCAGGTAGCCACCGGACTGCCCGGCGGCGGTGGGGTGGTAGGACTCGCCGATGTTGAGCCAGTTCACGCTGTGCAGCCATGCGCTGCCGGAGCAGATCTCGTGTCCGGTGAAGGTGGAGGTGACGTCGCCGAAGGTGAAGCCGTGATCCGCCGCGCGCTTGGCGGTGGCGGCGTTGAGGTAGTCGGCGGCGCCGTTGATGGCGGACCGTTCCTTCTCGCTCAGGCCGGCGATGCAGCTGCCGCCGAGCTGGTAGAAGCGCGGGTAGCCCAGGACGACGACGTGGGCCGAGGGCGCTTTGGCGCTGATCGCCGCGTACACGGAGTCCAGTTTGCCGGGCAGGGTCGAGTCGACGTAGGCGCGGGCGGTGGCGACACGGCTCAGACAGGTGGCCTCGGACTGGAGGACACAGGTCGTCATGACATCGGCGAAGCCGGCGTCGTTGCCGCCGATGGAGATCGAGACGAGGTCGGTCGAGGAGGACAGCGGGCCGAGCTGACCGGCCGTGACATCGCCCGTCCTGGCCCCCGAGCACGCGGTGAAGGCGAACGAGGCGGGGTTGTTGGCGGCCTTCCAGAGGGCGGGGTAGGCACGGGTGCTGCGCTTGCAGTCGCCACTGGCGCTGTCGTAGCTGCCGGCACCGACACCCGACGAGTACGAGTCACCCAGGGCGACGTAGTCGACGGCCGCCGATTCCTCGGCCTGGGCGACGCCCGCACCGGTCAGAGCGAGAAGGGTGCCGAGCAGGAGAGAGGACGAGAACGCCACGAGTCTGGACATTTTCATGGAACCTCCTTGGGCAGGATCTCTGCCTACTCCGTGGTAGCAGGACCGAAGTGAATTCCGGAAGTGTCCATGCCAAGAAGCTTCGACAACACGCCCCTGACGTCCTCCTGACGGCACGTCATATCCAAATCAGGGCATTCGGTGCACCGGTGGCACATTCGAGCACGCGGATCATCGGCGTCGGCACCGGCACGGCTCCGGAAACCTGGGTGCGCGGGGTGGCGCCGTGCCGGATCATGGGCGCCATGTCTGCCAACCCCGAGTCCGCCCTGCCGATCCGGCTCAACGTCGACGACAGCGATTCGCCGTCCGACGTCGTGGACGCGCTGTTCCTGGGCCGCTTCGCGACGGGCGAGCAGCCGCACTCGCACAGCTCCTCCCTCGACCGGGTCAAGTCGGGGGCGACCCTGCTCCCCTCCACGGCCACGGTGCTGAGGTCGGCCCGTGACGACGACCGCAGCGCGACCCTCGCCGAGGGCGACGGCTGGACGCTGCTGGTCTCGCGGTGGAACCGGGGCGCCGACGTCACGGTCACCGCCACCACCGCCGAACTGGCCCGGAAGGTCCTGTCCGAGGCGACCGACGGGGCCCAGGACGAGCCGGAGCCGCAGCCGGAGAACGTCACCATGGGCTTCTGGTACGTGTCCCCGCGCCGGGGCCCGCACCGCACCACCCGGCAGATCGCGGCCGGCACCTGGGAGGAGGTCCGGTCCAACTACACGGCCCCGGTGGCCGACGCGATGGACCGGCTGATGAAGGTCACCCCGGACGACATCGCGGGCCGGCTGCTCCTGCTGCACGGCCCTCCCGGTACGGGCAAGACCTCGGCACTGCGCACCCTCGCCCGGTCCTGGCGCGACTGGTGCCAGGTCGACTGCGTCCTGGACCCGGAGCGGCTCTTCAACGACGTCGGCTATCTGATGGACATCGCCATCGGTGAGGACGACGGTTCGGCGAAGGGGCGGTGGCGGCTGCTGCTCCTGGAGGACTGCGACGAGCTGATCCGGGGCGAGGCGAAGCACACGGCGGGTCAGGCGCTGTCCCGGCTGCTCAATCTGACGGACGGGCTGCTGGGCCAGGGGCGCAATGTGCTGGTGGGGGTGACGACCAACGAGGACCTGGAGCGGCTGCACCCCGCGGTGGTCAGGCCGGGCCGCTGCCTGGCCCGCATCGAGGTGGGCTCGCTGACCCGCGCGGAGTCGGTGGCCTGGCTGGGCACGGAGGAGGGGCTCGGCCGGGAGGGCGCGACGCTCGCGGAGCTGTACGCCCTGCGGCGGGGCAGCGGCCCCGCGTCCGTACCGAAGCAGGACGCGGGGGCGGACGCGGGGCTGTACCTCTGAGCCGCACGGCCGTGTCTCCGAGCCGCACCGCCACGCTCCCGAGCCGCACGGCCGTGTCTCCGAGCCGCACGGCCTTGTCCCCGAGCCGCACCGCCACGCTCCCGAGCCGCACGGCCGTGTCTCCGAGCCGCACGGCCTTGTCCCCGAGCCGCACCTCCGCACCGCGTCCCCGGGCGGGCGGTCCGCGCGGCCGGGGGCCGGGCCCGGTCCGTCACCGCGCGTAGGCCGCCCGCACCGCGTCCTCGGCCAGGGCCAGCGCGTCGGCCCTGGACAGGCCGAGGCGCTGGGCCTGCTCGGCGTACTCCTGTGCCGCCGTCGCCGCGTGGCGGGCCGCGGCGTCGCCCGCGGCGGCGACGAACGTCCCGTTGCGTCCCCGTGTCTCGATCACCCCGTCGCTCTCCAGCGCCCGGTAGGCCTTGGCCACCGTGTTGGCGGCGAGGCCGAGTTCGCCGGCGAGGCCGCGTACGGTCGGGAGGCGGTAACCGACGGGCAGGGCGCCGGAGCGGGCCTGCTCGGACAGCTGGGCGCGCAGCTGCTCGTACGGGGCGGTGGCGGAGTCCGGGTCAACGGCGATCTTCAGGGTCACGGGCCGATTCTCTCCCACCGGGTGGTCCCGTCACCGGCCGCGCCGCCGGAAATTCGGAGGCGGCCCGGTCTCGGCCGGGTTAGCGTCCGCGCATGACGGTCCTCGTACGTGACTTCCTGCCGACCGACGCCGAGGCCTGGGTACGGGTACGGCGTGCCGCGCTGCCGTACATGGTGACGACTCCGGAGCAGGTCCTCGGCGACCTGGCCGGCTCCCCTCCCGAGCGGCACTACCGCCTGCTGGTCGCCGAGGACGCGGGCGAGGTGATCGGGACCGCACAGGTGGGCCTCTCGCACGAGAGCCCGAAGCCGGGCCAGGGGTTCTGCAATCCGTACGTACATCCGGACAGGAGAAGCAGGGGCGCGGGGTCGCTGCTGCTGCGGGCCGGTGAGGAGCATCTGGCCTCCGTGGGCGCGACCGACGTCTTCACCTGGGTGCTCGACGAACCGGATCACCGCGCGTTCGCCGGGAAGCGGGGCTACGCGGCACGCAGGCCCGCGCACTTCCTCCGGCTCGGCCTGGCGGACGGCGCCCTCCCGCCGCTGCCGGAGCCGCCTGCCGGGGTCGCGCTGCTCACGGCCGTGGACTTCGAGGACGATCCGCGCCCGCTGTTCGAGGCCGACGCGGAGGTGACCTCGGACGAGCCGAGCGATGTGCGGGTGGAGTTGTCCGACTACGAGAACTGGCTGGCGACGACCTGGCGGCGGTCCGGCTTCGACCGCGCCCTCACCACCGTCGTGACGGTGGACGGCCGGGTCGCGGCGTTCAGCGCGGCGGAGACCGACGGCCTCACCCGCTACTGGTCGGGCATGACCGGCACCCGGCGCGCCTTCCGCGGCCGGGGGCTGGCGAAGCTCGCGAAGAACGACTCCCTGCACCGGGCGCGGGCCGCCGGGTACACGGACGCCTACACCGGCAACGACGCCGACAACGGCCCGATGCTGGCGGTCAACCGCTGGTTCGGCTACGAGATCTGTGCCACGGAGGTACGCCATGTCCGCCGTCTCCCCTGAGAACACCCTGTCCGTCAGACTGGTCAAGGCGGGCCGCACGAAGATCAGCTACCCCGCGGACCTCGTCGGCGACGACGGCACCCGCATCACCGTCCGGGCCCCCTGGGCGGCGCCGGAGGTCCGGGACTTCGGCTTCGTACGGTTCGAACCGGGCGATGTCCTCACCGAGCACTACTGGCGCGACCGGTGGTACGCGGTGAAGGAGGTCCGCACCGGAGCCGGCCTGCTGAAGGGCTGGTACTGCGACATCACCCGGCCCGCCGTGCTGCGGGGCATCGAGCTCCTGGTCGAGGACCTGGACCTGGACCTCTGGGTGTCGGCGGACGGGGCGTCGGTGCTGCGGCTGGACGAGGACGAGTTCGAGCAGAGCGGTCTGCCGGACCGGGACCCGGAGGCGGCCGGCGAGGCCCTGCGCGCCCTGGACGAGCTGGAGCGCCTGGCCCGCACCGAGGGACTGGCGGGACTCGTCACCTGAGCGGGACGCGGGCACCGCCGACGGCGGGCGCTGCCCGCGCCCGCCCGGGCAGCGCCCGCGGACGGTCTCAGCCTGACGGCCGCTCAGCCGGTACGGGGCCGGGCTCAGGGGGCAGGAAGCGCCGCAGCACCGGGGCGACGAGGCCGGCCAGCGTGCCCGCGTCCAGGTCCGTTGTTCTCCGCTCCGGCGTCTCCGCGCTCTCCGCCCACCGCAGCAGCCCCAGCACGAGGTGCGGATCGTCACCCCGGCCACGGTCGGCGGCGGCCGCCGCCACCGGGTCGAGCCCGCGCAGCAGCGCCCGTACGAGAACGCCCTCGCCCCACCCCGCCTCCATCGGTTCCGGCAGTCTGCCCAGCCAGGCCAGCAGGGCCCGCGCACGCCGGTGTCCGTCCGGCTCGGCTCCGGCCAGGAGACCGCTCAGCTCATCCACCCGCGCCGCGTCGAGATCGGCGCACTCACGCCCGGACACCTCTGTCAGCCGCTTCCGCAGCACGCCCGGCACATGACGCGCCTCCAGCAGTCCGGCCCCGTGGGGTCCTCTGCCCGCCTGCCGGAACTGCGGCCGCCCTTCGCGCAGTTGAAGCGCGTACGCGAGCCGGGTGGAGAGGAGGGCCAGCCGCCGGGCGGTCCCCTGCCGGGCCAGCAGGAGCAGGAGTCCGGCCGGGTCGGCGAGGTCGAGGTTGCCGCTGAACCGGCCGCCCTCCCACAGCAGGGCGTCGCTCCCGTGCAGGCTCGCCCGTCCGAGCAACTGCCCCTCGCCGCCCCGGAGGGCGAGAGTCGTACTGCCGGGGCAGCGGCAGCGGTCGTCCCCGACGGTGCCCCGCGTCGACAGGACTCTCAGCTCCGCGAGGGCTTCGGCCGTGTCGATCCGCGCGAGCACCGTCCGTTCGTCCAGCGGTTCCGGGCCCTCTCCCCCGTCCAGCACCTCGACGAGACGGGTCCCCGCCCACACCTCGTCCCACCACGTCTCCACCGGATGCCCCATGGCGCCCAGTGTCCCCTCTCCATCAAGGCCGTGTCGCCATGAGGGCCGAGCGCGCGCCGGAGCCGGTCAGCTCCAGGGGGCGACCAGCTCCACCTCGTGACCTGCCGTGTCCGTCAGGCGGGCGGCGTAGGGCCCGCTCTCGTCGGCGTACGGCGGGGGGTCGGCCGGCAGCGGCCGCCAGCCGTGGCCCGGGGCGTCCGCGAGCAGGGCGTCGAGCGTGGCGCGGTCGCGGACGTGGTACGCCAGCCGGCCGACGCCCGGGCGCGGGCGGTCGTGCCCGGCACCGGCCGGGCCCGGTGGGTGCTCGATCACCAGATAGCTGTCGCCGCGCCGCCAGCTGCGCCCGTGTGCCCAGCGCTGGTACGGGACGTGGCCGAGGCGGCCGAGCAGCCAGCCCCACTCCGCCTCCGCCTCCGCCAGGTCGGGCACCCACAGCTCGACGTGGTGCAGCCGGCCGGTGGAGGTGGCGGACACCGGCAGCGGGACGGCGCGCGGGGCCCCGTCCGGGTCGTGGGCGATACCGTCGGTGTCCTGGTGCCAGTGGATCAGGAAGCGCTGCCCGGCGCGGTATCCGTCGAGGCCGGCGCGGCAGTACGCCACCATGTCGTCGGGCAGGGCGTCCAGGGGGAACCAGTCCAGCTGGGAGCACTTGTCGGGCTCGGCGTTGCGGGGCGGGCGCGCGGGATCGTGGTCCGCCTCGAAGAACCACCCCATCCTGGGGTTGCCGCCCGGGCCCCTGTGCTGCATGACCAGGGCCACCCGGAGCTCGTCGGGATCGAGCTCGACGCCGATCTCCTCGGCCGCTTCCCTGACCATCGCCGCCCTGACGTCCTCGCCGTCCTCCGCGTGACCGGAGGGGGCGTGGAGCAGCCCGTCCGCGTATCCCGTGCCGGCGCGCCGGGCGAGCAGTACGTCGGCTCCCCTGCGCAGGACGAGATGGACGTCGACGACCTCGGTGTGGCGGTGCGGCGGCTCGGCGCGGGCCACCAGGGCGTACCGCTCGTCGTCGACCTCCTTGCCCCAGAGCAGGGGGTCCCCGGAGAGCGGCTCGTGGTGGACGCGCTCGGTGTGCTCGGTGAGGAGCGCGGTGAGCCGGTCCGCGGAGAGCCCGGTGCCGTTCCACACGCCTTCGACGAGCACCAGCCGGCCGCCCGGGCGCAGCAGCGAGAACCAGTGGCGCAGGACGGCCGCCGGGTCGGGCAGCAGCCACACGATGTGCCGGGCGAGGATCACGTCGAACCGCTGCTTGCCGACCGGGGGGTGCGCCGCGTCGCCGACGAGCACCTCGGTGCCGGTCCCGGCCAGCTTGGCGCGGGCCTGTTCCACCATGCGTGTCGACCGGTCCACGGCGGTCACGCGGTGCCCCTGGCCCGCGACGAGCAGCGCCAGGCTGCCCGTACCGCATCCGAGGTCGAGGACCGCGGAGCGTGCGGTGGGCAGCCAGGTCTCCATCCGCCGCGCCCAGGCGCTGCGGACCACCGGGTCGTGGAGCCCGTGGTCGGGCTCCTCGTCGAAGGAGTCGGCGGCGGCGTCCCAGTCGATCGTGGTCATGCCCCCGATCCTCTCAGCCGCCACCGACAATCCGTCACGCCCTGTTTCGCGCCAGCACCTTCCGTACCAGCGGCCACGCCAGGATCAGCGCGACGACGACGTAGACCGTCACGGAGAACGGGGTGTTGACCAGGCCGGTCACGCTTCCGTCGCTGATCTGGAGGGCTCGCCGCAGCTGCTGTTCGGCGGACGGGCCGAGGATGACCGCGATGATCGCGGGCAGCACGGGCAGTCCGTACCGCCGCATACCGAAACCGATGAGCCCGATCACCAGCAGGATCACCAGGTCGACGGCCTCACCGCCGACCGCGTAGGCGCCGACCGCGGCGAAGAAGAGGATGCCCGCGTAGAGGTAGGGGCGCGGGATCCGCAGGAGCTTCGCCCAGAGCGGTGCGAGGGGCAGGTTCAGCGCCAGCAGCAGCACCATGCCGACGAAGAGGGAGGCGATCAGGCCCCAGACCAGCTCGGGTTCACGTTCGAACAGGAGCGGGCCGGGCTGGATCCCGTACTGCTGGAAGGCGGCCAGCATGACGGCGGCGACGGCGGTGGTGGGCAGGCCGAGGGTGAGCATGGAGACCAGGGTGCCCGCGGCGGAGGCGGAGGCCGCGGACTCCGGGCCGGCGACGCCCTCGATGGCCCCCTTGCCGAACTCGTCGCGGTGCTTGGAGAGCCGCTTCTCGGTGACGTACGAGAGGAAGGTGGGTATCTCGGCGCCGCCCGCCGGGATCGCGCCGAACGGGAAGCCGATGAGGGGCCCGCGCAGCCAGGACTTCCAGGTGCGCCGTACGTCGGCCTTGCCGAGCCAGGGGCGGCCGACGGGGATCGGCTTCCCGCTGGAGCGGCGCAGGTGCGCGGCGACCCAGAGGGCCTCGCCGATGGCGAAGAGCCCGACGGCCACGATCACCACGTCGACGCCGTCGGCCAGTTGGAGCGAGCCGAAGGTCATCCGCTGCTGGCCCGTCATCTGGTCCAGGCCGACGAGGCCGATGGTGAGACCGATGAGGAGCGAGGCGAGGCCGCGGATCCGGGAGGAGCCGAGGACGGAGGTGACGGCGATGAAGGCCAGCACCATGATGGCGAAGTAGTCGGGGGCGCCGATGTCGACGGCGAGCGAGGCGACGGTGGGGGCGAGGACGACCAGCAGGATCGTGCCGATCATGCCGCCGGCGAAGTGGCCGATGGCGGCGGCGGCGAGCGCCTGGGCGCCGCGTCCGGCCTTCGCCATGGGGTTGCCCTCGATCGCGGCGACGACGGCCGCGCTCTCCCCCGGGGTGTTGAGGAGGATCGAGGTGGTGGAGCCGCCGAACATCGCGCCGTAGTAGATCCCGGCGAACATGATGAAGGCACCGGTCGGTTCGAGTCCGTACGTCACCGGCAGCAGCAGCGCCACGGCCATGGCGGGGCCGATGCCGGGAAGCACGCCGATCGCCGTGCCGAGCAGGACACCGAGGGCCGCCCAGAGCAGGTTGACCGGCGTGAGCGCCGTGCCGAAGCCGTCGATGAGGGAGTTGAGGGAATCCATGGGTCAGAGCACCCCCATCAGCGGGCCGCCCGGGAGGGGCACCCCGAGCAGGTTGTCGAAGACGAAGTAGGTCACCAGGGAGAGTCCGGCCGCGATGAGCGGATCGCGGTCGTGGTGGCGGCTGCCGAGCGCGTAGGCGGAGCCCCAGAAGAGCAGGGCGCCGGAGATCGGGAAGCCGAGCGGGCCGATGAGAGCGGCGAAGGCGAGGAAGACGCCCGTGAGCAGGGCGACGGTGCGCCGGTCCGCGGGTTCGTCGAGGTCGACGTCCTCGCCGGCCTCCGCCTCGCCGCGGCCGCCCCGCAGGACGTCGACGGCCAGCAGCACGGCGACGGCCAGCAGTCCGATGCCCACGGCGACGGGGACGGTCTTCGGGCCGACGGGTCCGCGCTGGGTGATGTCGACGCTCATCGTCAGGGCGTCGGTCAGGACGAGGACGCCCAGCACGAGCAGCAGGACGCAGACGCCGAGTTCGGAGTGCTCGCGCAGCCAGGCGCGCGCGCCGGCGGGGCGGGAGGGTGTGGTGGTCTCGTCGCTCACAGTCCCAGCTCCTTGAGGACGGTGGCGACCCTGCGGTCCTGGCCGTCCAGGAAGTCACCGAAGTCGTCACCGGTGAGGAAGGCGTCGTCCCAGCCGTTCTTCTCCATGGAGTCGCGCCACTGCTTCGAGTCGTGCAGCTCGCTCACCAGCCCGACGAGCTTGTCGCGTTCGGCGTCGGAGAGTCCCGGCGGGGCGACGATGCCGCGCCAGTTGGTGAAGTCGGTGTCGAGGCCGGCCTCGCGGAGGGTGGGGGCGTCGAGGCCGGGGACCCGCTTCGGGCCGGTGACGGCGAGCAGCCGCAGCTCACCGGCCTCGATCTGGTCGAGGTACTCGCCGACGCCGGAGACGCCGAAGCCGACCTTGTCGCCGAGGATCGAGGCGAGCAGCTCGCCGCCGCCGTCGAAGGGGATGTAGTTGACCTGCTTCGGGGCGATCCCGGCGGCCTTCGCCATCAGCATGGGGGCGAGGTGGTCGGGTCCGCCGGGCGAGGACCCGCCGCCGACGGGGATCTCCCCCGGGTCCTTCTTCCAGGCGGTGAGCAGCTGGTCGATCGTCCGGTACGGGGAGTCCTTGGCGACGACGACGATGTCCTGCTCCTCGGTGAGCCGGGCGATCGGGGTGGTGTCGGCGAGGGTCTTGGGCGATTTGTTGGTGTGCACGGCGCCGACGACACCGAGGCCCATGGACATGGCGAGCTTGCCGTTGCCGCGCTCGGCCACCAGCCGGGTCACGCCGACGGTGCCCCCCGCGCCGGGCAGGTTGAACACCTCGATGCCGTGGGTGAGCCCGGCGTCCTCGGCGTTCTTCGCCGCGGTGCGCGCGGTGATGTCGTAACCGCCGCCGGGTGTGTTGGGGACCATGAAGCGCAGTCCGGGGATCTGCGTGCCGGTGTCGGAGCCACTGCCGGTGGAGAGCAGCGGTGGCCCGACGACCACCAGCAGCGCTGCCCCGAACAGGGCGAGGGGAGTGCGCAGTCGCACCGGATGCCGCCTTTCGAGCCGTCTGTCGGAAGCGTGTGAGGTGGCCCACATGTTGCCTCCGCGTTAACGAGCTGTCGCCGTTCCGGAATCAATGGACGTTGTGGTCGTTGTGGTCGCGCCCTACGGTGTCGGCGTGACGAAAGTGCTGGTGGTGGACGACGACTTCATGGTCGCGAAGCTGCACAGCCGGTACGTGTCCGCATTGGAGGGGTTTACGGTCGTCGGCGTGGCCCACACCGGCGCCGAGGCCCTGCGGGCGGCCCGCCGGCTCCGCCCCGACCTGGTCCTGCTCGATGTCTTCCTTCCCGACATGGACGGCATCCAGGTGCTGCGGGAGCTGCGCGCGGCGGAGGAACGCGACGGGGACACCCACAGCGCGGACGCGCTCTTCATCACGGCGGCGCGCGACGCCGGAGTGGTCAGGGCGGCCCTGCGGGCGGGCGCCCTGCACTATCTGATCAAGCCGTTCCACCGCACGGCCCTCCAGGAGCAGCTCCAGCACGTGGCCTCGCTGCGCAACCGTCTGGACGCGCTGGACGAGTCCCGGCAGGAGGCCCGGCAGGAGGACGTGGACCGCATCTTCGGCACCCGTCCCCCGGGCTCCCGCGAGCTCCCCAAGGGTCTCGCGGCCCACACCGCGGACCTGGTGGAGCGCGTGCTGCGGGAGCACCGGGACGGTCTGTCGGCGTCCGAGTGCGCGGAGGCGGGCGCCCTGTCCCGGGTCAGCGCGCGCCGCTACCTGGAGTACTTCGCGGAGACGGGACGGGCCGAGGTGTCGCTGCGCTACGGCGGGACGGGCCGGCCCGAGCGCCGCTACCGCGCGGTGTCCTGAACCGCTCACGACATCGCTGTCCTGTTCACGTATCGCTCGGCCCCCGGCCATGCGCTGCGTGTGAACATGACATCAACGCCCGGGAGCGTGTCCGAGGTTGGCGCAGATCAACCGAGGAGGACGTACCCGTGGTCGCGAATTCCGTGTCCCGCAGGCAGATGTTCGGATTCGGCGGGGCGGCAGCCGCCGCGCTGATGCTCGGGACGGGGGCGTGGGAGGCGCAGTCCGCGTTCGCCGCGCCCGCCCTGAAGGGGGACCCGTTCACCCTGGGCGTCGCCTCGGGCGACCCGACGTCGGACGGCGTGGTGCTCTGGACCCGCCTCGCTCCCGAACCCTTCGCCCAGGACGGCCTCGGCGGCATGCCGGCGAAGCCCGTCCGTGTCGAGTACGAGGTGGCGCTGGACGAGCGGTTCCGCCGCGTCGTGCGCCGCGGCAGCGTCGTCGCGACCCCCGAACTGGCCCACTCCGTCCACCCCGAGGTGCACGGGCTCGCCCCCGACCGCACGTACTGGTTCCGGTTCAGGGCGGGCTCCGCGATCTCCCCCGTGGGCCGTACGCGCACCACCCCGGCCCCCTCGGACTCGCCGCGCGAGCTGAAGTTCGCCTTCGCCTCCTGCCAGGCCTGGCAGGACGGCTACTTCACCGCGTACCACCACATGGCGCAGGAGGACCTCGACCTGGTGGTGCACCTCGGCGACTACCTGTACGAGTCCGGGGTGAAGACGAACAAGCGCGGGGTGGTCACGGACCCGAAGTTCCACACGGAGACCCTCGACCTCGCCCGCTACCGCCTCCAGTACGGCCTCTACAAGTCCGAGGCCCCGCTGCGCGAGGCGCACGCGAACTTTCCGTGGATCATGACGTTCGACGACCACGAGGTGGAGAACAACTGGGCGGGCGAGACCTCCGAGAACGACGAGGACCCGGCGACGTTCCTGCTGCGCCGGGCCGACGCCTTCCAGGCCCTGTACGAGCACGCGCCGCTGCGCCACGCGCAGCTGCCGAACGGCCCCGACGTACAGATGTACCGCAGGCTCTCCTACGGCCGGCTCGCCGACTTCACCATGCTCGACACCCGCCAGTACCGCGACGACCAGCCCTGCGGTGACGGTACGTCGGCCGACTGCGACGACCGTTTCGACACGGACAGGACCCTGCTCGGGGCCCGCCAGCGGGACTGGGTCCTCAAGGGCTTCAGCCGCTCCCGGGCGCGCTGGCAGATCCTCGGCAACCAGGCCCCGATGGGCCAGACCGACCAGGATCCCGGCCCGGGCACCACGGTCTGGATGGACCCGTGGGACGGTTACGTCGCCGAGCGCAACCGGCTGCTCGCGGAGGCGGACACCCGCGGGGTGCGCAACCTGGTCGTGATCACGGGTGACCGCCACCAGAACTACGCCTGGGACCTCAAGCGCGACTACGCCGACCCGGAATCGGCCACCGTGGGCTCGGAGTTCGTGGGCACCTCGATCACGAGCGGCGGCGACGGCGCGGACATGACGGCCCAGGGCGAGACGTTCCTCGCGGCCAACCCGCACATGAAGTTCTTCAACAGCCAGCGCGGCTACGTGCGCGTCACGGTGGACCGCGAGCGGTGGACGAGCGACTTCCGTGTCCTGCCCTTCGTGACGAAGCCGGACGCGGGGATCAGCACCCGGGCGAGCGTGGTCGTGGAGGACGGGACCCCGGGCGTCCAGGTCTGACACCGTACGGACACCGGGATTTCGACGCCGCCGAAATCCGGTGTCCGTACGTCAACGGCCGTGCCAGCATCGGCCCATGACCGATGACGAGGAGCTGTACACCTCCGATCTGCTCGGCAGGCGGCTGCTGAGGGTGACCGCCGAAGGGGGCGCTCCGGGACGGCCCTCGCGGCTGTGGCTGCACGTCGAGGAGGTGGGGGCGGTCCGACTCCGGGCGGACGGGCCCGGCCTGTCGCTGAGCGCGGACACCGTCCCGGTGACGGACGGCCCGGGGTACGCCCCGGTGAGCCGGTTCGTGGGGCAGCCGATCCGTTCGGTCCGCGAGGTCCGCCACCGGGACGGCCGGGTGGACCGGCCCTGCGGTCTCACGTTCCGTTTCGCCGACGGGGGGTTCCGCGTACTGGTCCTCGACGGGGAGCTCGTCCTCGCGCACGACCGGCTGCCCGTCGCCGTCGAGGAGCACCTGCACGAGGACGTGACCCTGGCCCAGGTCGTCCGGACCTGCCTGGCCTCCCCCTCGCAGTGGGACGCCTGGACCACGGACGGCCAGTACCTGTACCTCCGTTACCGGCACGGCGAGGGCAGCGTCGACCAGCAGCCGAGCGAGGACACCGACACCTGGGACGACGGCGACGGCTCGCGGCCCCTGACCCTGTGGGACGACGGGACGGACGGCGGCGAGATCGCGCTCCCCGACTTCCTCGCGGCCGCCGGTCTGCGCCTGGCACCGGACGCCGAGGTCTCCGTGCTGACCTCCTGGCGGTACCGCACGGGGCGGGCGTGGGCCGCCCCCGGCGAGGGCGCGTCCGGGGCTTCCTGAGCCCTCGCCTAACCCTTCCTTAAGCGCGCCATAACGATCGCCACCTGCGCCTTCTCCCGCCCGGATCCGGCCTTGGAGGCGGCTAGCTTGCTGATCACCAGTCCTGGTCAGAAGCCGTGCCGCCGAAGGAGAACCACCACCATGGCCGTCATCACCACCGCCCGCCGCAAGGTCGCCGGAACCGTCGTCGCGCTCGGCGTCGCGCCGCTCGCGCTGACCGGTCTCTCCGCCGCCCCGGCCGCCGCCCACGGTTCGCTGAGCGACCCCGTCAGCCGGGTCTCGGCCTGTTTCGCGGAGGGGCCGGAGAGCCCCCGGTCGGCGGCCTGCCAGGCGGCGGTGGCGGCGGGCGGGACCCAGGCGCTGTACGACTGGAACGGCGTCAACATCGCCAACGCGGCGGGCAAGCACCGTGAGCTGATCCCGGACGGCAAGCTGTGCAGCGCGGGCAACGACAAGTTCAAGGGGCTCGACCTGCCGCGCGCCGACTGGCCGTCCACGCCCATGAAGGCGGGCAGCCACACCTTCCGGTTCCGGGCCACGGCTCCGCACAAGGGCTCGTTCGAGCTCTACCTGACCAAGGCGGGCTACGACCCGGCGCAGCCCCTGAAGTGGTCGGACCTCCAGGAGAAGCCGTTCGCCACGGCCACCGACCCGGCACTGGAGGACGGTTCGTACGTCTTCGACGGCACCGTCCCGGAGGCGTCCGGACGGCAGTTGATCTACACGGTGTGGCAGCGGTCGGACTCCCCCGAGGCCTTCTACGCCTGCTCCGACGTGGTCTTCGGCGGCGGGAGCGGCGGCAGCGGTTCCGTCGCGGCCGTCCCGGCGCCGGCCGCGTCGGCCCCGTCCGAGGCGGAGATCGACGAGGGCGCGGACAAGTCGTCGGTCGAGCACGGCGGACACGGTGACGACGACGCCGCGACCGGCGCGAAGGTCACCGAGGCGGCCCCGGCGGCGGAGGCCGCGGAGGCCGACGGTTCCGGGGCGAACGCTCCCGAGCCGAACGGCGCCGGGGCGTCCCCCGTCGGCGCGGCGCCCGGGGACACCGCCCTCGCCGAGACGGGTGGCAGCAGCAGCACCTCGTACCTCGCGATCGGCGGGGCCGCCGCGCTGGCGCTCGGCGCGAGCGCCCTGTTCGTCTCCGTCCGCCGGCGGTCCACGGGCGGCGCGCACCGCGCCTGACCGCGACCGACGGGCCCCCGGACAGCACCGGGGGCCCGTCGGCGTGCCTCAGCCGATGACCGAGGCGCAGGTGGTCGGGGTGGCGTGCGCCGGGTCGAGGGCGTTCGCCACCTCGTGGAAGGCGATCCGGTCGACGGTCCCGATCGCCACGTGCTCGGACAGGTCCACCGGACACAGGTCCTGGAGCAGGACGTTGCGTACGTTCGGACCGTCCAGGTACTGCGTGCGGTACGGGGTGACGACCTCGTCGTACCGGGTCGCGATGACGGTGTAGCGGACCCCGGGCACGGTGTCGGCGCCCGCGTTGAGCTTCGTGATGAACGCGGAGCCGGCGACCTGGTCGGCGAGGCCCGGGGTGTTCGTGGTGAGGAGGTCCTCGATCCCCGGGAAGTACGGCAGCAGCTTGGTGAGCCCCAGGAGCGTGGTGCCGTGGTTGTCGGGGGCGATCCCGACGAGGGCGTTGACCTTGTCGGCCCCGCCGAGGAACTTCAGGTAGTAGTTGGGCATCATGCCGCCCTGGGAGTGGCCGACGAGGTCGGCCTTCGGGGCGCCGGTGGCGCCGAGCACCTTGTCGACGAACACGTCGAGCTGTCCGGCCGACTTGTCGATCGGACCGAGGCCGTTGAAGAGCGGCACGCCCGGGAGCTGGCCGTAGTCGAGCGAGAAGACGCAGTAGCCCCGGTTGACGAGGTACGGCGCGAGGACCAGCCAGTTGTCGATCGAGTTCCCGAAGGTTCCGTGGACGAGGACGACCGGGCGGGGATGGGCTGCGGAGGGTTTGCAGGAGTAGTCGTTCCATCCACGGGACGGAGCGGCGGCTTCCGCCGCGGTCGCGGTCGCCGCGGGGGCGACGAGCGCGGTGACGGCGAGGAGGAGGGCGGCGAGGGTGCGGCGGGCGCGTGGGGAGCGCCGGGCGCGGGTCCAGGGCAGCATCGGTTGATCTCCTTGCGGCTCAAGGGAGTTGCGATGTCGGTGCGCCCTGTGGTCCGGACCACAAGTGAGGTACGTCTCTACGTGCTCATGCCAAGTTACGCACGGGTAAGGTCGCAGGGGAAGTTACGCGTCGGTAAAAAGATGTGAGGCCCCCGGTGTCAGGCCGCGAGCCGTCCCGGCTTCACGGCCTGCGGGCCGAACTTCGCCCGCAGCCTGTCGGCCACCGCCTCGATCCGCCGCGCCCGCTCGTCCACCGGGTCGAAGGTGAGCTGGTGGGCGGCGCGTTCCGCGTCGTGGAGCCCTTCCGCCCGCAGCCCGACCCCCCGCACCCGCGCCCGCTGCAGGGCGAACGAGTCCTGGATCCGGTACGCGAGCGAGGTGAGCGCCGCCGTGTGGGCGGTGGGCTCCGGGAGCGTACGGCTGCGGGTCAGCGTGGCGTAACCGGTCCGGTCCGCGTAGCGCACGGAGACCGCGAGCGAGCGGCACACCTGCCCGTCTCCGCGCAGCCTGACCCCCAGCTCCTCGGTGAGCGAGAGGAGCGCGCGGCGGTGCTGCTCCGGGTCCAGTTCGTCGCGGGGGAAGGAGCGTTCGGCGGCGATCGACCGGGCGGCGGCGTTCGGCACGACCCGCGTACGGTCGATGCCGTTGGCCCGCTCCCACAGCTCGCGCCCGGTCCGTACGCCGGTGATCCGCTGGAGGGTGGCGAGCGGTGCGGCGGCTATCCGGCCGATGGAGTCGAGCCCGTATCCGCACAGGGTGCGCGCGGTCGCCGCCCCGACGCCGTCCAGCGCGGCGGCGGGCTTGGGCGCGAGGAAGCCGGCGTGCTCACCGGGCGGCACCACGAAGGTCGTCCCGGCCGTCGCCTGCCGTGCCGCCATCCTGGCCAGCATGGGGTTGGAGGCCGCCCCGATCGCGCAGTCCACCCCGTGCAGGGCCAGCGCGCGCACCCGGATCACGGCGGCCAGACCCGCCGCGTCCTGCCCGAAGTAGCGCAGGGCGCCGCTGACATCGGCGAGCGCGGCGCCGGGCGGGGCCGCCTCGACGACCGGGGTGAACGCCCCGAGGAGGGCGAGGAGTCCCTCGTAACCCGCGCTGTCCGGCAGTCCGCCGCCGATCCGGCGGAACCGCAGGCACAGGACGGCCGGCTGGTCGCTCATCCCGCGCTCCCCTGGCTCTGGTGCCACAGCTTCCGTCCGGTGGGCGTCCCTTCACCTGCCGGCTGGAGATCGGACCACGGGTTCATCTCGTAGCCGGTCGGCAGCTGGATACGGCGGCCGTCGTCGGCGGCCTCCTCCTCGGCGGAGGCGGGCTCCTCCGCCAGCCGTGCCGCGACCGCGTCGAGGCCGCCGGTGCGCCGGAGTTCGGCCAGCTCCGCCAGGTTCCAGGCGGCCGAGCCGACCACGCTCAGGCTGCGCGCGCCGCGCCGCTGGACCACCCCGCGCACGAGCAGCAGCCAGGAGTGGAAGACGGTGTGCGCGCAGGCGGCGTGGCTGTCGTCGAAGAAGGCGAGGTCGACCAGGCCCGTCCCGTCGTCGAGGGTGGTGAAGATGACCCGGCGCCCGGAGCGGACCGGCGGCGTCTGGGTGGCCACCTTGGCGCCCGCGACCAGCACGGTCTCCCCGTGCCCCGCCTCCCGCAGCCGCTTGGCGGAGATCGCGCCCAGCTCCTCCAGGAAGGCGTGGTGATCGCCCATCAGATGACGTGACACATCCATGCTGAGGACGCCGAGCTCGGCGCTGAGGCGTTCGGCGTCGTTGAGGTCGGGCAGCCCGACGGTGCCGGTCCTGTGCCCGCCGCCGAGCGGGAGCTGGGCTCCCGCCGCGCCGGAGCCGGAGCTCCGCTGGGCGCGGTGGAGTTCGGACAGGTGCAGCAGGAGATCGCGGCGGTTGGCGCCGAACGCGTCCAGCGCACCGACCTGGGCCAGCCGTTCCGCGGCCGGCTTGCCGGGCCTGGCGCGCTGCCAGAAGTCCAGCAGCGAGGTGTAGGGCTGCCCGGCCTCGATCCGGGCGACCTCGGCCTCGCTGATGCCGTGGACGTCCGAGAGCGCCAGCCTCAATCCCCATTTTTCACCGTTATCGCCAGACACCAGTTCGATCCGATGGGCGGCCGCCGACCGGTTCACGTCCAGCGGCAGCACCGGCACCCCACGCCGCCGCGCGTCCGCGAGGAGCAGCCGCTTCGGGTACATCCCGGGGTCGTGCGTCAGCAGCCCGGCGTAGAAGGCCGCCGGGTGGTGCGCCTTGAGCCAGGCCGACTGGTACGTCGGCACGGCGAAGGCGACCGCGTGCGCCTTGCAGAAGCCGTAGCTCCCGAACGCCTCGATGATCTCCCAGGCACGGGCGATCACCTCGGCGCCGTACTTCCTGCGCGCCGCACGCTCCGCGAACCAGACCCTGATCCGGGCCTGCGACTCGGGGTCGGAGAGCCCGCGCCGCACCCGGTCGGCCTCACCCCGCCCGCAGCCGGTCATGATGTCCACCATCTCGATGATCTGCTCGTGGAAGACGACCACCCCGTAGGTGTCGCGCAGCGGCTCCTCCAGGTCGGGGTGCGGATATCGCACCGGCGCGCGGCCGTGCCGGGCCTCGATGAACGGCCTCACCATGTCGGCGGCGACCGGCCCCGGCCGGAACAGCGAGATGTCGACCACCAGGTCGTGGAAGGTGGCGGGCTGGAGCCGGCCCACCAGGTCGCGCTGGCCGGGCGACTCGATCTGGAAGCAGCCCAGCGTCTCGGCGCTCCTGATCAGCCGGTACGTCTCGGCGTCGCCCTGCGGTACGGCGTCCAGGTCGACCTCCCGCCCCGAGGCCCGCTTCACCTCGGTCACCGCGTGCGCCATCGCCGACTGCATCCGCACGCCGAGCACATCGAGCTTGAGCAGCCCGAGGTGCTCCACGTCGTCCTTGTCGAACTGGGACATCGGGAAGCCCTCACCGCTGGTGGGCATGACCGGGGTGCGGCGCAGCAGCGCGCCGTCCGAGAGGAGCACGCCGCACGGGTGCATGGCGATGCCGCGCGGCAGGGCGTCCAGGGACTCCACCAGGTCCCAGAGCCGGCCGTACTTCTCCTTCCGCCCGGCCACGGCGCGCAGTTCGGGCAGTTCCTCCATCGCGGCGCGGGCGTCCCTGGCCCGGATGTGCGGGAAGGCCTTGGCGAGCCGGTCGGTCTCGGCCGGGTCCATGGAGAGCGCGGCGCCGACGTCGCGGATGGCGTGGCGCACCCGGTAGGTCTCGGGCATGGAGACGGTCGCGACCCGCTCGGCGCCGAAGCGTCCGATGATCGCGCGGTAGACGTCCAGGCGGCGGGCCGACTCCACGTCGATGTCGATGTCGGGCAGCACGAAGCGCCGCTTGGACAGGAACCGCTCCATGAGCAGCCCGTGTTCGACCGGGTCGGCGTGGGCGATGCCGAGCAGGTGGTTGACCAGGGAGCCGGCCCCGGATCCGCGTGCGGCGACCCGTATGCCCATGCTCTTCACGTCGTCGACGACCTGGGAGACCGTCAGGAAGTAGGAGGCGAAGCCGTGGTGGGCGATGATGTCCAGCTCGCGGTGCATCCGGTCCCAGTAGTCGCGCCTGCGGTCGTAGCCGTACCGCACCATGCCCGCGGCCGCGCGGGAGGCCAGCACCCGCTGGGCGGTGCGCCGCCCGGCGCCGACGAGGCGCGGTTCGGGGAAGTGGACGCTGCCGATCCCCAGGTCGTCCGCCGGGTCGACGAGGCAGGCGTCGGCGGTGTGACGGGTCTCCGCGAGCAGCCGCTCCCCCGCGCCCTGCCCGAGCCCCGCGGCGGAGGCGATCCGCTCGGCGGTCTCCCGCATCGCACGGGCGTCCTTGAGCCAGCGCTCCCCGCTGTCGAGGGGCGAGCGGCGCGGGTCGACGGGGACGAGCCGGCGGGCCGAGTCGAGTACGTCGGCGACGGGGCCCTGCCCGGGGTCGGCGTACCGGACGGCGTTGGTCAGCACGGCCCGCACGCCCTGCTCGGCGGCGAAGCCGACGGTACGGGCGGCCAGCCGCAGCGATCCGGGGCCGGTGCCCTCGCGGCCGTGGTGGACGGCTTCGAGGCGCAGGGCGTCGCCGTAGATCTCCCGCCAGGGCGCGAGGAGGGCGGCGGCCCGGTCGGGGCGGCCCGCGGCCAGTGCGGCGCCCACCTCGGAGGCGGGGCCGAGCAGCACGGTGAGCCCTTCGGCGGGCAGCGCGTCCCGGGCGACCAGGGGCTGCCCGGCGTCCGTGTCCCCGGCGCCGGGAGCGTGGGCGGCGCTGACCAGCCGGCACAGCTCGGCCCAGCCGCGGGCGCCGTCCCGGGCGAGGAAGGTGACCCGGTGTGCGGATTCATCGACAAAGGCACCTCCGCGGACCGGGGTGCGCGGCTTGTGCGTACGCCCCGCTCCGCCGGCCCGCGGCGCCACCGCGAGCTCCGCCCCGAAGAGCGGCCGTATCCCGGCCTCCTCGCAGGCCCGGGCGAAGCGGACCGCCCCCGCGAGACTGTCGCGGTCGGTCAGCGCGAGGGCGTCCATCCCCCGCTCGACGGCACGCTCGGCCAGCCGCTCCGGGTGCGACGCCCCGTACCGCAGGGAGAACCCCGAAACGGTATGCAGATGCGTGAACCCTGGCATCCGCACCTCCTGGACCGATCCGTACTCACCACCCCTCGCTCTCCACCATAGACCAAGTTTCGAACGTTCGTACGATAAGCGGGGCCGGGGCCGCCTCTCCGCCATTCGGACCGCTCCCGCCTGCGCGAACGGCGCACCGCCCTGACCGTGGGGGCATGACTTTCGCTGACGAGGTGAAGAGCGCCGTCACCACACGGGCCGCCCTGCTGGTCATCGGCGTACTGGCACTGCAGCTGCTGTTCATCGCCTCCTACGTCGGCGCGTTGCACAGGCCCGACCCGACCGACGTCCCCTTCGGGGTCGTGGCGCCGGAGCAGGCCTCCGGGCAGGTGGTCACCCAGCTGGACCGGCTGCCGGGCGGCCCGCTCGATCCGCGCGCGGTCTCCGACGAGGGCGAGGCCCGCCGGCAGATCCAGAACCGCGACCTCGACGGCGCCCTGATCGTCAGCCCCACCGGGTCGACGGACACCGTGCTCGTCGCCTCCGGCGGCGGGACCGTACTGGCCAACACCCTGGTCAAGATCATCAAGGAGGCGGACGGTCCCCGGGGGCGCACGGTGCGGACCGTGGACGTGGCCCCCGCCTCCCCGGGTGACTTCAACGGCCTCTCGTCCTTCTACCTGGTCGTGGGCTGGTGCGTCGGCGGCTACCTCTGCGCCTCGATCCTGGCGATCAGCGCGGGCGCCAAGCCCGCCAACCGGCAGCGCGCGGTGATCCGCACCGGGGTCATGGCGCTGTACTCGATCGCGGGCGGGATCGGCGGCGCGATCATCATCGGCCCGATCCTCGGCGCGCTGCCGGGCAGCTTCTGGGCGCTGTCCGGCCTGGGCGCGCTGCTCGTCTTCGCGGTCGGCATGATCACGCTCGCCCTGGAGGCGCTCACCGGGATCGTCGGCATCGGCCTGGCCGTCCTGATCGTCGTCATCGCGGGCAACCCGAGCGCGGGCGGAGCCTTCCCGCTGCCGATGCTGCCCGACTTCTGGCGGGCGATCGGCCCCGCCCTGCCACCGGGCGCGGGGACCTGGAGCGCGCGCTCGATCGCGTACTTCCGGGGCAACGCGGTCACCGGCCCGCTGCTGGTGCTCTCGGCCTGGGCGGTCGTCGGCACGATCCTGACGCTGTTCCTGTCGATGCGCCGCCGGGACACGGGCGGCGGGGACATGGGCGACGGAGGCATGGGCGGCGGGGACACGGGCGGCCGGGACACAGGAGGCACACCGCCGGAGGCGGCACCCTCCGGCGGCAGCTCACGCCTCGGCTGATCCCTTCGCGGACCGGGCGCCGGAAGCCGCTCGGGCGCCTCGGGGCCCGAGCGATCAGCCCAGCATCTCCTCGACGCGTACGGGACGAGCGATACGTTCCCAGCACCGGCCGGCCCGCGCGGCGAGGCCCCGAGGTGCGCACACCGTACGCACGCGAGACGCACCGCATCCTCCGGGCCGGCGACCGCGCCCGGAGTCCTGGGAGAACTCCTGATGTCCAACCGGCGAAGCCGCTATGCATGACAGGTCCATGACGGCATTCTGAGAGCACCTCGCGAGACCCGCGGGGAGCACGGCCGGCCCAACCCCCTTTCATTCACCGGAGGTTGCTCATGCGTCGCCGATTCGCCGCCCCGCTCGCCACCCTCGCCCTGTCACTGCCCCTCGCTCTCGTACCCGCCGTTTCCGCCTCGGCCGCTCCCTCGGACAAGCCGCAGGTCCTCAGCTCCTGGACCCAGACGAGCGCCTCCAGCTACAACGCGTGGAACGCGGCCCGCAACAACCAGGGCGCCTGGGCCGCGTACGGCTTCAACTGGTCGACGGACTACTGCAGCACCTCCCCCGACAACCCGTTCGGCTTCCCGTTCCAGACGGCTTGCGCCCGCCATGACTTCGGCTACCGCAACTACAAGGCGGCCGGCACGTTCCCCGCGAACAAGTCCCGGATCGACTCCGCGTTCTACTCGGACCTCAAGCGCGTGTGCGCCGCCTACTCCGGCGCCAAACTGGCCTCGTGCAACAGCACGGCGTGGACGTACTACCACGCCGTGGACATCTTCGGCGCGGCCCCGGCGGGGGCCGGCGGATCCCGGTCCGCCTGACCACGACCCACCGGCACCCGACGCGCCCGCGCCGGACGGGGCCGTGGCCGGTCGCAGGGCAGACGGCGAGCCCGCCCCCTCGTACCGCGTGAGGGGACGGGCTCGCCGGTTCACCGGAACCGAGGGGGCCGGAGCGTCAGCCGATCTCGGCGCCGAACGCCGACAGTGCCTCGGGCACCGGCTGGAAGAACGTCTCGCCGCCCGAGGAGCAGTCGCCGCTGCCGCCCGAGGTGAGGCCGAGCGCGGTGTCGCCCGCGAAGAGCGAGCCGCCGCTGTCGCCGGGCTCGGCGCAGACCGTGGTCTGGATGAGGCCGTTGACGATGTCGCCGTTGCCGTAGTTGACCGTGGCGTCCAGGGCGGTGACCTCACCGTCGTGGACCTGGGTGGTGGAGCCGCTGCGGGTCACCGTCTGGCCGACGGTCGCGTCGCCCGCCTTGGTGATCGCCTGGGTGGAGCCGTTGTAGAGGTCCACCTCGCTGGGGTGCGGGGTGTCGGAGGTGTACTTGACCAGCCCGTAGTCGTTGTCCGGGAAGCTGGAGCCCTCGTTGGCACCGATCTCCGAGCCGCCCTGCGTGTCGGACCAGCTGGTGATCGACTCGGTGCAGTGGCCGGCGGTCAGGAAGTACGGCTCGCCGTCCTTGACCACGTTGAAGCCCAGCGAGCAGCGCCCGCCGTTGCCCCAGATGGCGTCCCCGCCCGCGATGAGGGGCTTGAACTCCCCTGCGGACTTCTTGAGTTCGGCCTTGGCGCCGAGCCCGTCGACGACCTTGCTGAGCTTGTCCCAGGCCGCGCCGTCGACCGTACGGTCGGCCGTGACGACGACCTTGTTGCTCACCGGGTCGACGGCCCAGGAGGTGCCCGGGATGGTGGCCTTGTCGGCGAGGGTCTGCCGGGCGGACGTCAGCTCGGCGAGCGTGTGCTGAACCAGTCTGGCCTTGCCGCCCGCCTGGCGGACCTGCTCGGCCGCCGCCTCGTCGACGACGTTCACGACGAGGTTCTTGGCCTTGGCGTCGTAGTACGCGCCCGCCGCGTCGCCGCCCAGGGTCTTGTCCAGGGTGGCGGCGAGGCTGCCGGCCGAGTGGGCGTTGAGGGTCTTCACGGTGAACTGGGGTACGTCGTCACTGGCGTTCGCAGTCTGGAACGTCACTCCTGCGGCGACCAGGGCGAGAACGGCCGATCCGGCCAGGGCCACACGCTTCCTGGGTATGCGTCGGTGCTTCAACTTCGACCTCCTGTGGGGCCGTGCACGGACAAGTGGGGTGTCCGGAACACGGAGGATGGGGCGCCCACTATTCCGACGCGATCGATAGCACACAAGGTCGACTTCCGGACGCGCACACGACGACGACGCTTCGACCGCGCCGCGTTCACAACCCGGGTTCCGCTCCACGTCGGTTCCGTTCGCGAACACCCGGTGCGATGGCCCGTCGGCAGCGGGTGAGGACTAGTCCTGTCCTGTAATGGCTCCTTGCGTCCGGATGCCGTGGAGGGCACTTCTGAAAGCCGAACACCACCGAATGCCTCCGAACGTCCCGAACGCCACCGGATCGTTCCGACGGGGAGTGCCGGTATCGCCGCCGATAGGTCATCATCGAACAGGCGGTACACGCCGGGCACTTGGTGCCCGGACCGAGCGGGATGACCGAGCGGAGGAGCGGCGTGCGGAGTCGGGTGCGCGTGGCGGACGGACGGCATCTGATGGTCGAGCGTCAGGGGGACCCCCGGGGCAGACCGGTGTTCCTCCTCCACGGGATGCCCGGCAGCCGGCTGGGACCCGCACCCCGCGGGATGGTCCTCTACCAGCGCAACATGCAGCTGATCGCCTACGACCGCCCGGGGTACGGCGGCTCGGACCGGCTGCCGGGCCGGCGGGTGATGGACGTCGCCGAGGACGTACGGGCGATCGCCGACTCCCTCGGTCTGGAGCGCTTCGCCGTGGTCGGCCGTTCCGGCGGCGCACCGCACGCCCTGGCCTGCGCAGCCCTGATGCCCGACCGGGTCACCCGCGGTGCCGCTCTGGTCAGCCTGGCTCCCCCGGACGCCGAAGGGCTCGACTGGTTCGACGGGATGGCCGCCTCGAACGTGCTCGCGTACTCCCGGGCCGCGGCGGATCCGGACGGACTGGCGGAGTCCTTCATCAGCCGCTCGGCGGAGATCCGGCAGAACCCGGCCCGGCTCCTGGACGACCTGCGCAGGGAGCTGACCGACTCCGACCGCACGGTGGTCAACGACGCCGGGATCCGCTCGATGCTGCTCGCCAATTTCCGTGAGGGGCTGCGCACATCGGCGTACGGCTGGATCGACGACGCGCTCGCGTTCTGCCGGCCGTGGGGGTTCGACCCCGCCGACATCAGGTGCCCCGTGATGCTGTGGCACGGCGTGAAGGACGTGTTCTCCCCGGTGGGCCACTCCCGGTGGCTGGCCGAACAGATCCCGGGCGCGACCGCCGTACTGGAACCGGCGGCGGCGCACTTCGACGCGCTGTCCGTGCTGCCCGAGGTGCTCAACTGGCTGCTGGACGAGCGGGAAGCCGGTAAGGCAGCGGTCTGCTGATCGCGGAGGGTGTCCCGGGCTCCGGTCCTCCGGAGCCCGGGACACCCCGGCTCACACCGACATCGGCTCCAGCTCCCGCCAGAACCTCCGCTCGTCCCGCGCTATCCGGGTCAGCGGATGTTCGTCGCCGAGCTGTCGCGCCAGTTCGTCGCCCGTCTCCGCCCGCAGCCTCAGCGCCTCGTCCTTGCGTCCCATCGCGCCGAGCGTGACCGCGAGGTTCGACGTCATGGCCAGGGTCTCCGGGTGGTGCGCCCCGAGAACCTCCCTGAGCTGGCCGGACACCCGCCGCTCCGTCTCCAGGACGAGTTCGAGCTCCCCGCGCCCGGCCGTCGCGTTCGCCAGATTCATGACGCAGAACAGCGTGTTCGGGTGCTCACGGCCGAACACCTCCCGCATCGAGGCGACGACCCGCGTCAGCAGCTGCTCCGCCTCCAGCGACGCGCCCGTCCCCGAGAGGTAGGCGCCCAGGTTGTTCTGCGCGGCCAGGGTGTACGGATGCTGCTCCCCCGGCACGTTCATGTACTGGTCCACCACCTCCTGCGCGGCGTCCCTGGCCTCCACGGCCTCCCCCGCGGCGAACAGGTCGGCCGCCATGTTGAGGTCGCAGGCCAGTGACTCCGGGTTGGCCGAGGTGTACTTGGCCCGGTACCTGGCCCGGGTGGCCACCGTCAGCCTCCGCGCGTCCTCCAGCTGCCCCGCCCTGCGCAGCGAGACCGCCAGGCTCTTGGCGGCGCTGAGCGTGGTGGGGTAGGTACGGCCGAGGGTGGCCTTGTACATGTCGTACGTCCGGCTGAGCAGGCCGACCGAGTCCTCGTACCGCCCCACCTCGCGCAGGTCGCGTGCCAGCGACATCGCGGAGGACAGGCTGTACGGGTGCTCGGGACCCAGGACCTCGGACCGCAGGTCGTAGACGTCCTGGTCGATCTCCCTGGCGCGGGCGTACTGCCCGACACTGCGCAGATTCAGCGCCAGGTTGTTCGCCGCCGCCAGCGTCCGGGGATGCCGGTCGTGGAAGATCTGGCTGAACCCCTCGTGCGCCGCGGTCGCCAGCTCGATCGCCTTGCCGTAGTCCCCGAGCAGACCGAGGTCGATCGCCAGGCTGCTGGTGGTCATGTACGTGTGCGGATGCTCCGGTCCCAGCACCGCCCGCTGCCTGCCCAGGGTCACCTCGTCGAGCTCCTTGGCCTCCACGTACCGGCCGCGGGTGCGCAGGATGTTGGAGAGGTGGAAGCAGAGGTAGAGGTACTGCAGATCCTGGTTCCCCAGCATCTCCCGCCAGGTGTCGCGGAGTTCGTCCCCGAGCCGGCCCGCCGTCCGGACGTCGCCGCGCTTCCAGAGGTAGCGCACCCGGTCGATCAGCAGCCTGCGGGTCTCCGCGTCCTTGCAGTTGCGCGCGTCCGACGGGCCGAGGTGCGGCCAGATCGTGGCGAAGCGCGGCCAGGTCTCCGGGTTGTCGATCGGCTCGTCGTCATCCGGCCTGGCACCCGCCAGGATGCGGTGGACGACGTGCCTCGCCTCGCGCTGCTCCTCCTCGCTGAGCTGGGCCCTGATCACCGCCTGCACCAGCCGGTGCACCTGGATGGAGTTCGACACCTGGTCGACCTTGGCGAGGGCGAAGCGGCCGATCTCCCGGATGACCCGGCCCAGGACGAGCTTCTCCTGGAGGGAGGGGTCGTACGGCTTCAGTGCCTCGATCATCTCCTTGCTGTAGAGGAGGTTCGCCGAGATCGGCTCCGGCGCGAAGAACGCGCAGAGCTGGAGCAGCCGCACCGCGGCGGGCGAGCGTTCCTTGAGGCGTTCGATGGAGATGTTCCAGGTGGCCGCGACGGGCTGCGGGTACCCGGCCGGCTGGTTCAGGGCCAGGACCTCCGGGGCCTGCTGGGCCAGCTGCTCCAGATAGGTGTCGATGGGGGTCGCGGTCTCCGCGATCCAGGCCGCCGCCTGCTCGACCGCCAGCGGCAGGTCGCCGACGGCGGTGGCCACCTGGGCGGCGTCCTCGTCGCTCAGCCCCGGGGCACGGCGCTGGAGGTGCTCGATCGACTCCTCCCGCAGGAACACGTCGACCGGCAGCGCGTCACCGTGCTGCGACCAGGACTGGTTCCTGGAGGTGACGAGGATGTGGCCCGAGCCGCCCTGCGGGAAGTACCGGCTGAGCCGCTCGGGATCGTCGGCGTTGTCGAACACCAGCAGCCAGCGTTCCGAGGGCACCCCCCGCCGCAGCAGGTCCACGGCCTCCTGCGAAGCGGCCGCCATGTCGTCGCCGCCCTGCGCGCCGAGCCGTACGGCGAGTTCGGCGAGGCTGGCCACCACGTCGTCGATCTGCTCGGACGATATCCACCACACCAGGTCGTAGTCGGCCATGAAGCGGTGCACGTACTCCAGGGCGACCTGGGTCTTGCCGACGCCGCCCAGGCCGTACAGGGTCTGCGGCTGCGGCAGCACGACGGCCATGCCGCCGCCGAGCTGGTCCCGCATCCGCTCCAGGACCAGGGAGCGGCCCGTGAAGCCGGGGTTGCGGGGCGGCGCGTTCCAGATCCTCGGCACGGTTCCGGGGAAGCGGGGGCCCGGCGACATCCCGTCGCCGAGCTGCACCGGCCGGTCCAGGGCCCGCATCAGCGCCGTGGTGGCGTGCACCTCGTCCAGCCGGAACAGGTCGACCGGGTTGCGGTCGATGTACGGCGCGGAGAGCCGGACGTCGCTGACCCTGAGCGGCAGCAGCTGGCGCCGCCCGCCACCGGGGTCCTCGGAGACCGCGCGCTCCCAGAGGTCCACGGCCCGCTGGGACTTGAGGTAGGCGCTGGAGAGCAGGACCACCGTGCGGGTCGCGGTCTCGGCCGCCTGTACGGCGTCCGAGGGCCCGGGCTCGGCGGACACGTCGCGCGGGACCACCCGGAACCCGGCGCGGGTGAGGACCGACTCGATCCAGTCGGCCCACATGCGGTTCTCGGCCACATAGCTGAGGAAGAGATCGGCGGGCAGCGCGGGACGGCGCCGGGTGAACGCGTCGCGGATGCGCAGCCGGACCTCCTCGCCCACCGGCGGCATCGAGGTGATCTCCTGCTGGGTGACGACCGCGGTGAGGCGTTCGAACGCGGACAGGAGCGAGTTGCTGAGCCCCGCCTCGTCGCCGAAGGTGGCGAGGGTCTCCTCGTACGCGTAGTAGGGGCGGTACGGGATCTCCACCGCGCCCCAGTAGGCGGTGAGCTCGTCGCCCGAGAGGTCCCGGGGCAGCCGGTCGAACTTCAGCCGGGCCAGCGCCCGTCCGGCGTCGGCCTTCTCCTTCTCACCCTCGTCGATCCGCATGGGGACGGGGAAGATGGCGATGGGCCGGCCGGTGTAGCGCTCGGCGATCTGCCGGGCGACGGAGGCGGCGCCGTCGATGGACTGGTCGCTGAGGGTGAAGCAGTCGACGAGCACGTCCGGGAGGTGGACGGTGCAGATGTCGGCGATGTCGCTGAGGCCCGTACGGCTGTCGATGAGGACGTAGTCGTAGTTGGCCTTCATGTCGTCCCGCAGGGCGTCGAAGAAGTGGCCGCCGCCGAGCCGGTCGTAGAAGTTGTCCCAGTCGAAGGTGGAGACGGTCGCGGAGTACTCGCGGTTCTGCCGCCCGGCGGAGACGAAGTCGAGGGTGCCGCCCCGCGGGAACTCCCAGCCGAGCGCCTCCGGGGTGAGCGACACCGCGTGCGGCTGGATGCGGGCGTAGTCCCGGTGCCAGTCGTCGGCCCGCTGGGCGGGGTTGGTCGCGGCCCAGGCGTACTCGGTGATCAGGTCGATCACGCCGGTGGTGGCCCCGAGCGTCGAGGGGTCGAGGAAGGGGTGGAAGAACCGGTGGAGTCCCGGGGCTTCCAGGTCCCAGTCGACGGCCAGCACCCGCTTGCCGTTGGCGGCGAGGATCCAGGCGGTGTTGGCCAGGGCCATGGTGCGCCCCGTACCGCCCTTGTACGAGTAGAAAGTGACGATGCGCCCGTCACGACCGGCTGTCATACGTCCTCCGCATCCGTCGCAGGGTCGTGCATGTCGGGTATGAACCGGGTGCTGCCCATGGGCCCCGTCAGCCGGGTCCGTTCGCTGTGCCGCCCGCCGGCCGGTGGGTAGACCGTGGCGTGCCTCAGATACTGCTGAGCCGCCACCTCGACCACTTGGGGCAGGATCTGACCGAACGCTTCCATACTGGGTACCCCCTTGGCCGCGACACGGCAGAAGGCCCGCCCCTGCTGCATCTTGACCGGCATCGTCTGCTCGAGTTTCTCGGTCAGTTCGGCCTCGGCCGCCCTGCTCTGATGGTCCTCCCTGCACCAGGGGACGACCATGGTCACCCAGGGCCGGTTCTCCCGGTCGAAGGCGGCGAGCCGCCGTCTCAGGTCCTCGTCCTGCAGCGCCCAGCGGTCGACCAGGAGGATCTCGGGGGTGCTGGGTGACTGCTTGCCCTCCCGCTGTCCCGGATCCTCGTCGAACGAGGTGACCACCGCCTGGTAGTTGAGGGAGCGCACCAGCTCCTCGGCGACGTAGGCGAGCGGTCTCGCGGAAGCCGGGTGGTAGGGGTTCCACTCCTGCGGGTTGTCGCCGTAGTACTCCGGGTTCCGGCCCTCCGGCAGGTCATGGCGGGTGGGGGCGGCGATGCTGATCCGCATGGGCCGGGGGGCGCCCGCTCCGCTGCCCGGCGCACCGAAGGCGCTGGGGACGAGGCGGAAGTCGAGGGGCCTGCCCGAACCGATCTGCACGGTGTCGGCGACGTGGACGATGCGTTTGGCCAGATGGTAGACGGCCTGCTCGTAGTCCTGGGCGAACAGCGTGAGTTTGATCAGCCCGTAGAGCCCGTCGCTGACGTAGCGGTCCCCGAAATCCCGGTGGTTGAACTGCAACCGCTCGGCCGGGCCCGGGAGTTGGGCCGGTGGCACCGGCACCCAGAGGGCGGGGACGATCGCCTCGGCCGGCTGGTTGAGCCGCGCCCGGTGGTGGATGGCACGCTGCTCGAAGGCGTACCACTCCTTGCCGCACATCTCACTGGCGAAGTAGCGCGGCGAGAACAGCGGCACGAAGACCCGGCAGTTGGCGAGCACACTGCCCAGCCGCTCGGACCAGCCCTCGCCGGAGCGTATCTCCCGGTCCATGAATCCGGCCGGTGATCCCGCGGGGAGATTGGTCATGGCCATCACATGACCGCAGAGATCTTGGAAAAGCCGTTCGACCCACATGTCTGGGTCCGATCCACCGCCGTACCCCGGTGTATGCGCGTAGCTCAGAAAAAAGTACGGCCGATGGTCCGCTCGCTGTTGCGTCATGCGTGCACACGACCCCCGTCCTGTGTGAGCACCCGCATCCCAGGGCTATGGAGAGGGTGCGAGCGAATTCATCATTCCGGAGCGGACTGTGCTCCACCCCCACGGCGTTCGGTCAATCAACGCCGCTTTTCAGTCATCCCTACCCAGGATTCATCGAGCAGGTTCGTGATCCACGGCATTCATGAGGATGTTCATCCCACTTGTCCCATGTACACCTCTCGCCTCTTCCCTGAGCGACTTCAGCAGCCGCATTCCTCCGACCGTCGGCTCGGCCGCCCCGTCCATCATGTCGAGCGCCTCGGGCACCCCGTCCATGAATCCGGGAACGAGGAAGGAAAGTCCCACGCGTTCATACGTTCCCGCAAGCAGCCCGGAAAAGGGGACCTTTGTATTCCGTTCCCAGGGAAGGCGGTACTCCCAGGCCCCGTCCAGCGCGTGGAGATCCGTGACGTCCAGGAGAGCCCGCAGCCGGGCCCTGCGCAGACCGCGCAGCAAGGCGAGGGCGAGCTCCCGGGTGTTCCCCGCCGGCACGAGGCCGATGGCGCCGTAGCCGTGCGGCCGTCCCGTGTTCCGGCCGGCGACGAGCGGCGTGAGGGTGGTCAGCGTCTCCCCGGCGTCCGCCGCCTGCCCGGGCGCCTCCCGTTCCAGCAGTCCCCACGCCCGGCCGACGGCCTCGCTCCAGGCCTGCGCGCCGGCCCGGTCCAGACGGGGCGCGGCCGGAGCCTCGAAGCAGTCGCGGTACGGGTCCAGGTCCTCGATGGCGAGCCGCGGAGCGCCCTCCGCGGTGACGTACCGCACCGGGAGCCAGCCGGGACCCTCGGCCGCCGTCGGGACGATCCGCTCTCCGCCGTCCTCCCCCCGGACCGCGAACCCCCCGTCGGCGGCCCGGATCCGGACGCGGCCCGTCGCGCCGGGGTCCGCGACCCGCAGCTCGCCGAGCGTGGGCAGGTGGAGCCGGCCGTCCCGGTAGTCCGCCCGCACCTCCAGGCCGAGACCGGACCGCACCGCGGCGGCCGCCACGTACGACGGGAACCGCAGCGCCTGGCCGACCGCTTCGGGCCGCTCGGCGTGCAGCCCTTCCAGGACGTCCAGCAGCCATGTACGCGTATAGGCGTGCGCCAGGACCCGGTCGAGGCCCGCGGCGCCCTCGGGCGAGGACTCCAGGACGCCCGCGAGCCCCCAGGCCTCGTCCCACCGGGCACCGCCGCGCCCGTCCAGCGCCTCGTGGAGGCCGGCGAGCAGCGTACGGGTCAGGTCGTGCTGCTCCGCGACCAGTTCACGCCGGTCGTCCAGCGCCGGGGACACGGTGGACGCACTCGTGCGCTCCTGGATCCCCCGGACCAGCGCCTCCAGATCGGCGCAGTAGACGGAGGGGTTGTCGAAGCCGTTCTCCGGGCGGTACCGGTGGGTGTAGAGCCCTCCACCGCACGACCGTACGACGGGGCAGCTGCGGCACGTCTCGCTGACGCCCGCCAGACCGAGCTGCCGCGCCCGGACCCCGGGGTGGGCGGCCACATCGTCGAAGGAGTGCGAGAACACGTCGAACCCGGTGGCGGCGGCGCCCTCGTAGGCGCTCTTGAGGGAGTCGACCTGCTCCAGCTGACCGTCCGTCTCGACGACGACGAGGTCCGTGGGGGCGAGGCCGAGGGACTCGGTGAGGCTGGGGCCGCCGCTCAGCGTGGAGAGCACCGAGGAGAACAGGCGCACCGGCACCGGGCCGCCCTCCTCCTGCCAGCGGTCGAAGACAGCGAGGAGCCACTCGGCGTAGGCCGTGGGCGATCCGTCGGGCCGGGGCGGGGGCTCGTCCCACGTGGCGTGCGGCAGAAGGAAGTCGATGAGCGGGGGGTCGAGCGCGACCAGGGCGTCCAGCACGGCGTGCGGGTCGTTCTCGATGTCGACGGTGCACAGCAGCCCGAGGTTGAGATGGCGGTAGCGCTCCTGCCGGAGCAGCTCGACGGCCTTCAGTACGAGGGGGTGGCTGCTGCGTCCGTCGGCGAATCGCCGGTGCCGGTCGTTGGCCGCACGGTCGCCGTCCAGGGAGATGCCCACCTTGACGTCGAACTCGTCGAAGAGGTCCAGGTAACGGGGGCTGAGCTGGAGGCCGTTGGTGTGGATCCGGAGGTCGAGGCCGGCGACGCCCGACAGGGCCGACCCGAACTCCTCGCACACGCGCCGCAGACGGGCGGGGCCGGCGAGCAGAGGCTCCCCTCCGTGCAGGATCACTGACACGGAGGGCAGTGCGTGTGTCTTCGCGTGCTCGGCGAGGCGCTGTGCCGTCTTGGAGATGACGTCGTCAGAAACCGTCTTCGGCCGGGTTCTCCAGCTCTGATCAGCATGTTCGTAGACATAGCAATGATCGCAGGCGAGGTCGCACCTGCTGTGGACCTTCAGAACGATTTCGCGGAACGGGACCGCGGGGCCTGTCATTCCACCACTCTAGTCCAGCCGCGCCAGGATTCCGGCCGCCGGCCACATGAGCCGACCGCCCGAACGGGTGGAATTCAAACTGCTTTACGGCGCCGGCTGTCTCGCGGTTCTTACAACGAGGAGTTGAATGTCGAGATCTGTGTCGGGCGGCCGCCTGCCGTCGCGAGCACCCTGCCCATCTTCCTGGCTGCTGCGCTGCCGGATGCGTCGATCTTCGCAAGCGGCACACGACGCTTCGCGACAGCGAAGCTCGGGGTGGATTCGTAGGTCTTCACGGCCGTCCTTGATGGGCTCGTTCCGGACACGGAAACTGCACCGGCACCTGCACCATTGCAGTGTCCGGCGGCACGACTTTACTCTCATGGCCCCGGCGTGCAACTCGACTCGTACAGCCGTAACCCGAGTGATTTGCAGGACTACTCCAAATGGGCCGGAAACCATTCATGTGCGGGCCGGGACGACCACAACATCGAATACAGGAGTGATCATGACGGCGATTCCAGGACCGCTGCAGAGCATGGTCTTCAGGAGCGCTGATCTGCCCGCACTCTTCCACCACACCGACGCGGTCGCCGTCGCGCGCCAGCGCGAGGCGGTCAACACCACCCGCGGCCAGCTCGCCCTGCTCGTCCTGGGCACCGTGCCCGCCGCCCTGCCCTGGCGCGCCGAGGTCGGGAGCGGCATCCAACTCCTCGATGGTATCGCGGTGTTGGCGTATCTCGGTGTCCTGATCACGACGTACCTCGCGTCCCGCCGCAAAGCAAAGTCGCATTGGCAACTCAACCGCTCCGCAGCGGAGTTCATCAAGTCCAACTGCTGGCGGTACGCGGTCCACGGCTCCCCCTTCGACTCGGCCGTCCAGCACCCCGAGGCGGTGTTCGCCAGCCGGCTGGAGGAGGGGCTCCAGGAGTTGCGGAAGGTCGGGTGGGACGACCCCCGGGAGGAGATGGCCGACTCGGGTGGCGGCCTGATCACCGCGTCCATGCGGGAGTTGCGGGAGAAGGCGTTCACCGTACGCAAGGAGACGTACATCCGGGACCGGCTGATCGAGCAGCGGCGCTGGTACCGCAGGCGCAGGCTGGTGTCGCGGCGCGGGGCGCTCGTCTGGTCGAGCACCATCGCCGCGCTGACACTGCCCGCGCTGGTCCTCGCCGTGCTGCGGACCTTCGGGGAGGCCGGGTCCTTCGCGCTCACCGGCACGTTCTCCGCCGCCGCTGCCGCCTGCCTCGCCTGGAACGAGACGCGCCGTCACCATCCGCTGGTGACCGCGCACTCCCTGGTCGAGGACGATCTGGAGAACATGCAGGCCGCGATGGAGACCACCCTGACCGAGCGGCAGTGGGCGGCCGCCGTCTTCGAGACCGAGCGGATCGTCTCCCCCGAGCACACGGACTGGCTGGTCAGGCACCGGATGTGAGGCACGCGGCGGGTCCGTACGCCGGGGGCAGGCCGACGCGCGGCAGGTCCGTGCGCCCGGGGGCAGGCAGACGCGCGGTGGGTCAGCCGCGCTCCACCCCCTCGCGCCAGATGACGGTGACCGGCCGCCCGAGGCTGCGGGCGTACGTCACGATGTCGCCGGTGCCTCCGAGGCCCCGCGCGGGGAGGCCGTCCCAGACCGCGATCAGCCGGTCGCAGTGGTCGGCGATGTAGGCGCCGGCCGCGTAGTAGGCCTCGTCGGTGGAGTGCGGGAAGTCCAGCCGGATCTCGCGGGCGGCCCGGGCCTTGAGCGTCCGGTAGCGCGCGAGGTCCGCCTCGTCGGCGAAGCCGTCCTCGTAGTCCCCGCTGGGGATGACCACGGTCAGCTCCGCGCCGTGGGCCAGGGCGAGGTCGGCGAAGAGCTGGTCGGCCCCGACCGCCAGGCTGGAGAGCGCCTCCAGGGAGCCCTCGTGTCCGCACAGGGCCGCTCTCAGCTCCTCCAGCACATGCTCCCGGGCCTCCAGGGGGATGGTGCGGTGACCGGTCACTCCGATGCGTTTCACGGACCTGGAACCCCCTGGTGTCTGCGGGGGCTCCCGGAGGTCATCCCTCCGGACCGCACAGCGTCCGCCCCCCGTGGTACCTCTGCGACCGACCGTCCTGACATCCTCTCAAGAGCCGTGGTCCGAGGGGGAGCCCCCGCCGGGGTTCTGCGGGGGCTCACGGGAGTGCGGCGGTGCCCGGCCGGGTCGGAACACGCTGACGCCGTACGCGCTCGGTGCTTCGGTGACCGGCCGGCCCGGCCCGCAAGGGTGCCTTTTCGGACGGGACGGGTCAGCCGTCGATACGGTTCCGCTCCCCCGCCGGCACGGCCACCGTGAGGGTGTTGCCCGGCGGCGGGAAGGGGCAGATGAAGTGGTCGGCGAAGGCGCACGGCGGCAGCAGGGCGCGGTTCAGGTCGACCCGTACCCTGCCCTCCGCGTCCGGCGCCTCGGGCCGCAGGAAGCGGAAGCGGTAGCTGCCGTTCCCGCTGGTGGCGTCGGCGAACACGGCCCAGAGCGAGCCGTCGGGCTCGACCGCCACCTGGAGGGTGTGCTCGGCGCCGTCCAGGGTGAAGGCGATCTCGCCCGAGAGCCCCAGCCCCCGCTCCCGTCCGTCGGCGTTCTCCACGCGGACGGTCCGGTCGGCCGCGTACGGCCGGAAGGTGCCCTCCAGCGACCACTTCGGGTCGTACGGCGTGGCGTCGATGGTCCGGAAGGCCTGCCGGGCCGGGGACTGCGGGTCGAAGTCCCTGACCGCCCAGAGCCCTTCGCGGCTCAGCACGACCAGCCGGCGCTCGCCCCGCGCGACCCGGGAGGTGTCGATCGGGCCCCGGTCGGCGCCGAGGCGGACCTCGCCGGCCAGCGGCTTCGCGTCGACGGTCAGCCCGTCGTCGGGGGTGGCGGTGAGCACCACCTCGCCGTCCTCCTCGCGCCACAGCCCGGGTACGGCCGGAATTCGCCCCTCCGGGTGGTCGGCGAGCCAGTGGGTGCCGGTGAGGGAGAGCGGGCCGTGCGGTGCGGCCACGGCGACGATGCGCCGCTCGTGCCAGCGCTGCCAGGCGTGGAACTCCTCGCTGTCCTGCTGTGCGTCCGTGCTCATGCGGTCAACTTTTCCATACGGGCCGGGCCAGGCCGAGGTGCGACCTCAGCGTGGAGCCGGTGTATTCGGTGCGGAAGACTCCGCGTTCCTGGAGGATCGGGACGACCCGGTCGACGAATCCGTCGAGGCCGCCGGGGGTGAGATGCGGTACGAGGATGAAGCCGTCGGCCGCGTCGGCGGTGACGAACCGCTCCAGTTCGGCGGCGACCGTCGCGGGCGAACCGATGAAGGACTGCCGCGCCGTGGCCTCGATCGCCGTCTGGCGGATGGAGAGCCCCTTGGCCTCGGACAGCGCCCGCCACTTCGCGGCCGCGGCCAGCGGGTCCGCGACCCTGACCCTGCCCTGGACCAGGCTCGACCCGGGGTCCGGGTCGATGTCCGGGAGGGGGCCGTCGGGGTCGTACGAGGAGAGGTCGCGGCCCCAGATCTGTTCGAGGGCGAGGATCGCGTTCTGCGGGGACACCTGCTGGTGGCGGATCTCGGCGGCGTTCTGCTGGGCCTCCGCGTCGGTGTCGCCCAGGACGACGGTGACCCCGGGCATGATCTTCAGGTCGGCGGGCTGCCTGCCGTACTTCGCGAGGCGGGTCTTGACGTCGGCGTAGAACGTCCGGCCGGCCTCCAGGGTGCCGTGCCGGGTGAAGATGACGTCGGCCGCGGACGCGGCGAACTCCCGGCCCTCGTCGGAGTCCCCGGCCTGGATGACGACGGGGTGCCCCTGGGGCGAGCGGGGGACGCTGAACTCCCCGGAGATGTCGAAGTGCTGCCCGGAGTGCGCGAAGGGGCGCGAGGTGCCCTCCGGCGTCCAGGAGTCCCACAACTCCCGTGCCGTGGCGACGAACTCGGCGGCGCGGGTGTATCGGTCGGCCCGGTCGAGATAGCCGCCCCGGCGGAAGTTCTCGCCGGTGAAGGCGTCGGACGAGGTCACCACGTTCCATGCGGCGCGCCCGTCGCTGAGGTGGTCCAGCGTGGCGAGGCGCCGGGCGAGTTCGTACGGTTCGTTGAAGGTGGCGTTGACCGTGGCGGCGAGCCCCAGCCGGTCGGTGACGGCGGCGAGGGCGTTCAGCACGGTGAGGGACTCGGGGCGGCCGACGACGTCCAGGTCGTGGATCCGGCCGTTGTGCTCGCGCAGCCGCAGCCCTTCCGCGAGGAAGAAGAAGTCGAATTTGCCGCGCTCCGCGGTCCTGGCGAGATGCTCGAAGGAGGCGAAGTCGATCTGGCTCCGGGAGCGTGGATCGGTCCACACGGTGGTGCTGTTGACGCCCGGGAAGTGGGCGGCGAGGTGCATCTGCTTCGGCGTCTTCGTCATGAGGTCCCCCCTGAGTTCCTCGCGAGGGCGTAGCGGTTGGCCGGCCGGCCGAGGCCGAGGTGCTCGCGGAGTGTGCCGCCCGGGTAGAAGGTGCGGAACAGGCTGCGGTGCTGGAGCAGGGCGACGGTCCCGTTGACGATCCTCTCCAGGTCGCGCTCCGGTGTGATGGGGGTGAGGTGGAAGCCGTCCACGGCTCCGCCCCGGTGCCACCGGGTGATCAGTTCGGCGAGGTCGACCGGGCCGCCCCGGAAGTAGGTGTTCCGCCCGGCCAGTTGCGGGCCGCTCTCCAGGCCGGGTTCGGGTGTCTTCTCGGCGTCCCCGAGATCGACGGTGAGGGCGACCAGGACCCGCAGGCTCTCGGGGTCCCGGCCGTGGGCGGCGGCGCCGGCGCGCAGTTCACCGGCGAGCGAGGCCGCCTGTTCGGGCGAGGTGGCCCGTACGTGGACGATGTCGGCGTGCCGCGCTGCGGCGTCCCGGGCGGGTCCGCTCGTGCCGTCGATGACGGTGACGGGCCGGCCCTGCGGTGGCCGGGGCACGATGGCGGGGCCCCGGACGGAGAAGGTGCTGCCCTCGAAGTCGACGTAGTGCAGCTTGTCGCGGTCGATGAAGCGGCCGGTGGCGACGTCGCGGATCTCCGCGTCGTCCTCCCAGCTGTCCCACAGCCGGGCCCCGACGTCGGCGGCCTCCCCCGCCTCCTGCCAGAGGGCGGCGGCGGGTGCGGCCGGGCGGCGGCCGAACAGCCTGGCCTCGGCCTCGGTCGTCGACACGTCCGCCTGCCAGCCGGCCCGGCCCTTGCTGACCCAGTCGAGGGTGGCGACGGCGGACGAGACGTGGAAGGGCTCGGTGTGGGTGGTGGTGACGGTCGGCACGAGGCCGATCCGGGTGGTGGCCGGGGCGACGCGGGCCAGGACGGCGAGCGCGTCGGGGCCTGGCCGGTTGAAGGAGTCGCCCAGGGTGACGTAGTCGAGGGTGCCCCCTTCGGCGAGGCGGGCGAGCGCGGCGTAGGAGCCGGCGTCGTAGCGCGGCGGTCCTCCGATCTCGGCGGCGAGGTGGAGTGGCCTGGTGGCGGACATGCGGGGCCTCTCGGGTCAGTTCTCGGTCTTGGGCAGGCCGGGCGGGTTGATCTCCGACTTCTCGACGGCCTCGTTGGACAGGCCCCAGCGCTTCAGGACCTTGGCGTACGAGCCGTCCTGGATGAGGTGGTCGATCGCGGCGCCGTACGCCTCGACCAGGCCGCTGTCCTTCTTCGTGGTGGCGGCGATCTTCCCCTGGATGGCGTCGCCTCCGCCGGACAGCGTGCCGACGACCTCGGACTGGCCGGCCGACGCGACGTGGTAGTTGGCGGAGGGGCTCGGGCCGAAGTAGGCGTCGATGCGGCCCGACTGGAGGGCGATGTAGTAGTCGGTGATGTTCTGGAAGTACTTGATCTCGACCGGCTTCCGGCCGGCCTTGACGTTCTGCTCGCTCCAGTCGACGAGGATCTTCTCCTGGTTGGTGCCGGAGGAGACGGCGATGGTCTTCCCGGCCACGTCGGCCGGGCCCTTCACCTTCCAGCCGGAGCCCTTCTTCGCCTCGAAGGCGATGTTGTCGAGCCGGTAGGTGGCGAAGTCGTACTTCTCCTTGCGCTCCTCGGTCACGGTGACGTTGGAGAGGACCGCGTCGAACTTGGAGCTGTCGAGACCGACGAAGAGGTTCTCCCAGGAGACCTGCTCGAACACCGGCTTCAGTCCGAGGGTGTCGGCGAGCAGTGTCGCCAGGTCGATGTCGGCGCCGATCCTGGTCTTGTCGTCGGTCGCGTAGAAGCCGAGGGGTGGCGAGCTGTCGGCGCTCCCGCCGATGCGCAGCGTGCCGCGCTGGCGGATGGCGGCGGGCACCTGGGCCGCGATGGCGTCCACCTTCTTCCCTCTGATCCGCTTCTGGTCGGGGCCGATGTTGATACCGGTGTCCTTCTGGCCCTTGGCGCTGATCACGTCCTCGGCGGCGTCGCTGCCGCCGCACGCGGTGAGCAGCCCCGCGGTGGTGAGCGTGGCGAGGACGGCGGTGAGGGTGCGGCGGACGGTCATGTGGCTGCTCCTTGACTGCGGGGACGGGTGCCGGGGCTGCGGTTGCGGTTGCGGTTGCGGGGACATGGGTCAGAGGACCTTGGAGAGGAAGGCGCGGGTGCGTTCCTGGACGGGGTGGTCGAGGACGTCGGCGGGCGGGCCCTGCTCGACGATCCGTCCCTCGTCCATGAAGACGACGGTGTCGGCGACCTCGCGGGCGAAGCCGATCTCGTGGGTGACGACGATCATCGTGGTGCCCCCGTGGGCCAGGTCCTTGATGACGTCGAGGACCTCGCCGACGAGTTCGGGGTCGAGCGCCGAGGTCGGCTCGTCGAAGAGCAGCAGCTTCGGCTCCAGGGCGAGGGCGCGGGCGATGGCGACGCGCTGCTGCTGGCCGCCGGAGAGCTGCTTGGGGTAGGCGCCGGCCTTGTCGGCGAGCCCGACCCGTGCCAGCAGCTTCTCGGCCGCGGCGACGGCGTCCTTGCGGGGACGGCCGAGCGCGGCGATCGGGGCCTCGATGACGTTCTCGAGGACGGTGAGGTGCGGGAAGAGGTTGAAGTTCTGGAAGACGAAGCCGATCGCGGTGCGCTGGCGCAGGACCTCCCGCTCGCGCAGTTCGTACAGCTTGTCGCCGGACCTGCGGTAGCCGACGAGGGTGCCGTCGACGCTGATCCAGCCCTGGTCGACCTTCTCCAGGTGGTTGATGGTGCGCAGCAGCGTGGACTTGCCCGAGCCGGAGGGGCCGAGGACGACGGTCACCTCTCCGGTGCGCACGGACAGGTCGATGCCGCGCAGCACCTCGAGCGGGCCGAAGCTCTTGTGGACGGAGCGGATCTCGACCATGGCGTCGGGTCCGGTGGCTTCTGCGGGTTCTGCGGTCGCGCTCATCGCACGGCCCCCTTGGCGTAGTGACGTTCGACGTAGTGCTGGAGGACGGAGAGCACGGTGGTCAGGAGGATGTACCAGGCCGTGGCGACCATGAGCAGGGGCACCACCCGGCCGTTGCGCCCGTAGACGACCTGGACCTGGTAGAAGAGTTCGCCGATCGCCATCACGGAGACGATCGAGGTGCCCTTGAAGAGGGAGATGATCTCGTTGGCGGCGTTCGGCAGGATGGAGCGCATGGCCTGCGGGAGCACGATGCGCCTCAGCTGCCGGAGCCGTGGGATGCCGAGTGCGGCCGCCGCCTCCAACTGGCCGCTGTCCACGGCGAGTACGCCGCCCCGGACGATCTCCGCCGCGTACGCGGCCTGGTGCAGGGCGAGCCCGAGGACGGCGGCGCTCATCGCGCCGACGAGGTTCATGGTGTCGAAGGAGACGAAGCCGGGCCCGAAGGGGATGCCGAATTCGAGCTCCTTGTAGAGGTAGGCCAGGTTGAACCAGAAGAGCAGCTGGACGATGAGCGGGATGGAGCGGAACGCCCAGATGTACGCGTACGAGACCGCCCTGAGGAACGGGCTGGCGGACAGCCTCATGAAGGCCAGGACGATGCCGAGCGCGAAGCCGACCACCGTGCCGTAGAAGGTCAGCTGGAGCGTGACCCAGACGGCGTGGAGGATCGTCCCGGTGGTGATGAAGCGGGCGAAGACGTCCCACTCCCAGCCGGGGTTGGTGACGAGGCCGTTGACGAACTGGGCGAGCAGGACGGCCGTGACCGCGACGGCCACCCAGCGCCAGGGGTGGCGCAGGGGGACGACCTCCAGGGCCTCGTGCTCCTCGGCGGCGGGCTTCCCGGCGGGGTCGGTCCCGGCCGGTGGGTGGATGGGTGGATCGCTGGTCAGCGACATGACGGGAGTTCCTTCTGCGACAGGGGTACGGAGAGGGGCCGTGCTCACGCGGTGAGGCGGTCCCGACAGGAGAGGTCGCGCAGGAACGCGAGGGCCGCGCGGGCGGTGGCGTCGTTCTGCCGGAAGGCCGCGCCGCCGGTGCGGGGCCGGGTGAAGGCGCCGGCGGAGCGCGCGGTGGTGTACGGGCCGAGGGCGAACCGGCGCGGGTGCGGGCGGCCCTCGGTGTCCAGGATCCGGCCGTCGGCGGGGTCGACGGAGAGCAGTCCCGTGTCGGTGCCGGCCGCCCCGTCCTCGTACAGCGCGCTCAGAAGCGGGCTGCGGGTCCTGCGCAGCGAGGGGTCGGGGAGCCGTGCCTCGACCAGGGCGCGTGCCTCCGTGGAGGCGCCGGGCACGGAGGTGCCGCGGGCCCGGAAGACCCCGTGCTCCTCGTCGGACTCGACGGTCATGCCGGCGCCCAGGAAGCGGACGACGCCGGCCCGCGAGAGCGCGAGGAGCTGGCGCAGCCGTGGTCCCGGGGGCCCGGAGGCGATGTAGTTGAAGAAGCCGTGCCACCAGGCGCCGATGTCGCCGGCGCCGGTCAGCTGCCCGTAGACGGAGAGCAGTCCGAGGAAGACGGAGAGGTCGGGACTGTGCGCGGGGTCGTGGCGGCGTTCGAGGTCGGCGGTGATGTAGGCGCGCAGCCCGTCCTGAAGTGCGTCGTACGAGGTGTGGCGTACCCCGTCGAGCGGGTGGTCGAGGGCGTCGAGGTCGAGCCGGTCGGCCGGGTCGGGGACGGCGGAGGCGACGAGGGCCGCGAGTTCGGGGCTGCCGTGCTCGGCGACGGCGTACTTCTCCTCGAAGTCGGTCAGGTCCACGGCGGTGCGCTCGGGGTGGGCGGTGAAGAGCCGGTGGTAGTGGGCGTGGCCCAGCTCCTTGGCGATCAGCGGCCACAGGTCGCGCCGGAAGTCCACGGGCCCGCCCGCGTTCAGGATCTCCTCCACCCGGTCCGCGTCGAAGTGGCGGGGCAGGGGCGGCCGTTCGCCCTGCCAGGTGTAGCCGATCTTGGAGTGGTACGGGACGCCGCGCCGCGATCCGACGTACAGGACGGGCTCCCTGCCGGAGGGGACGTAGGCCCCGTCCTCGTACCGTCCGCCGCGCCCCTCGGTGAGCAGCACCATGAGGTCGATGAAGGCGAGGCCGAAGCCGCGTACGAGGACGGGTTCGCCCTCCGGTACGGCGGACAGGTCGGTGTCGGCGGTGAAGTCGGGCGGCAGGTGGACCAGTCCGTGCCGGGCGGCGAAGCCGGCCAGCTCCTGCTGTTCGGCGTCCGGTTCGGCGTCGAGATGGCCGACGGTGAGCACGACGAGGTCGGCGTCGAGGGGCTCGGCGCGCCCCTGGATCCGTACGCGCTGCCGGCCGCCGCGCGGCCCGGAGACGCGCACGGCGTGACCGGTGTGCTCGTGGACGGTGATGCCGGGCGGGAGCGCGGCCACCGCCCGCTCGTACACCCAGCGCAGATAGGCGCTCTGCAACCGCCGGCTGGGGAAGCCCTGGCCGCCGAGGCCCTGGATCTCCGCCAGCACGGCGGGGTCGGCGGAGACCGCGATCCGTCCCTCGCGGACGTCCGCGGCCCAGGTGTGCAGGGCGGGGCCGGGGCTGACCGGGCCCTCCAGCTGGACGGTGTCGTCGGTGAACATGGTGACGTCCTCGGCCATGGAGTTCATCCACAGCAGCGGGGACTGGTCCTGCCGCCAGATCCGGCCGCCTCCCGGCGGGTACGGGTCGACGATGTGGATGTCCAGGGGCCGGTCGCCGTACAGCTCGGCCGCGTTGGCCGCGATGCGTTCGATGACGCCGGTGCCGCGGGGGCCGCCGCCTATGACGACGAGCGTCGGGCCGCCGTTCATCGGGCGCCTGCCGTGCCGCGTGCGTAGTGGCGTTCCACGTAGTACTGGCCGATGGACAGCAGGGAGGTGATCGCGGCGTACCAGAGGGTGGCGACCAGCAGCAGCGGGATGACCTCGTAGGTGCGGTGGTAGACGAGCTGGGCGGAGTAGAGCAGGTCCTGCACGGCGATGATGCTGACGATCGAGGTGCCCTTCAGCGTGCCGATCAGCATGTTCCCCGCGGGCGGCACGATGGAGCGCATGGCCTGCGGCAGCACGATCCGGCGGAACCGGCGCCAGGGGCCGAGGCCGAGCGACTGGGCCGCCTCCAGCTGTCCGCGCTCGACGGACAGGATGCCGCCGCGGACCACTTCGGCGGCGTATGCGGCCTCGTGGAGCGTGAGTCCGATGACGGCGACGGCGATCGGGCTGAGGAGGTCGACCGTGTCGACGCCGAGGATCTGCGGGTAGAGGGCGCCGATGTTGAACCAGAAGAGCAGCTGGACCAGGATCGGTGTGGACCTGAACAGCCAGATGTAGCCCCAGCTCACCGCCCGGAGGACGGGGTTGCCGGAGAGCCTGAACACGGCGAGCAGGGTGCCGAGGGCGAAGCCGAGCACCATGACGAGGCCCGTGAGCCAGAGGGTGAGCCAGAGGCCGCGCAGCACGAAGTCGGTGGTGAGGTAGGCACCCACGACGTCCCACTGGAACGCCTCGTTGCGGACGACGGAGACGAGAGCGCCCGCGAGCAGGAGGAGTACGACAACGGCCGCCGCCCACCTGCCTGTTCGGCGTACGGGCACGATGCGAGGGGCTTCTTCCCTCCCGGCGTGGCCGGCGGGCGGGGCGGAGAAGGACGGGGTGGGGACTTCTGTCTGCGCGGACATGCGAAGGCTCCGTGGATGCAGAGATCGAACACGGGGCGTGCCTTCAGCGCGAACACAACGTGGACCGGGCCCCTCAGCGCCGGTCCGCCTCTGAGAAAAGCGCCACGGGGTGCCGTTGTCAAGCTTGTCCAGAGTGTGAGCTGTACGTCTCGGTTCAGTTGACGCGCCACCGGATGCCTGTTCCACTTGGGCCATGTATTCGCAGCAGTGGCTGGTCACCCGCTCCCACATCGACTTCGGTCGCGTGTGGTCCTGTTCCTGTTGAGCTGACGCCCTGCGTTTCCTTTTCTCCCGCTCGCGCCGTCGCCGGCGCTGGAGCGGAGTCCCTTGCGTTCCTTCGCGTGCACGACATGGCTCGGCCCTCCCCTCGTAACAGCTGATCTCCCGCCCCGACGCTCCGTGCTGCCCTGGCCCCGGAGCGGGGTCGACGAATCCGGAGAAACTCCGTCATGCCCCGAACCCGGCAGACCGCTGCCTTCGCACTGATCACCGTGGCCGCACTCTCGCTCAGTGCCTGCGGATCGGGCGACCCCGCCACCGCGCCCGCCGCCGCGGGTTCCCCGGCGAAGGGGAAGATCCCGACGACCGACGTGGTCTCGTCGGTGAGGAAGAACGAGGACGCGGCGAAGCTGCTGCCCGAGAAGGTGCGCGCCGCCGGCACGCTGACGATCGCGTCCGCCACCGGCTCGCCTCCCGGCGGCGCCGCCTACCTGGAGGACGGGAAGACGCTCGCGGGGGCGGACGTCGACTTCGCGGACGCGGTGGCCAAGGCCCTCGGGCTGAGGCTGAAGCGGGAGATCGCCGCCTTCGAGGCGATCCTCCCCGCCCTGGGCAGCGGCAAGTACGACGTGGGCACGGGCAACTTCGGCGTGACGGACGAGCGCCGGAAGACCATCGACTTCGTCACGTACATCAACGACGGTCAGGGCTTCGCCGTCCGTGACGACAGCGACCTGAAGAAGGTCACCGACCTCACGCAGCTCTGCGGACTGACCATCGGCACCGGAGCGGGGACCACCTTCGAGGCGACGCTGGAGGAGAACAAGCACCTGTGCGCCGACGCGGGCGAGAAGCCGTACGAGGTCAAGACGTACGGCGATCCGTCCGCCGTCTGGATCTCGCTCCAGCAGGGCCGCAGCGACATCGTGATGAACACGATCAACGGACTGCGCTACGGCGTGGCCCAGCTGGACGGGCTGCGCTTCCTCAACGAGTACAAGCGCCTCGACGTCGGCTTCGTCTTCAAGAAGGGCACCCCGCTGGCGCCGGCCTTCCAGGCGGCGGTGAACGGTCTCAAGGCCGACGGGACCTACGACCGCATCCTGAAGAAGTGGGGCACCACCGGGTCGGCGATCGAGACCTCGCAGATCTCACCGCCCGAGATCAGGTGAGGCCGCCGGGTGGGACCGCGGCGGCCGTCTGACGCCGGATCAGCAGTCGCACCCGCAGTCGCAGCTCTCGCAACAGCTGCAGCAGTTGCCGCAGCAGCTGCAGCCCTCCCCGCAGCCCTCGCACCAGTCGCAGCAGTCGCCCTTGTGGCAGAGCCCTTCGCGCTCCTGGCCGCTCCACGGGTCGTTGAAGTTGCTCGCGCAGCACATCTGGCAGGTGCAGGCCAGGCCGGCCCAGACCAGGCAGCCGGCGATGAGGCCGCGGCGGTTGCGCGGTGGCTCGGGCGGGAGCGGCGGTCCCGGAGGACCGTACGGACCGCCGGGCGTCGGCGTGTACGGGTTGCCGGGCGGCGGCCCGTAGGCGCCCGAGGGTGCCCCGCCGGCCTGGTGCGAACACGCCGTGGAGCCGAAGGCCCGGTCCACGGAGCGCCGCAGTTCGTGCACCAGGAGCACATGGGCCAGCGCGCCGTCGGTGAGCTCCGCGTCGCGCAGCGCCAGGCGCACGCCGTGCAGCGCGTCGTCGCAGAGCCGGCGGGCCTCGGCGAGCGATGTGCCGGTGGCGGTGAGCGGGTTCCAGGCACCCGACGCGGCGTCAGCTTCCCGGTCCTCCACGGCATCCAGCAGATGCGCGAGCCTCCCGAAGAGCCGGCCCGCCTCGGCCAGCGGCTCGGCGTTCCCCGGCCTGCCCGCGAGTACGGCGGTGTGCGCGAAGGCCGCGGCCGTCGCCGTCTCGGTGGGCTCGGTGACGGTCAGCAGGGAGGTGCCGGGGCCGGCGAGGGACTCGATGCCGGTCTGCCGGTCGACGGCGTCGACCAGGACGGCGGTGTCGAAGCCGAGCTCGGCCCCGGTGCGCGCCCCGGCCCTGTCCCAGCCCGCGGCGACCCGGCGTGCGGCGGCGGCCACCGGGCGCCGCTTCAACAGCCCGTCGCGGTCCGCGACATGGTCGCGCACCTTCGCGGACGCCAGGACGAGCGACACGGCGGCGGCGAGCCTGGCTCCTTCGCCCCGGGCGACCGGCGCCGTCCGCATGGAGCGCAGCGGGCACGGTCCGGCGGTGCGCCGCAGCCCCGTGGTGCGCTCGGACTGAGCCTCCGTCAGGACCGAGACGATCAGGCCGTCGTAGTTCGTGGCGACCCGGGCGAACTGCCCGTGGTCCGCCCGGAGCGCGAGACAGAGCCCGCAGAGATGAGCCATCCACTCGGTCCTGAGCCCTTCGGACAGCCGATGGGTACAGGGCCTCACGATTCCGAACACGACGATCCCCCGGGAGCCGTTCACCTGACGAGCCGCGCCCGTACTCCGGCGCGGCGTGCATCGTATCCAGGGTTCCGTTCACCCGTACGCCCGCCATCTCACCCGTACGGACGGGGGCATCATATTTTCTTTCCGCAAGCCCCCCTATGCGGTACGAACCCTGACGAATCGCCACATGTTCTGCACCAGTAGCGTCACGAATCGCGCGCGCGGCGCCTATCCCCTTGGCGCTGAATCCGCATCATGGACGACCATAGGGATAGGAAAGAGATACGGAACACCAACGAACCGCGGTGAGAGGAGGCGTCCATGGGATCGGTGCGCAAGGCGAGCGCCTGGCTGGGCCTCGTGGAGGACAACGACGAGCGGTACTACGACGACGAGTACTCCGAGGATGCGGAGACCGGCACGAATCAGCCATGGGTGACCGACCCCCGCGTGCAGGTGGCCTCCGAGAAGGCCGAGGACACGGGCCGCCGGATCGCCACCGTCACGCCGGACAGCTTCCGGGACGCGCGTGGGATCGGCGAGCTCTTCCGGGACGGTGTGCCGGTGATCGTCAACCTCACGTCGATGGACCCCACCGACGCGAAGCGCGTCGTGGACTTCGCGGCGGGACTCACCTTCGGACTGCGCGGCTCCATCGAGCGCGTGGCGACCAGGGTCTTCCTGCTGACCCCCGCCCACACCCAGGTGGTCAACGGCGAAGCCGCCGGCCGGCCGGCCGACGGCTTCTTCAACCAGAGCTGAGCAGGGCGCTCGCCGGAAGCCCTAACGGAAAGCGTCCAGACCGGTGAGCGCCTTGCCGAGCACCAGCTGGTGCATCTCCACGGTGCCCTCGTAGGTGAGCACCGACTCCAGGTTCGTCGCGTGCCGCATCACGGGGTACTCCAGCGAGACCCCGTTGGCGCCGAGGATCGTACGTGACGTGCGGCAGATCTCGATCGCCTCCCGCACGTTGTTCAGCTTGCCGAAGCTGACCTGCTCGGGGCGGATCCGGCCGGCGTCCATCCGGCGGCCCAGGTGGTGGGCGAGCAGGATGCCCTTGTGGAGTTCCAGGGCCATGTCCGCGAGCTTGGCCTGGGTGAGCTGGAATCCGCCGATGGGCCTGCCGAACTGCTCACGGGACTTCGCGTAGTCGAGAGCCGCCTCGAAACTGGCGCGCGCGGCGCCCATGGCCCCCCAGACGATTCCGTAGCGGGCGTGGCTGAGGCAGCTGAGCGGGCCGCGCAGCCCGGTGGCCCCGGGCAGGACCGCGTCGGCGGGCAGCCGCACGCCGTCCAGGACCAGTTCGCTGGTGACCGAGGCGCGCAGCGACCACTTGTGCCTGATCTCGGGCGCGGAGAAGCCGGGGCTGTCCGTCGGCACGACGAAGCCGCGGATTCCCGAGCCGCCGCCCGCCTGGTCGGTCTGCGCCCATACGACGGCGACCCCGGCGACCGAGCCGTTGGTGATCCACATCTTCCGGCCGGTGAGGACCCAGTCGTCGCCGTCCCGCTCGGCGTACGTCCGCATCCCGGCGGGGTCCGAGCCGTGGTCGGGCTCGGTGAGGCCGAAGCAGCCGATGGTCTCGCCGGCCGCCATACCGGGCAGCCAGCGCTGCTTCTGCTCCTCGGATCCGAAGCGGTGGATGGCGTACATGGCGAGGGAGCCCTGGACGGAGACCAGGGAGCGGATGCCGGAGTCGGCGGCCTCCAGCTCCAGACAGGCCAGGCCGTACTGGACGGCGCTCGCCCCGGCGCAGCCGTATCCCTGGAGGGACATGCCCAGGGCGCCGAGCGAGCCCAGCTCGCGGGCGAGCTCGCGGATGCCGGGGAGCTCGCCGTTCTCGTACCACTCGGAGATGTGCGGAAGGACCCGGTCGGCGGCCCAGGTGCGCACGGTGTCGCGGATCGCGAGGTCCTCGGGGTCGAGGAGGTCGTCGATGCCGAGCGGATCGCCGGGGTCGAACGGCCGGCTCCTCGGGGGGTCTGACGGCTTCGCGGACTCGGTGGTGGACATGAGTGCCTCCGGCGGCTCGCACGGTACAGAGAACGCGCCACGGTACTAAAAACTAGCAGTGGTAGTTACGGCGCCCCGCCGACGTTACGGCTCAGCGTGCTGATCGTCCAGAGCCCGTGGCCTCGGCGGGTTCGCGCCGCGCGGGAAGGGCGGCCCGGCGCGCCGGAGCTGCCGGCGACGGGAGCCGGCGGGGCTCACCGGGCGGCGTGGGCCTGGTGGACTGCTCCGGGAGGGCGGCTTCCTGCTCGTGGCAGGCCCCCTTCGCCGGGGGACAGTCCATGACGCGCGGAAGACGCAGCGCGGCGAGCGCTCCGAGCAGCAGGAGGCCCGCGCTGACCAGCAGCGTGATGTGCAGACCGTCGACGAAGGCGTGGCGGGCCGTGTTCCGCAGCAGGTCGCCCGTGGGCCCGCCCAGCCGGCCGGCCACCTGGTAGGCCTCGCCCAGCGAGTGCGAGGCGGCCGAACCCGCGGCGGCGGGCACGCCCTCCTCGTGGAGCCGGGAGAGCCCCGGGGCGTAGGCCGCGTTCATGACGCTGCCGAGCAGCGCGATCCCCATGCCCGCGCCGAGCTGGTACGAGGTCTCGCCGATCGCGGCCGCGCCGCCGGCCCGCTCGGCCGGGGCCTCGCTCAGCATCGACTCGTACGCCCCGAAGAGCGTGGACTGGAGCCCGAAGCCCAGCAGCACGAAGCCGGCGGTCAGCAGCACGGGCCGGTCGTGCTGGCCCATCAGCGTCAGCAGGAGCACCGAGGCCGCCGTGAGCACGAAGCCCCAGCCGACCATCCGCCGGGGACCGATCCGGCTCAGGGTGTACGAGCCGGTGGCGCCCGCGGCCATGGCGGCGAAGGTCAGCGGCAGCAGCCGCAGGCCGGTCTCCAGCGGACTCAGGTCCAGGACCAGCTGGAGGTACTGGACCGCGATCAGCTCCAGGCCGACCAGGGCCAGCATGGCGAGCACGATGCAGCCGACCGCGGTGGTGAAGGCGGGCCGGGAGAACATCGCGATGTCGATGAGCGGATGCGTACGCCGCTTCTGCCTGCGTACGAAGAGGACGAGCAGCGCGGCGCCGGCGAACAGCGGCACGAGGGTGGCGGGGTTCAGCACTCCCTCGCCGCCGCCGATCCGCTTGATCCCGAGGACGACCCCGAGCACGCCCCCCGCGGCCATCAGCGCGCCGAGCACGTCCCAGGGGCCGTCGTCCTCACCGCGCGACTCGGGCAGCAGCCAGCGGCCGACCGGGAGGATGAGCGCCATCAGCGGGATGTTGATCAGGAAGACGGAGCCCCACCAGTAGTGCTCGACCAGGAAGCCGCCGATGACGGGACCGGTCGCGGCGCCGACCGCGGCGACCGCGGTCCATATGCCGATGGCCAGGGCCCGCTCCCGGCGGTCGGGGAAGACCTGGCGGAGTATCGACAGCGTGGCCGGCATGATCATCGCGCCGCCCACGCCGAGCAGGGCACGCGCCGCGATCAGCACTCCGGGTGACCCGGCCGTCGCGGCGAGCGCGGAGGCGAGGCCGAAGAGCGCGTAACCGAGGAGGAGGACGCGCCGTCTGCCGATCCGGTCACCGAGCGTGCCGAAGAGGATCAGCAGCGAGGCACAGACCAGCGGGTAGGCGTCCACGATCCACAGCAGGCCGACGGCGCTGGGGCGCAGGTCCTCGGTGACGGCGGGTACGGCCACGTGCAGCACGGTCGCGTCGAGCGCGACGAGCAGCAGGCTGAGGCAGAGGACGACCAGGACGACCCAGCGGTTGGCACCGTCGGCCGCTGCGCGCAGCCTGCTCACGGCCGTGGACGTCCCGGTCATGTACGTACCTCCCACAATGAGTCCCTCGCGCTCGGCAGACCCACTGGGGGTCCGGCTCACGGCGTCCCCCGGGCCCGGCATCGATGGGCGAGTGAGCCGTCAGCGTACGCGAGTTCCAGGTGGTCACGCGTGGTGCAGCTCATACGTTCACCGGCCACCGGGTGTGGCGTACACCACTCCGGACCCTGCACGCGGGGTGACGCCGGGGTGTCGCGCCGGGGCTCCGGCGGCGCGGCCCGGCCGCACCCGGCGGCTCACCCGAATGGAGCAGCGCCCACCTGGTCACGGTGACGCCGGTCCATTTCATCGACCCCCAAACATTTCTACGAATAGGGCCCGGAAGTAATAGGGGACGGCCCGAAACCATTCCCCGGGACGCGGGGAATGGATACCGGTCTGAGACAAAGTCCACATCACATCGTCATCACAAAGACGCGGGATCGGCCGGATCACACACTCACTCGCTGTAACGTCCATTGCGTGCGTACCGACATCTTTGCCCGTCTGGACCGGGAGCCGGAACCGCCGAAGATAGAGACCCCGCGGATGAGCCGTCACCGCATCGCTCTCTTCGGCGGGACTTTGGCGTTCTATCTCGCCATCGTCGTCGCCGTGCTGGTCTCGTCCTGGCTGGTGGCCCTCGACTGGAAGGTCATGCTGTTCCGGCCCTACCAGCAGTGGCCGGAGCTCCACGCCTTCCTCGACTACTACGTCGTGCTCGGCCAGCGTGGCCCCACGGCCGTGATGGTCGCCTCCTGGCTCGGCTGGCGCTCGTGGCGCCAGCACACGCTGCGCCCGCTGCTCACGCTGGGCGCCTCCCTGCTGCTGCTCAACCTGTCGGTGGGCGCGGTCAAGCTCGGGCTGGGGCGGCTCGGCCCGCACTACGCCACCCAGATCGGCTCGGCGGAGCTCTTCGCCGGCGGCGATATATTTCCCTCGGGTCACACCGCCAACGCCGTCGTGACCTGGGGAATCCTCGCCTACCTGGCCACCACGCCACGGGCCAGGCGCTATCTGTCGGCCGTGTCGGCCTTCGTCTCCCTGGGCGTGGGACTCACCACCGTGTACATCGGCACCCACTGGCTCAGCGATGTGCTGCTGGGCTGGGCGGCCGGTCTGCTCATCCTGCTCGCCCTGCCCTGGTTCGAGCCGCTGATCACGCGCACGGAGGTCTGGATCCTCTCGGTGCGGGAGCGGTGGCGTAACCGCCGTGGCCTCCGGGAGCCGGTTCCGCCGGCTCCCGTGACCCCTGAGCCGGTCCTGCTGCCGCAGGCGCTGGGCGGCGGGACGGCCGCGGAAGGCGTCCAGGAGGCCGCGAGCACGGGCCAGGCGCCCGGGGCCGCCGGTCATCCCGGTGCGGCCGCCAGGGCCAGGACGCACCTGGCCCACCCCGGGCGCCCGGAACGGACGCCGCCGGCCCCGGCCGGTTCGCGCCGGCCGCCGCACGCGGACCGCTCCCCGAGGACCAGCGCCGGCCCGTCCCGGCCGGTGGCGGGCGGTCCGGTCGCCCCCTGACCCGCCGGGGCGCGCGCACGGCCCACACCACGGAGAAGGCCCCGACTCGCGTCGGGGCCTTCGTTCGTCCGGGCCTTCGTTCGTCGGGGCCGGTCAGCCGACCCAGCAGCGGGTCACGGTCGAGGCGTCCACCTCGAAGTTGATGCGGCCGCCGCGGAACTCCATGGTGATGACGGTGCCCGGCGGAAGAGCCCGGACCGTGCTCCAGCCTCGCGCTCTGGCCTGCCGTTCGGCGGCGTCGGCGTCGAGGCCGACGTAGGACTCGGGGGTGTCGTCCGGCTGGGCGGGTGGGGTCGGTACAGGTGCCATACCCCTCACCGTAGGCCGCCCCGCGCCGTGGCGGAAGCGGTCGCGGTCACGGGCCGCGACGCATCCCCCGCACCTCCGCTGTCACGCTTGTGTCACAGGATCCCCACGCGCGTGTACGGAGGACCGCTTCACCCGGACGGCATACCGTCCGAATTGAATGACCCCCGGTGAATGCGCCGGGAAGCGCCCGCCGGAGTAAAGCACGGACGCCGGATACACCACGTGACCACATTTCCGGAGCCTGCGGAAAAGCGGAATATACGGGCGCGCCACCTCGAATTCACTCGCCCTTATGCGTGCCTTACTTTTCCCGCGCCCGCGCCCCGGGGGCCTCCTGGCGAAGGACCCCCGGGGGCTCCGCACCCATCCGGAATACGACGGTCCGGGTGCGGCATCCGGCAGCCCGCACGGCGTCCGGGTGCCGCTCCGGCTCAGGCCCGCCCTCGGCGGATCACCCCGGCCGCCTTGTAACGCAGCGCGTACGCCCCGTCCAGGACGGTGCCCCTGGACCGGTGGTAGGCGCCGCGCAGAAGGCCCTGCGATCCCGCTCCCCCGCCCCGCGCGGCCAGCTCGGCGAAGAGCTTCTCGTGCCGCTCCGCGATCGGCGCGGGGTCGAAGCGCGTGGCGGAGGCCCGTGCCGCCCGGCCCATCCGGTGGCGCAGGCCGTCGTCGTCGATCAGGCCGAGCAGGGCCTTGGCGAAGGCGCCGGTGTCCCCCAGCGGCACCAGCCGGCCGTCCACGCCGTCGTCGATGATCTCGGCGGGGCCGTGCGGGCAGTCGGTCGCCACGACCGGCACCCCGCAGCGCATCGCCTCCACGATGGTCATGCCGAACGACTCCCGCTCGGAGGTGACGGCGGCGATGGAACTCTTGGGCCACTCCTCCTCCATCGGGTCGGCGGAGCCCATGAGGAACACCCGCTCCCGCAGCCCCAGCTCGTCGACGAGCGCGCGCAGGGGCTGCTGCTCGTTGCCGGAGGCGTCCCCGGCGCCGTAGATCCGCAGCCGCCACTCCGGGCGGGCCGCCGCGATCTCGGCGAAGGCCCGGATCAGGACGTCGTAGCGCTTCACGCGGTGCAGCCGGCCCGCCGCCACGATCCACTTGGCGTCGCAGTCGGCGGGCGGGCCCGCGGGCTCGGGCACGCTGTTCGGGATGGCCTCGATCCGCACGCCGGGCAGCCGCAGACCGGTGCGGTAGTCCCGGGCGTCGGCCTCGGTGACGGTCGTGACGGCGTCGAGCTGCGCGTACCGGTGGCTTATCTCGCGGCGGAGCCGGTAGCCGTGGCTCTCCAGCGTGAGGTGCTCCTGGCCCACGCGCACCGGTCCGCGCCGCGTCTGACGGCTGATGTGGACGTTGAGACCGGGGCGCGTGCCGACGACGACATCGGCCTCCAGCGCGCCCAGATGGGCCGCGATGCGGCTGTCGGTGAGCCTGCTGTACTGCCGGTGCCTGGTGTCGCCACGCGGGAAGACGGAGGCGGGCCTGGCATGTTCGGCGGAGGATCCCTCGTACTCCGGGCTCGACTTGCGCAGGTCGACGAGATGACTCATCCGCACACCGGCGGGCGCCCCGAGCTTCGGGTCGTCGCGGTGACGGAAGACGGAGACGATCTCGACGTCGTGCTGCTCGGCCAGCGTCCCGGCGAGCGTGAAGGTCGTACGGATCGTTCCCCCGATGCCGTACGCGTTGTGGAGCAGAAATGAAATGTGCATTACGTAGTCGTTTCCCCTGTTCGACTGGTCTGCAACGGACCTTACGTTGCGTCATGTCCTGCCACAGCATTCGCACAGGAGTCGTACAGACCCGTGACACTTCGAACGGGAATACGTGCTCCAGGGACACTTACGCGGAATGTTCGGTTCCGGATCGTATGCGCGATCCGCCCGCTCCCTCGGTCCGCCGGCTCCGGCTCCTAATCCCCCGCATTCGCGCGTGACTCCGGCCCCGGGTCTTCCGTTGTCTCTTCATGAGCCGGGAACCACCCGGCCCACGCACCGAGTTCGAGGAGCCACCCGTGCCGCGCATGCTCGACGTCAGCGAGGACGTACGCGCCGAGATCGGCGATGCCGAAGCCGACCGGCTGCTCGTCGGCGACAGTGCCCCAGGCAGTTACGACTGCACCTCATGCCGCACCCCCGGCGATTCCGACCAGGAGCGCACCAGCACGGTGCTGTTCGTGGGCGACGAGACCGCCGTGCTCGCCTTCGCCCACGCGACCTGCATCCCCTCGCAGGTCGTCCAGGTCGCGGAGGACCAGCTCCAGGGCGCCGTGCGGTCCATCACCGGCAGCGAGCCACAGAATCCGGAGGGCCTCATGCCCGAACAGGCCGTCCTCGGCATCACCAGCGGTCTCGTCCTGATCGAGGACGACCTCCGCCCGGCCCTGGTCGTCGAACCGACCGGGCCGATCGCCCGGCCCGGCACGGACGGCAGCGGCGGCGACCAGTTCCTCCAGCTGCTGCTGGAGCAGGGTTTCCAGCCCACGCCCCATCTGAACCGGCTTCCCGGCGTCCTCCCCGGCTGGTCGGTCCTCCTCGCCATGGGCCAGCTGCACGCGGTGCTCCAGCCGGGCGCCGGCGGCGGCAGTCCGGTCGCCTGGTGGCAGGCGCACCAGCCGCTCCAGGTCACCGAGGGCTGGCGGACGGCCGCCAACAAGGCGCAGAGCGTGCTGGTCTTCGCCGCCCCGGCCGGTTCCATCGGCCAGCAGCCGCGTGAGGACCTGCTCCGTGACGCGCTGGACAAGGCCGCGGTCAACGGTCTCCTGGTCGCCGCGACGATGCCGCTCGCCGGGACCTGACCGTGCCGCCGCTGCCCTCCGCTCCCCGCCGGACTGCGTTTTCTCCGTCGGGCCCGCATCCGACGGGCGGTGAGGTCGTTGGCACCTACGTGCACTCATACGACCCTCCTCGCCAGCAGCAGACCCCGATCCCGGCCATGCGCCCGTCGCAGGAGCCCTCGGGCGGTAAGTCCCCCACCCCGATCTACGACGCGCTGTACTCCGAGTACAGGCGATCGTTCCGGGCGCTTCCCGGGGACCGCACCGGTGAGGAGAATCTCGGCTTCAGAACGTTCGGCATCGGGACGTTCGGCAGCCGTGCACCACTGGGCAGCCGTACGACGGCGAACGCCCAGGGGAGTCACAGCGCGGGCGGCGGCAACCCCGGCTCCTGGCAGCGGGTCGGGCGGCACGCGGGCCGGGCCAGGCCCGCGGCCCTGCCGCCCGGCTCCACGGACGCCTGAGGGACACGGCGAAGCCCCGGACCCCCGCTCACGCGGATGGTCCGGGGCTTCGCCGTGTCACCGGGTCACTTCTTGCGGCCGCGCTTCTCGCGCACCCGCACGGAGATGTGCAGCGGCGTGCCCTCGAAGCCGAACTCCTCGCGCAGACGGCGCTCGACGAAGCGGCGGTAGCCGTGCTCCAGGAAGCCGGACGCGAAGAGGACGAACCGCGGCGGCTTGGTGCCCGCCTGGGTGCCGAAGAGGATGCGGGGCTGCTTGCCGCCGCGCACCGGGTGCGGGTGGGAGGCGACGATCTCGCCGAGGAAGGCGTTCAGCCGGCCGGTGGGGACGCGGGTCTCCCAGCCCTCGATCGCGGTCTCGATCGCGGGGACCAGCTTCTCCATGTGCCGGCCGGTGACGGCCGAGACGTTGACGCGCGGGGCCCAGGCCACCTGGGCGAGCTCCGTCTCGATCTCGCGCTCGAGGTAGTAGCGGCGCTCCTCGTCGAGCGTGTCCCACTTGTTGAAGGCGACGACGACGGCACGGCCCGCCTCCACCGCCATCGTCACGATGCGCTGGTCCTGCACGCTGATCGACTCGCTGGAGTCGATCAGGATGACGGCGACCTCGGCCTTCTCGACGGCGGCCGCGGTACGCAGCGAGGCGTAGTAGTCCGCGCCCTCCTGGAGGTGGACCTTGCGCCGGATGCCCGCCGTGTCGATGAACTTCCAGGTGGTCCCGCCGAGCTGGATCAGCTCGTCGACCGGGTCGCGGGTGGTGCCCGCCAGGGCGTTGACGACGACGCGGTCCTCACCGGCGACCTTGTTCAGCAGGGAGGACTTGCCGACGTTCGGGCGGCCGATGAGCGCGATGCGGCGCGGGCCGCCGAGCGCGGTGCCGAAGGTCTGCGCCGGGGCCTCGGGCAGGGCCTCCAGGACCGCGTCCAGCATGTCGCCGGTGCCACGGCCGTGCAGCGAGGAGACGGGGTGCGGCTCGCCGAGGCCCAGCGACCAGAGCGCGGTGGCGTCGGCCTCGCCGCTCTGCCCGTCGACCTTGTTGGCGCACAGGACCACGGGCTTGCCCGCGCGGCGCAGCAGCTTGACGACGGCCTCGTCGGTGTCGGTGGCGCCGACGGTGGCGTCGACCACGAAGACCACCGCGTCGGCGGTCTCGATGGCGTACTCGGCCTGGGCGGCGACGGAGGCGTCGAGGCCCAGCACGTCCTGCTCCCAGCCGCCGGTGTCGACGACCTTGAAGCGGCGGCCCGCCCACTCGGCCTCGTAGCTGACGCGGTCACGGGTGACGCCGGGCTTGTCCTGGACGACGGCCTCGCGGCGGCCGATGATCCGGTTCACCAGGGTCGACTTGCCGACGTTCGGGCGGCCGACGACGGCGAGCACGGGAAGCGGTCCGTGACCGGCCTCACCGATCGCGCCCTCGACCTCCTCGGGGTCGAACCCCTCCTGCGCGGCGAGCTCCATGAACTCCGCGTACTCGGCATCGCCAAGTGCTCCGTGCTCGTGGTCCGAGCCGTCGGAGTGAATCTGGTCGTTCATGAAGTCCGTTCCTCTTTGCATCATCATCGATGGGCCACGATCGCGCGGCCCACTACTCACGTGTCACAGGCGTCCGGTGAGGCGCCTGGCGTTCTTCAGGTGGGCGGTCAGCTCACCCTGGATCCGCAAGGTCGCCTCGTCCAGCGCTTTTCTGGTGCGCCGCCCACTGCCGTCGCCGGCCTGGAAGGCGTCACCGAAGACGACGTCGACCCTGCTGCGCAGCGGCGGCAGTGCCGATATCAACCGTCCGCGGCGCTCCGTGCTTCCCAGGACCGCGACGGGCACGATCGGCGCCCCGCCGCGCACCGCGAAGTACGCGAGCCCCGCACGCAGGGAGGCGAAGTCGCCCTCGCCCCTGGTGCCCTCGGGGAATATCCCGAGGACGCCGCCGTCGTCCAGCACGCCGAGTGCCTGCGTGATGGCGTTGCGGTCGACGGTCGTACGGTCCACCTTCAGCTGCCCGATTCCGCGCAGGAACGGGTCGAGGGGGCCGACGAACGCCTCTTTCTTGATCAGGAAGTGGACGGGCCGGGGCGCGGTGCCCATCAGCATCGGTCCGTCGAGATTGTGCGCGTGGTTCACCGCGAGTATGACGGGTCCGGTGGTGGGGACGCGCCACGCTCCGAGCACACGGGGCTTGAACAGCCCGTACATGAGCCCGATGCCGATCCCGCGCCCGACGGCCGCTCCGCGCGGCGTGGGCGCGGTGGTGGCTCCGGTCACTTCGCGGCCTGCTTCTCCCCGACGAGGGTGACGACGCACTCGATGACCTGCGTGAGGGTCAGGTCGGTGGTGTCCACCTCGACGGCGTCACCGGCCTTGGCCAGCGGCGAGGTCTTGCGGCCCGAGTCGGCGGCGTCCCGCTTGATCAGCGCCTCCCGGGTCGCGGCCAGGTCGGATCCCTTGACCTCACCGCTGCGGCGGGCGGCGCGCGCCTCAGGGGAGGCGGTCAGGAAGATCTTGATGTCGGCGTCGGGGAGCACGGTGGTGCCGATGTCACGGCCCTCGACGACGATGCCCCGCTCGGCCTCCTTGGCGATCGAGCGCTGCAGCTCGGTGATCAGGGCACGCACCTCGGGCACGGCGCTGACGGCGCTGACCTTGGAGGTGACCTCCTGGGTGCGGATGGGGCCCGAGGCGTCCTCGCCGTCGACGGTGATCGTCGGGGCGGAGGGGTCCGTGCCCGAGAGGATGACCGGCTTGGCGGCGGCCGTGGCGATCTCGGCCGGGTTCTGCACGTCGATGCCGTTGTTCAGCATCCACCACGTGATCGCCCGGTACTGGGCGCCGGTGTCCAGGTAGCTCAGGCCGAGCTGCGCGGCGACGGCCTTGGAGGTGCTCGACTTGCCGGTGCCGGAGGGGCCGTCGATGGCGACGATCACTGCGGCCGGGGCGGTCCGGGCGGCGGCGCTTACGGTTTCCACGGTGGTGGACACCTTCCTGGTACACGGGGACGGGCGGAGCGGGGGCAGGGCAGACCGGGGCGCCCTCCCCACAAGGTTACCGAGTGCGCGAAGCGCCTTTGTACCCCTGTCTCCGGGCCCGTCCCCCGGCCCGCTACGGGCGGATCGACCAGCCGCGCTCCCCGAGGGCGGCGGCGAGCGCGGGTGCGGCGCTGGGCTCGACCATCAGCTGGACCAGTCCGGCCTGCTGGCCGGTGGCGTGCTCGATGCGGACGTCCTCGATGTTGACGCCGGCCCGTCCGGCGTCGGCGAAGATGCTCGCCAGCTCGCCCGGCCGGTCGCTGATGAGCACGGCGACGATCTCGTACGACGCGGGGGCGGCCCCGTGCTTGCCGGGGACCCTGACCCGGCCGGCGTTGCCGCGGCGCAGGACGTCCTCGATGCCTTCGGTGCCGGTGCGGCGCTTGTCCTCGTCGGCGGACTGGAGGCCGCGCAGCGCCCGGACCGTGTCCTCCAGGTCGGTGGCGACGCCCGCCAGCACGTCGGCGACCGGGCCGGGGTTGGCGGAGAGGATCTCCACCCACATCCGGGGGTCGGAGGCCGCGATGCGGGTGACGTCCCGAATTCCCTGGCCGCACAGGCGTACGGCGGTCTCGTCGGCCTCCTCCAGCCGGGCGGCGACCATCGAGGAGATCAGCTGCGGGGTGTGGGAGACCAGGGCGACGGCGCGGTCGTGGGCGTCGGCGTCCATGACGACGGGGACGGCCCGGCAGAGCGCGACCAGCTCCAGGGCGAGGTTGAGGACCTCGGTGTCGGTCTCCCGGGTCGGGGTGAGGACCCAGGGGCGGCCCTCGAAGAGGTCGGCGGTGGCGGCGAGCGGCCCGGAGCGCTCCTTGCCGGCCATGGGGTGCGTGCCGATGTACGGCGTGAGGTCGACGCCCAGGGCCTCCAGCTCACGGCGCGGGCCGCCCTTGACGCTGGCGACGTCGAGGTAGGCGCGCGCGACGCCGTCACGCATCGCCGTGGCCAGCACGGAGGCGGTGTGGGCGGGCGGTACGGCGATGATCGCCAGGTCGACGGGTCCGTCGGGCACCTCGTCCGTGCCGGCGCCGAGGGCGGCGGCGGTGTGCGCCGACGACGGGTCGCGGTCGGCCAGGTGGACCTGGACGCCGCGCCCCGCGAGGGCGAGGGCGGCGGAGGTGCCGACCAGGCCGGTACCGATGACGAGGGCTGTTCTCACTGGGCGATGTCCTTGCGGAGGGCGCCGGTGGCGCCGAGGTAGACGTGGCTGATCTCGGATTTGGAGAGATACGTCTCCACGTGCGCCAGGATGCGGACCACGCGGGGCATGGCCCCGGTGATGTCGAGCTCCTGGGCGCAGATCAGCGGTACGTCGACGATACCGAGGCCCCGGGCGGCCGCGGCCGGGAAGTCGCAGTGCAGGTCGGGGGTGGCCGTGAACCACACGCTGATCAGGTCGTCGGCGACGAGCTGATTGCGCTCCAGGACCGCGGTGAGGAGTTCGCTCACCCGCTCGTCCATGTGTCCGGCTTCGTCCCGGTCCAGCTGGACGGCTCCACGGACTGCTCGTACCGCCACGTCGTTGTACCCCTCGTCGCTCGTGCTGCGTGCCCTTTCAGCGTAGAGGTGCGGCGGCGCCGCCGGTCATCGGTGCTCTCTCCGTGAGACGACGGGAGGGACACGGCGGGGCTCGGAAGGACACGCAGGGACACGGCGGGCGTGCGTGCCGCCGTGTCTGCGCGGCCGGGGCGCCCCGCGGGGTCAGGATGCCTTCGTTCGTCCGGACGCATCGATCCTGCGAGGAGAGACATGAACGCACGGCGAAGGACGGTCCTGTCGGCGGGAGCCGCGACCCTGGTGACCGGCTGCGGGTCGTCCGGCGGGGGCGGGGGCGGCGAGAGCTCCCCGCCCGCGTCCGGGAGCGCGGAGCTGGCCGGGACGTCGGAGATCCCGGTGGGCGGCGGCAAGATCTTCGAGGACCGGAAGGTCGTGGTGACCCAGCCGGCCGCCGGGCGGTTCAAGGCCTTCTCCGCGGTGTGCACCCATGCGGGCTGCATCGTGTCCTCGGTCGCCGACGGCACCATCGACTGCGCGTGCCACGGCAGCCGGTTCGCCATCGAGGACGGGGCGGTCGAACAGGGCCCCGCGACCCGCCCGCTGCCCGCCGAGCGGATCACCGTGGAGGGCGGCGGCATCCGGCTCGCCTGACGGAGGACGCGGTGGCCGCGTACCCTCGCGCGCATGATCACCCCTGATGGCGAGCGGCTCGTACGGGAGCACACCGTCTACTCCTGTGTGATGGGCTCCCGCGCCTTCGGGCTGGCCACCGACGACAGCGACACGGACCGGCGGGGGGTCTTCCTCGCTCCCACCCCGCTGTTCTGGGGCTTCACGAAGCCGCCGACGCATGTCGAGGGTCCGGCCGACGAACAGTTCTCGTGGGAGCTGGAGCGCTTCTGCGAGCTGGCCCTGCGGGCGAACCCGAATGTGCTGGAGTGCCTGCACTCCCCGCTCGTGGAGCACGCCGACGCCACGGGCCGGGAGCTGATCGGCCTGCGCGGCGCCTTCCTGTCCCGGCAGGCGCACGGGACGTTCGTACGCTACGCGCTCGGCCAGCGGCGGAAGCTGGAGGCCGACGTCCGGACGCACGGCGCTCCGCGCTGGAAGCACGCCATGCACCTGCTGCGGCTGCTGACGTCGGGGCGGGACCTGCTGCGGACGGGCGAGCTGAGGATCGGGGTCGGGGACGCCCGCGAGGAGCTGCTGGCGGTGAAGCGGGGCGAGGTCCCGTGGGCCGAGGTGGAGCGCCGGATGACGCGCCTGGCCGAGGAGAACGACGAGGCCGCCTCCCGCTCCCCGCTGCCCCCGGAGCCCGCCCGGGAACGGGTGGAGGCCTTCCTCGTACGGACCCGGCGGGCGTCGGCGAGCGGCTGAGGGCTGTCCTGCGATTCCTGGCGGATCGGCCCTCAGGCGGTGGTGTCCGCGGGGCGTCGCGCCACCCACAGCTGCCGTGTCGAGCGGACGACCAGGTCGTCCCGGTGCCGTACGTCCGCCGGGCCGCCGTCGAGCAGGGTGGAGAGCGCCGCGAGGTCGGCGGGGTCCGCCCGGCCGTCGAGGGCGCCGTGGATGCGGCCGAGCACGAGGTGGGCGTAGTCACCGGTGCCGGCGGGCAGGGGGGCGCGCAGCTCCAGCGACTCCGTGTGCTCCTCCTCGACGGTGAGGCCGGCGGCGCCCAGCAGGGCTCCCCAGTCGGCGCCCAGGTGCGGCACCTGCTCGGCGTGCAGGCCGTCCAGCGCCTCGCGGCACCGGGTTTCGAGGCCGGGCCGGCTGGCCACCGCGTCGTCCGGGAGGAAGCGCGGCAGCCCGTCCAGCTCGGCGACGGCCAGCAGTCCGCCGGGGCGCAGCGCGGTGCGGACCCCGGTGAGGGCGGCGGCCGGGTCGTCCACGTGGTGCAGGGAGGCCGAGGCCCAGACGAGGTCGGCGTCCGTGATGCCGGCGAGTCCGGCGCCCGCGTCCGTCTCCAGGGTGTCCACCCGGTCGCCCAGGCCCTTGGCGCGGGCTGCCGCGACGAGCCGGGCGAGCATCGCGGGAGAGCTGTCGACGGCGGTCACCCGGGCGTGGGGGAAGCGTTCCAGCAGGGCGAAGGTGCCGGCCCCGGTGCCCGATCCCAGGTCGACGACGTGGCTGACGCTGTCCCCGGCGAGGCCGGCGATCCGGCCGGTCACCGCGGTGAGGTACGGGGCGACGATCGCGGCGTCGAGGTCGAGCACCTGGGCGAGCACCTCGTCCTGGCCGGCGTCCGCGTGCCCGTGCTCGTGGCCGTGCTCATGGCTGTGCTCGTGGTGGTGGCCGGGACCGTGGTGGTGCGGGGTGGCGGCGTGGGAGTGGGAAGCGGCGGATGTCATGCCACCGAGCCTACGAATCTTTGCGTGCATCGCATACCGTCTTGCCCATGACGCAAGAAGGAAGTGATCTGGACGGCCTCGTGCGCATGCGGATCCGGGCGCTGCGCGCGGCGCACAGCTGGTCGCTCGACGATCTCGCCGCCCGCTGCCACCTCAGCCCCTCCACCCTCAGCAGGATCGAGACGGGTCACCGCAGGATCGCGCTCGACCAGCTCACCGTGATCGCCAGGGCGCTGGGCACCTCGCTCGACCAGCTCGTCGAGACGGACGCCGAGGACGTCGTCATGAACCCCACCCGTGACCTGGCGCGGGGCCTGACCCAGTGGGCGATGCGCGGCGATCCCGGCGTCACCGTGGCCCGGATACGGCTGACCGGCCCGCCGCCCGAAGGCCCCTCCGCGCTCAAGGCGCACCCCGGCCGCGAGTGGTTCACGGTGCTGTCCGGCACGGCGTTGCTGCTGCTCGGCGAGCGGCGGCTGCGGGTGGAGAAGGGACAGGCGGCGGAGTTCACCACGATGCTCCCGCACGCGCTGGGCGCCGTCGGCGGCCCGGCCGAGGTCCTCGGCATCTTCGACCGGGACGGCCGCCGCTCCCATCTGCGCGAACGCGGGTGAGAGGGCGGCCGGCGGGCCGTCAGGACGGAAGGGTCTCCCCCAGCCGCGCGCGGACGACGAGGTCGTGCAGGGCGTCGAAGGCCGACGGGGCCTCCGGGAGCCGTGAGGCGGCCTGCGCCTCGTCGAGCACGGCGTGGAGCGCCTCGACGTCACGGGTGACGTCCGGGCCGTCGGGCAGCCGCGCGGCCCCGTGCTCGGCCTCCGCCTTCGCCTGGATCAACGCGGGCAGGTAGCCGGGCGCGGCCACCTCGTCCAGCAGCGTCGGCAGATGCGCCACCAGCGTGCCGGAGCGCATCAGGTGGATGCCGGTGAGCACGGCGGGGAACGTGTAGAGGAGCGGCTTCAGTTCGCCGGTCCTCCCGAACAGCCGCCACTGCGTCCCGGCGAACCCCCGGTAGTGGTGGCCGTGATGACGGGTCACCACCGCCGGTGCCAGCGCGGCGAGTTCGGCGTGCAGCTCCGTGGTGTGAACCACCAGCGGGGACGACAGCTGCTCCAGCACATAGCCGTTGGGCTTCAGCATGAGGCGGACGAACTTGCGGAGATCGTGGGTGACGAGGTCCATCTCGACCCCGTCGTGGTCCCACATCCGTGACCGGGTCTCCTCCGGTGTCCGGAGGCCGACGAGGTCCTCGGCGGGCAGGACGTGGACCCCCCGCAGGTCCACGTCCGAGTCCCGTGAGGGGAAGCCGTACAGATGGGCGCCCGAGACCGTGGCGAACAGCAGCGGGCAGGGCTCCTGTCCGAGGACCGGGGTCAGGTCGGTGACCGGCAGCCCGGCCTCTCGCAGGAGCGTCGTGTCACTGGGCATGGATCAAGCGTCCCAGAGCGCGGCCAGCGACAGCAGGTCGCTGCGGTACTCGATGCGCTCCGACCACTCCTTGGGCCAGGCGCCGGCCCCCAGGTGCGCGCCGGCGAATGCGCCCGTGAGGCAGGCGATGGAGTCGGAGTCGCCCCGGGTGCAGGCGGCCCGGCGCAGGGCGGTCAGGGGTTCCTCGGGGAAGAGCAGGAAGCAGTGCAGGGCGGTGGCGAGTGCCTCCTCGGCGATCCAGCCGTCCCCGGTGCGCTCGCACGGGTCGGTCTCGGGTGACGGCCGCAGAAGGGCGTCCTGGACGTGTCCCAGCGCGGCCAGGCACTCGTCCCAGCCGCGGCCGATGAACGCCTCCGGCGAGGCGTCATGGGTGTACCGCCACAGGTCACCGAGCCACCGGGTGAGGTAGCGGCCGCGGTTCTCGTACGCGTACGAGCGCAGCTGGCCCACCAGGCCGAGCGGTTCGGCCCCCTGGGCGAGGAGGTACACCGCGCGGGCCGTGAGGTCGGAGGCCGCGAGGGCGGTGGGGTGGCCGTGGGTCAGGGCGGCCTGGAGCTGGGCGGCCCCGGCACGCTGTTCGTCGCTGAGGCCGGGCACCAGCCCGACGGGTGCGACACGCATGTTGGCGCCGCAGCCCTTCGACCCCGTACGGCTGGCCTCCTGCCAGACCCGGTCGCCCTCCAGCAGCGCGCACGCCTCCAGGCAGGTGCGGCCGGGAGCGCGGTTGTTGTCGGGTGAGCGGTTCCAGCGGACGAACTCCTGGCGTACGGGGTCCGTCATCCGCTCGGGGGTGAGGAGTCCCTGGTCCATGGCGGTCCGGATGCCGCGCCCCAGGGCGAGCGTCATCTGGGTGTCGTCGGTGACGAACGCGGGCTCCGGGAGCCGCATCCCGCGCCAGGGCCCGCACTTCGCGAGGATCGCGGGGACGTCGTTGAACTCGGTGGGGAAGCCCAGCGCGTCGCCGAGCGCGAGCCCGGTCAGCGTGCCCGTGGCCGCCTGTTTGGTGAGAATCCGTGTCGGGATCATGATGTCCGTCCTTCAGGGCGTCCTTCCGGGCGCAGGAGTGGTGGGTGCAGGGCGGTGGCGGTACCCGCCCGGTAGAGGGCGGCCGGTTTTCCCCGTCCGCCGGTGCGGCGCGGCGGTCCGTCCACGGCCTGGACGAAGCCGGGTGTGGTGAGGACCTTGCGCCGGAAGTTGGGCCGGTCGAGCTCGACGCCCCAGACGGTCTCGTAGACCCCCTGGAGCTCCCCGAGGGTGAACTCGGCGGGACAGAAGGCGGTCGCCAGGCAGGAGTACTCCAGCCGGGCACCGATCCGGTCGTGCGCGTCGGCCAGGATGCGGTCGTGATCGAAGGCGAGCGGCCCGGTGGAGGCCGCGTCCCACCACTGCGCGTGCGCCGCGTCCCCGCCGCCCCGGGGTTCCGGGAGGTCGGGCACAAGTGCGGCGTACGCGACGGAGACGACTCGCATCCGGGGGTCGCGGTCCGGGTCGCTGTAGGTGCGCAGCTGTTCCAGGTGGAAGGAGCACACGGACCTCTTCGTGAGGCCGGTCTCCTCGGCGAGCTCGCGGCGGGCGGCCTCCTCGGCGGACTCCCGGGGCAGGACGAATCCGCCGGGCAGCGCCCACCGCCCCTTGTAGGGGGCCTCGCCGCGCTCCACGAGCAGGACGTGGAGCCGTGCCTCGCGGACCGTGAAGACGGCGAGGTCGACGGTGACGGCGAAGGGGACGAAGGCGTGGGGGTCGTACCCCTCGGGGGCGGTGCTCATCGTTTCTCCGGCAGGGGTGCGGTGAAGTGCCACCCGTCGGCGAGGAGTTCGTCCACGGCGGCGACCGCCTGCCCGAGGCGTTCGGTCCGGTCGCCGGTGATCTCGACGAACCGCCTTCCGGTACGGGTCAGTTCGGCGCGGAAGCGTTCGGTCATCCAGGGTCGCAGCTCCTCCCCGTCGCGCAGTCCGTCGTCCTCGAACGCGACACCCTCGTGGCCGGTGAGCAGCCAGAGGTGGTGGGTGACCCGGTCGGCGGTCTTCTCGACGAGCGGGTTGCGGCCGCCGACGTAGCGCTCGTGCCAGACGGTGGTGGCGAAGGAGTCGGTGTCGCAGAAGAGCACCGGGGACCCGGTCCGTGCGGCGGCCTCCTCCCTGGCGTTCTGCGTCTCGGCGATGAGGGGGAAGTCGTCGGTGGTGAAGGAGACGTCCTCCCACCGGGCGTCCGGCCACCGCTCGCGCAGGGCGGCGAGCTTCGCCTCGCTGAACTCCCGCCCGTACTCGGCGACGTACCCGGTGCGTGCCCAGATCCCGCCGCGCCGCCGGTAGTGCTCGGCGAGCGCCAGGGCCAGGGTGGTGGTGCCCGTGGACTCGGCGCCCAGGACGACGACCCGGCGGGCGAGGCCGGCCCGTACGGGCGGCTCCAGGTAGTCCCAGCAGCCGGCGGGGTCGGCGCGGACGGCGGTGCCCGAGACGGGGAAGAGGGTGCGGCCGGGGTCGACGAGGACGGACTCCGCGCCGAAGCGGCGGGCCAGTTCCCCGCCGTACGCCTCGGAGGTGAAGACGGCGTCGACCCGTTCGGGCACGGCCGCGGTGAAGACGTCCATGTGGGCGTCCCAGACCGCCGCGTCGGTGACGTCCATGGGGATGTCGTCGACGGCGCCCACCACCCGGACGTCGGGGTGCGCGTCCCGCATCCAGGCGACCCGGTCGGCCAGCGGCACGGACTCGACCGAGGCGGCGCAGACCAGGACGGTGAGCTTCTCGCAGCGGTCCCGCGCGGTGCGTACGAGGTGGTGGTGGCCGGCGTGCGGCGGATAGAACTTCCCGAGGACGAGCCCGTGCCCGTGGCGCCTCATACCGGCACCACCGCGCCCTCGCGCCGGCCGGCGGCCAGATCGCGGTTCCAGTGGCGCAGCCCGACGAGGCAGAGCGTGAGGAAACCGGCGTACAGCAGGGAGGTGAGGTAGAGCTCCTTGTAGGCGTACAGCGGGATGTAGACCAGGTCGGCGGCGATCCACAGCCACCAGGACTCGACGCGCTTGCGGCACTGCCCGTACGTCGCCATGAGCGACAGCGAGGTGGTGAGGGCGTCCCAGAACGGCACGGTCGAGTCCGTGGCCCGGGACAGCAGCAGGGTGAGCCCGAGGGTCCCCACCGCCCCCGCCGCGAGCAGCCAGGTCCATTCGGTGCGGGTGGTGCTCCGCACCGGCAGGACGGATGTCCCTGGTCCACCCCCGTGGGTCCAGGTCCACCAGCCGTACGCGGCGAGGGAGATGAAGACGATCTGCAGGCCGGCGTCGGCGTACAGACCGGACTGGGCGAACAGCAGGATGAAGAACAGGTTGTTCGCGATGCCGATCGGCCAGTTGGCGAGGTGCTGGCGGGCGACGAGCCAGACGCACAGCGCACCGCTGCCGAAGCCCAGCACCTCGGTCCAGCTGACCGGGGTGTCCAGGACCGTCACCAGGGGCTGTTGCAGGGGATCGAGTACGTCCGCGAGCGTCACGCCGCCTCCTTCTTTATGGTCACTATGACTATAAAGAAGAAACGGCGGACGCGAAAGGCCCGCGGCCGGTCCCGTTCGAAAAAGTGAACGAGGGACCGGCCGCGGGCCGTTCGGGGTGCGCGGTGGCTACAGGCCGACCTCGCGCATGAGCATGCCGACCTCGGTGTTGGTCAGGCGGCGCAGCCAGCCCGACTTCTGGTCGCCCAGCGGGATCGGCCCGAAGGACGTCCGCACGAGGCGCTCGACCGGGAAGCCGGCCTCGGCCAGCATCCGGCGGACGATGTGCTTGCGGCCCTCGTGGAGGGTGACCTCGACCAGGTAGTTCTTCCCGGTGTTCTCGACGACCCGGAAGTGGTCGGCGCGGGCGTAGCCGTCCTCCAGCGCGATGCCGTCCTTGAGCCGCTTGCCGAGGTCGCGCGGGAGCGGCCCCTGGACGGCCGCCAGGTAGGTCTTCTTCACGCCGTACCTGGGGTGCGTCAGACGGTGGGCCAGCTCGCCGTGGTTGGTGAGCAGGATGATGCCCTCGGTCTCGGTGTCGAGCCGGCCGACGTGGAACAGCCGCGTCTCGCGGTTGTTCACGTAGTCCCCGAGGTTCTGACGGCCGTCCGGGTCGCCCATGGTGGAGACCACGCCGGCGGGCTTGTTCAGCGCGAAGAAGAGGTACGACTGGGTCGCGACGGTCAGGCCGTCGACCTTGATCTCGTCCTTCTGCGGGTCGACGCGCTTGCCCTGCTCCAGGACGATCTCGCCGTTGACCTCGACACGGGCCTGCTCGATCAGCTCCTCGCACGCCCGGCGCGAGCCCATGCCGGCCCGGGCGAGGACCTTCTGCAGACGCTCGCCCTCCTGCTCGGCGCCGGGGTGCGTCTTCGGCGTCCTGATCTCGGGCTTCTCCGCGTACCGGTCGCGGTTGCGCTGCTCGATCTTGGCGTCGAGCTCACGGGGGCGGGCGGGCGCACCCTGGCGCCGGCCGCCCTTGCTCACGTTCTGTGCGGGCTTCGGGCCGCCCTTGGCACCGCCGCGCGCGGCCGCGCCGCGGCCCTTGCGGGGGCCGCCGTCGCCGCCGGGCCTGTCGGAGCCCACGTCGTAGCGGCGCTCCTCGGGACGGGGCCGGCGGGGGCGCTGCTCCTGCTTGTCGTCGCGCCCGGAGCCGGAGACCCGGGGGTTCGGGTTGCTGTTCCTGCCGGTGCCGGCGTTGTTCCTGGCGCTCCGGCCGCCGCCACCGCTGCGGCCGCCACTGTTGCCGCCGCTGCCGCTTCCGCTGTTCCTGCCACTGCTTCGCATCAAAAATCCGTCTTGTCGTGTGCGTGAGTATCCGGGGTGTCCGGTGCGTCCGGATCGAACGACGGCACACCCTCTAGCGTCTCAGCCTCGATCGCGTCCGCCTCCGGGAGGAAGGGCGCGAGCTCCGGGAGCTCGTCCAGGCCTCGCAGGCCCATGCGCTCCAGAAAGTAGTTCGTCGTCCTGTACAGGATCGCACCTGTTTCGGGTTCCGCGCCCGCCTCCTCCACGAGCCCCCTCTGGAGGAGGGTCCGCATGACGCCGTCGCAGTTCACCCCGCGTACCGCCGAGACCCTCGAACGGCTGACCGGCTGACGGTACGCGACCACCGCGAGCGTCTCCAGTGCCGCCTGGGTGAGCCGGGCGTGCTGGCCGTCCAGGACGAAGCCCTCGACGGCCTCCGCGTACTCCGGGCGGGTGTAGAAGCGCCAGCCTCCGGCGACGAGCCTCAGGTCGAATCCACGGCGCTGGACGGTGTACTCGTCGGCCAGCTCCCGCAGCGCGTCCGCGACGGCCCTGCGGGGCCGCTGGAGCACCTTGGCGAGGTGTTCCTCGGTGGCGGGCTCGTCGACGACCATGAGGACCGCCTCCAGCGCGGGCTTGAGGTCGAGCCCGGCGACCGTCGCCTCGCGCCCCTCGTCGTCTCCGCTCATGCCTGTACGTCCTCCTCCGGCTCGCGCACCTCTTGGTCGAACTCGTCCGTGACCACCGGTTCGGCCCCCTCACCGCCGGCCCAGCGCACCAGGAGGTCGCCGAGCGCCTCCTCCTGGTCGAGCGCGACCGCCTTCTCCCGGTAGAGCTCCAGGAGCGCCAGGAAGCGGGCGACGACCGTGAGGGTGTCCCCCGCGTCCTCGGTGAGCTCCCGGAAGCTGATCTCGCCCTCCGCCCGCAGCCGCGCCACCACGATCTCCGCCTGTTCGCGGACGCTGACCAGCGGGGCGTGGATGTGGTCGACGTACACCTGCGGCTTGGGCTTCGGCTGCATCGCCTTCACCGCGAGCCGCGCGAACCCCTCGGGGCCGATGCTGATCACGACCTCGGGCAGCAGCTCGGCGTGCTGGGGTTCGAGGCCCACGGTGCGGGGGTGGCGGCGGGACTCGGACTCCAGCCGGTCGCTGAAGATCTCCGCGATCCTCTTGTACGCGCGGTACTGGAGCAGCCGCGCGAAGAGCAGGTCGCGCGCCTCCAGGAGCGCCAGGTCCGCCTCGTCCTCCACCTCGGCGGTGGGCAGCAGCCGGGCGGCCTTCAGGTCGAGGAGGGTCGCGGCGACGACGAGGAACTCGGTGGTCTGGTCGAGGTCCCAGTCCGCGCCCATGGCCCGGATGTGCGCCATGAACTCGTCGGTGACCTTCGACAGCGCGACCTCGGTCACATCGAGCTTGTGCTTGGAGATCAGTTGGAGGAGGAGGTCGAAGGGGCCCTCGAAGTTGACCAGCCGCACGGTGAACCGCCGGTCGTCGCCGTCCGGGGCCGCCGGCGCCTCGGCGGACGGTGCCGGAGCCTCCAGGGGCTCCGTGGGCGCCGCAGGAGCCACCACGGCCTCCAGGGGCTCCGTGGGCGCCGTCGCGGCCTCCAGGGGCTCCGTCGGCTCCGTCGTGGCCTCCAGGGGCTCCGTCGGCTCCGTCGCGGCCTCCGAGGGCGTCGCAGCGGCCGCACGGGCCTCCGTGGCCGCTGCGGGAGCCACAGGGGCCGCCGCAGGAGCCGCAGGGGCCGCCGCAGGGCCCTGGTCCGGGGCCGCCGGGGCCGAGGGAGCCTCCGCAGGCCGTATCCCCGGTCCTCGGCCGAGGGCGCGGCGGGTCGGACGGGGCGGGTCGTCGGCAGTCGGCATGTACTGGGGTCCAGGGGGTGCGGCGGGAGGCGGGCGGTGGGCCCCGGGGCGGGGCCGTCCGTACGGCGGCCCTCCCCCGGCAGGCTACCGGCGCGGCGCCGGTCAGCGGCCCCGCAGCCTCCGTACGAGGATGCTCGCGTCGCCGCGCGACTCCAGGTCGGCCAGCACCACGGCGACCGCTTCCCGGACGATGCGCCCGCGGTCGACGGCCAGCCCGTGCTCCCCGCGCAGCACGAGGCGCGCGTGTTCGAGGTCCATCAGTTCCTCGGCCGACACATAGACGGTGATCTTCTCGTCGTGTCGTTCCCGGCCGCTGGGCCGGCGGTTCGCTCCCCGCCCGCCGCCCCGTCCGCGCTGCGGCTGGACGGTGGCGGTCCCCTCCTGGGGCGGCGCCGTACGAACCCGGGGCTGGGACTGGGGCTGGGCACCAGCGGCTCCCCGGTCGCCCCCCTCGGCGCGGCTGCGCGAGCCGCCGCCGTCGGCGTCCGCCGCGGAGTGCTCCTCCCGGGACTCCCGGGACGCCCCGGCGGATGTGTCGCCGCTCCCCTGGGCACCGCCCTGGCCGGTTTCCGACGGTGCCGAGTCACTGCCTCCGGCCGGTGCGGGAACCCGCGCCTCGCCGTTCGCCTTGCGTCGCCGCTCGGCGGGGGACGAGGCCTGGAGGCCCATGCCCCCGGTGGTACGGAACAGCTCGTCGGCCCCCGGCAGACTCACTCGGCGTGACACCGGGCGAGCACCTCCCTGGCGAGCTGGCGGTAGGCGGCGGCACCCACGGAGTTCGACGCGTACGTGGTGATGGGCTCACCGGCGACCGTGGTCTCCGGGAAGCGCACCGTGCGTCCGATGACGGTGTGGTAGACGTGGTCGTCGAAGGCCTCGACGACGCGCGCGAGCACCTCACGGCTGTGCACCGTGCGGGAGTCGTACATGGTGGCGAGGATGCCGTCCAGTTCGAGCTCGGGGTTGAGCCTCTCCTGGACCTTCTCGATGGTCTCGGTGAGCAGCGCCACACCGCGCAGCGCGAAGAACTCGCACTCGAGCGGGACTATCACCTTGTGAGCCGCCGTCAGGGCGTTGACGGTGAGCAGGCCGAGCGAGGGCTGACAGTCGATCACGATGTAGTCGTAGTCGGCCATCAGCGGCTTGAGGGCACGCTGCAGCGTCGACTCCCGGGCCACCTCGCTCACCAGCTGCACCTCTGCGGCCGAGAGGTCGATGTTGCTGGGGAGCAGGTCCATGTTGGGGACGGCCGTCTTCAGCAGGACCTCGTCGGCCGCCATGCCCCGCTCCATGAGCAGGTTGTAGACGGTGAGGTCGAGCTCCATCGGGTTCACCCCGAGGCCGACGGAGAGGGCTCCCTGCGGGTCGAAGTCGACGAGCAGGACACGCCGGCCGTACTCGGCGAGCGCGGCGCCCAGGTTGATGGTCGACGTGGTCTTGCCGACGCCGCCCTTCTGGTTGCACATCGCGATGATCTTCGCGGGGCCGTGATCGGTCAGCGGACCGGGAATCGGGAAGTACGGCAGCGGCCGGCCGGTCGGGCCGATCCGCTCGCGGCGCTGGCGTGCGGCGTCGGGCGCGAGGGTGGCCGCGTACTCCGGATCGGGCTCGTATTCGGCATCGGGGTCGTAGAAGTGCCCCTCGGGCACCTCGGCGAAGTCGGCGAAGTGGGAGGTCTCTCGGCCACTTTCGTTGCCGGCCATGGCGTTCACGTGTAGGCCGTCCATCATCTGGGGGGCTGTCGTCATGTGCTGGTGGGTGGCGAAGGTGCGGACAGCGACGGAGCCGACAGCTTCGAGCCCGGTCGGGCTCAGACCCCGTGCAGGCATCCCTGGTTGACCACCCCCGGGAGTAATTGTCGACTCATTCACAAGTCGTCTTACCTCCTTGGATGTGACCAGGAAACTTATCGATAGGTCAGCGTGGCACCATGCCGACGATTGGCGACTCTATGGCGTGTCACCGGTTCGCAGCAACACAATCCGCCGGACCCGGCCCGATGTGTCGGCAATCGAACACCCCTCTGTCAAGAGCACGGAGCGCCCGGGGCGCACCTTTCGCGGGGGTGCAAAAAGGGTAGAGGGTTACGTCTCCGGCGAGTTCAGCCGGGGCCCCTCACGCGTCCGGCCGGACCTTGCTGGGCAAGGTCCGGCCGGACGCGTGAGGTTGACGGAGCGGGTTGACCGCTCAGCCGAGAAGCGTGCTCAGTTCGACGTGGTCGAGACCGTGCGCCTCGGCCACCTCGCGGTAAACCACCTGGCCGTCATGGGTGTTGAGACCCTTGGCGAGCGCGGCGTCACGGCGCAGGGCGTCGGCCCAGCCCCGGTTCGCGAGCTCCAGGATGTACGGCAGCGTGGCGTTCGTCAGGGCGTAGGTGGAGGTGTTCGGCACGGCGCCCGGCATGTTCGCGACGCAGTAGAAGACCGAGTTGTGGACCGTGAAGGTCGGCTCGGCGTGCGTCGTCGGATACGAGTCCTCGAAGCAGCCTCCCTGGTCGATCGCAATGTCGACAAGAACACTTCCGGGCTTCATCTTGGCGACGAGCTCGTTGGTGACCAGCTTCGGCGCCTTGGCACCCGGGATCAGCACGGCGCCCACGACGAGGTCGGCCTCGACGACCGCCTTCTCCAGTTCGAGGGCGTTGGAGACGACCGTCCGCACCTTGGTGCCGAAGATCTTGTCGGCCTCACGCAGCTTGTTGATGTCCTTGTCGAGCAGCGTCACGTGGAAGCCGAGCCCGACCGCGATCTGCGTGGCGTTCCAGCCGGAGACCCCGCCGCCGATGACGACGGCCCGGGCCGACCCCGTGCCGGGGACGCCGCCGGGGAGCACACCGCGCCCGCCGACCGAGCGCATCAGGTGGTACGCGCCGACCTGCGGGGCGAGACGGCCGGCGACCTCGGACATCGGGGCCAGCAGCGGCAGCGCGCGGTTCGCGGTCTCGACGGTCTCGTACGCGATGGCGGTCGTGCCCGATTCGAGCAGGGCGTCCGTGCACGCGCGGGAGGCGGCGAGGTGCAGGTACGTGAAGAGCGTCTGGCCCTTGCGGAGGCGGTGGTACTCCTCGGCGACCGGCTCCTTCACCTTGAGCAGCAGGTCGGCGGCGGCCCAGACCTCGTCGGCGGTGGGCAGGATCAGCGCACCGGCGGCGATGTACTCCTCGTCCGGGATGGAGGAACCCTCGCCGGCGTGCCGCTCGACGAGGACCTGGTGGCCGTGGCGGACGAGCTCATGCACTCCGGCAGGGGTGATCGCCACCCGGAACTCGTTGTTCTTGACTTCGCGGGGGATGCCGACCTTCACGTCGATCACGGTCCTTGGCTCGGAGAGTCGCTCGGACATAGCGGGGCGAACCCGTATGAATCAAGCATAGGGGGAGACACCGCAGGGTTGCGCGGCAGAGCCATCATTAATGAAGGACTTCTCGCTGTCCAGCCTTACAAAGCATTAAGTTTTGATCGAACCACTGCGGATTTCGTAGGCCAAGCCCTCTTCGCCCAGCAGCCTGTCGGCCGTCGACCGGTGCAGACGGGCCGCCGCCGGGTCCCCGAGCCGGTCCAGGGTGTCGGCGAGCCTGAGCTCCAGCGCGGCCTGAAGCCGCACGTCACCCGCCCGGCGCGCCAGGTCGACCGCTTCCCGGCAGGTGTGCAGCGACTCCTGCGGCCTGCCCGCGTACTCCTGGACCCGCGCGGCCTCGCTGAGCGCGCGCGCCTGGGCCGGGAGGTCCCCGAGCCTGCGGTGCCCGGCCGCCGCCGCCCGCCAGTCGCGCAGCGCCTGGCCGTAGCGTCCGGCGTACGTGTGGACCGCGCCGAGCCGCCCGTACAGCCGGGCCGCGTCGGCCCGCTCCCCCTGGGTGAGCCGCTGCGCGAGCGCCCGGCCGTACCAGTCGGAGGCGCGGTTGAAGTCCCCGAGCTCCGCGTAGGCGCCGCCTGCGGATTCCATCGCCCGGCCGGTCGCGTAGAGGTCGTTCGCGGCGCGCCCGGCGTCCAGCGCCGCCCGGTAGCGGGCCAGCGCCTCCCGCGTACGGCCGGTCCTGGCGTCCAGGTCGGCGAGGTTGAGCAGGGCGGCGGCCTTCTCCCGGGGCAGGTCCCGCCGCTCGGCCACGTCGAGGACCAGGCCGTGCAGCCCGTACAGCACGGGAGCGGCGTTCTCGGTGCCCCGGTGCACGGCGAGGGCGCGGACGAGCGCGGCCACCAGCCGGCGGGCGAGGGTGTCCAGGCCGCCGTCGCCGACGGCCGCGCGGGCACAGGCCAGCAGCGCGGGCTCCCGCATCCGCAGCCACTCGGCCGCCGCCTCCGGGCCGGGGAACCGGAGCGAGCGCGGCAGGCCCGCGAGGCGGCGGCGGGCCGGGGAGTCCTCGGGCTCGGTGACCGCGCGGCAGGCCTGGAGCCGGCGCACGGTCCGCTCCAGCATCCTGGCCCGGGCCAGCTGGATCTCGGCGGGCCGCTCCTGCTCCTCCAGCGCCGCGCGGAGCAGCGGGGCGAGGCAGCCGGGCACCTCGTACTGGGGCTGCTCGGCGCCGTTGCTGCCGAGCAGCCCGAACCGGACGAAGTCGTCCAGGGTCGTCTGGGCCACCGACACGGAGCACCCGGCCAGCGCGGAGGCGGTGTGGGCGTCGGCCAGCCCGGCGGGGGCGAGGGCGAGCAGACGCAGTATCCGGGCGGCGGCCGGCGGCAGCGAGTCGTGGACCAGCCCGAAGGCCCGGGCCAACGGCCGTGCGGCGGCGGGAAGTTCGGGTCCGCCCTCCTGGTCGCGCAGCTGCTTGGCGACATCGGCGACCGACGCGCCGGGGCGGGCGGCGAGCCACCCGGCGACCAGGGTCAGTGCGGCGGGCTGCCCGCCGCACTCCTCGGTGAGCGCCTCGGCGGTCCGGGGGTCGACCGTGATGCGGACCTGTCCGATGGTGCGGGCGAGGAGCTGTACGGCCGAGCCCGCGTCCAGACCGCCGATGGTGCACGGGCGGACGTCGGGGATGCCGGTGAGCGGGCCGGTCGAGGTGGCGACGACCAGGCAGTCGGGGTTGTCCGGCAGCAGCGGGTCGACCTGCTCGGCGTCCACCGCGTCGTCGAGGAGGATCAGCGCGCGGCGTACGGCGAACGCCTCGCGGACCATCTCGGAGAGCTCGTCCTCGTCCGCCCCGGGCGGGGTGGTGACGGAGAGCTGGTCCAGGAGCGCGCGTGCGGTGCGCTCCGCCGGGACGCGTGCGCCGCCGGGTTCGGTGAGCGGGACCCGGAACACCCCGTCGGGATAGTCGCCCGGCTCGACGAGCCTGCGGGTGAGTTCGGCGGCGAGTGCGGTGCGTCCGGATCCGGGCCGGCCGGCGATCAGGAGGACCCGGGCACGAGCCGCTTTGCGCCCTGCCAGGGTGTCCAGTCCCGCGCGCTCGATGTCTTCCTGAAGTGCCTTCAACTCGCGTTCGCGGCCGAAGAACTGACGTGGAGTGAGATCCGGCGGTTCCTTGGCTCCCGCCGTCCCCGCCACTCCGGCCGGGCCGTTGGTGTCCACCGCCTGATCGGTCACGGGCCACGCTCCACTTCGCTGCACGCGGTTGCCCGCCGGAAGTCCGGTCGGGGCCTTTCGAGCGTAGTTCAGTGGTGCGGACGATCACGGCCGAGCGCGGCGGACAGGTCCCTCGATCGGATCAGAATTTCGTACGATCAGCCCCTGACCGACCCCCGACCGACCCCTGTCCGGCCCCTGACCGGCCCCTGACCGGCCTCCGAGCGGCCCCGCCTGTCCGCCCTCACCGGAGGGCGGACGGGCCGGGCGGCCTCAGGCGTCGAACGGGCGGGCCGGCCAGGGCGCGTCGGCCGGGCGCAGCGCGTCCACACCGTCGCCGGCGAGCACCGCGGTGAGCGAAAGCACGCCCACGACCAGGCAGTTGTTGTGCAGGTCGCCGGCGAGGACGCCCCGCACGAGCTCGTCCAGGGGGACCCATGCCTGCTCCATGTCGGCCTCCTCCTCGGAGACCTCGAAGCGCTCGCCCTCGGCCTCGGAGAGGTCCCGGGCGAGGAAGACGCGCACGGCTTCGTCGCAGCCGCCGGGCGTGGTGTAGACGTCGGTCAGCACCCGCCAGTCCTCGCCCTTGACGTGCGCCTCCTCGTAGAGCTCGCGCTGCGCGGCGTGCAGGGGGTTCTCGCCGGGGATGTCGAGGAGCCCCGCCGGGATCTCCCACAGCTTGTGGCGCACCGGGTGGCGGTACTGCCGCTGGACGAGGACGCGGCCGTCCGTGTCGAGGGCGAGCACGGCCACCGAACCGGGGTGGACCTGGTAGTCGCGGCTGTGGACACTTCCGTCGGGCATCACGACGTCGTCGGTGCGGACGCTGGTCTTGTTACCGGTGAAGGGGGTCACCGTCGCGGTGACCTGCCACTCCTCGGGCGTGTCCTGGAAACCCATGTACGTCCTTCCACGAACAAACAGAAACCGGGGCACGCATCCCGTGAAGGATCCGTACCCCGGTCAACCGTATCGCCTTACGCGTCGGCGCCGGTCCCCCGCGCCGCGACCTTGCGCTCCACGGCGGCCTTCACCAGGCCGGCGAAGAGCGGGTGGGGGCGGGTCGGGCGGGAGCGCAGCTCCGGGTGCGCCTGGGTGGCCACCAGGTAGGGGTGGGCCTCACGCGGGTACTCGACGTACTCGACGAGCTTGTTGTCCGGGGAGGTGCCGGAGAAGACCAGTCCGGCCTTCTTCTCCAGCTCCGCGCGGTAGCCGTTGTTGACCTCGTAGCGGTGGCGGTGGCGCTCCTCGACGTACGGCTCGTCGGCGTAGGCCTCGCGGACCAGGGAGCCCTCGGCGAGCTTGGCCGGGTACAGGCCGAGCCGCATGGTGCCGCCCAGGTCGCCGGCGCCCTCGACGTACGCGAGCTGCTCCTCCATCGTCGAGATGACGGGGTGGCCGGTGGCCGCGTCGAACTCGGTGGAGTTGGCGTCGGGGATCCCGGCGAGGTTCCGCGCGGCCTCGATCACGATGCACTGGAGGCCGAGGCAGAGGCCGAGCAGCGGCACCTTGTTCTCACGGGCGAACTGGATGGCGCCGACCTTGCCGACCACACCGCGCTCGCCGAAGCCGCCGGGGATGCAGATCGCGTCGACGTCGCCGAGCTGCTTCTGCGCGCCGGCCGGGGTCTTGCAGTCGTCGGAGGCGACCCACTTGACCTTGACCCGGGCCTTGTTCGCGAAGCCGCCGGCCCGGATGGCCTCGGTGACGGAGAGGTAGGCGTCGGGCAGGTCGATGTACTTGCCGACCAGGGCGACGTTGACCTCGTGGTCGGGGTTGTGGACGCGGTCCAGCAGGTCGTCCCAGGTGGTCCAGTCGACGTCGCGGAACGGCAGGTCGAGCTTGCGGACGACGTAGGCGTCCAGGCCCTCGGTGTGCAGCACCTTGGGGATGTCGTAGATCGACCGGGCGTCCTTGCAGGCCACCACGGCGGACTCGTCGACGTCGCACATCAGCGAGATCTTGCGCTTGATGGCGGTCGGTACGTCGCGGTCGGCGCGCAGCACGATGGCGTCCGGCTGGATGCCGATGTTGCGCAGCGCGGCGACGGAGTGCTGGGTGGGCTTGGTCTTCAGCTCGCCGGAGGGGCCGATGTAGGGGAGCAGCGAGATGTGCACGACGAAGACGTTGTCGCGGCCGACCTCGTGGCGGACCTGGCGGACCGTCTCCAGGAAGGGCAGCGACTCGATGTCGCCGACCGTGCCGCCGACCTCGGTGATGACGACGTCGACGTCGTCGGTCGCCATGCGGCGGATGCGGTGCTTGATCTCGTTGGTGATGTGCGGGATGACCTGGACGGTGTCGCCGAGGTACTCGCCGCGCCGCTCCTTGGCGATGACCGTGTTGTAGACCTGGCCGGTCGTGACGTTGGCCGAGCCGTCGAGGTCGACGTCGAGGAAGCGCTCGTAGTGGCCGATGTCCAGGTCGGTCTCGGCGCCGTCGTTGGTGACGAACACCTCACCGTGCTGGAAGGGGTTCATCGTGCCGGGGTCGACGTTGAGATAGGGGTCGAGCTTCTGCATGGTGACCCGCAGGCCACGTGCCTTGAGCAGGGCACCCAGGCTGGAGGCAGTCAGACCCTTGCCGAGGGAGGAGGCGACACCCCCGGTGACGAAGATGTGCTTGGTCGTCGTGGATGTGGGCTGCATAGCCAAAGGGGGCTCCCGTGGTCGCGATCGTGAGGTGCGTACCGGCGTGCCTAGGAAGATTTTCTTCAGGTGCCGTCGCTGCGGTTCGGGGGCCTCGTCCACTGTCGGGACGACCACCGGTCCACGGGCTACCAGGGTAACAGCGACGAAGGGAGGCCGCTTCCGGCCATGCCTCCTCCCGTACCGGCACAAGATCATCACGTCCGTTTCAGGTCCCACCCATTCGCCGGTGACAAGCGGAGGACAACTGGCGGACAGTCGCGCGGAACCCCCAGGTGCGTCGTATCCTGCTCGGACACTCGCTGCCGAGTTGGCCGGCCCAGCGGCTCCACCCCAGCCCGCTCACCCGTGCAAGAGCTCGTCGGTTCGATTACAACGACCCCTTGACCAGCAGTAAGCGCCCTGCGGGGCGACATGGCCGTTCGACTGGAGACGCACGTGGCCGGGCGCATCGAGGATTACGCACTCATCGGAGACATGCAGACCGCAGCCCTGGTCTGCCGGGACGGCACAGCGGACTGGCTGTGCCTCCCACGCTTCGACTCGCACGCGATTTTCGCCGGACTTCTCGGTACCGAGGAGAACGGTTTCTGGCGGCTGGGACCCGCCCGTCCCGAAGGGGCGGAACCCCCGGCCGCGGACCGGCGGCGCTACCGCGGTGACTCCCTCGTCCTGGAATCCGAGTGGGACACCCCCCGCGGCACCGTCCGCGTGACCGACTTCATGCCGCCGCGTGACGGCGCCCCCCAGCTGATCCGCATCGTGGAGGGCGTGAGCGGCCGGGTGCCGATGCGCTCCGAGCTGCGCATGCGTTTCAGTTACGGGCGGGTCACCCCCTGGGTCCACAAGGTCGACGGCCGTACGGTCGCCGTCGCGGGCCCGGACTCGGTGTGGCTGGACACGGACGCGGAGACGTACGGCCAGAACCTGACCACGTACTCCGACTTCACCGTGGCCCCCGGCGACCGGATCGCCTTCACCATCAGCTGGCAGCCCTCCCACCACGAGCCGCCCGCCACGCCGGAGCCCGAGGCCTCCCTGGACGCCACGGAGCAGTTCTGGCGCGAGTGGGTCGACCAGTGCACGTACCACGGCCCCTACCGGGAGGCCGTCGTCCGTTCGCTGATCACGCTCAAGGCGCTCACCTACGCGCCCACGGGCGGCATCGTGGCGGCGCCGACCACCTCCCTGCCCGAGGACATCGGCGGCTCCCGGAACTGGGACTACCGCTACACCTGGCTGCGGGACGCGGCGATCACGCTCTCCTCCCTGCTGCGCACCGGATACCGCGAGGAGGCCCGCGCCTGGCGCGAGTGGCTGCTGCGGGCCGTCGCGGGCGACCCGGAGAACCTCCAGATCATGTACGGCATCGCGGGTGAGCGTGAGCTCGGCGAGGCGGAGCTGGACTGGTTGCCGGGGTACGAGAACTCCGCCCCGGTCCGGGTCGGCAACGGCGCGGCGAACCAGCTCCAGCTCGATGTGTACGGCGAGGTCACCGAGGCGCTGCACCTGGCGCACATGACGGGGCTGACCCGCAACGACTACGCCATGGGCCTCCAGCTGAAGCTGATCAGCTATCTGGAGAAGCACTGGGACGAGCCGGACGAGGGCATCTGGGAGGTGCGCGGGCCGCGCCGGCACTTCGTGCACTCCAAGGTGATGGCCTGGGTCGCCGTCGACCGCACGATCAAGCTGATCGAGTCCGGGGACGCGGAGGGGCCGCTGGAGCGGTGGCTCCAGCTGCGCGACGACATCCACCGCGACGTCTGCGAGCGGGGCTACGACCCGGAGCGCAACACCTTCACCCAGTCCTACGGCTCCAAGGAGCTGGACGCGTCCCTGCTGCTGATCCCGCAGATGGGCTTCCTGCCGCCCGACGACAAGCGCGTCATCGGCACGATCGAGGCGATCCAGCGGGAGCTGTCCACGGAGGACGGCTTCGTCCTGCGCTACCCCACCGAGGGGGACGACGCGGGCGTCGACGGTCTGGAGGGCGACGAGGGGGCGTTCCTGGCCTGCTCGTTCTGGCTGGCGGACGACCTGGCGATGATCGGCCGGGTCGACGAGGCCCGCAGGCTCTTCGAGAAGCTGCTGTCCCTCCGTAACGACCTGGGCCTGCTGGCCGAGGAGTGGGACTCGGGGCTCCAGCGCCAGGTGGGCAACTTCCCGCAGGCGTTCAGCCATGTCCCGCTGATCGACACGGCGCTGCGGCTGACGGCCAGCGGGGCGTACGTCGGCTGACCTCCCGGGCGTGACAGGGCCTCTGTGGGACGGCCGATGCCGGCGGCCGGTCCTACGATGGAAGGGAACTGTCACGCCCTGCGAAGGGGGTCGTCATGACGACCCGCACCCCTGCGGCGGAGGCCGTTCCGGCGGCCTTCCGCGCCGAGTTCACCGGTGAGATCCACGTCCCGGGCGACCCCGGTTACGACGAGGCCCGCACGGTCTTCAACAGCATGATCGACCGCAGACCCGCGGTGGTGGCCGGGTGCGCCTCCGCGGCGGACGTGGCGCGGGCGCTGCGTCTCGCGCGTGAGCAGGACCTGGAGGTCGCCGTGCGCGGCGGCGGGCACAGCGTGGCGGGCATGGCGCTGAGCGAGGGCGGCCTGGTGATCGACCTGCGCCGCATGCACACCGTGGAGGTCGACCGGGACGCCCGCTCGGCCCGTGTCGGCGGCGGAGCCGTCATGGGTGACCTGGACCGGGCCACCCAGCCGTACTCCCTGGCGACCACGGGCGGCCGGGTCTCCACGACGGGTGTCGGCGGCTTCACGCTGGGCGGCGGCTCCGGGTGGCTGGAGCGGGCCTTCGGGCTGGCCTGTGACAATCTGCTGGCCGCCGACGTGGTGACGGCGGACGGGCGGACCGTGCACGCGAACGCGGACGAGAATCCGGAGCTCTTCTGGGCCCTGCACGGCGGCGGCGGCAACTTCGGCGTGGTGACCTCCCTGACCCTGCGGCTGCACGACCTGCCGGTGATGAGCATCGCGCTGCTCCTGTTCCGCCCCGAGAACGGCCCGGAAGCGGTGCGTACGTACCGGGACGTGCTGGAGTCCGCCCCGGACGCGGCGGGCGGTGCCTGCATCTACATCACCGGGCCGCCGGAGGAGTGGGTGCCCGAGGCCCTGGTCGGCCGGCTCGTGTGTGGGGTGCTGGTGACGTACACCGGCCCGGAGGCGGAGCTGCGCGATGTCGTCGCGCCGCTGCTGGCGCTGGAGCGCGAGGCGGACGTGATCACCGAGATTCCGTACGCGGACCTGCAGTGCATGCTCGACGACCCGCCCGGCATGCGGAACTACTGGTCGGCGGAGTATCTGGACGGCCTGCCCGACGACGCCGTGGACGCCTACTGCGCCGGCGCCGCCACGATGCCCGTCCCCTCGGCCACCCAGCACGTGCTGTTCCCGATGGGCGGCGCGGTGGCCCGGGGACCGGCCGACTACCCGCTGCCCTGGCGCTCCTCCCCCTGGGCCGTGCATCCGTTCGGCGTCTGGGAGGACGAGGCGGACGACGACCGGGTCAGGGCGTGGGTGCGCCGGGTGCGGAGCGCCGTCATGCCGTGGGCGAGCGGCGCGGTCTACCTCAACTTCATCGGGCGGGAGGGCCAGGAACGGGTGGTCTCCGGCTTCGGCGAGGGCGCCTACGAACGGCTGTCGCGCGTCAAGGCGCGTCACGACCCGGACAACGTGTTCCACCTGAACCACAACGTCAAGCCGGCCGTGGCCGTGGTGTGACGTGCCCGGCCGGCTGCCGGTAACTTCCTGACGGGGCGCTCCGCGTCCCTCGCAGACGGGGCACGAGCGCGGACGCGCGGACACGGAAGCACGAGGCCTGGACCGGTGGAGACAGAGGGCGGGATCACCGTGCGGCGGGCGCTGGAGCTGCCCGGGCTGCGCGGCGGGGTCCCTGAGGTGCTGACCTGCGCGGACCGGCTGGACCGTACGGTGCGCTGGGTGCACGCCGGTGAGGCGCCGAACATTCCGGCCCTCCTCAAGGGCGGGGAGCTGCTGCTCACGACGGGGCTCGGCCTGGGCTCGCGCCCCGCCGACCAGCGCGCCTTCGTCCGCAAGCTGGCCGACCGGGGCATCGCCGCCCTGGTCGTGGAGCTCGGCCCGCGCTTCGACCGGCTGCCCGCGGCGATCGTGGAGGCGGCCAGGACGGCGGGGCTGCCGCTCGTCCAGCTGCACCGTGAGGTGCCGTTCGTGGCGGTGACCGAGGAGATCCACACCGAGATCGTCAACGGCCACTACGCCCTGCTCCAGCGGGCGGAGGAGGTCCACCGGCGATGTACGGAGGCCGTGCTCGGCGGCGGTGGCGTGCCTCAGGTCCTCGGGATCCTGGCGGACTTCGCCGCGAACCCGGTCTTCCTGGAGACTCCGGACGGCCGGCTGCTGTTCGCCGCGGGGAGCGGCACCGGACCGGTGGGCGCGGATCCGCTCCAGGTCTGGGAGGGGCTGCGCGGGGCGCGTGCGGCCCGTGAGGCGCCACCGGCCGGAGCGGTCCTGGTGGAGGTGCCGGGCGGCGGCCAGGGGACGGGTTCCGTACGGGCGCGGCTGGTGCTGCTCGCGGTGTCGGGTCCGCTGGTGACGGTGCACCGGATGGCGGCCGAGCGGGCGGCGGGGATCCTGGCGGTCGTGCTGATGCAGGCCCGCCAGGAGGACGAGGTGGCGGCGCGGGGGCGCGGTGACTTCCTCACGGATCTCGCGGAGGGCCGGATCGCCCCCGAGGACGCCCCGGCGCAGGCCGGCGTCCTGGGCTTCAGGCCGGGCGGGGATCCGCTGCTGCCGGTGGTGATGCGGCTCGCGCCCGAGTCGGCGCCGTCGGGCAGCTGGGCGCTGCTGGCCCGGGCCGTCGCCGAGGAGCTCGTGGCGGTGGGGGCCCCGGTGCTGGTGGGGGTGCGCCCGGTGGAGGGCAGGGTCCCGCTGCTGCTGGCGCTGCGTCCGGGGACCACGCGCACGGCGCTCGCGGACCGGGTGGCGGCCGCGCTGCGGACCGGCGCCGGGCGGGCCGGGCTGGAGCGGGCCGCGGACCGTGCGCCGCTCGTCGTGGTGGTCGGGGCCGCCGGTGACTGGGCGGCGGCGGGCGCGGGTCTGCGGCACGCGGCGGACGCGGCGACGGCCGCGCAGGGGCTCGGGGAGCGCCCCTGGTACGACGCGCGCGGCCTGGACATCGATCTGCTGCTGTGGCGGCTGCGCGACCATCCCGATCTGGCGTCCTTCGTGGACCGGGCGATCGGGCCGCTGCGCGAGCACGACCGGACCTCGCGTCCGGCGCTGCTGCCCACGCTGGAGGCGTACCTCGCCCACGCGGGCCGCAAGGCGGAGGCCGCGCGGGAACTGCATCTGAACCGGCAGACCCTCTACAACCGGCTGGCCCGCATCGGCGAGCTGCTCGGCACCGATCTGGACGACCCGCGGTCGGTGCTCGCCCTGAGCCTGGCGCTGCGGGCCCGCCGGCACACCCGCTGAGGGTTCAGCCGCGGGCGGCGGTCAGGGGCTGCGCCAACTCGTCGTAGACGGAGAGCACATGGGCGATCGTGTCGTCCTCGGTCGGCCAGCCCGCGGCCCGCTCGCGCCCCGCATCGGCGAGCCGCTCCCGCCGCTCGGGGTCGCCGAGCAGCCGTACGACGGCTCCGGACAGCGCGTCGGCGTCCCCGTACGGGACGAGTTCGGCCGCGTCGCCGACGAGTTCGGGCAGCCCGTCGGCGCGGGCGGCGACCAGCGGGATGCCGAGCCGCAGGGCCTCCTGGGCGAGCAGCGGCCCGGCCTCGCCCCGTCCGGAGAGTACGGCGATGTCGGCGGCGGCGAGGAGCCCGCCGATGTCCTCCGGGCCGCCCGCGAGGACGACCGGCAGTCCTTCCGCCGCGATCCGGCGCCGCAGGGCGCCGGCCCGGGGCCCCTCCCCCGCGACGGCCAGCAGCGGCACCGGGTCCAGGGCGTGCCACCCCCGGGCCGCGTCCAGCAGCGTCTCGTGGCCGTGCTGCGCCACCGACACCACCAACGGCCTTCCGACCGCGCCCAGTTCGGCGCGCGTCTTGCCGTCGTCGGGGGCGTCGGGGAAACGGCCCGCGGGGATCGCCGCCGGTGCGAGCCGGGCGTCCCTGGCACCCCTGCGGCGCGCCCGGTCGACCAGCTCCCACGAGGTGCCGAGCACGATGGCGGCCGCGCGGGCGGCCCTGCGCTCCAGCAGCCGCAGCAGCCGGCCGCGGGCGCCGTCGGCATGGGCGCGGGTGTGCCAGGTCACGACCAGCGGGATGCCCCGGCCGCTGAGCGCGATCCCGGCGCGTACGGCGGCGTGCAGCCCGTGCGCGTGGACGATGTCCGCGCCGGTGCAGGCCGTACGCAGCGCGGCGACGGCCGCCGGGTCGCTGCGCCGGGGCACCGCGACGAAGCGGGCACCGGTCGCGGGCAGGCCGTGGGCGCGGCAGGAACCGGCCGGGGCGCAGACGGTGACCTGTACGCCTCTGGCGACCAGCCCCGCGGCGAGCGAGCTGACATGAGCGCTGCTTCCGGCACCGCCGCCCAGGACTTGGACCGTACGCAGCTGTGACACGTTGATCTGCTCCCGGGGATCCCTGGATCCCGAGTCGGTGGTGGGTACGGCGCCAAGGATGCCAGTCCGTACGTGCGTTCCGGCACTGACGAAACGTTGTTCCCCTCGTCGCGTCGGCGACGGGACGGCCCGCCCCACCCGTTCGAGTGAGGCGGGCGGCGTCGGGCTGACGCCGGTGGGGGCTGTTACCCGTCCACCCGCGCGGTCTCCAGGAGTTCCTCGGCGTGCGCCCGGGCGGTCTCCGAGTCCTCCTGCCCGGCGAGCATCCGGGAGAGTTCCCGCACCCGGTCCTCGCCTTCGAGGACGGTGACACCGCTCCTGGTCACCGATCCGTCCACGGTCTTCTCGACCAGCAGCTGCCGGTCGGCGAAGGCCGCCACCTGCGGGAGGTGGGTGACCACGACGACCTGCGCGGACCGGGCGAGCTTGGCAAGCCGCCGGCCGACCTCGACGGCCGCCTTGCCGCCGACGCCCGCGTCGACCTCGTCGAAGAGGTACGTCGGCACGGGGTCCGAGCCCGCGAAGACCACCTCGACGGCGAGCATCACGCGGGACAGCTCACCGCCGGAGGCGCCCTTGGCGATCGGCCGGGGCTGGGCGCCGGGGTGCGGTGCCAGCAGGAGTTCGACCTCGTCGGCACCGGAAGGGCCGTAGAGCACGCTCCGGCCGCCGACGTCGATGCCGGACTGCTCGTCCGGGGCCTCGGTCTGCCGGATGGCGAAGGAGACCCGGGCGTGCGGCATCGCGAGCGAGGCCAGCTCCTCGGTGACGGCCGCCGCGAAGCGGTCCGCCGCCTCCGTCCGCGCGTCGGTCAGCGCCTGCCCGAGCACGGAGAGCTCACCGCGGAGCGCGTCGCGCTCGGCCGTCAGCTCGCCGATGCGGTCGTCGTCGCCCTCCAGCTCGGTCAGCCGTGAGGCGCCGCTCTCGGCCCAGGCGAGCACGGCGGTGATGTCCTCGCCGTACTTGCGGGTGAGGGCGGTGAGCGCGGCCCGCCGCTCCTCCACCGCGGCGAGCCGCAGCGGATCGGCGTCCAGCTGGTCGGCGTATCCGGCGAGCTCCCCGGCCACGTCGGAGAGCAGGATCGAGATCTCCCCGATCCGGTCGGCGAGCGCGGCCAGCGCGGGGTCGTGGGCCCGTACGGCGTCCAGGGACTGCCCGGCGGCCGCCACCACGGTGGTGGCGTCCACGCCTTCCGGGTCCTCCGGATTCCCAGCGAGCGCCGTGTGGGCGAGGGCGGCGGCCGAGGCCAGCGCCTCCGCGTGCCCGAGCCGCTCGGCCTCCGCGGCGAGTTCGGTGTCCTCCCCGGGCAGCGGCTCCACGGCGGCGACCTCTTCGAGGCCGAAGCGCAGCAGATCCGCCTCCTGGGCACGCTCCCTGGCCCGGGTGGTCAGCTCGTCGAGCTCGGTGACGACCGCGCGCAGCCGCCGGTAGGCCGCCGCGTACGTGGCGTGCGGGACCTCCACCCCGTCGCCCGCGTAACGGTCGAGGGCCTGGCGCTGCCGTGCGGGCTTGAGGAGCCCCTGCTGGTCGGTCTGGCCGTGCACGGCGACGAGTTCGTCGGCGAGCTCTGACAGCACCCCCACGGGCACGGATCTGCCCCCGAGATGCGCCCGGGAGCGCCCTTCCGCCGAAACGGTACGGCTGACGATCAGCGCACCGTCCTCGATCTCGCCCCCGGCCTCCTCGGCGCGCACCGCCGCCGCGTCGCCCGGGGACACCGTGATCCGCCCCTCGACGACCGCGGCCTTGGCACCGATCCGCACGAGGGCGGGGTCGGCGCGCCCGCCGAGCAGCAGCCCGAGGCTGGTGACGACCATGGTCTTGCCGGCGCCGGTCTCGCCCGTCACGGCGGTGAAACCGGGTGACAGCTCCACCACCGCGTCGTCGATGACTCCGAGCGACCGTATCCGCATCTCCTCCAACACGGACATGACCTTACGAGGTCCGGGGCCCGCTGTGCGACGGGCCCCGGTGGCGGATTCACTCAGGAGGGTGTGAGCAGCGGCCCGGCGGATCAGTGCGGGGCGCCGCGCCAGCCCTGCACGGGCAGGGCGAACTTGGCCACCAGACGGTCGGTGAACGACGCCTGGTGCAGCCGCGCGAGCCGTACGGGCACGGCGCCGCGCCGCACCTCCACCCTGGCCCCCGCGGGCAGCTCGACGGTCCTGCGCCCGTCGCACCAGAGCACCCCGTGCGGGGTGTGCGGCTGGACCTCCACGGCGAGCACCGAGTCGGGCGAGGTGACCAGCGGCTTCGCGAACAGCGCGTGGGCGCTGATCGGGACCATGAGCAGGGCCTCGACCTCCGGCCAGACGACGGGGCCGCCCGCCGAGAAGGCGTACGCGGTCGACCCGGTCGGGGTGGCGCAGACGATCCCGTCGCATCCGAAGCCGGTCACCGGCCGGCCGTCGATCTCCAGGACGACCTCGAGCATCCGCTCGGGCGAGACCTTCTGGACGGCGGCCTCGTTGAGCGCCCAGTCGGTGTGCACGATGTCGCCGTTGCTGTGGACGATGACGTCGAGCGTCATCCGCTCCTCGACCTGGTACGCCCGGGTGACGACCCGGTCGACGACCTTGTCCAGGTCGTCGCGCTCGGCCTCGGCGAGGAACCCGACCCGCCCGAGGTTGACCCCGAGCATCGGTACGCCGGAGGCGCGGGAGATCTCCGCCCCGCGCAGCAGCGTCCCGTCCCCGCCGAGCACGATCAGCAGTTCGCAGCCGTCCACGGCCGCGGTCGTCGCGTCGGGCACGGTGACCACCGACGAGGGCAGCGGCAGGTCCTGCGCCTCCGCGGCGAGCGCCCGGACGCCGAGGCCGTTGCGCAGCAGGCCCTGGACGACGAGTTCGGCGCTGCGGATCGCGGCCGGGCGGCCGGTGTGCGTCAGCAGGAAGACGGTGCGTTCCGCGTTCCCGGGTTGTGCCGCATGCGTTGTCAACGGGGCCCCTCCGCCACTGCGCGGTCGACGTCCGCGGGATCCAGCTCAGGTGCGCCGGCCCGCAGCCACAGAAAGTACTCGACATTTCCCGACGGGCCGGGCAGCGGGCTCGCCGTGACGCCCTGGACGCCGAGGCCGAGCAGCCCGGCCCGGCGCGCCACTTCCCGTACGGCTTCGGCGCGCAGCTCGGGGCTGCGGACCACACCGCCGCTGCCGAGGCGCTCCTTGCCCACCTCGAACTGCGGCTTGACCATCAGCACCAGGTCGGCGTCGGGGGCGGCGCAGCGGGCGAGCGCGGGCAGCACCAGGCCGAGCGGGATGAACGACAGGTCTCCCACCACCAGGTCCACCGGCTCTCCGTCGATCTGCTCCACCGTCAACTCCCGTACGTTCGTACGGTCCTTGACGACGACGCGTTCATCGGACTGCAGGGACCAGGCGAGCTGCCCGTAGCCGACGTCCACCGCCACGACCTGGCGCGCGCCGGCCCGCAGCAGCACATCGGTGAAGCCACCGGTCGAGGCCCCCGCGTCCAGGGCCCGCCGCCCCTCGACCTTCAGGCCCCGGGGCGCGAAGGCGGCGAGGGCGCCCGCGAGTTTGTGCCCGCCGCGCGAGACGTACTCGGGGTCGTCGTCGTCCTTGACGACGACGACGGCGGCGCTGGTCTCGACCTGGGTGGCCGGCTTGGTCGCGGTGTTCCCGCCGACGGTCACCCGCCCCGCCGCGATCAGCTGGCTCGCGTGCTCACGAGAGCGGGCGAGCTTACGGCGTACCAGCTCGGCGTCGAGGCGGCGACGTGCCACTCCTGCCACGTTCGGTTCAGCTCCTGTTGTCGTGCGCGGGCGTCGGTGCGGGTGCGGGCCGTGCGTCCAGCGCGGTCAGTTCGTCACGCAGCCCACGGTGTACATCCTCGTACACCTCGGTGTGGCCGTCGGCCTCGAGGTGGTCCGCGTCGGCCAGCCGCTCCAGCCGCGCGTCGACCCCGGCGTGCCCCGTGGGGGTACGCGCCAGACCGAGGGGTGCGGGCGGCACGGGGTCGAAGGAGGGCGCGGGAGCTCCCGCGTCCGTTTCGTCCGTCCCGTCGTGCTGCGCCGTGTCCGGCCCCGGCATCCAGTCGCTCATGCGGGAACGCTACCCCGAAGGGCCGGTGTACCGTCGGTGACGATGGCGACCATGGCGGAGTGCCGCAGCGCACTCGACACACTTTCCGACAATCTGGCCGGGGCCGACAGCGACGTACGCGGCGCTGCCGGCCTCGACCGCTCGCTGAGCTGCCACATCCGGGATCTCGACGTGACGTTCACCGGGCGGCTGGAGAACGGCCGGATCCGGGTGCTGGACACGCACGACGGCCCGCCCCGGGAGAAGGCCGAGATCCGGCTCGCGATGACCGGGGACGATCTGGTGGCCATGGTCGGCGGCGAGCTGAACTTCGCGAAGGCCTGGGCGTCCGGCCGGGTGCGGCTGGAGGCGGGCTTCCGTGATCTGCTGAAGCTCAAGTCGCTCCTGTAGCCCGCCGGAGGGCTCAGACCGCGGCCGCCGCGCGCCTCTTGCGGGCGGCGGGCACGACCAGCGGCGTTCCCGTCTCCGGGTCGTCGATGACCTGGCACCGCATCCCGAAGACCTCCTCCACGAGCTGCGCGGTGACGATGTCGCCGGGCGCGCCCTCGGCGATGACCGCGCCGTCGCGCAGGGCGATGAGGTGGGTGGCGTACCGGGCGGCGTGGTTGAGGTCGTGGAGCACGGCGACGAGGGTGCGGCCCTGGGTCTCGTGCAGCTCCGCACAGAGGTCCAGTACGTCGATCTGGTGCTGGATGTCGAGGTACGTCGTCGGCTCGTCGAGCAGCAGGAGCGGGGTCTGCTGGGCGAGGGCCATGGCGATCCAGACGCGCTGGCGCTGGCCGCCGGAGAGTTCGTCGACGTAACGGTCGGCGAGCTCGCCGACGCCGGTCGACTCCATGGACTCCTTCACGATCCGCTCGTCCTCGGGGGACCACTGGCGCAGCAGCCCCTGGTGGGGGTAGCGGCCGCGCGAGACGAGGTCGGCGACGGTGATGCCGTCCGGGGCTATGGAGGACTGGGGCAGCAGGCCCAGTGTCCTGGCGACCTTCTTCGCGGGCAGCCGGTGGATGGACTGCCCGTCCAGCAGGACTTCCCCGCTGTCCGGCTTCAGCATCCGGGAGAGGGCGCGCAGCAGGGTCGACTTGCCGCAGGCGTTGGGCCCGACGATGACCGTGAAGGAGTTGTCCGGGATCTCCACCGAGAGTTTCTCGGCGATGATCCGCTGGTCGTAGCCGAGGGTCACCGAGTCCGCGGTGAGGCGCTGCATGGTCGTACTCCCGGAGTCTGTGGGGATGGTCTGCGAGGTGCCCGGCGTGCCCGGTTTCATCCCCGGGCTCATATGCGTCCCGCCCTGCGCTCGGACACCAGGAGCCACAGCAGGTAGCAGCCGCCGAGCACGCCGGTGACGACGCCCACCGGGAGCTGTCGGTCCCCGAAGGCGTTCATGGCGGTCCAGTCGGCGACGAGCAGCAGGGCCGCTCCCGTGGCGGCGGCGGCCGCGATGTTGGGGCCGGGGGCCCGGGTGAGGCGGCGGGCGACCTGCGGCGCGCTGAGCGAGACGAAGACGATCGGCCCGGCGGCGGCGGTGGCGACGGCGACGAGCAGCACGGCGGAGCTCAGCAGGGTGAGCCGGGTGCGCTCCACCCGTACGCCCAGGGCGTGGGCGGCGTCGTCGCCCATCTCGATCATGCGCAGGTCCCGTCCGTGGCCGAGGGCCAGTGGGATCAGGACGCAGCAGACCGCGAGCAGCGGCCAGACCTGCGCCCAGTCCCGGCCGTCCAGCGAACCGGTCATCCAGACGACGGCGCGGGTGGCGTCGACGAGGTCGGCCTTGGTGATCAGGTAGTGGATCGCGGCGGTGAGCATGGCCGCGGCGCCGATGCCGACGAGCACGAGCCGGTAGCCGTGCACCCCCCGCTTCCACGCCAGCAGGTAGACGGCGACGCCCGTCAGCAGTCCGCCGGCGACGGCACCGGCCGCGACCTCGGTGGGCCCGCCGTGGAAGAGCACGATGACGGTGAGGGCGCCGACCGCGGACCCCTGGCCGAAGCCGAGCACGTCCGGGCTGCCGAGCGGGTTGCGGGAGACGCTCTGGAAGACGGCGCCGCCGACGCCGAGCGCGGCACCGACGAGCAGCCCGACGAGGACCCTGGGCAGCCGGAGTTCGGTGACGATGAACTCCTGCTGGAAGGTGCCGTTGCCGAACAGCGTGGTGACGACCTGCCCGGGTGACATGGAGTAGTCGCCGCTGCCGATCAGCACCACCGCGGCGAAGGCCGCGGCGGCGACGAGCAGCGCGATCACGGCGAACGCCCGTGCGTCCACCCGGAAGGAGAGCCCGCCGGCCGTGCGCACGGCGTGGACGGTCCTGGTGGTGTCCCGTGCGGTCCGCTTCGAGGGCTCCTGTGCTGCCTTCTCCGTGGTGTCCTGTGCGGCCTTCACAGCTGGGCCATCCTCTTACGCCGTACGAGATGGATGAAGACGGGCCCGCCGAGCAGCGCGGTGACGATGCCGACCTGGAGCTCGGCCGGGCGGGCGGCGACCCTGCCGACCACGTCGGCGCCGAGCAGCAGCACGGGCGCGAGCACGGCCGCGTACGGCAGGATCCAGCGCAGGTCGGGGCCGGTGATCGCGCGGACCAGGTGCGGGATCATCAGCCCGATGAAGACGATCGGCCCGCAGGCGGCGGTCGCGGCCCCGCAGAGCAGGGTGACGGCCACCATCGCGAGGACGCGGGTGCGGGTCAGGTGCGCGCCGAGTGCCTTGGCCGTGTCGTCGCCCATCTCCAGCGCGTTGAGCGGCCGGGCGATGAGCAGGGCCAGCAGCACACCGGCGGCGATGAACGGCCACACCTTGCCGACGGTCTCCGTGTTCGCGGAGGCCAGCGACCCCACGGTCCAGAAGCGCAACCGGTCCAGGGCCGCCGCGTCCAGCAGCTGTACGGCGTTGACGTAGCCGAACAGCGCGGCGGTGACCGCCGTACCGGCGAGCGCCAGCCGCACGGGGTTCGCGGACCGGCTGCCGCCGAGCAGGTACACCGCGACGGACACGACCGCGGCGCCGCCGAACGCGAACCAGACGTATCCGGTCAGCGAGGTGACGCCGAGAAAGGTGATGGCCGAGACGACGGCCGCGGCGGCGCCCGCGTTGACCCCCAGCAGGCCGGGTTCGGCGAGCGGGTTGCGGGTCAGCGCCTGCATCACCGCGCCGGCCAGTCCCAGGGCGGCCCCGACGATCAGCCCCAGCACGGTGCGCGGGACCCGCACATCCCGTACGAGGACATCGCCGTTGGTGCCCGAGTAGTGGAACAGGCCGTGCCACACCTCGGAGAGGGGAAGGGCCTTGGCGCCGACCGCGACACTCGCGAGGCACACCAGCACCAGCACGCCCACGGCGACCAGCAGGCCGGCCGCGCGTACCGCGTGGCGCCCGGGGCGCGCGCCGGTGCCCGGCGCGGCCGGGGGGCCGGAACTCGATTCAGGGGGACTCTCGACCAACACCTGGTTAGGTTAGCCTATCCTCCTACCGGCTCAACTCCCCGCGGCCGCTCGCTACAGGCCCAGCGCGGCCACGGCCTTCTCCGCGTCCAGCGCGGACGAGCCGTCCCCGGCGTGCGTCCACGCGGCTCCGCACAGGGCCCGCAGCCCGTCGACCGCGTCGCCCTCACCGGCCAGCGCCAGCGCTCCCCCGCGCACCGAGGCCGTCCAGCCGCCGCAACGGAAGCCGCCGTCCTCCTCCGTCACCTCGGGCTGCCCCGTGAGCAGCCCGCGCAGGTCCCGGTCCACATAGGTCGGGCGGTACTTGGGTTCGGCCGCGATCAGCTGCGCCGCGTCGGTCACCCCGGTGAGGACGAGCAGGGAGTCCACGCCACCGTTGAACGCTCCCTCGATGTCCGTGTCCAGCCGGTCCCCCACGACCAGCGGCCGCTTCGCCCCGGTCCGCAGCACGGTCTCGCGGTGCATCGGCGGCAGCGGCTTGCCCGCGACCTGCGGCTCGGCGCCGGTGGCGATCCGTACGACCTCCACCGCCGCGCCGTTGCCCGGAGCGATGCCCCGGGCACCCGGGATCGTCAGGTCGGTGTTGGACGCGAACCAGACGGCGCCGCGCGAGATCGCGTACGCCGCCTCCGCGAACCGGCCCCAGGGCAGGTCGGGCCCGCCGAATCCCTGCGCCACGGCGACCGGGTCGTCGTCCGCCGACTCCACCGGCTCCAGCCCGCGCTCACGCAGCGCGACCCGCAGCCCCTCCCCGCCGACGACGAGCACCTTGGCCCCGGACGGCAGCTGATCGGCCATCAGCCGGGCCACCGCCTGCGCCGAGGTGATCACATCCGCGGGGTCCGCGGGCACGCCGAGCTCGGTCAGGTGCTCGGCCACCGCGTCCGGGGTGCGCAGCGCGTTGTTCGTCACGTACGCCAGATGCATGCCGCCCGCACGCGCGGTGCCGAGCGACTCGACGGCGTGCACGATCGCGTGCCCTCCCGCGTACACCACCCCGTCGAGGTCGAGCAGCGCCGTGTCGTACGCCTCGCTCAGCGCCACGTCACTTCCGAGCGGCCGGGACCTGTCCTGCTGGCTCATATACCTGTGCTCCTCTTTCCATGCCTCTCCCCCGATCATCGCGCATCGCCGCAGCGCACATACGATGCCCTGATGAACACATCCGGGCCCGCCGTCGGCCGGGGACTGCGGCTGATCCCCTTCCGTGGCCTGCGGTACGTCCCCGAACGGGTCGGCAGTCTGGCGGCGGTCACCTCACCTCCGTACGACGTCGTCGTACGGCCGGACGGGCTGCACCACCTGGAGTCGGCGGACCCGCACAACATCGTGCGGCTGATCCTCCCGCAGGCCGGCACGGCCGCCGCACGCCACCGTCAGGCAGCCGACACCCTGAAGCGCTGGCTCGCAGAGGGCGTCCTCGCCCCGGACCCGGTGCCCGTGCTCTACGTCTACGAACAGCGGGCCGGCGACATCCTGCAGCGCGGGGTGATCGGGGCGCTGGCGCTCTCCCCCGCGTCGGAGGGCGTGGTGCTGCCGCACGAGGACGTCATGGCCGACGTGGTGGAGGACCGCGCCGACCTGATGCGCACGGCGGCGGCCCACCTCGAACCCCTGCTCCTGAGCTACGCGGGGGACGGTGGGCGAACCGGTACGACGGCGGTCATCGAGCGGGTGGTGGAGCGCGTGCCGCTCCTCACCACGACGACCGAGGACGGTTTCAGCCACCGTCTCTGGGCGGTCACCGATCCCGGGGAACGCGCGGAGATCGAGTCCGACCTCTCCCACCGCCAGGCCCTGATCGCCGACGGCCATCACCGCTGGGCGACCTACCTCCGCCTCCAGCAGGAGCGGTCCGGGCCCGGCCCCTGGGACTTCGGCCTCGTCCTGCTCGTCGACACCGCCCGCTATCCGCTGCGGGTCCGCGCCATCCACCGGCTGCTGCACCGCCTTCCGGTCGCGCAGGCGCTCGACGCCCTCGACGGCCGCTTCCGTGTCCGGCCGGTCGACGGGCCGCTGGACCGGGCGCTCGACGCCCTCGCGGAGGCCGCCACGGAGAGCAACGCCTTCCTGCTCGCGGGCGACGGCCGGTTCCACCTGGCGGACCGGCCGGACGAGGAACTGCTGGCCCGCACGGTCCGCGCGGACCGGCCGCCGGCCTGGCGTGCGCTCGACGCGACCGTGCTGCACTCCACGCTCCTCGACGAGGTGTGGGGCATCCCGGACACCCCCGAGGAGATCGCCTACATCCACGACTCGGCGGCGGTCGTCGAGCAGGCCGAACGGCACGGCGCCACGGCGGTACTGATGCACCCCGTACGTGAGGACGTGGTCCGGGACCTGGCCCGGCAGGGTGTCACGATGCCCCGCAAGTCGACCTCGTTCGGCCCCAAGCCGGCCACCGGCCTCGTCCTGCGAAGCCTCGACGTCGACTGAGCCCGGGGCTCAGAGCCCGGCCGGACGCAGAGGAGGGCGGCACCCACCGGGTGCCGCCCTCCTCGTCCGTCCCTACCGCATCAGCGGCGACGCTCAGACCTTCGCGGGCCCGTCCTCGTCGTCCGCGTCCTCGTCGTCCTCGTCGTCGTCCTGGTCGTCCGCGACCGGGGCCTCCGTGGCCCGCTCCTCGACGGGGGCCGACTCACCGGGCTGCTCGTCGTCGCCGAGGGCGTCGACGAATTCGACCCCGTCGAGCTCGGCGAGCCGGTCTGACGCATCGGTCGCACCGTCCTTGTCGGCCTCCAGGGCCTTGCCGAACCACTCACGGGCCTCGTCCTCGCGGCCGGCTTCCAGGAGCGCGTCGGCGTAGGCGTACCGCAGGCGCGGCGTCCACGAGTGCACGGCGTTGGACGCGAGCTCGGGGCTCTGCAGTGTGACGATCGCGGCGTCGATCTGGCCCATGTCCCTGCGGGCTCCCGCAGCGACCAGGCGCATCTCGACCTGTCCGGCCTTGTCCAGCTTCTGCACCTCGGGCTCACCGGCCATGGCCATGGCGCGCTCGGGGCGGCCCAGTCCACGCTCGCAGTCGGCCATGACGGGCCACAGCTCGACGGAACCGGTCATACGGCGTGACGCACGGAACTCGGCCAGCGCCTCCGCGTACTTCTGGGTGGCGTACGCGGCGAAGCCAGCGGCCTCACGCACTGCGGCGACCCTCGACGCCAGCCGAAGGGCGATGCGCGAGTACGCGTACGCCTGCTCGGGGTCCTCGTCGATCAGACGGGCGACCATGACGAGGTTCCGTGCGACGTCCTCGGCGAGGGTCTTCGGCAGGCTCATCAGCTCCTGCCGGACATCCTTGTCGATCTCGTCACCGGTGACGTCGTCCGGAATGGGGAGCCGCTTGATGGGCTCGCGGTCCCGGTCGTCACGTCCCTGGTAACCACCGCGGTCGTCCCGCTGACCGCCCCGGTAGCCGCCACGGTCGTTGTCACGACGGGGACCACGGTCCCGTTCACGGCCACGGTCGTCGCGGCGGAAGCCGCCGCCGGTCCGGTCGTCGTCGCGACGCGGGCCACGCGGCCGGTCGTCACGACGCTCGAACCCACCACCGGAGGGCCGGCCGCCACGGTCATCACGCTGGCCGCCCCGGTAGCCGCCTCGGTCGTCGCGCTGGCCGCCGCGGTAGCCACCACGGTCGTCCTCACGGCGCGGGGCGCGGTCGTCGCGACGGAAGCTGCCGGACCGGTCGTCATCGCGACGGGGACCACGGTCCCGGTCGTCACGGCGGAACCCACCGCCGGAGCCACCACCACGGCTGTCGTCACGACGGAAGCCACCGCCACCGGAGCCGCCGCCCCGGCTGTCGTCGCGGCGGAAACCACCGCTGGGGCGGTCGTCGTCGCGACGGGGGCCACGCGGCCGGTCGTCACGACGCTCGAACCCACCACCGGAAGGCCGGCCACCACGGTCATCACGCTGACCGCCCCGGTACCCACCACGGTCGTCCTCGCGACGCGGGGCGCGGTCACGGTCATCGCGGCGGAAGCCACCGCCGCCACCACGGTTGTCATCACGACGGAACCCGCCGCCGCGGCTGTCGTCGCGGCGGAAGCCACCGCCGCCGGGGCGGTCGTCGTCGCGGCGCGGGCCACGCGGCCGGTCATCACGACGCTCGAACCCACCACCGGAAGGCCGGCCACCACGGTCATCACGCTGACCGCCCCGGTACCCACCACGGTCGTCCTCACGGCGCGGGGCGCGGTCGTCGCGACGGAAGCTGCCGGACCGGTCGTCATCGCGACGGGGACCACGGTCCCGGTCACGGTCGTCACGGCGGAACCCACCGCCGGAGCCACCACCACGGCTGTCATCGCGACGGAAGCCACCGCCACCGGAGCCGCCGCCCCGGCTGTCATCACGACGGAAACCACCGCTGGGGCGGTCGTCATCGCGGCGCGGGCCACGCGGCCGGTCATCACGACGCTCGAACCCACCACCGGAAGGCCGACCGCCACGGTCATCACGCTGACCGCCCCGGTACCCACCACGGTCATCCTCACGACGCGGGGCGCGGTCACGGTCATCGCGACGGAACCCACCGCCGCCACCACGGTTGTCATCACGACGGAACCCGCCGCGGTCGTTGTCACGACGAGGCGCGCCGGCCCGGTCGTCACGGCCGCCTCGGAAGCCGCCCCTGTCACCGCCGTCCCGGCGACGCGGCTCGCGCTCCGGACGGTCGTCGGAAGAGTTGGTGGACATGGGGGTGACTCCTGTCATCGGGTACCACAGACATTCTCGCGCAGCCGACCATCCGACGCGCTTCGGCAAAACAAAAAGGCCCCTGGCCCCAGCATGAACGCTGGGACCAGGGGCCCTGAAAGATTGTTCGGCGGCGTCCTACTCTCCCACAGGGTCCCCCCTGCAGTACCATCGGCGCTGAAAGGCTTAGCTTCCGGGTTCGGAATGTAACCGGGCG